>JBFLWM010000009.1:0-75294 GCA_040755915.1 Pseudomonadota bacterium | reverse complement strand
CACCGCCTCGTTCAGCTCCAGGGTCAGGTAGTTGCCCTCCACCTTGGCGGCCTTGAGCAGGTCGCGCAGCCAGTGCAGCAGTTTGTCATCGTGCAGGGTGTCGCCGGAAACCTTGACGAAAAAGTTGGTATGGCGGCCGTTGCGGCGCCGTTCCACCAGGGCCTTGACGGTATGGGCCAGCACCCAGCGGTCGATGCCGCCCATCAGGCCGGCCTGTTCCGCCGCCGGCATGAAGTCGGCCGGCAGGACCTGCTTGCCGTCGTCATCCAGCATGCGCAGCAGTACTTCGTAGTTTTCCGCCGGGTCACCGTGCAGGCTGACCACCGGCTGGTACAGCAGCACGAAACGGTTGTCGCGCAGGGCCGTCTTCAGCTGCTTGACGCGCAGTGCCAGCTGTTCGCGCTCCACCATGCCCTCGGTGAGGGGGTTGTAGAGGAAGAAACGGTTGCTGCCGGCAGCGGCCTTGCGATAGGCCTTTTCTGCACGCTGCAGCAGTTCGTGCACATCGTGCAGGTCTTCGTGGTAGAGGGCGATACCGATGCTGCAGGTGAGACTGGCGGTCTGGCCGTTGGCGTCGAAGATGTTTTCCTCCACCGCCTTGAGCATTTTCTGCGCCAGGGCCTGGGCCTCTTCCTCCTCGACCCCCTGCAGGATCAGGGTGAAGATCTCGCCGTCGAAGCGCGCCACCAGATCACTCTCGCCGGGCAGATTGTCCTTCAGCAGTTTGGCAAAGTCTGTGAGGAACAGATCGCTGCCGGCGATGCCGAAGCGTTCGCGCAGCGACTTGAAGTCGTCCGGTGCGACGTAGAACAGGGTGCCGTGTACCCCGCTCTGGCCGACCAGGTTCTGCAGCATGGCCATGAAATACTGCCGGTTATAGGCGCCGGTGAGCAGGTCGTGCTTGGTGAGAGAGTCGAGCTTGGCTTCAAGCTCCTTGCTGACGGACTGATCGCGGATGATGATCTGGATGCAGGATTCGCCCTCATAACTGGCGGGCGAGAAGTCCATGGTGATGTTGAATTCCTTGCCATCTGACTTGCAGCCGTGAATGTTGAGGGAGTCGCTGCTGGTGCGTCCCTTGAGATAGCCGCGCAGGAATTCCTTGAACTTGCCGTGATCCGCCGGTGAGACCATGTCCATCAGCGGCATGCCCTCGATCTCTTCCAGGGCCGAGTAGCCGAACATCTGCAGGTAGGATTCGTTGGCGTAGATGTACATGCCTTCGTGGACGTAGGCGATGGCGTCGCGCGAACTGTCCACCAGGCTCTGGGCACGCTTGTTCGCTTCCTGCAGCAGGGATTCGCATTCACGGTGGCGGCGGCGCTTGAGCACGTCGTCGAACTCCCGCATCAGGGTGTGCACCAGGCAGAGCGGGTGTTTGAGGCTGACGACGTCACGTGCACCTGCCTTGAATACCTCGGCCATGGCGCTGTCGTCGATGTCCTCCATCAGTACGATGAGCGGCAGCTCCAGCTCCGTCTGGGTGATGATGCGCAGGGCGTCCACGGGAGAGCAGTGGGCGATATTGGCCTTGGTCAACACCATGTCCCAGGCCTGTTGGGCCAGCATTTCACGCAGGTCTTCGTCGTCCTCGGCACGTTCGGTACGCACGGCCTGGCCGGCATTGCGCAACAGGCTGCTTACGGTCTCGGCGTGGTTGGAGGAGTCATCGAGGACGATGAGCCGGAGGATCTCTTCTGTTTTTACCATCAATGCCGTCTTCTGGTTTTGGTTGCGTCTGTCGGCTTACAGCTCGTTCCACAACGAGGAGTAGTCGGACGGTGCGGCCGGGGCGGGACCCTGTTTTTTTCCGCCGGAATCGGTACCTGCAGGCCCCATATCCTCGAAAGTGAACTGGGCAAAGGAGCCGGTGGTCTCCCGTAGTCCGGTAAGCATCAGACGATGTTCGCTGTGGTCGAATTGTACCAGCAGTGGGGTGCCGACACTGAACAGCAGGGGGGGCGCCAGCAGGGTCTGCGGTTGCGGCGGCTCTTTGGCTTCGGGCAGGCCGATGACGCGCTGGTATTCGGTGTAATGGCCGTTGGGCTGTTTTACCCGCGCCGCCGCGGGACGGCTGCGCTGGGCCAGATTCTGCAGGCCCATCTCCAGCTCATCGGAACCGCTGTGCCGGATCCAGCGCACCACGCCCACCACCCAGTTGGCGTCATCGGTGTCGGTAAGCGGGCGGATGCCGATCAGGTCACCCACCTGCACGCCCAGGGTGTCGTTGCCGTGACGGGCAACCCGGTAGCCGCCGCCGCTTTCGTCACGCACATCCCAGGTCTGCATCAGCAGGGGCGGGGTCTTGGGGGCCGTCTGCTGTGGCTGACCGGGTTTGCTTGCCGGCTTGGGCTTGAACACATCCCAGACATCTTCCTTGACGTCATTTTCCGAGTTGACGATACGGCTGGAATAGGAGGAGGTCTTGGAAAACAGGCTTTCCGCTCCGGTGGCGTTGTTCAGCAGGGTGATGCTGCGCAGGGCGCTGACCAGGCCGAGGGCGCGGTGCACGGCGGTAAGGCCGACCACCAGTTCGGCCTTGGAGTCCTTGTGATTGCGGTAAAAGCCGCGCTTGGGCGGGGCTCCCCAGGTCATGCTGAGACGGCGCAGGAGGTCTACCGTGAGACTGTTGCCGAGCCGGTGTTTCATCTCGGTGACGGTGCCGCCGGCTACCAGCTCCAGTTCTTCATGTACGGCCGCAGTGAGGCGCTGCAGATCGATGAGACGGCACTGGCCGTCGTTGCACTGGGCATGGTTGAAGGCGATGTGGCTGGGTTCCTCGTTGCTGCCGAGATGGGTGACGAACAGGGCAGCCTCGGCATCGGCCTTGGGGTTGTAGGGCTGCAGTTGGGCCAGATGGGCCCATATCTCCAGGGCGGCGTACACCACGCCGACCTCGCCCTGGCGCAGGCGGTAAGGGGTGGCCAGGGCCAGCAGCAGGGCCTGCTTGTAGGCGGTGGTGATGCTGGTCTTGGGGAGGATGGCCTGTTCCTTGTCGGTGACCGAGGACTGGTGCAGACGTTTGTTTTCGGCATAGCGGTACAGGCGGTGCAGGTCGGCCCAGGTTTCACGCGGTGCGGCGGCATATACCTGGTAGCTGGTGAGCAGCACGCGGTTGAGATAGCGCAGGGCGCGGTGCAGCATCACGGTGAGGGCCTTGCGGTCGCGGAACAGGAAGTTGCGCGCCAGCATGTCCTCAATGGCGATTTTGTAGCCGAGGGCCATTTCGCTGTACAGCTCGATGGCGAGGTTGGCTATGCGCTGCGTCTTCGGTTGCAGCGGGAAGGTCAGGCCGGTGAAGCGTTTGTTGAGCGCCTGCCCGACATAGCCCACCGGCTCACGCAGGGCCTCCAGCAGGCGATAGCGCTCGCTCCAGCCTACGCGCAGGCGGTTGGATTCGTGCAGGGTGCCGAACACCTGACGCGCGGTTTCGCCCACGTTGCCCATGGGCAACTGGGAAATCCAAGCCTCCACCTTCCTCGGCTTGGTGTCGAAGGATTCCCGTCCCGGCTTGTGTTGTTCCGGCAGCGTGAATCCGATGTGGCCCTGTCCCTCTGCCATGGAGCATCCTCAGTGTTGTCTCGTCAGGGGTATCAAACCCACTGTGTAGCATAACAACTCGGATGCAAAATATCAGCCGGAATCAATGCCCTGCCACATCAATTTGAGCCATATTCTGCGATTTTGGCGCAGGTGCTCCAGCGTGCCAGGCAGTCCAGGCCACAGTAGTGGTGGACATAGTCGGTGCCTTCCACGGTGACGGCCACCGAGGCCGGGATGTCGCGCAGGCAGATCTCGCACTGGATCTGTTCGGGCTCGCTGGGGATGGGTTTGTCTACGCTCGGGTAGTGCATGACATACCTCCTGAATTCCGCGGGGGAATGCTGGGAAGTATAGTCAACTCACTGTTTTCAGGCGGGTTCCGCCGCGCCGGACAGGCGGCGTGTGGCGAGGCGCTGGCCCATGCGGATGCCGGCGCCGGGCTGGATGCTGTCGGCCCAGTCCAGGGTCTGGGGGCCGAACAGCACGATTACCGTCGAGCCCATGTTGAAGCGGCCCATTTCCTCGCCGCGCGCCAGCCGGATGGGCTGTGCGGCGTCATCGTAGCGCCAGCGGCGCACCACGCGGCCGGCCGGCGGCGTGACCACGCCGCTCCACACCGTCTCGATGCTGCCGACGAAGACAGCCCCTACGAGCACCATGGCCATGGGGCCGGCCGCGGTTTCGAAGATGGCGGCGACGCGCTCGTTGCGCGCAAACAGGCGGGGGATCCGCCGTGCGGTGACGGCATTGACCGAGAACAGTCGTCCCGGGATATGGACCATTTCACGCAGGGTGCCGTCGATGGGCATGTGGATGCGGTGATAGTCGCGCGGCGACAGATAGAGGGTGGCGAAGCTGCCGCCCTGGAACGGAGCGGCGCGTTTTTCCGACCCACCGAGCAGTTCCACCAGACTGAAGTCGTGTCCCTTGGCCTGCAGCAGACGGCCGTCCGTGATGGGGCCGGCCTGGCTGACCGCGCCGTCCACCGGACAGGCGATGTCGTAGGTGCCGTCCACCAGTGGGCGGGCGCCTGCCTTGAGGGCACGGGTGAAGAAGGCATTGAAGTGTTCGTAGGCGTGCGGGTCCGGTTCCTGGGCCTCCTCCATGTTGACCTGGAAACGGTCGACGAACCAGTCAGTGAAGGGCTCGCGGAAGCCGGCCCAGCGGATGCGGGTCAGCCCCTGCATCAGGCGCGACAGCAGGTGGCCGGGCATCAGGTACTGGGGCCAGGTCTTGAGATGGTCCTTGAGCGGGACCGGGGCAGTGTCGGGCTGTTCCATGGGGGGCTCGTCAGCGGTGGCGGAGGTCGCGGATTGTACGGTAACTGTCGCCGATGAAGCCGGCGTTCTGCAGCGGTGTGAAGCGCGCATGATAGCGCCCCTGGGCATCGATGAGCAGGATGGCGGCGCTGTGATTGATGATGTAGTTGTCCTGACCGGGCCGGCGATCGAGGGCGTAGACGACATTTACAGCCGCGGTCAGGCGATCGAGGGTGGCCTGATCGGTACTGGCGGCGAGAAAGCCGGGATCGAAGTGCTGTACATAGCCTTTGAGGATATCGGGCGTATCACGTGCCGGGTCGAGGGTGATGAACAGGAAACGGGTATCGGCCAGCAGGTCCGGCGTGCGCTCCAGTTGGCGGCGTACCTGCTGCATGGTGTACAGCGTGGTGGGGCAGATGTCCGGGCAGTGGGTGTAGCCGAAGAAGACAAAGGTCCACTGGCCGTGGAACCAGGCCGGGGTGATGGGCTGGTCGTTGTAGTCCCGGAGGACAAAATCGGGCAGGGGATGCAGCTGTGTCTGCACGATGCCCTGCAGTTCCCGCGGCAGGGGCGCGGTGCGGCTGGGCTGGTGCAGGTTGTCCGCAGACCATAGCCAGAACAGCGCGGCGCTGAGCGCCACGACGAGGATAAGCAGCAGGGGGGTACGCAGTCGGTCCATGGAGGGGGCAATTATCGCATCTGTTGGCCACGGGGTCATCGGTCGCTTGCCTTGCGGCGGCGGGATACGTACATTACTGTATAAATAACCACGGGAGGAGCCCCCATGTCCAATATCAGTCTGTTGATCCCCAAACACAACCGTCCGGTGTGGCATGCGGAGCTGGAGCCGGTCGCGCTGGCGGCGGTGGAGATGGTGGAGGTGCCCCTGCTCGGTTACATCACGGCGGGCAGTCCGGTGGAACTGAATGAAAGCCAGGAGCAGGTGGCGGTCCCCGCCACCATGGTGCGCAAGAATACCTATGCCCTGCGCGTACGCGGTCACTCCATGATCGACGACAACATCCAGGACGGCGACATCGTCATCATCGAGAAGCGCGAGAGTGCCGCCAATGGCCAGTCGGTGGTGGCCATGATCAACGGTGCACAGGTGACTCTGAAGAAGTTCTATGTCGAACGCGACGGTATCCGTCTGCAGCCGGCCAATCCCGAGATGCAGCCCATCTTCCTGCGCAATGACGAGGTGCAGATCCTCGGTATCGTCACCGGCGTGATACGCACGGCGTAAGCCGCTCGGCTACGTTTCGATGGGGGTATCGTCGCGGTTCCCCCAGTCCGACCAGGACCCGGCGTAGCCCCGCGCCCGGTAGCCCAGCCATTTGAGCATGAACCAGGTGTGGGCGGAACGGTGGTGGGTCTGGCAATAGGCCACCACGGTCTTGTCCGGCGTGATGCCTAGCCCTTCCAGTTGCCGGCGCAGATCCGCCGCCGGTTGCAGGCGCAGATTGCGCCCCTGATCCATGGCCTCGGTCCACTCGAAATTCACCGCACCAGGTATGTGGCCGCCACGCGCGGAATAGCGCTGCAGGCCGCGATACTCCATGGCGGAGCGGGCATCCAGCAGGGCGTGCGTCGTGTCGCCCAGGTGGGAACGGATGTAGGCGGTGTCGGCCACCACCTCGCCATTGGTGTAGTGCGCGTCATAGGAAGACGGTGTGGCAGGGCTGGGTTGCTGTGTCAGCTCATGGCCTTCGTTGGCCCAGGCGTGCAGGCCGCCGTTGAGCAGTGAATAGCGGGTATGGCCGATGGCCTCCAGAGTCCACAGCAGGCGGCAGGCCTTGCCGCCGCCCTCGTCGTCATAGGCCACCACATGGCGTTCCGGTGTCAGGCCGATGGCCGACAGTACTGCACTCAGCTGTGCCTCGTCCGGCAACAGCCCCCCCACCGGCGGTGTCATGCGCACGATCCGTCCATATTCCAGGTGTACGGCTCCCGGTATGTGATATTGGGCATGAATCTCGGCCCGGCTCAGATCAACCAGCAGCAGGCGCGGCTCGGCCAGCAGCGGCTCCAGCATTTCGGGTTCGAGCAACAGAGGCAGGGACGTGGCGGGCATGGTGGGCTAGTGTCAGGGATGTGGTGCGAAATGTGGGGCTGACTGCCTGGATTTCAAGCAATGCACAGGATTGTGCATTTATTTGTGGCAAACATGATTCAATTCGGTGGAAATGATCCTGACTTTGGTCTTTGCATCACTTCAGTTATACTACCGGCACGTGGCGGGTGCCGTAATCCACTCGAACCGCCCGCAAGCACTGGTTGTCACATAACAGCAGTACCCTCACACGCGTACCGGTGCCCTCGGCCCGGTGCATTCAGACATCGCAAGCAGGAAACGCCGTATCAGGTGGCCCGGTTGCCGGGATGATGTTTCCTTCCTGTTTGCCTATGCGAACTCTATCGGCAGTTGTTGTCGGCAGATACGAGGTAAGCAGATGAGCCAAGTCAGAAATCTCGGGGCGCGCACGGCGCGGCCCCTGACCGGGGTAGAGCAGTTTCAGGTCTACACCGAGCGTCAGCTGGAGCAGATCCCGCAGGTGGCACGCCTGCCGGCGGAGCTGCGCCGCAGCATGCATGCGGTGGCACAGGTGCTGCCGTTCCGCGTCAACCGTTATGTCGTCGACGAGCTGATCGATTGGGACAACATCCCCAGCGACCCCATCTTCCAGCTCACTTTCCCGCAGCAGGGCATGCTGGCGCCGGAGGACTTTGCGCACATTGCCGGGCTGCTCGATGCCGGGGGCGACCCGGCGCAGATCCGTGCCGCCGCGCAGGCGATCCGCCACAAGCTCAATCCCCATCCCGCCGGGCAGCGTCTGCTCAATGTGCCGCGCCTGGACGACAAGCGCCTGGAGGGCATGCAGCACAAGTACCGCGAGACGGTGCTGTTCTTCCCCAGTCAGGGACAGACCTGTCACAGCTACTGCACCTTCTGCTTCCGCTGGGCACAGTTCATCGGCGACAAGGAACTGCGCATCGCCTCCCACGAGGCCACGCTGCTGCACCGCTACCTCCGGCAGCACCCTGAGGTAACCGATCTGCTGGTGACCGGTGGCGACCCGATGGTGATGAAGACCAAACATCTGGCCAGCTATCTGGAGCCGCTGCTGCAGCCGGAATTCGATCATGTGCAGACCCTGCGCATCGGCACCAAGGCGCTGTCGTTCTGGCCGCAGCGCTTCGTGCTCGACGAGGATGCCGACGATCTGCTGCGCCTGCTGGAGCGGCTGGTGCGCAAGGGCAAGCATGTGGCGGTCATGGCGCACTACAACCACTGGCGCGAACTGGATACGCCCATCGCCCGCGAGGCAGTGCGCCGCATGCGCGAAACCGGCGCGGTGATCCGCAGCCAGTCGCCGCTGATCGCCCACATCAACGATGATGCCGATGTATGGGCCACGCTGTGGCAGACCCAGGTGCGCCTTGGCATCGTGCCCTATTACATGTTCGTCGAGCGCGATACCGGGGCACGGCGCTATTTCGAAGTGCCCCTGGTACGTGCCTGGGAGATTTACCGCAACGCCATCCAGCAGGTGTCGGGGGTGGCGCGTACCGTGCGTGGCCCCTCCATGAGCGCCGGACCCGGCAAGGTGGAGGTGCAGGGCGTGGCCGAGGTGGGTGGCGAAAAGGTGTTCGTGCTGCGCTTCATCCAGGGGCGCAATCCCGACTGGGTGCAGCGGCCATTCTTTGCCCGTTTCGATGCGCAGGCGACCTGGCTGGATGATCTGCGTCCGGCTCTGGGGGAAAGGGAGTTCTTTTTCCAGTCCGAATACGACGCCATGCAGGCACGCGCCGCGCGCTGATCCCATCGTTCCTGCTGTCGGCCCCATTGCCGCCTGTCGGCAATGGGGCTAACTTATTTGTTGCGCCAGCCCGCGCCAGGAAGGTCAATAACAATTACCAACGAGGTCGACTATGGGATCGCACAAATACGTGTATGCCTTCAGCGAAGGCGACGGCAAGAACAAGCATCTGCTCGGCGGCAAGGGCGCCAACCTGTGCGAGATGACCCAGATCGGCCTCAACGTGCCGCCCGGCTTCGTCATCAGCACCGAGGCGTGCCTCACCTATCTGGCCGACCCCAAGCGCGAACTGCCGCCCGGTGTGATGGAGCAGGTGCGCGCGCAGATCGCCGCGCTGGAAAAGGCCACCGGCAAGACCTTCGGCGGTGCCGACAATCCCCTGCTGGTGTCGGTGCGCTCCGGCTCCGCCATGTCCATGCCCGGCATGATGGACACCATCCTCAATCTCGGCCTCAACGCGCAAACCCTCACCGGCCTCATCAAGCAGAGCAACAACGAACGCTTCGGCTACGACTCCTACCGCCGTTTCATCCAGCTGTTCGGCAAGGTGGCGCTGGGCGTGGCCGACGAGCATTTCGATGACCACTTCGAGGCGGTGAAACAGCGTGCCGGCGTGGCGGTGGATGTTGGTCTCAAGGCCTCCGACCTGAAAGAGATCAGCGAGCGTTTCCTGCAGGTGGTGCAGCAGCAGACCGGCAGGCCGTTCCCCACTGACCCGATGGAGCAGCTGGAGCTGGCGATCAAGGCGGTGTTCAATTCCTGGATGGGCAAGCGCGCGGTGGATTACCGGCGCGAATTCCATATCACCCCGGAGATGGCCAACGGTACCGCGGTGAACGTGGTGACCATGGTGTTCGGCAACCTGGGCGACGACTCCGCCACCGGCGTCGGCTTCACCCGCAATCCGGGCACCGGCGAGAACCTGATGTTCGGCGAGTATCTGGTCAATGCCCAGGGCGAGGACGTGGTGGCAGGCATCCGTACGCCGAAGCCGATTCTGGAGCTGGAAAAGGAAATGCCGGAGATGTTCCGCCAGCTGGTGGATCTGCGCAACAAGCTGGAGGCGCACTACCACGAAATCCAGGACTTCGAGTTCACCATCGAGAAGGGCGTGCTGTACTGCCTGCAGACGCGCAACGGCAAGATGAACGCGCAGGCCATGGTGCGCACCTCGGTGGAGATGGTCAAGGAGGGCCTCATCGATCGCAATCAGGCCCTGCTGCGCATCCAGCCGACCCTGCTGGAGCAGTTGCTGTTCCCGCGCCTCGACCCGGGCTACAAGCGTGAGGCCCTCACCAGCGGTATCGGCGCCTCGCCCGGCGCCTCCAGCGGCCACGTGGTGTTCGATGCCGATACCGCCGAGCGGCGCGGCAAGCTGGGCGAGAAGGTGATCCTGGTGCGCGAGGAAACCAAGCCGGAGGACATCCACGGCTTCTTCGCCGCCCAGGGCGTGCTTACCTCGCGCGGCGGCAAGACTTCGCACGCGGCGGTGGTGGCGCGCGGCATGGGCAAGCCCTGCGTGGTGGGCGCCGAAGGCGTCAAGGTGGACAGCCGGGCGCGCACCGCGGTGGTGGGCGAGCACGTGCTGCATGAGGGCGACGTGCTCACCATCGACGGCGGCAGCGGCGCGGTGTATCTGGGCAAGGTGCCGACGGTGGAGCCGGAGTTCAGCGACGAGCTGGCGACCCTGCTGGGCTGGGCCGACGAGGTGGCGAAGCTGCAGGTAATGGCCAACGCCGATACCCCCAACGACGCGCGCCGCGCGGTGAAGTTCGGCGCCATGGGCATCGGCCTGTGCCGCACCGAGCGCATGTTCAATGCCCAGGAGCGCCTGCCCATCGTGGTGGAGATGATCCTGGCCGATGATACCGAGGCGCGGCAGAAGGCGCTGGACAAGCTGCTGCCCATGCAGCGCGGCGACTTCAAGGAGATGCTCAGCGTGATGGCGCCGCGGCCGATGACCGTGCGCCTGCTCGATCCGCCGATCCACGAATTCCTGCCCACCGAGCAGCGCCTGCTCGACGAACTGACCCATCTGCGCCAGCTGCGCAGTTCGGTGCACGGCGTCGAATCGCTGGTGGCCACCCTGCGGGTGCTGCACCCGGAAAAATCCGCCGGCATGGAGGGCAGCCTCGGCGTGCTGGGCGACAGCTCGCTGGTGGAGGAGGCAATCGCCCGCACCGAAACCATGCTGGCCAAGGTGCGCGTGCTGCAGGAGGTCAACCCGATGCTCGGCCACCGCGGCGTGCGTCTCGGCATCACCTATCCCGAGATCTACAAGATGCAGCTGCGGGCTCTGTGCGAGGCGGCGGCGGAGTGCATCAAGGAAGGTATCGATGTGCATCCGGAGGTGATGGTGCCCAACGTCTGCACCAAGCGCGAGCTGGAAATCGTGCGCGGCTATCTCGACGAGATCAAGCCGCAGGTGGAGAAGCAGTACGGTGTCAGCGTACCGCTCAAGTTCGGCACCATGATGGAGGTGGTGCGCGCGTGCCTGCGCGCCGGCCACATGGCGGAGGCGGCGGAATTCTTCTCCTTCGGCACCAACGACCTGACCCAGGCCACCTTCTCCTTCTCGCGTGAGGACGCCGAGAACAAATTCCTGCCCATGTACGCGGAACAGAAGATTCTCGACCACAACCCCTTCGAGGTGCTGGACGTGAAGGGCGTCGGCCGGCTGATCTGGATCGCCGTGGACTGGGGCCGCAAGGGCCGCGCCGACCTCAAGGTGGGCATCTGCGGCGAGCAGGGCGGCCACCCGGAGACCATCCGCTTTTGTCACCACGTTGGCCTCAACTACGTCTCCTGCTCCTCGCCGCGCGTGCCGGTGGCGCGTCTGGCCGCGGCACATGCCAAGTTGAAGGAGGCGGATTACCAGTGGTAGCGGTTTGGTAGGTGCCAGAAAAGAAAAAGGCGGGGTACCCCGCCTTTTTCATTTGTGTGGCCGTAGGAGCGAATCGTATTCGCGACCGGCGTGCTTTCGCCCGGCGCTGTATCGCGGATGCGATCCGCTCCTACCGGGGCGGGATCAGGTAATCACCGTCGGTCGATCGCGGCCGGTGCGCTCACCCAGTTCGGAGATTTGTGCCGCCGCCTTGATCAGGTCGGCGAGGGCGATCTGCGGGTCCTGATCGTGCCGGGCCGGGTCCGGCTCGTAGCTTTCGATATAGACGCGCAGGGTGGCGCCCACGGTGCCGGTGCCGGAGAGGCGGAAGATGATGCGCGCGCCGTCGTCGAACACGATGCGCAGGCCCTGGTTCTTCGACACGCTGCCGTCGATGGGGTCGGTGTAGCTGAAATCGTCGGCCAGCTTAACCGTGCGGCCGGCGATGGTCTGGCCGGGCAGGCCGGGTAGCTGGTCGATGACGTGCTGCATCAGGCCCTTGGCGTCCACCGCGTCCACCTCTTCGTAGTCGTGGCGGGTGTAGTAGTTGCGGCCGAACTTGGCCCAGTGTTCGCGCAGCAACTGCTCCACCGGCTCCTTGCGCACGGCGAGGATGTTGAGCCAGCACAGCACCGCCCACAGACCGTCCTTCTCGCGCACGTGATCGGAGCCGGTGCCGAAGCTTTCCTCGCCGCAGAAGGTGATGCGGCCGGCGTCCAGCAGGTTGCCGAAGAATTTCCAGCCGGTCGGCGTCTCAAAATATTCGATGCCCAGTTTCTCCGCCACGCGGTCGGCGGCGCAGCTGGTCGGCATGGAGCGGGCGATGCCGGCCAGTCCTTTCCTGTAACCCTTCACCAGGGTGGCGTTGGCGGCCAGCACGGCGAGCGAGTCGGACGGCGTGACGAAGAAGTTGCGTCCCAGGATCATGTTGCGGTCGCCATCGCCGTCGGAGGCGGCGCCGAAGTCGGGGGCGTTCTTGCCGAACATCTCGGCCACCAGCTGTTCGGCATAGGTGAGGTTGGGGTCGGGATGGCCGCCGCCGAAGTCGGGCAGGGCCTCGCCGTTGATCACCGTGCCGGCGGGCGCGCCGAGGCGGCCCTCGATGATCTCGCGCGCATAGGGGCCGGTGACGGCGCTCATGGCGTCGAAGCGCATGCGAAAGCCGGAGGCGAACAGGACGCGGATGGCGTCGAAGTCGAACAGCGATTCCATCAATTCCGCATAGTCGGCCACCGGGTCGATGACCTCCACCGCCATGGTGCCGATGGCGTAGTGGCCGATCACATCCAGCGGGATGTCTTTGGTGTCCTGGGTGTGGTAGCGGTCGATGGTCTGGGTGCGGGCGTAGATGGCCTCGGTGAGCTTTTCCGGTGCCGGGCCGCCGTTCCCGATGTTGTACTTGATGCCGAAGTCGCCCTCCGGGCCGCCGGGGTTGTGGCTGGCAGAGAGCACCAGGCCGCCGCTGGCCTGGTGCCTGCGAATCACCGCCGAGGCAGCCGGGGTGGAGAGCAGGCCGCCGCGTCCCACCAGGCAGCGCTGCACGCCGTTGGCCGCCGCCATGCGCAGGATGACCTCGATGGCCTCCTTGTTGTAGTAGCGGCCGTCACCGCCCAGCACCAGGGTGCCGCCGATCAGTTCGGGCACGCAGTCGAACACCGCCTGGACGAAGTTTTCCAGGTAACCCGGCTGCTGGAACACTGTGACCCGCTTGCGCAGGCCGGAGGTGCCGGGGCGCTGCCCCTCGAAGGGGAAGGTGGGGATGGTACGGACGGTCATGACGGCTCCCTGTTTGGATTTTGCTCATTCAACCATACGGCTGCGGTCGGTGTCAGGCTTGAAACCTCGCCATAATATCCCCACTTTCCGTTGCTGTATCGTTAACCCCCCAATTTGTCAGGAGTTGGACCATGACCGTTGAAGCACATAAGGAAACCCTGGGTTTTCAGACCGAGGTGAAGCAGCTGTTGCAGCTGATGATCCATTCCTTATATTCCAACAAGGAAATTTTCCTGCGCGAGCTGATCTCCAATGCCTCTGATGCCTGCGACAAGCTGCGCTTCGAGGCCTTGTCCGATGACGCCCTGTGGGAAGGCGACAATGAACTGAAGATCCGCGTCAGCTTCGACAAGGACGCGCGCACCATCACCCTGCGTGACAACGGCATCGGCATGTCGCGCCAGGAGGTGATCGACAATATCGGCACCATCGCCAAGTCCGGCACGCGCCAGTTCTTCGAGTCGCTTACCGGTGACCAGGCCAGGGATGCTCACCTCATCGGCCAGTTCGGCGTCGGTTTCTATTCCGCCTTCATCATCGCCGACAAGGTAACGCTGACCACCCGCCGTGCCGGTGTCGGCGCCGAGCATGGCGTGCGCTGGGAGTCGGCGGGGCTGGGCGACTACACCCTGGAGACGGTGGCGCAGGCAGCTCGCGGCACCGAGGTGGTGCTGCACCTGCGCGAGGGCGAGGACGAATTTCTCGACGGCTGGCGCCTGCGCACCATCATCCGCAAGTATTCCGACCACATCACCCTGCCCATCGTGATGGCGAAGGAGCGTTACGGCGAGGAGGAGAAGGATGCGGCGCCGGAGGACGAGACCGTCAATCAGGCCTCGGCGCTGTGGAGTCGCGCCAAGAGCGACATCAGCGAGGATGAATACAGGGAGTTCTACAAGCATGTGGCCCACGATTTCGAGGACCCGCTGCTGTGGAGCCACAACCGCGTCGAGGGCAAGCTGGAATACACCTCGCTGCTGTATGTCCCGCAGCGCGCCCCCTTCGACCTGTGGGACCGCGAGCGTCGCCACGGCATCAAGCTGTACGTGCGCCGCGTGTTCATCATGGAGGACGCCGAGAAACTGATGCCCGCCTACCTGCGTTTCGTGCGCGGCGTCATCGACTCCAACGACCTGCCGCTCAACGTCTCGCGCGAGATTCTGCAGCACAGCAAGGTCATCGACGCCATGCGCGGCGGTTCGGTGAAGAAGGTGCTGGGCATGCTGGAGGACCTGGCGAAGAATGACGCGGAGAAATACCAGAGTTTCTGGAACGAATTCGGCCGCGTGCTGAAAGAGGGGCCGGGCGAGGATTTCGCCAACCGCGAGCAGATCGGCAGGCTGCTGCGTTTCGCCACCACCCATGCCGACAGCAGCGACCAGACCGTGGCGCTGGCCGACTACATCGGTCGCATGAAGGAAGGTCAGGAGGCGATCTACTACATCACCGCCGACACCTTCGCCGCGGCCAGGAACAGCCCGCACCTGGAGATCTTCCGCAAGAAGGGCATCGAGGTGCTGCTGCTGTCCGACCGCGTCGACGAGTGGCTGGTGTCCTCCTTTACCGAGTTCGACGGCAAGCCGCTCAAGTCTGTGACCAAGGGCGCGCTGGACCTCGGCAAGCTGGAGGATGAGGAGGAGAAGAAGGCGCAGGAGAAGGTGGCCGACGATTTCAAGGACCTGGTGGCCAAGGTGCAGGAGACTCTGGGCGAAAAGGTGAAGGAAGTGCGCATCACCCACCGCCTGACCGCCTCGCCTGCCTGCCTGGTGGCCGGCGAGCATGACATGAGCGCCCATCTGGAGCGTATCCTCAAGCAGGCAGGACAGAAGGTCGGCGGCAGCAAGCCGATCCTGGAGCTCAATCCCGAGCACCCGTTGGTACTGCGCCTCAAGGGCGAGGGCGAAGGGGAGCGCTTCGGCGACTGGGTCAGCATTCTGTTCGACCAGGCCCTGCTCGCCGAGGGTGGACAGCTCGATGACCCGGCCGCCTTCGTACAGCGGCTCAATCAGCTGCTGCTGGAACTGCGCTAGGCTGTATTCCGGCCCTGCCTTGCGGGGGCAGGGCCGGGTCGGGTAGGGTAGTGCGCAGATTCCAGGCAGGGAGTTAAGTCATGGCGCGCATCATGCTGGTGGACGATGAACCGCACAACCTTAGTGCGATGATGCGCGTACTGCGCATGCAGGGTGATCACGAGATCGAGCGTTTCGAAACCCCCGCGGCGGCACTGGCCCGGGCCCGGGAGGCACAGTTCGATATCGTGATCGCCGACTACCGCATGCCGGAGATGGACGGCGCGCGCTTTCTGCAGGCCTTCCGCCAGTTGCAGCCCCATGCCTACCGCATCATCGTCAGCGGCTACGCCGACAGCGAGTTGTTCCGCTCGGCCATCAACCAGGCGCAGTTGCACCGCTTCATCGAAAAGCCGGTGGACAACATGGTGTTGTTGCAGGCCGTCGAGGAAGGGATCACACAAGGGGTCCTGCAGCGTGAGGTGGTGGAGTTGCGCACGGAGCTGGAGCAGTTGCAGAACCTGCTGGATGCCCGTACCTCGCTGTTGCAGCAGGTGGCGGAGCAGCACCCCGATGCCTTGCCGAAGGACTGGGAGGAAAAGAAAAATTAATCTTCGTCTGTCACAAAAACAAAACGCCGCCTGAACAGGCGGCGTTTTGTTTTGCGGTAAAGAAAGGTCAGATACGGAACTGCCCGACCAGGCCCTGCAACTGCTCGGCCAGGCGCGCCAGTTCCTCGCTGGCAGCCGCGGTCTGTTGCGCCCCCTGGCTGGTCTGCTCGGCCACCTGGCTGATGTTGACGATGTTGCGGTTGATTTCCTCGGCCACGGAGCTCTGTTCCTCGGCGGCGGAGGCGATCTGTGCATTGAGGTCGTTGATGGTGCCGACGGCGCGGGTGATGGAATCCAGCGAGGCGCCGGCCTGGGCCACCTGCTCCACACCGGCCTGTGCCTGGGCACGGCTGGCCTCCATGACCTTCACCGCATTGGCGGCGCCGGTCTGCAGCTTTTCGATCATGCCCTGGATCTCGGCGGTGGACTGCTGGGTACGTGAGGCCAGGGTACGCACCTCGTCGGCCACCACGGCAAAGCCGCGGCCCTGTTCGCCGGCACGGGCGGCCTCGATGGCGGCATTCAGCGCCAGCAGGTTGGTCTGCTCGGCAATGCCGCGGATCACGTCCAGCACAGTGCCGATCTGTTCGCTGTCCTGCTCCAGTTGCTGGATGACGCCGGAGGCCTTTTCCACTTCGCCGGCCAGGTTGTCGATAACGTCGATGGTGCGGGTGACCACCTGCTTGCCGGCGAGGGCCTCGTCGTCAGCCTTGTGGGCGGCATCGGCGGCACTGGCGGCGCTGTGCGCCACTTCCTGCACGGTGGCGGTCATTTCATTCATGGCGGTGGCGACCTGTTCGGTCTCCGATTGCTGCTGGCGGATGCCGCTGCTGGTCTGTTCGGTGACGGCGGAGGTTTCCTCGGCGGCGGCCGCCAGCTGGCCGGTGGCGCCGGACAGCTGCTGCACCATGCTGTGGAAGCGTTCGCCCATGCGGTTGAAAGCAGTGGCGACGCGGCCCAGTTCATCCCGGGCCTCATAATTGGCGCGGGTGGTCAGGTTGCCTTCGGCCATCTGGCCGCTGGCACGCTCCAGTTCTGCCACGGCACGGCCGATGCCGCCGATGGTGGCCCAGGCCAGCAGGGTGCTGAAGCCGATGGCGATCACGATCAGGGTGATGGAGGCGTTACGTACCTGGCCATAACTGGCTTCGGCGGCTTCATACTCCGCCTTGGCCACGTCGAGCTGAAGCTGCAGCAGTTTTTCCGCCGCACCGTTGGCGGTGTAGAAGGTGGGGTTGACGCGCTTGAGCAGGGTTTCGTTGGCCTCATGGTAGCGGCCGGCCTTGAGCAGGCTGATGACCGGCTTCAGGCCCTCGTTGACGAACACGGCCCGCTTGGCAGCGAAATCCTCGGCCAGCTTTTTTTCCTCTTCGGTCATGTAGGTTGCCATGAAGGCCTGCCACAGGGTGGTGATCTTCTCGATGTTTTCCTCGGCGACCTTCAGGTGCATGTCGATGGGGTGATCGTGCATCTTGGCGAAGTCGCTGGCCGGGTCGTGCTGCAGGGACAGCAGCAGCTGGGTGCGGTTGTCCTGCATCATCTCCAGAATCTGGCTGATCTGGCCGGTGGGTACCAGGCGATCGTTATAAACCGTGTCGAGGGACTCACTGGCATTGCGCATCCCGTTCAATCCCATCAGACCGATGGCAATCATCAGTGCGGCGGCGAGGGTGACGAGGGCGACCAGGCGGGTCTTGATGGTGAAGTTTTGCAGCAGGTTCATATATCACCTTGTATTTTGTATGGATATGTAGGTGTATTGCCTACTCAGGCGTATCGGCAGCGTGGGTTGCGCACTTTAGCATGGGCAATGCGGGCAGTCATCGGCCAGGGTTTCCGTTAGACTGGCCCCATTTTCCAAACAGGAACGGTCACTGATGAGTAAGGCATTGCGTGCGTGGGGGACCTGCATCGATTGTGGCTACGAGGGGATGCTGGAGTACTACCGCGTGGAGGGGGAGTCCTACGAGGACGAGGAGGCGCTGGGCCTGATGATGCTGCTGCATTGCCCGGCCTGCGGCAGCCGTGAACACACCCTGATTACCATGGAGTATTACCTCGAGATCAGCGAGGACGGCGCTTCCGATGAGTGAGGCGGGAGTCGCGGTACGGCTGGACAAGTGGCTGTGGGCGGCGCGTTTCTACAAGACCCGCGCCCTGGCGGTGGAGGCCATCAACGGCGGCCATGTCCATCTCAACGGTGTGCGGCCGAAGCCGTCGCGCGGCGTGCAATGCGGCGACGAACTGGTGATCCGCAAGGCGGGCATGGAGTTCGTGATCACCGTGACCGGCCTGTCGGAACAGCGCGGTCCGGCGACGGTGGCGCAGCAGTTGTATCAGGAGACCGACGAGAGCCGCCAGCGGCGCGAAGCGCTGGCGGAGGAGCGTCGTCTCGCCGCTGCCGCCGGTGCCTTGCCGGCACGCCGACCGGACAAGCGCGGACGGCGCCAGATCATCCGCTTTACCGGGCGAGGTGTTTAACCGGGAAGCATTAGTGTAGGCTAATGCTCAGTCATCATCCGTCTGTCGTTCGTCGCGGCGTGCCGCCGGTCCGCTTCAGACCTTACCTTCCTGCAATCAGCGCAATGGAGTACCGCCATGGCCACCGTGCACATGACCAAAGACAATTTCGACCAAATCATCAACAACAACGATTTCATCATCATCGACTTCTGGGCACCGTGGTGCGGACCCTGCCAGGGCTTCGGTCCGGTATTTGAGGCGGAGTCGGAAAATCATCCCGACATCGTTTTCGCCAAGGTGAACACCGAAGAAGAGC
Organism: Pseudomonadota bacterium; assembly: GCA_040755915.1. Classification (GTDB taxonomy): domain Bacteria; phylum Pseudomonadota; class Gammaproteobacteria; order Thiohalomonadales; family Thiohalomonadaceae; genus Sulfurivermis. The sequence goes on along the minus strand of JBFLWM010000009.1, from coordinate 56,609 downwards.
AGGAGTTGGGCGGCCTGTTCCAGATCCGCTCCATCCCCACCCTGATGATCTTCCGCGAGCAGGTCATCATCTACTCCGAGGCCGGTGCCCTGCAGGCATCGCAACTGAAGGATCTGCTGGCGCGCGCCAGGGAGCTGGACATGGCCGAGGTGCACAAGCAGGTGGCGGAGCAGCAGCAACAGCAGGGTTAATCCTCCGGAAGTGGCGGGTCGCGGTTGCTGTTCTCGACACTGGCGACTTGGAACCTGCGACTTCCATCCCCACTCCCTGTTTTGTGTATCTGACAAATAAAGTAAACTATTGTCTTTTGCCACATAACGGGGAGTATTGATGCGTCCGGCACACATCACCGAGGTTCTGGAGCGGGAATTTGCGAGCACGCGCGACGGCCATCACACGCCGGTGATGCTGTGGGGGCCACCCGGTGTCGGCAAGTCGCAGATGGTGGCGCAGGTGGCGGCACGCCATAAGGTGCCGGTGATCGACATCCGTCTGTCGCAGATGGAGCCGAGTGACCTGCGCGGCATCCCGTTCCGCAGTGAAGGGCAGGTGGAGTGGGCGGTGCCGGCCATGTTGCCCGATGCCGAGCGCCACGGCCCGGCCGGCATCCTGTTCCTCGATGAAATCACCTCGGCGCCGCCGTCGGTTTCCGCCGCCGCCTACCAGCTGATCCTCGATCGCCGCCTGGGCGAATACCGTGTGCCGGAGGGGTGGGCCATCTTCGCCGCCGGCAATCGCCAGGGTGATCGCGGCGTCACCTACGCCATGCCGGCACCGCTGGCCAACCGCTTTGCCCACTTCGAGGTGGAGACCCATCTCGACGACTGGGTGCTGTGGGCCTACCGCAACGGCATCGACGAACGCATCATCGCCTTTCTGCGCTTCCGTCCCGAACTGCTGTTCGATTTCGACCCGGCGCACAATCCCATCGCCTTTCCCTCGCCGCGCTCCTGGGAGTTCGCCCACCGGGCACTGAAGAAATTCGGTGAGGCGCACCAGTTGCTGGTGGAAACCCTGCAGGCCTGCGTCGGCCCCGCCGCCGGTATCGAGGCCGCGGCCTTCGTGCGCAACCTGGACAAGTTGCCCGACCTCGACGCCATCCTGCGCCGCGAGCCGGTGCCGGTACCGCGCGAGATCGATCTGCAATACGCCGTCGCCTCCGCGCTGGTGGCCCGCGCCCTGCGCGCCAAGGCCGAGAGGAAGGGGGCCGAGGTGTATGGTCCGATCCTGGAATTCGCCGGCCGCTTCAGCCAGCGCGAGATGGGGGTGATGCTGGTATCCGACATGCACCGTGCCATCGGCCAGGAAATCTTCAGCGTGCCCGAGTTTGCGCCCTGGGCCCAGGCTGTGGCCGACGTGATGCTGTATGAGTGAGAAACAGCGATTAACCGCAAAGGACGCTAAGTTACACGAAGTATGTCGGCAGGCTGATCTGGTTGCGAGTTGTTCACTTAGCGTACTTAGCGGTTAGCCTTGTATGAGCGACCTTGAAACCAAACTCAGTGCCGCGCGCACCAAGCTGATCCTGGACAGGCCGTTCCTCGGTGCCCTGGTGCTGCGCCTGCCGCTGGTGGCCGCCGATCCGCGCTGGTGCAAGACCACGGCCACCGATGCGCGCACCTTCTATTACAACGCCGACTACATGGACGCGTTGACCCTCGATCAGACTCAGTTCGCCCTGGCCCATGAGGCGCTGCATTGCGCGCTGTCACACTTCGCACGCCGCCAGCACCGCGACCGCCATCGCTGGGATGTCGCCTGCGACCTCGCCATCAATCCGCTGCTCATCGACGAGGGGCTGACGCCGGTGCAGGACGCCCTGTTCCTCGAGGAGTACAAGGGCATGACGGCGGAGGAGATCTATCCCTGCCTGGACGAGGCCGACTCGCTGCAACCCCATGACGACCATGTCTACGACCAGGACAGCGGCGATCAGGGGGGCAAGGCCGGCAGCGGCGGCGACAGGGGCGAGGGCGGTGGCGGCCAGGCCACCCAGGAGGACAAGGACGACAAGGGTGGCAGCGGCAAGCCGCAGCCGCAGCAACAGGACGGCCAGGGCGGCGCCCCCAGGCCGGAGCCGCTGTCGCACGAGGAACGTGAACGCCTGTCGGTGCAGTGGCGCCAGCGCATGGCCGGCGCGGCACAGCAGGCCTTGCAGGCCGGCAAGCTGGGCGGCGCGCTGGCACGGCTCATCGACCACCTGCTGCAACCGCAGCTGCCCTGGCGCATGTTGCTGGCCAGATACATGACCGCCACCGCGCGCGACGACTACAACTATTCGCGTCCCTCGCGCCGCGAGGGCGACGCCATCTTCCCCAGCCTGCGTTCCTCCGAGATCGACATCGTGGTGGCCCTGGACACCAGCGGTTCGGTCAGCGACCAGGAGATGGGCGAGTTCCTCGCCGAGATCGACGCCATCAAGGGGCAGGTGCGCGCCCGGGTCACCCTGCATGCCTGCGACGCCGTGCTGGCAGAGGACGGGCCGTGGAGTTATGAGCCGTGGGAAGAGTTCAAGCTGCCGCGTGAGTTCAAGGGCGGCGGCGGGACATCTTTCCTGCCGGTGTTCGACTGGCTGGAGCGCGAAGGCCGCCGTCCCGACCTGCTGGTCTATTTCACCGACGCCGATGGCGCCTTTCCCGCGCAGGAGCCCGGCTTCCCGGTGATCTGGCTGGTGAAGGGCAAGGGCAAGGTGCCCTGGGGACAGCGCATACAACTCAATTGACGCCTGCGGGCGTCATCCCGCACAGAACCCGTAACAGACAGTGATTTTATGGACCTTTCCAGCGAAGACAGCCTGCGCCTGAATGTGCTCATCGCCAATGCCGAGGCGATCCGCATCGACGAGAACAACATGGCGGTGTACGGCCTCAAGGGCGAGCGCGAGATGAAGGTGTCGCTCAATCCCACCGGACGCAGCGAGCAGTATCTGCAGCGTGTGCGCGAACTGCTGTCAGGGCAGGTTCTGGGCTCGCCCGGCGGCTATCCGGTGTTTCTGCGCCGCTGGACCCGCATGGGCCAGATCAACAACGAGGACCTCGACAAGCTGCTGATGATCGGCGAGCCGGAGGCGGTGGTGGCGGTGACCCGCTCGCGCCAGCTCACCGACGAACTGGCGCGTCGCGCCTGGTGGGTGGCGCCGTATTCGGAGAATGCGCGGCGCATGCTGGAAAATCCGGTGGTGGTGGCCGGCAGCATGGGACCGGTGCTGGCGGAGTTTCTGGTGGAGCATCTGCCCTTTGAGAGCGAACACCAGGACATGCTGGATACGGTGCGCCTGGTGCTGCAGCCGGGGCTGATCAGCGCCGAGACGCGCAGGAAGCTGTGGGATGCGGGGCGTACCCGCAAGACCTATCGCGTCGGTTTCCTCGCCGCGGAGCCGGACAACCTGCCCGATGCGGTGCCGGCCCGCGCCGATTTCGAACAGCACCGCCCATTGCTGGCGCCGCTGGCGGCCCACAACGCCTGTGCCGCGCTGCTGCTCAGGCTGCTGGATGGTGCCGGTCAGACCTTCCTCGAGGTAGGGGCCGATGTGTTGCACAAGCCGGCGGATCAGGACGTGGTGACGGCGCTGGTCAACGCCATCGGCCGCTATTTCCAGGCCGCACGTCCCGCCGCCCCCAGCCTGCGCGAGATCGAGGCCATCGATGCCAGCGTGGTGGCCCTGTGTGCCGCGGGCAGCGGCGAACTGTGTGAGCTGTTGCAGGCGGTACCGTCCCTGGCTGCCGATATTCGCGCCATGGTATTCCTCGCCCACATCGACGAGGCCATCGTGACCCCGATCTTCGCCCACAGCGACGCGGTCGGTACCGTGATGCGCAAGAAGATCGAGCCGGTGGTGACGCCGATCCTGCAGCAGTTTGCCGTACTGCGCGGACGGCACTGATATACTCGCGCCGAACGAACGACCTGGAGTGCATGCCGTGAGTGATTCCACCGCGCCGCTCGGCATCCTGCTGACCAACCTGGGCACCCCCGATGCGCCGACCCCGCCGGCGCTGCGCCGCTATCTGGCCGAGTTCCTGTGGGACCGCCGGGTGGTGGATGTGCCGCGTCCGCTGTGGTGGCTGATCCTGCACGGCATCATCCTGCGCACCCGTCCGGCCCGTTCGGCGCGGCTGTACCGCAAGGTATGGACTGCCGAAGGTTCACCGCTGCTGCTCATCGCGCGGCGCCAGCAGGCGCTGTTGCAGCAGGCGCTGGAGGCGCAGTGGCCGGGACGGACCCGGGTGGCCCTCGGCATGCGCTACGGCAACCCCTCCATCGCCGCGGCACTGGCCGAACTGCGCGCCGCCGGCGTGCAGCAGGTGCTGGTGCTGCCGCTGTATCCGCAGAATTCCTGCTCCACTACCGCCTCCACCTTCGATGCGGTGGCCGATGCGTTGCGGGCTACGCGCGATGTGCCGTCGCTGCGCTTCGTGGCGGATTATCACGCCGATGCCGGCTATATCGATGCCCTGGCCGCCTCGGTGCGCGAGGCGCGGCAGGATGCGGGGCCGGTGCAGCGGCTGCTGTTTTCGTTTCATGGCACGCCTGAGCGCTACCGTACGGAGGGCGATCCGTACTATCAGCAGTGCCTTGTCACCGCACGGTTGACGGCGGAGCGCCTGGGATTGAAGGAAGACGAGTGGCAGGTGTCCTTCCAGTCGCGTTTCGGCCGTGAGCCGTGGCTGCAACCGTATACCGATGAAGTGCTCCAGGCATTGCCGGCGCAGGGCATCAGGCACGTACAGGTGATCTGCCCCGGCTTCTCTGCCGATTGCCTGGAGACTCTGGAGGAGATCGCCGGTGAAAACCGCGAGCTGTTCCTGCACGCCGGTGGCGAGTCCTTCCACTACATCCCCGCCCTCAACGACCGCCCCGACCACATCGCCGCCCTGGCCGGCCTCGTGGCGCGTGAGCTGTGTCTGGCTTGACGCCTGAACCTCTCTTTCAGCTGAGCCCGAACACCACAGCCGCCACGTCGCGATAGTGGCGGGCGAAGTGGATGGTGATGCCCTTGCGGATGTGGGCCGGCAGTTCCTCGAAGTCGCCGCGGTTGGCCTCGGGCAGGATCAGTTCCATGACCCCGACGCGCCGCGCCGCAATCACCTTCTCGCGTATGCCGCCCACCGGCAGCACCTGGCCGGTGAGGGTCAGTTCGCCGGTCATGGCCAGCGGCCGCTTGATGCGTTCCTTGCGTGCCAGGGAGAGCAGGGCGGTGGCCATGGTGACGCCGGCGCTGGGGCCGTCCTTGGGTGTGGCGCCCTCGGGTACGTGCAGGTGCACGAAGGCCTCGTCGAAGAAGGCGGGGTCGCCGTCGAATTGCTTGAGATGTGAGGAAATGTAGCTGTAGGCGATCTCCGCCGACTCGCGCATCACCTCGCCCAGTTTTCCGGTGAGCTTGAAACCGCGGTTGCGGCTGTGCACCAGCGTCGCCTCGATGCTCAGGGTGGCACCGCCCATGGCGGTCCAGGCCAGGCCGGTGACCACGCCGATGCCGCTGAGAGGTTTCTCACGCTGGAACAGCGCCTTGCCCAGCAGTTCTTCGATGCTGGTCGGGCCGACGCGAATCGGCGTCCGCTCGCCGCCGACGATGCGCACCACCGCCTTGCGGACGATGCGCCCGAGTTGTTTCTCCAGGTTGCGCACACCGGCCTCGCGTGCATAGCCCTCGATGACCTTGCACAGCGCACTGTCGGAGATTTTCAGCTGGCTCGGCTTCAGCCCCGCCTTTTCCAGCTGCTTGGGCCACAGGTGGTGTTTGGCAATGGCCAGTTTCTCCTCGGTGATGTAGCCGGACAGGCGGATCACCTCCATGCGATCCAGCAGCGGACCGGGGATGGTGTCGAGCTGGTTGGCGGTGCAGACGAACAGCACCTTGGACAGGTCGAAGCGCAGGTCCAGGTAGTGATCGAGGAAATCGCTGTTCTGTTCCGGATCGAGCACCTCCAGTAGCGCGGAGGCGGGGTCGCCCTGGTAGGAGGCGCCGATCTTGTCGATCTCGTCCAGCATGATCACCGGATTGGCGGTTTCCGCTTCCTTGATGGCCTGAATGAACTTGCCGGGCATGGCGCCGATGTAGGTGCGGCGGTGGCCCTTGATCTCCGCCTCGTCGCGCATGCCGCCGAGGGAGAAGCGGTAGAACTTGCGGCCCAGGGTATTGGCGATGGAGCGGCCGATGGAGGTCTTGCCCACGCCGGGCGGGCCGACCAGCAACAGGATCGAGCCGGCCACCTCGCCCTTGAGGGTGCCGATGGCGAGGAATTCGATGATGCGCTGCTTCACGTCTTCCAGGCCGTCGTGGTCCTGGTCGAGAATGCGGCGTGCGCGTTTCAGCTCCAGCCGGTCGGTGGAGTGCACGCCCCAGGGCAGGGCGGTGGCCCAGTCCAGATAATTGCGTGTCACGGTGTATTCCGGCGAACCCACCTCCAGGATGGACAGTTTCTGCAACTCATCGTCGACGCGCTTCTGTGCTGCCTCGGGCAGGGTTAGCCTGGCCAGGCGCGCACGGAAGCGCTCCACATCGGCGGTGCGATCGTCCTTTTCCAGGCCCAGTTCCTTCTGGATCTCCTTGAGCTGCTCGCGCAGGAAGAACTTGCGCTGCTGCTCGCTCATGCGCTCGTCCACCTTCTCCCGGATCTGCGATTGCAGACGGGCGACATCCAGCTCTTTCTTGAGCAGTACCAGCACCTTTTCCATGCGCGGCAGCACCGCGAAGGCCTCCAGCACCTGTTGCAGCTCTTCGCGCTTGGCACTGGTCAGCGCTGCGGCGAAGTCGGCCAGAGGCGACGGCTCATTGGGGCTGAAGCGGCTGAGGAAGTATTTCAGCTCTTCGCTGTAGAGTGGGTTGAGCGGGATCAACTCCTTCAGGGTGTTGATGATGGCCATGGCATAGGCCTTCACCTTGGCGTCCGCCTTGAGGGGCTTTTCCGCAGGATATTCCACCTGCACCAGGAAGGGCGGCTTGTGCGACAGCCATTTGACGATGCGGAAGCGCTGGATGCCTTCGGCGATGAACTGGATCTTGCCGCCGGAACGATTGGGATTGTGTACCCGCACCATGCTGCCGATGCGGTAGAAATTTTCCGGCTTGAGATGTTCCGGATCGCCGTTGCGGGTGAGCACCAGGCCGGCCATGTGATGGGGGTGATCGCCGATGCGCTCCAGCGTTTCCAGCCACGGTTGCTCGTCCAGCAGGACCGGAAAGGCCTGTGCCGGGAAGAATGGGCGGTCGGTGAGCGGCAGCAGATAGAGTGTGGAGGGCAGCACATCGGCGCTGACGGCCAATTCCGACGAGCTGCCGTCCAGGGACAGAATTTCGGGCTCGAGGGTGTCGTTGTCGGGCATTTTTATTGTTCCTCATGGCAGCGATACGGTGTGCCGGGACCTGATTTTTTCAGTCTGTGCGCATGTCGGATGCTGTGAATATAGTGTGGTCGCCGCTGGCGTCGCGCAAGTCTGTGCGCCGGGTATCGACGCGACACTGTGCGCATGATGTGCGGCCGTGCATTTTGCACTTGAAAAAATATTGCAAGTTTGCTTGTTACATCGGTTTTTATGTTTATAATGTTTTTCGACATGTGTCTCTACTAACAAGGAGAAGAGTTGCCATGCCGAAAGTTGCAAGACGTGCCGTTGCCAAGAAGAGTGTTCGTACCAAGAAGGCTGCTGCGCCGAAGCGCGCCGTGCGCCGTCCCGCCGCAAAGAAGGCCGCTGCCGGCAAGAAGGCAGTGATGGCCAGTGTGAAGAAGATGAATGCCCAGGCCAAGGCCGTTAAGGCGCGTCTGACTGCCGAGAAGAAGAAGGCAGCTCAGGCCGAGAAGGCCATGCGCGCCAAGCTGCGTGCTGCTGTCGCGGAAGCCAAGGCACGACTGAAGGTCGTTCTGGATGAAGAAAAGGCCTTTGAAGGCCGTCAGGCCGTGATTGCCAAGGCCGTTGCTGCTTACGACAAGAAGCACGCCAAGGTCGCCGCCAAGAAGGCCAAGCGCAAGCCGGCGCGTAAGAAGCGCGTCGCCAAGGCCGCCGCCTGATGAACAAGGCCACCGTCCCCGGACGGTGGCCTTCTTCTTTGTAGACCCTGTTTTTCAGCACACAGGGCCTGTCCCCCGTCCGGTCAAATCAGGCCGGCGAAGGGTTGTACTTCCACCAGCGTTCCCGCCTCCACATTGCCGCTTTCCGCCGGCAGGATAATGAAACAGTTGGCCTGGCTCATCGAACTGAGCACATGTGAACCTTGCGGCCCGGTACTGCGCACGGTGAGCTGTCCGTCGGCGTCGCATTCCAGAATGCCGCGCTGATAGTCGGCGCGGCCCGGGGATTTTTTCAACCGCGTCATGCACGGTACCCGCAGTCGCAGCGGTTGCTGAACCGTCTGGCCCATCATCTGCTGCAGCGCCGGTTGCACCAGCTGATAGAAGGTGGCCATGGATGACACCGGATTGCCCGGCAGACCAAAAAAGACGGTCTCCCCCAACAGGCCGAAGGCCAGCGGCTTGCCCGGCTTCATGGCAATCTTCCAGAAATTCACCTTGCCGAGGCTTTCCAGCGTTTCCTTCACATAGTCGGCATCACCGACGGATACACCGCCGGAAGTGATGAGCACATCCGCCACGGCTGCACCCTGCCGGAAGGCGGCGATGACATCCTCGCGTCGATCGCGTACCACTCCCATGTCGATGATCTCCACCCCGAGGCGGCTCAGCATGCCGTACAGGGTGTAACGGTTGCTGTCGTAGATCTGGCCTTCTTGCAATGTCTCGCCCAGGGAACGCAGCTCGTCGCCGGTGGAGAAAAAGGCCACGCGCAGGCGCCGTGTCACCTTTACCTCGGCGATGCCGAGAGAGGCGAGCAGGCCGAGGTCGGCGGGCGTCAGCTGGCGCCCCTGCTGCAGCACCATATGTCCGCTGGCGATGTCTTCACCGGGCAGGCGCACATGGTCACCCTGGCGCGGCCCCTTGCAGATGTAGACCGTCTCGCCCTCGCGCCGCACTTCTTCCTGCATTACCACGGTGTCGGCACCGGTCGGCAGTTTGGCCCCGGTCATGATGCGCACACACTGGCCGCTGGCAACCGTGCCGCTGTACGGGTGGCCGGCGAGCGCGGTGCCGACGAGCTGCAGTGCGGTTTCGCCGTTGGCCGGCAAATCGGCGGCACGCAGGGCGTAGCCGTCCATTGCCGAGTTGGCATGGGGCGGCACGTCGATGGGGGATGACACGTCGCTGGCAAGCACACGGCCGAGGGCATCACGCAGGGCGCGTTGTTCGAAACCGCGGATGGGCTTGAGGCCGGTGCGGATGTATTCCAGTGCCTGGGCGACGCTGAGCAGTGCCGGGCGTGGTGTGCTGTTTTGCTCCTGGCTCATGCGGGGACAACTCCTGATGTATCGATGGTGGGCGGATTATTGCCGGCCGATGTGCCGCAGCACAAATGCGGCGATGGCCGACGGGTCGTTGAGGTCGAGCAGTGGCAGCGAGATGGGAACGTTCGGCGGGGCATCGCAGGCCACGGCGATGATCCGCGGGTCATGCGGGAACAGCGGCGGCTTGCCCAGCGTTGGCCGGTGCAACTCAATTTTGGTGACCGCCTCGTGTTTGAATCCTTCCACCAGGATCAGGTCGAGGGTGGTGCGATCCAGTGCGGCCACCAGTTCCTCCAGGCATGGTTCGGCACGGCCGTCCGGATGTTCGGTGAGCAGTGCCCAGCGCCGGCGCGAGGCGACCATCACCTGCTGTGCGCCGGCGGCGCGCATGCGGTAGCTGTCCTTGCCGGGTTGATCGATATCAAAATCGTGATGCGTGTGCTTGATGACGGCAAGGTGCAGACCGTGGCTGCGCAGCAGCGGGATGAGCTGCTCCAGCAGGGTGGTCTTGCCGGTGCCGCTGGCAGCGACGAAGGCGAGCAGCGGCGGGGCGTGTTCAGCACTCATGGGCAGAAAGCCTTTGTTCCAGGGCTTGCAGATCCTGGGCGGTGTTGATGTTGCTGAAGGCGGTCGCTTGGCCGGAAAAATCCGCTACCGCCAGTTTCTGACCGTGTAGCCAGTCCTGTACCTTGCGTCCGCCGCTGATGAGATAAGTCTCCAGGGCCGGCCGGACGCGGCGGTGTGCCAGCATGATGGCGGCATGTAGTCGTTCGCCGTCACTGACGGTACAGATATCGGCGGCGGCCTGCGTCAGGGTCGCATGCATGCGTTGCACCAGATCGGCAGGCAGGCAGGGGGTGTCACAGGGAACGCACAGCACCAGGTCGCTGGTGCTGGCCTGTAATGCCGCAAGCAAACCGGCGAGTGGTCCGGGCTGCTCTGGCAGTGTGTCGGCGATGACCGGCAGGCCGAAGGACGCGTACTCCGCAGCGGCACGATTGCTGTTCAGCAGGATCGTATCCACCTGCGGGCGCAGGGCATCAATCACATGGGCCAGCAGCGGCCTGCCGGCGAGGGGCAGCAGCGCCTTGTCGGCACCATCCATGCGGCGTGCGCGGCCACCGGCAAGTATCACGGCGGTGATGGCGGGAAGAACAGGTTCGACGGACATGGGCGTGTAACTGTCACAACGGGGTGTCGGCATCGTACCATGGGAGGCAGGATTGCAGCAGGCGCGGAGGTGGTAGGGTGACGAGGGAGACACAGACAGGTGGTCCGGCTGAGCCGACGGTGGAGATCGTGGAGCAGCGCACCTGTTATCAAGGCTTTTTCCGCATGGAGCATTACCGCCTGCGCCACCGTCGTTACGATGGTGGCATGAGCCCGTTGCTCAGCCGCGAATTGTTCGAGCGTGGTCACGCGGCGGCGGTCCTGCCCTATGATCCGGTACTTGATCGCATCGTGTTGCTGGAACAGTTTCGCATTGGTGCCCTGAGCGCTCCCGGTGGGCCCTGGCTGTTGGAGATCGTGGCGGGAATCATCGAGAGCGGCGAGACGGCGGCGGAGGTGGTTGAGCGCGAGATAGTGGAGGAGGCGGGTTGTACCCTGCTGGCGCTGGAGCCCATCTGCGAGTATCTGGTCAGTCCCGGCGGAACCTCGGAGCGCATCAGTCTGTATTGTGGCCGGGTTGATGCGGCCGGGGTCGGCGGTATCCATGGCCTGGTTGCCGAGGGGGAGGACATCCGGGTTTCCACGGTGACTTTCGACGAGGCCATGGCCCTGCTGGCCTCCGGGCGTATCAACTCCGCCAGTCCGATCATTGCCCTGCAATGGCTGGAGCTGAACCGGTCGCGCCTGCAGCAATTGTGGTCCCCTTGAAAATCGGCCTGCTTGGACGATATTAAGCAGTGAGGTTCCACGGGATAAACACTCATGAAGATCACATCGGCATTCAACAGCGCCCTGCAAGGCATCCGCCGCGGCATGGAAGGGCTCGATCGCAATGCGGCCCAGATCGCCAGTGCCGAGCAGCTGCAGGGCGAGGCTTCCCCCACCGAGCCCCTGGTGGAGAGCAAGGTCAATCGCCTGCAGGTCGAGGCCAGCGCCAAGGCCATGCGCGCCATCGATGAGGCCATCGGCAGCCTGTTCGACGACAAGGCCTGATCTGCGCCCCTCTCCCTGATGGGGTGGAGGGCTATCCTTTGCCCGTCATTCCCATATACTGTGCCTCTGTTCCCGAGAATGTGCCCGCCGTGGGCGGGGCTCCGCAAGGATAACGATACGTGCACATCAGCCATACGGTAACCGAGACCCGGCTCGAAATTCAGAAGCTGAACCGGCTTCCGCCGATGTCCCTGGTGGCGCAGGAGCTGCTCGCGGTGTTCGCCGAAGGCGATATGGATGTGCAGCGCATTGCCGCCATTATCGAAAGGGATCCGGCACTGCTGGCGCGGCTGATCGGCCTGGCCAATTCCGCCTATTTCGGCTATCCCGAGCGGGTCGCCACTGCGGAGGACGCCATCTTCAAGGTGTTGGGCATCAATATTGCCCGCAGCCTGGCCTTCAGTGTGGTGCTGGCCGGCCCCTTCCGCACCAGTCATTGTCCCTCTTTCCATGTCGACGAGTACTGGACCAGCGCCATGGTCGCCGCGACCCTGGCCCAGCGTCTGGCCCGTCTGGTCGAGGAGGAGCCACGCCCCCACGGTGGCAACGCCTATCTGGCCGGTCTGCTGCACAACCTGGGGCTGTTGGCGCTGGTACACCTTTATCCGGACGAGATGGCGCGGGTGTTTGACCGTCTGGCGCAGGAGCCGGGGCTCAGTCTGGCCGCGGCAGAAACCGCCGCACTGGGCGCGGATCACTTGCAGGTGGGGGGCTGGCTGGCGCGCAAGTGGCACCTGCCGGCCTTTGCCGTGGCAGCCATCGAGCACCACCGGGATGTGGCCTATAACGGAGAGCACCAGCCCTTGGTGCGTCTGATCGGCTTTTGCGCCCAATGGGCCGCGCGCCTGCAGCGGGAGAATGAGCTCGTTGAGCTGGGGGCACTGACGGCACTGGGTATCCCGCCGGCAGAGGCGGAGAGCGTGCTGGGCGAAATGCTGGCCAAGCGTGACGAAATCGCGCTGCTGGCCCGGCTGCTGGCCGACGGTTGATGCGGGTGCACGATGGATACGGCGCCGTTCATTGAAACATTCCGCGAACTCAACGACAGTTTTCTCAAGCTGATCGACTCCCTTTCCGCCCTGCGCGGCCTGTCATCATTGCGGGTCTACGGCCAGAGCGACAGCCAGTTGCTCGGCAGCGCCCTGGATGTGTTGATGCAGAACCAGGATCTCGAGCGCTGCTCGGTGTACCTGCTGCGCGACGGCAAGCTGGTTAATGTCGCCGGCCTCGACTGGGCGGGCATGATCGGCCTGACGCAGGGACGCAGCTCCGGCCAGACACCGTTGTTCGCCAGTTTCGAGGTGGGCGAGGGGCTGGTAGGTCTGGCGGCGCAGACCGGCCTTCTGCAGCACAGCCGCAATTGTGAGAATGATCCGCGTTTCGAGCGCAACTGCCGCGGCATCAGCCCCACCGCCATGGCCATCGGCTCGCTGATCAGCCTGCCCATCAAGGCCAGTGGCGAGGTGCTCGGCGTGCTCAATGTGTCACACCCCCATGCTGAATTCTTCACTGAGGCGCAGGAGCGTTCATTGGTGATTTTTGCCAATTTCCTTGGCCAGATGCTGGTCAACAACCGCCTGCTCAACAGTATGGAGCACATGGTGCGTGAACGTACGCGCCAGCTGGAGCAGATGCTGGCGGATGCCGAGGCACTCAAGCGCCGCTATGCCGAGCTGTCGGTGATCGACGAGTTGACCGGTTTGCACAACAGGCGCTTCTTTTTCCCCGAGTCACGTTCGGCCCTGGCACGTAGCCTGCGCTACAAGAAAAGCTTTTGCCTGTTGCTGCTCGATATCGATCACTTCAAGCGCATCAACGATGTGCATGGTCACATCCTTGGTGATGAAGTACTGAGTCGTTGCGCCGAACTGTTCCGGCAACAGGTGCGCGAGGTGGATGTGCTGGCGCGCTTCGGCGGCGAGGAATTCGTCATCGCCCTCCCTGATACGGAGTTGGAGGGGGCCAAGCAGCTGGCGGAACGCATACGTGCAGCGGTGAAGGATACGGAGTTCCAGATCGATGGCCGTCGCATCAAGGTGACGGTCAGCATCGGTATTGCCTGCCTGCTGGACCAGGACAAGGGCGATGCCCAGATTATTCTCGAGCGCCTCATCAGCGAGGCTGATCAAGCCCTCTATTTCGGCAAGCACAACGGCCGCGACAAGGCCTGCGCCTACCCGGAAATCGCCTGCTTCCTCTAGCCGCCTGCAGGAGTCAGTCGGCCAATCCCTCGATGCCCTGCTGGCCGCATTTGCGGCCGGCCAGGCGCGCCGCTTCGATCAGCGTCAGCTCCAGCGAACGCTTGCGCGCCAGTCCGTGGATGATGCCGGCGTTGAATACGTCGCCGGCGGCCAGGGTGTCCACCAGACGCGGCGGCGGAAAGGCCGGGGTGTGGTAGCCACGGCCATCACGGTCGCGGGCATAGGCGCCGCCTTCGCCCCAGGCACATACCAGTTGTGCCGCAGGTGTCTGTGTGCGTACCCGATCGAACAGGCCTTCGGCGCGTTGGAAGCCGCAGGCTCGGGCATAGACGCGGGAAAAAAGCAGCAGGTCGGGATAGGGGAGCAACTGCTCAATGCCAGCGCGAGGCTTTTCCACCTCCAGTGAGCACGGCAGTTCGGGATGCAGTTTTTTTACCCGTTCCAGCATGCGTTGCGTCACCTCCACGTTGCGCCCCTCGAAGTGGACCCAGTCGAAGCGCGTCAGATCGATGGCGCGGAAATGTTCGAAGCTGTATTCGGGCAGGTCGCGGTAATGCACGATGGTGCGCGACCCGCTGCGCTGGCTCAGGGTGATGTAGGAGGTCGGTACCTTGCCGCGCGGCAGCAATTCCACCGCACTGGTGTCGATGGTATGACGGGCGAGATCGGCGCGGATCAGGCGCGCGTCCGGCTCGTCGGCGAGTGTGCCGGCCCAGCTGCACTGATGGCCGAACTGGCTCAGTACCACCAGAGTGTTGGTAGCGTTGCCGCCGCGGCGCGTCTCCTGTTCCAGGGCGCGCACCTCGGCATCCTCCGGCGGATAGTCTTCCACCAGATTGATGATGTCGAGGGTGGCGATGCCGACGGCAAGGATGCGGGCCATGATGCGGTTCCGTTAGTGCGGGGCTGCGTAGTGTAAACCCGGTGGCGGGGAGATTTCGCCACCAGCATCACATCAGGCGCAGTTCTCGGCCCCTTGCTGCTGCCGTGCCAGTGCCCAGGCCACGTGTTCACGCACCAGGGCGGAGGGATGGTTGGCTTGCTGTTGCAGGGCGGCACGGATGGCGGCGGTGGCCGGGGCGTTGCCGAGGGCCACGGCGATGTTGCGCAGCCAGCGCTCGTGGCCGAGGCGGCGCAGTGGGCTGCCCTCGGTACGGTGCAGAAATTCCTCTTCACTCCAGGCAAACAGGTCGACGAGCTGTGGTGCGTCCAGACCGCGGCGCGGCAGGAAGTCGGCTTCGGCGGTGTGGCGGGCGTGACGGTTCCAGGGACAGACCAGCTGGCAGTCGTCGCAGCCGTAGATGCGGTTGCCCAGCAGCGGACGCAGCGGTTCGGGAATGGCGCCGTGCAGTTCGATGGTGAGGTAGGAAATGCACAGCCGTGCGTCCACCGTATACGGGGCGATGATGGCGCGGGTGGGGCAGATGTCGATGCATGCCGTGCAGCGTCCGCAGTGGGCACTTGCCGCATGGTCTGCCGGCAGCGGCAGGTCGGTGTAGATCTCGCCGAGAAAGAACCAGGAACCCTGGCGGGTGAGCAGGTTGCTGTGCTTGCCCACCCAGCCGAGGCCGGCCTGGGCGGCGATGGGTTTTTCCAGCACCGGGGCACTGTCACTGAACACACGGTAGCCATGGGGGCCGATGGCGCCCTCGATCTGCGCGGCCAGTTTTTGCAGCCGTGTGCGGATCAGCTTGTGGTAGTCGCGGCCGAGGGCGTAGCGCGCGATGTAGCCGCGTGTGCCGTCCTGCAGGACTCCCCAGGGTTCGGCGGCGGGCGGCAGATAGTTCATGCGCGCACTGATGATGCTGAGGGTGCCTGGCACCAGTTCCGCCGGCCGGCTGCGCTTGCTGCCGTGCTGCGCCATGTAGGCCATTTCACCGTGATGGCCGGCAGCAAGCCACTGGTTGAGTTCCGTTTCGGCGGCCGACAGGTCGGTGTGGCTGATGCCCACCTGCTGGAAACCGAGTGCCGCACCCCATTGCCGGATCTGCTGCACCAGGGCGGTGTAGTCGTGCGCGTCGCTGTTGTGGAGATCGGCCATGTCGGTATGATACCTGCCATGCCAACCTTACCCCATGATCTTTATCGCGCCGCCCAGGTGCGCGAACTGGACCGTCTGGCCATGGAGCTGTGCGGGCTGGGCGGCGGCGTGCTGATGGAGCGTGCCGGCCGCGCCGCCTTCGAGCTGCTGTGCCGGCACTGGCCCGAGGCACACCGTATCGCCGTAGTGTGCGGCGTCGGCAACAACGGTGGTGACGGTTTTGTGGTGGCGCGGCTGGCGCGCGAGGCGGGACTGGAGGTGGCGCTGTATCAGGTGGGTGAGGCGAGCCGTCTGCAGGGTGATGCCCTGGCCGCCGCACAGGCCGCTGGCGTGACGGCACGGACCCTGGCTCCGGGCGATTTGCGCCACTGTGACGTGGTGGTGGATGCGCTGCTCGGCACGGGTTTGAGCGGCGAGGTGCGCGATGCCTGGCGCACGGCTATCGAAGTTATCAACGGCAGCGGCCGGCCGGTACTGGCGCTGGACATCCCCTCCGGCCTCGATGCCGATACGGGCACCCTTTTGGGCTGCGCCGTGCGTGCCACGCTCACCCTTACCTTCATCGGCCTCAAGCAGGGCCTGCTCACCGCGGCCGGCCCGGCCTGCTGCGGCGAACTGCACTTCGCCTCCCTCGCCGTACCGCCGGCCGTCTATGACATGGTCCCGGTCGCGGCGCGGCGGCTCGATACCGCGCAGTTTGCTGCCTGGCTCGCGCCGCGCCGGCGTGATGCCCACAAGGGTGACTGTGGCCATGTGCTGGTGGTGGGCGGTGACCTCGGCTATGCCGGTGCCGCACGCCTGGCGGCGGAGGCGGTGGCGCGCAGTGGCGCCGGCCTGGTCAGCGTGGCGACGCGCGCGGCCCATGCGGCAGCGATCACCGCAGCGCGTCCGGAATTGATGTGCCACGGGGTGGAGTGCACAGCGGAACTGGAGCCGCTGCTGCGCCGTGCCACGGTGGTGGTGATCGGTCCGGGACTGGGGCAGGGGGCGTGGGGGCGGCACATGCTGGGGAAGGTGTTGCAGGCGCGCCAGCCGCTGGTGGTCGATGCCGATGCCCTCAATCTGCTGGCGCAGGATCCCCTGCACCGCAAGGACTGGGTGCTCACCCCCCATCCCGGTGAGGCGGGCCGCCTGCTTGGTGAAACCGCGGCGCAGGTGCAGGACAACCGTTTTGCGGCGGCGGCCGGCCTGCAGGCCAGTTTCGGTGGCGTGGTGGTGCTCAAGGGGCCGGGCAGTCTGGTGCTGGCCGACGACGGCATGCCCGGCATCTGTGCCGGCGGCAATCCGGGCATGGCCAGCGGCGGCATGGGTGATGTGCTCAGCGGGATCATTGCCGCTCTCATCGCCCAGGGTCTGCCGCTGCGCGAGGCGGCGGGCGCCGGGGTGTGTCTGCACGCGGCGGCGGCCGATGCCGCTGCGGCCGCCGGAGGGGAGCGCGGCCTGCTCGCCTCCGATCTGTTCCCCCACCTGCGCCGCCTGGTCAATCCGCGATGACCGCTGCCATTCTGGAACTCAAGCTGGCCGATGCCGTGGCCACCGAGGCACTCGGCGCGGCCCTGGCCCGCTGTGCGGCGGATGGCGGCCTGTTGCTGTTCCTGCACGGTAATCTCGGTGCCGGCAAGACCACCCTGGTGCGCGGCTATCTGCACGGCCTCGGCCACGGCGGTGCGGTGAAAAGTCCCACCTATACCCTGGTCGAGCCCTACGAACTGGCCGACCGCAGCGTCTATCACTTTGACCTCTACCGCCTGGGCGACGCGGAGGAGCTGGAATTTCTCGGCATTCGCGACTATCTCACCGAGGCGGCGCAGTGCCTGGTGGAGTGGCCGGAACGCGGTGCCGGCGTGCTGCCGGCAGCCGATCTGGAGTTGACCCTCGATTACCAGGGCGCCGGGAGGCTGGCCCGCGTTCAGGCCGGTACGGAGCGGGGTGGGGCGATACTCTCCTGCCTCCGGTATACCTGGGCGGTAGGTTGATTTTTTGCTTGCTCGGTATTAAGTTACCCCTATATCATGAGAAACGATCAAAGGATTGATTGGTATCTTAATGATTAATATGACTGTTTAGGGTCATGTTTCAGGGCATGGGGGAGGGCAGGCAATGACAACAAGAGCCATAACGGCGCTGCTGCTGCTGGTGCTGGCCTCCGCCGTCTGGGCCGATGCGGTGAATGTCCGCGGCGTGCGCATGTGGCCGGCCCCGGACAACACCCGCCTGGTGTTCGATGTCAGCGCCGATGTCGAGCACAGCCTGTTCATGTTGAAAAATCCCGACCGTCTGGTCATCGACCTGAAGAACACCCATCTCGACAAGCCCTTCGTCGGCCTTGACCTCGGTCCCAGCCTGATCCGCGACATCCGCTCTGCGCCGCGCAACGGCAGCGATCTGCGCGTGGTGCTGGACCTCAAAGGGGAGGTACGGCCGAAGAGCTTTGTGCTGCGTCCCAACAACGAATACGGTCACCGTCTGGTGATCGACCTGTACGATACCAAGGTGGCCTCGGCGGGGCCCGCGCCGGTGGTCCCGGCGGTCCCGGCCGTCACCAACGCGCCGCGCGAGATCGTGATCGCCATCGACGCCGGCCATGGCGGTGAAGATCCGGGCGCCATCGGCCCGCGCGGTACGCGCGAGAAGGATGTGACCCTGGCCGTGGCCAAGCGGCTGCGCGAACTGGTGGCGCGCGAGCCGGGCATGCGTGCGGTGATGGTTCGCGACAGCGACTATTTCGTGAAGCTGCAGCGGCGCGTGGAAATGGCGCGCGAGCACCGTGCCGATCTGTTCATCTCCATTCATGCCGATGCCTTTGCCGATCGCCGCGCGCGCGGCGCGTCGGTCTACACCCTGTCGCATCGCGGCGCATCCAGTGAGCATGCGCGCCTGCTGGCCGACAAGGAAAACGCCTCCGACATCATCGGCGGCGTCAGCCTGGACGACAAGGATGATCTGCTGACTTCGGTGTTGTTCGATCTTTCGCTGACCGGCACCATGGAGGCGAGCAGCGACGTGGCGGGCCGCGTGCTGTCGGGGCTGGGGCAGGTGGCGCACCTGCACCGCACCCGGGTGGAGCAGGCCGGTTTCCGCGTACTGAAGTCCCCCAACGTGCCCTCGATCCTGGTGGAGACGGCCTTCATCTCCAATCCGGACGAAGAGCGCAAGCTGCGCGATCCCAATCATCAATACGCCCTGGCGCGCAGCATCATGGATGGCGTACGGGCCTATTTCCGGCAGAATCCGCCCCCCGGCACGCTGTTGGCGATGCGCCAGGATGCGCGTGGCCAGCAGCATGTGATCGGACGCGGCGACACGCTGTCCGGCATTGCCCGGCAGTATCAGGTGAGTCTCGAACAGCTGCGTTCCAGCAACGCCATCAAGGATGATCAGTTGCGCGTTGGCGACGTGCTGCGCATCCCGGCCGCCAGCGGCGGTTGATCTCTTCGCGGGCGCCGCGCGCCCAAGTCTTGCGGTACACATCCGGCGTCGTTCGGGGTAATCTGCGCGCCATGACGCAATCCCGCCGGCGTATCCGCCCCCTCGATCCCCTGCTTGCCAACCAGATCGCCGCCGGCGAGGTGGTGGAGCGCCCGGCCTCCGTGGTGAAGGAGTTGCTGGAGAACAGTCTCGATGCCGGTGCCGCGCGCATTGATGTCGAGGTGGAGCAGGGCGGGGTGGCGCTGATCCGTGTGCAGGATGACGGCGCAGGAATCGCGGCGGACGACCTGGTTTTGGCACTGGCTCCCCACGCCACCAGCAAGGTGTACAGCCAGGATGAGTTGATGCGGGTGGTGAGCCTCGGTTTCCGCGGCGAGGCGCTGGCCAGCATCGCTTCGGTGTCACGCCTGACCCTGAGCAGCCGCAGTGCCGAGGATGGGCACGGTCACCGCATCGACAGCAGCGGCACCATCGCCCCCTGCGCCCACCCGCGCGGTTGTACGGTGGAGATGCGCGACCTGTTCTACAACACGCCGGCGCGGCGCAAGTTTCTGCGCGCCGAGCGCACCGAGTTCGAACATCTCGCCGAGGTGGTGCGTCGCGTCGCGTTGAGCCGTTTCGACGTCGCCATCACGCTGCGCCATAACGGCCGCCAGGTGCTGGCGGTGCGGCCGGCCCAGGATGCGGCGCAGCGCGAGCAGCGCCTTGCCGCGATTTGTGGCCGGTCCTTCGGACCGCAGGCGGTGGCAGTGGATTTCTCCCTGCCGGACCTGCAACTGCGTGGCTGGCTGCTGCGACCGGAGGCGGCGCGTGCCCAGGCCGATCTGCAGTATTTCTACATCAATGGCCGCGTCATCCGTGATCGGGTGGTGAGCCATGCAGTGCGTCAGGCCTACGGCGAAGCCATCTATCCCGGCCGCCATCCGGGGTACGTCCTGTATCTGGAAATGGACCCGGCGCAGGTGGATGTGAACGTCCACCCCACCAAGCACGAGGTACGTTTTCGCGAGACACGCCAGGTACATGATTTTCTCTATCGTGCCCTGCGTGCGGCGGTGGACGAGAGTGCGGCTGTACCGGCGAGCGTACTGGCGGTGCGTGATGCGCCGGCCAGCTACCAGACGGCTCCGACCTCATCAGCCAGTATTGCTGGCAGCGTGCGGCAACTCGGCGTGGTGGCCGGGCGCTACCTGTTGCTGGACGAGGGTGGGCAGGGGCTGCGTCTTGTCGATCTGCCGGCAGTGCGTGCACGGCAGGCGGCGGCGGCGATGCGCACCGCGCTGGCGACAGAGGGACAGGTGCGCGGCCAGCCGTTGCTGCTGCCGATCACCCTGCAGTTGACCCCGGCCCAGCAGGTCGTGGTGCAGCAGCATGGCGCCATGCTCGCCGCCTTTGGTTTCCAGCTGGAAACGCTGGGGGGACAGCAGTGGATCCTGCGTCAGGTTCCGGCGTTGTTGCGCCATGCCGGGCCGGAGGCCCTGGTGCAGACGGCGCTGGAGCAGCTGGCGGCAGGGGCGGATGCCGCGGCATTGGCCGAGGCGTTGGCCGCAACCACATCGACCTTGCCGGAGCGGGGTGAGTGGGATGGCCTGGTGGCATCGGCGGCCATGCAGCCGGCGGGGGTGACGGTGCTGCTCGGCCCAGCCGATCTGGAGCGTCTGCTGCAATGAGCGGGTTGCCGCCGGCCATCCTGCTGATGGGTCCCACCGCCTCGGGCAAGACCGATCTTGCCGTGGAGCTGGTGGCGCGGTTGCCCTGCGACATCATCAGTGTCGATTCCGCCCTGGTGTATCGCGGCATGGATATCGGTACTGCCAAGCCCGATGCCGCCCTGCTGGCGCGTGCCCCGCACCGCCTCATCGATATCCTTGATCCCGTCGAGTCCTATTCCGCCGCCCGCTTCCGTGCCGATGCCCTGCGCGAGATGGCGGCGATCACCGCGGCCGGCCGCATCCCGTTGCTGGTCGGGGGCACCGGCCTGTATTTCCGCGCCCTGCGCCGCGGCCTGTCCGATCTGCCGGGGGCCGACCCGGTGGTGCGGGCACGGCTGGAGGCGGAGGCCGCCGCGCGGGGCTGGGAGGCCTTGCACCAGCGCCTGCAACAGGTCGATCCGAGGGCGGCGGCGCGCATCCACCCCAATGACCCCCAGCGTCTGCAGCGGGCACTGGAGGTTTTTGAGCTGACCGGCCGCCCCCTGAGCGAACTGCAGCAGGGGGGAGGGGATGCCCTGCCGTACCGGGTACTGGCCCTGGCTTTGGCACCGGAGCGCGAGCTGTTGCACCGGCGTATCCACGACCGTTTCCATCTGATGCTGGAGCGCGGCCTGATCGGCGAGGTGGAGGGACTGTTCCACCGCGGCGACCTGGGGCCGGACAAGCCCTCCATCCGCTGTGTCGGTTATCGCCAGGTGTGGAGCTATCTCGCCGGCGAGGTGGACTATCCGACCATGGTCATGCAGGGCATCACGGCCACCCGCCAGCTGGCCAAGCGCCAGTTCACCTGGCTGCGCAGCGAGCCGGATGCCCACTGGCTCGACAGCATGGATAGCCATTTGCTGGACAAGGTGTTGAAATTGCTGGACCGTAACGCCATTAACTGACATTCCGGGCCTGTGCTACACTGCGCCCGAACAGGGAAGTCTCACTTAAACAATGGGATACTTGGCCGACTTTGGCCGCCAAACCGCATGTTGCGGATAACAATAAAGGAGAAACACCATGAGTAAAGGGCAAGCCCTGCAGGATCCGTATCTGAACGCCCTGCGCAAGGAGCGTATCCCTGTCTCCATCTACCTGGTGAACGGAATCAAGTTGCAAGGCCAGATTGAATCCTTCGACCAGTTTGTCGTGCTGCTGAAAAACTCCGTCAGCCAGATGGTATACAAGCACGCTATTTCCACCGTGGTGCCGGCGCGCAACGTCAAGCTGAACCTGGGTCCGGATGACATGCCTGCGGTCGCCGAACCCGGCAATCGCATGTAATTTGAACGGCGCCTCCGAGGTACTGAATACACCGAGGAACCACCGGCCGGACGTGAGTCCGGCACGGCATTACCTATGACCATGATTCTTCCGTGTGTGCAGCGCTGCGGCGGTGCCGTATTCCCTTTCGTCCCGGCAGCAGGCCCGCAACGGGGTGCCATCCGTGTTTGAGCGGCCAAAGAGCGGCGAGCGCGCGGTCCTGGTCCACCTGGAGCTGCCGCAGGAAGGCGACAAGGAAGACTTGCTGGAAATCGAGGAGCTGGCGGTGTCCGCCGGCGCCCAGCCGGTGGCCATCGTCACCGGCACTCGCCGTAGCCCCGACGCCAAGCTGTTCATCGGCAGCGGCAAGGCCGAGGAGGTGCGCGAGGCGGTGCTGGCCCATCAGGCCGAGCTGGTGTTGTTCAACCATGCCCTGACACCGGCGCAGGAACGCAACCTGGAGCGCCTGCTGCAATGCCGCGTGCTGGATCGCACCGGCCTCATTCTGGATATCTTCGCCCAGCGCGCCCGTTCCCATGAAGGCAAGCTGCAGGTGGAGCTGGCGCAGCTGCGCCACCTGTCTACCCGCCTGGTGCGCGGCTGGACCCATCTGGAACGGCAGAAGGGGGGTATCGGTCTGCGCGGTCCCGGCGAAACCCAGCTGGAAACCGACCGTCGCCTGCTGGCCGATCGCATCCGCCAGCTGCAGAAGCGGCTGGAAAAGGTCGACCGCCAGCGCGAGCAGGGGCGGCGGGCGCGCAAACGGGCCGAGCTGCCCACCGTTTCGCTGGTGGGCTACACCAATGCCGGCAAGTCCACCCTGTTCAACCGCCTGACCGCGGCGGGCGTGTATGCCGCCGATCAGCTGTTCGCCACCCTCGACCCGACCCTGCGCCGGGTGGACCTGCCCGGCGGGACGGGCATCGTGCTGGCGGACACCGTCGGCTTCATCCGTCATCTGCCCCATGACCTGGTCGCCGCCTTCCGCTCCACCCTGCAGGAGACCCGCGATGCCGATCTGCTGCTGCACGTCATCGATGTGCAGGATCCGGAGCGGCAGGCGAAGATCGAGCAGGTGCGGGCGGTACTGGAGGAGATCGGTGCCGGCGAGGTGCCGCAGCTGGAGGTGTACAACAAGATCGACCTGCTGGAGCATGGCCAGCCGCAACTGGAGCGCGACAGCGAGGGACGGCCGCTGCGCGTGCATCTTTCCGCAGTCAGCGGCGCCGGTGTGGAACTTTTGCTGCAGGCCATTGCCGATTTCTTCCGTACGGCGACCGTGCGTGCACGGTTGTGCCTGCCGCCCGGTGCCGGCCGCCTGCGCGCCGCCCTGTATGCCATCGAGGCGGTACAAGGCGAGCAGGTGGAGGACAGCGGTGCGTGGTTGCTGGATGTGGAGATCAAGGCACACGATCTGGCGCAGCTGCACAAGCAGCAGGATTTCGCTCCATTGTTGCCCCCCTTGCAGACAGAGGGCTAAACTTCGCCCTCTGTATGGTGTTAACGAAAACAACAGGTACTGATACTCATGGCGTGGAACGAACCGGGTAATTCCGGGGGCAAGGACCCCTGGGGCGGCCGCAACAGCGAGCAGGGACCGCCGGACCTCGACGAGGTGGTGCGCAAGCTGCAGGACAAATTCGGCGGCCTGTTCGGTCAGGGGCGCGGCCGCAACGGTGGCGGCGCTTCTGCCGGCTCGGCCGGTCTGGTATTGGTGCTGGCCGTGGCCCTGTGGGCACTGTCCGGTATCTATATCGTCGATGCCACCCAGCGTGGCGTGGTGATGCAATTCGGCGCCTATAAGGCGACCACCATGCCGGGCCTCAACTGGTTCCCGCGTTTCATCCAGACGGTGGAGAAGGTGGATATCTCCAGTGTGCGCTCCATCGAGCTGGGGCGCCGTGCCGACGAGGCGCTGATGTTGACCCAGGATGAGAACATCATCGACGTCAAGTTCACTGTGCAGTACCAGGTAAAGGATGCGCGCGACTATCTGTTCAACGTGCGCGACCCGGATCAGACCCTGCGCGAGGCGACGGAAAGCGCCGTGCGTGAGGTGATCGGCCAGAGCGAGATGGATTTCGTCATCACCGGCGGTCGTGCCGACGTGGTGGATCGCATCAAGACCCTGGTACAGGAGATCCTCGATCGCTACCGCGCCGGTCTGACCGTGGTCAACCTCAATATGCAGGATGCCCAGGCGCCGGAGCAGGTGCAGGGGGCCTTTGCCGATGCGGTCAAGGCGCGTGAGGACGAGCAGCGCCTGAAGAACGAGGCCGAGGCCTATGCCAACGATGTCCTGCCCAAGGCCCGCGGTCAGGCGGCGCGCCTGATCGAGGAGGCCAATGCCTACCGTGATCAGGTGATTGCGCAGGCGGAAGGTGAGTCGGCACGCTTCCTCAGCGTACTGGCGCAGTACGAAAAGGCCCCGGCCGTGACCCGCAAGCGCCTCTATCTGGATGCGATGGAGTCGGTTCTGGCGCAGAGCAGCAAGGTGTTGGTGGATACCAAGGGCGGCAACAACCTGCTCTATCTGCCCCTGGACAAACTGATGCAGCGCGAGACGCCGCTGGGCTCCATGGGTACCGGCGATATGCTCGGCACGGTGCCGGCTGCGCCGGCACAACAGCCGCGTGCAGACGTCCGTCTGCGTGACAATCTGCGTCAACGGGAGGTGCGATAATGTCGCGCGGAATGCTGTCCCTGATTGCCCTGCTGGCTTTGGCTTGGCTGGGCTCCATGTCGGTCTTCGTGGTCAACGAGCGTGAACTGGCGATCAAGTTCCGTCTGGGTGAATTCGTCCGTGCCGACTACACCCCGGGCCTGTATTTCAAGATCCCGTTCATCAACAACGTGCGCTTCTTCGACAAGCGCATCCTGACTCTGGAAGTGGATTCCGAGCGTTACCTGACCCAGGAAAAGAAGAACGTCATCGTCGACTCCTTCATCAAGTGGCGGGTGAGCGATGTCGCTACCTATTACCTGACCATGCGCGGTGACGAACAACAGGCCGCCATGCGCCTGGCGCAGGTGATCAAGGACGGTCTGCGCAGCGAGTTCGGCAAGCGCACCATGCAGGAGGCCATCTCCGGCGAGCGCTCCGAGATCATGAACATCATTACCAGCCAGATGAGCGAACAGGCCAGGCAGTTCGGCATCGAGGTGGTGGACGTGCGCATCAAGCGCATCGAGCTGCCGGCCGAGGTTTCCAGCTCGGTATACCATCGTATGGAGGCGGAACGCTCCCGTGTGGCCAAGGACCTGCGCTCGCGCGGTGCCGAGGCGGCGGAACGCATCCGTGCCGATGCCGATCGCCAGCGTACCGTGATCCTGGCGGAGGCCTATCGTGATGCCGAGCGCACGCGCGGTGAGGGTGACGGCCGGGCGGCGGAGATTTACGCCAAGGCCTTTGGCCGTAACGCCGAATTCTATGCCCTGTATCGCAGTCTGGATGCCTACCGCAACACCTTCAGCAAGCAGCAGGACATGCTGGTGGTGGATCCCAGTGCGGAGTTCTTCCAGTACTTCAACAACGCGACGGGTACACGCAAGTAACAGGGCAGCAACCTACCGGGTGGCGGAAGCCACCCGGTTTTTTTGTGGGGTATCGTGATGTGGTCTGATCTGTGGGTGGCGCTGGCTTTGTTGCTGGTGCTGGAAGGGGTGCTGCCTGCATTGTCGCCGCGCAATTACCGCAAGGCCATGTTGGGGCTGGCCCAACTGGATGACCGCTCCATCCGCACCGCAGGTCTGGTGTTGATGGTGGTGGGGGCGGTACTGGTCTACTGGTTGAAACACTGATGGAAAACGAACGCTGGTTATTGCCGGAAGGCATCGAGGAAGTGCTGCCCGAGGGGGCCTGGCGGCTGGAGCTGTTGCGCCGCCGTCTGCTCGATCTGTTCAGCGCCTGGGGCTACGAGCTGGTACTGCCTCCTTTCATTGAATATCTGGATTCACTGCTCGTCGGTACCGGCAATGACCTCGATCTGCAGACCTTCAAGCTGACCGATCAGCTGAGCGGCCGCATGATGGGCGTGCGTGCCGACATGACGCCGCAGGTGGCGCGCATCGACGCCCACCATCTGAAGCGCGTGACACCGACCCGTCTGTGCTATCTGGGCACCGTGCTGCGTACCCGGCCGGAAGGACACGGCGGCAGCCGCAGCCCGTTGCAGGTGGGCGCCGAGTTGTACGGCCACGCCGGCATCGAGAGCGATGTGGAGGTGCTGCGCCTGATGCTGGCGACCCTGCACGCCGCCGGTCTCGACCAGCTCTATCTCGACCTCGGCCACGTCGGTATCTTCCGCGGCCTGGCCCGTCAGGCGGGCCTGACACCGGCCCAGGAGGCGCAGCTGTTCGATGCCCTGCAGCGCAAGTCACGCCCGGACATCGCGGCCTTGCTGGCTGGCCTGGAACTGGACGACGCCATGCGCGGCATGCTGCTGCAACTGGCCGACCTCAACGGCGGTGAGGAGGCCTTGGCAACGGCGCGTACCGTGCTGGCCGGTGCCGGCGCCGAGGTGCACGCCGCCCTGGACAATCTGGCGGCCATCGCCGCGGCGGTGCACCGCACCCTGCCGGGTGTGCCGCTGCACTTCGATCTGGCCGAACTGCGCGGTTACCACTATCACACCGGCGCGGTGTTCGCCGCCTATGCCCCGGGCAGTGGTCAGGCCCTGGCCCAGGGCGGGCGCTACGACGACATCGGCCGGGTGTTCGGCCGTGCCCGTGCCGCCACCGGCTTTTCCGCCGACCTCAAGACCCTGCTGGCCCTGTCCACTGCCACCCTGCCGGGGGTTCGTGGTATCTTTGCGCCCTGCGCCGACGACCCGGCGCTGGTGCGGCAGGTGGATGAACTGCGCGCGCGCGGCGAACGGGTGGTCTGTGCCCTGCCGGGGCAACAGGGCGATGCGGCGGCGATGGGGTGTGACCGCCAGCTTGTACTGCGCGATGGCCACTGGCAGGTGGCGGCGCTGGGCTAGCGGGCCGCGTTTTCGAGTTTTCCCGTAATCCAAATTCATCACAACACCCGCAACGTCCGGGGAAGCAGGCGTGCGGGCGGGACTTTAGGGGTAATAATGGGCAAGAACGTCGTAATCATCGGTACCCAGTGGGGTGACGAAGGCAAGGGCAAGGTCGTGGACCTGCTCACCGATCGCGCCAGTGCGGTGGCCCGCTTCCAGGGTGGCCACAACGCCGGCCATACCCTGGTCATCGACGGCAAGAAGACCGTGCTCCATCTGATTCCCTCCGGTGTGCTGCGCGAGGGCGTGATGTGCCTCATCGGCAACGGCGTGGTGCTGTCGCCTTCGGCCCTGCTGGAAGAGCTGCGCATGCTGGAAGAAAACGGCGTGCCGGCCCGCGAGCGCCTGCGCATCAGCGAGGCCTGCCCCCTGATCCTGCCGTACCATGTGGCCCTGGACCATGCCCGCGAGCGTGCCCGCGGCAAGTCCGCCATCGGTACCACCGGCCGCGGCATCGGTCCGGCCTACGAGGACAAGGTGTCCCGCCGCGGCCTGCGCCTGGGCGACCTGTTCCACCGCGAACGCTTCGCCGCCAAGCTGGGCGAGGTGCTGGACTACCACAACTTCTGTCTGCAGCACTACTTCAAGGCCGACCCGGTCGACTTCCAGCAGGTGCTGGACGAGAGCATGGCCATGGCCGAGGAGCTGCGTCCGCTGGTGGCCGACGTCACCGAGATGCTGCACCAGTACCGCGAGCGCGGCGAGAACGTGATGTTCGAGGGTGCCCAGGGCGCCCTGCTGGACATCGATCACGGCACCTATCCCTTCGTGACCTCGTCCAACACCACCGCCGGCGGTGCCGCCACCGGCAGCGGTGTCGGCCCGCGCTACTTCGACTACGTGCTGGGCATCACCAAGGCCTACACCACCCGCGTCGGCGCCGGTCCGTTCCCCACCGAGCTGTACGACGGCAAGGACCTGATGGACTCCGTCGGTGCCTACATGGCCGAGCGCGGCCATGAGTTCGGTTCCACCACCGGCCGTCCGCGCCGCTGCGGCTGGTTCGATGCCGTGGCGCTGCGCCGCTCCAACCAGATCAACTCGGTCACCGGCCTGTGCATTACCAAGCTGGACGTGCTGGACGGTCTGGATACCATCCGCCTGTGTGTCGGTTACGAGTGCGACGGTGTGGCCCGCAATACGCCGCCGGTCGGCGCCGAGGCCTTCAGTGCCTGCAAGCCGGTGTACGAGGAGATGCCGGGCTGGAAGGAATCGACGGTGGGCGTGAAGGAGTTTGACAAGCTGCCGCAGGCGGCACGCAACTACCTCAAGCGCATCGAAGAGGTGACCGGCGTGCCCATCGACATTATCTCCACCGGTCCGGACCGCAACGAAACCATCGTGTTGCGCCATCCGTTCAACTGATTGGAGAGACACACGGCGCCGCACGCGCCTCGTCCGGAGCGCGGTATTTGTGGCTTGCGGGGGCACGAACGTCTTGTTGACAAGCCCCCGGCGCTTTGGGTAAAGTGCGCGCCTTCGTTGCACCTGCCCAGGTGGCGGAATTGGTAGACGCGCTAGTTTCAGGTACTAGTGGGTAACACCGTGGAGGTTCGAGTCCTCTCCTGGGCACCAATTCAAAAAGGGGCTTCCCGCAGGGGAAGCCCCTTTTTCATTTGCGGCGTGCCCGCGCGGTGCGCCTGAGGCAGCGGATATTCTCGGAATGCATGATGCCTGAAGCTCCCACCACGAACGTTGCCGTCATCGGCGGAGGCCCTGCCGGCCTGATGGCCGCTGAGGTGCTCGCCGCCGCCGGCGTGCAGGTGGACGTGTACGACGCCATGCCCTCGGTGGGGCGCAAGTTCCTCATGGCCGGCAAGGGCGGCATGAACATCACCCACTCCGAACCGCTGGAACGCTTCATCGATCGCTACGGCGCCCGCCGTGAATACATTGCCCCCCTGCTGGCCCGGTTCGGCCCGGACGCGCTGCGGGCATGGATCCACGACCTCGGCATCGCCACCTTCGTCGGCAGCTCCGGGCGGGTGTTTCCCGCCGACATGAGGGCGGCGCCGCTGCTGCGCGCCTGGTTGCAGCGCTTGCGCAGCGCCGGGGTGCGTCTGCACATGCGCCATCGCTGGTTGGGGTGGGATGCCGCGGGTGCCCTGCGTTTTGCCTCACCGTCAGGGGAGGTTCTGGTGCGGCCGGACGCCGTCGTGCTGGCGCTGGGCGGCGGCAGCTGGGCGCGGCTCGGCTCCGATGGCGCCTGGGTTCCGCTGCTGCAGGGACGCGGCATCGCGGTTGCACCCCTGCGGCCCTCCAATTGTGGTTTTGAGGTGGACTGGAGCGAGCACCTGCGCACGCGCCATGCCGGACAGCCGGTGAAGCCGGTGGTGGTCAGTTTTGCCGGTGAGCGCCGCCAGGGTGAATTGATGGTGACGGAATACGGCGTGGAGGGTGGCGTGGTGTATGCCCTGTCGGCTCCCCTGCGCGAGGCCATTGCCGCGGAGGGGCAGGCGGTGCTGCTGCTCGATCTGGTGCCCGGGCGGGAACAGGCGCGCCTGGCGGCCGATCTGGCACGGCCGCGTGGACGCGACAGTCTCGCCAAGCACCTGCGCCGCCATGCCGGTATCGACGGGGTGAAGGCCAGCCTGCTGCGTGAGCTGGTCCCGGCGGAGGTACTCCACGATCCGGCGCGGCTGGCGGCGGCGCTCAAGGCACTGCCGCTGCCGTTGCGTGCCACACGCCCCCTCGATGAGGCCATCAGCAGTGCCGGGGGCGTGCGTTTCGAGGCACTGGATGAACGTTTGATGCTGCGCGAGTTGCCCGGCGTGTTCTGTGCCGGCGAGATGCTGGATTGGGAGGCGCCGACCGGTGGCTATCTGCTGACCGCCTGTTTCGCCAGCGGCCGGGCGGCCGGGGAGGGGGCAAGGGACTGGCTGGCTCGCCGCTGAGGCAAGGGCCGACGGGCCCTTGCCTCGGCGTCGGGATCAATGTGCCTTGACCGCGTCCATCTGCTGCTTGTGTTGGGCAACAGCCGCCTGGCCCTGCTGTTCTGCCTGCCCGGCCAGCTTCACGGCCTTGTCGAAATCCTTCTCTTCCGCCGCCTTACGGGCATCGGCGATCATCTGGGCGGTGTCGCGCCACTCGTAGCCGACGGCGGCGGCCGCGGCGCGGCTGGCTTCGGCCGCAGCGATGGCGGCGGCGGCCGACTCGGCATCGGCGGGTTTGCTCACCGTCTGGGTGGCGCAACCGGCGCCGAGCAGGGTGGCGGCGGCCAGGGCCAGGATAGTCTTGCGCATCATTTCTCCTCCAGTGGATTTGTTGGTCTGGGACCTGGATCAAGTGGCTGCAGACGGTCTGATTATTCCACACGCCAGCGGGGACATCGGGAGGTTTACCGCTGCGGGATGGAAACGTATAATCGCCGGTTTATCTCCCGACACATCTCCTAAGGCGGATCGTCTATGCGCATTGTTCAGGAAGCCCTTACCTTCGACGACGTATTGCTGGTTCCGGCCCATTCCACCGTCCTGCCCAAGGAAGTGGATCTCAAGACCCGCCTGACCCGCGGCATCACCCTGAATCTGCCGCTGGTTTCTGCGGCCATGGACACCGTCACCGAGGCCCGCCTCGCCATTGCCATGGCGCAGGAGGGCGGCATCGGCATCATCCACAAGAACATGACTGCCGAGCAGCAGGCCACCGAGGTGCGCAAGGTCAAGAAGTTCGAGAGCGGGGTGATCAAGGATCCCATCACGGTCGCTCCCACCGCCAGCATCCGCGAGGTGCTGGAACTGACCCGCGCCTACGGCATTTCCGGCGTTCCCGTGGTGGATGCCAGTGGTCTGGTGGGCATCGTCACCCACCGCGACCTGCGTTTCGAGACCCGTTACGATTCCCCGGTTTCCGCCATCATGACCCCCAAGGCCAAGCTGGTGACCGTCAAGGAAGGCGCCGACAAGGAAGAGGTCAAGCGCCTGCTGCACGAGCACCGCATCGAGAAGGTGCTGGTGGTGGACGACGCCTTCCGCCTCAAGGGCATGGTTACCGTCAAGGACATCCAGAAGGCCACCGACAAGCCCAATGCCTGCAAGGACGAACTGGGTCGTCTGCGCGTGGGTGCCGCCGTCGGCGTGGGCGCCGGCACCGATGAGCGCATTGCCGCCCTGGTCGAGGCCGGCGTGGACGTCATCGTGGTCGATACCGCCCATGGTCACTCCCAGGGCGTGCTGGACCGTGTACGCTGGGCCAAGAACAACTTCCCCGACCTGCAGGTCATTGGCGGCAACATCGCCACCGCTGCCGCTGCCCTGGCCCTGGTCGACGCCGGCGCCGACGGCGTCAAGGTCGGCATCGGCCCCGGCTCCATCTGCACCACCCGCATCGTTGCCGGCGTCGGCGTGCCGCAGATCACCGCGGTGGCCAATGTCGCCGAGGCGCTGGCCGGCACCGGCGTGCCGCTCATCGCCGATGGCGGCATCCGCTATTCCGGCGACCTGGCCAAGGCCATCGTCGCCGGCGCCTACTCGGTGATGCTGGGCGGCATGTTCGCCGGCACCGAGGAGGCGCCGGGCGAGGTCGAGCTGTTCCAGGGCCGCTCCTACAAGTCTTACCGCGGCATGGGCTCGCTGGGCGCCATGGCATCCTCGCAGGGTTCGTCGGACCGCTACTTCCAGGAAGGCAACGAGGCCGACAAGCTGGTGCCGGAAGGCATCGAGGGCCGTGTGCCGTTCAAGGGCCCGCTGTCGCCGGTGATTCACCAGCTGATGGGTGGCCTGCGCTCCTCCATGGGCTACACCGGCTGCAAGACCGTCGACGAGATGCGTACCAAGCCGGAGTTCGTGCGCATCACCGGCGCCGGCATCCGTGAGAGCCACGTGCACGACGTGCAGATCACCAAGGAAGCGCCCAACTACCGCGTCTGACGCCGTAGCCAGAGCCATACGACAAGGCCGCCTGCGGGCGGCCTTGTCTTTTGCGGCATGGAAATGCCTCGGCACATTAACAGCATATTCCTTATGGACATTATGCGTGTGGGCGGGGTAGTCTCCTCCAAGCAAGCATTCTGCTTGCCGTATGCCGCAACGGACTGGCATATCCGCCCCAGTGAATGGATCTCCCTATGTAGACAGGAGATGACATGAACCGGCACGACCACCCCGCCCATCCGGGCACGGCCGCACCCGTGGAATCCACTACCGAAGAAGGTTTCGATACGCTTCTGGCCGAGGACGTCAGGACCGAGGAGTGGGACGCCTCACACCTGCCTGATTTTAGCGCCTGAGTTACCCCGGCCTGCGCGCGCGCAGGCTCGCCCGCCGCGGGGCGGGATGACCTTCGATGGTGCGCGTCGGGTCCTGCGGGTCGAGAAAGTCGGCGAGGGACTCGAACTCCATCCATGGCGTGCGACGTTGCTCCTCTAGCGTGGTGGGTGAGACGTCGAGCACGCTGATGTCGACGAAGCCCGTCTCGGCCAGCCACTGTCGCAGCAGCGGCACGCTGGGGATGGCATGCACGTTCTTCATCTTGGCGTAGCGCCCCGGCGGGTGCAGCGCGGCCAGTTCATCCCCTTCCAGTACCAGCCCTTCCAGCACCAGCACGCCGTCCGGCCTGAGCTGGCCGTACAGGCGGGCGAGATGCTCCAGCGGGTCGCGGCGGTGATACAGCACACCCATGGAAAACGCCACGTCAAACGCCGCGCTGTGTAGCGGCAGTTCCTCGAACCTGAGCGGCAGCACGTAATTGCCGACATCGCCGATGTAACGGCTCAGCGCGGCGTACTGCATGACGTAGCGGATGGTCGGATCGACGCCGAACACCAGACCGGCGCCAGCGCCGCACATGCGCCAGCCGTAATATCCATTGCCACAACCTACATCCAGCACGGTCTTGCCACGCAGGTCGAGGTGGGAGGCGAGGCGGTTCCATTTCCAGTCGGAGCGCCATTCGGTGTCGATATGGATGCCGAACGGGCAGAATGGCCCCTTGCGCCAGGGGTGGAGGTCGCGCAGCAAGGATTCCAGCCGGGTGCGCTGCTCGATGTCGATGTCCGCGGGGCTGCCGATGCGCAGGCAATCGGCGGAGAGGTTGATGGCGGAGGTGGTCAGGGAGGGGAGTGCCGCCAGGGTGGCATACCAGTGCGGCAGATCGCCGTGGCTTGCCGGGTCCAGTGCCCGGTGCAGGCATGGCTCCAGTTCTTCACGCCAGCCGGCAAGGGGCGAGTCCGCCAGGGCTTGCCACAGTCCCGCGTAGTCAATCATCGGATGGCGAGGAGAGCGGCGAAGTTGAAGGCCTGGAACCAGGGTATGACCTGGCTGAATCCGGCTGCCTGCAGCCGGGCCCGGTGCTCCTCCAGGGTATCCGGCAGCAGCACCCGCTCCAGCGCGGCGCGTTTCTGGCTGATCTCCAGTTCCGAATAACCGTTGGCGCGCTTGAAGGCGAGATGCAACTGCTCCAGTGTGGCCTGTTCGGCTCCATCGGCGAAGCGCAGCTTCTCCGCCAGCAACAGTGCGCCGCCCGGCAACAGGCCATGGTGGATGCGGCGCAGCAAAGGCAGGCGTTCGGGTGGGGCGACGAATTGCAGGGTGAAATTCATGGTGACCACCGAGGCGCGTTCGAATACCGCGTCGCGGATGTCGGCGCAGATGACCTCCACCGGCGTCGGGGCGTTGTCGGCGGCGATGTTCTCCCGGCAGCCCTCCACCATGGCAGGGGAGTTGTCGATGGCCATGATGCGGCAGCCGGGGCGGTTGACGCGGCGGCGCATGGCCAGGGTGGCGGCGCCGAGGGAACAGCCCAGGTCATACAATTGGCTGTTGGCCTGCGCATATTCCCCGGCCACAAGCCCCAGTAACCCGGTCAGGGTACTGTAGGCCGGCACCGAGCGGCGGATCATGTCCGGAAATACGCCGGCCACCCGCTCATCAAAGGCGAAATCCGCCAGTGGGCTGTGCGGGCTGGCGTACAGGGTGTCCTTGCGGGGTGTGCGGGTCATGACATCTGTGCGGCGGAATGGGGCGGAAATTATATCATCTGCCCTGTGGCCGCATGGGGCAGCTTTAGTATCCTTATCCGGTATAATCGCCGCAAAACATCAGGAGTCACTGCGACATGACGTCAGCTGCCAACAAACGTGCCTACCCCCGTTATCCGGTAAGGCTGGATGCCGTCGCTGTATCTACCCAGGGCGTCAGACTGGACTGTGTGGTGGAGGATTTCTGCCAGGGCGGGCTCTTCATCACCTTCTATCCGCAGGCCGCCCACGCCGCCCACTGGCGTATCGGTGATTACATCGAGGTGCATCTTGTCCAGACGCCGGGCGGTGCCGGCCAGGGCTATGTGGTGCAGGGGCAGGTGGCGCGGGTCATCGATATCGGCGTGGGGCTCAGTTTTGCCCGTCTCGACGGGGCGGCGTTCCAGTACCTGATGAGCCGGTCCCAGCATAGGCCGGCCCCTGCCGCCGCCGGGGCGCAGCCGGATGCCCGCTACGCGGCGGTGATAGCCGAATGCCGCAACAAGGCCCGCGCCTTTGTCGACAGTCTGGTGGAAAACTTCACCTCCGAGGGCGTCGACAACCTCAACAAATCTGACGAGCTGACCAAGAAGAACTGGCGTGGTGTTGTCGAGGCACAGCAAAAGCTGCGCGACGGTCGTGGCCAGCTGCTGAACTGTTACACCACGGCGATCATGGACGAGTTCGATAACCGTGGTCGCCCGCTCAAGCAACAGGGGGCGCAGGCGGACTCGTCCGAATTGTCCCTGGTTGCCGACGAGGTCTTCCAGAACTGGCTGACCGTGACGACTCTCGCTACAAAACTCGAGTCACACAACGATGAGGCCATGTTCGATCTGGAGCAGCGCCTCGGATTGATCCTGAATCGGCCACTGGACCACCAGAGTAATCCGGTCGGTGCCGCCATGCTGGCGCAACGTTTTCTGGAGTGCTTTGACGCGGTAGGGCTGGAAGAGACGATGAAGCCGCCGGTCTTCAAGGCTTTCGAGGATTTCATGCTGGCCCGCTTTGGCACGCTCCTGGGGCAGCTCAACAACTACCTCAAGGAGCAGGGCGTACTGCCCGCGCTGAAGAAGGATTTTCGGGTGGTCAAACAGCGGGGGGCGGCCCCGTCCCGTACCGCGCCACCGGGCCCGGCCGAAACACCGAGTACCACGGATGAGGCTGCTGCTGGTGTGGCCCCGGATGCCGGTTATGCACCTGCAGCCGGCGGAGCGTACGCGGATACCGGGATGGGCGCCGCACCGGGCATGCATGTGGGTGCGCCGGCCGGAGGTGCTGCTCCGCAACAGGCCGGCGCTGCGCCAGGTGGCGCTGCAATGGCGCCACCGGGCGCGCCTGCCGGTGCTGCCCCCCCGGCACAGGGCGGGAGCGGTTACGCGCCGGCCGAGGCGGGTGCCGGTTATGGTGCGGGTGGCGGCTATATGCCGGCACCATCACCCTATGCCGCGGCCAATGAGTTGCTGCAGCTAGAACGTACGGCACAGCAGTCCCTGCCTGCCCGTCAGCAGGCGGCGGCTGGTGCGGGAGAGGCCGGTGTTGCCCATGGCCCGGTGGTGCATTTTTCTGCGCAGGAACTGAACAACGGCCTGGCAAGCCTGCAGCAACAGGGGCTCAGTATCCGCCATCTGCGTCAGCAGGGGACCACGCTGGCCTCGCGCTTGTCGCAGATACTGATGGAACAGGCCGGTGGTGATACCTCCAAACAGTTGCCGCTGGAGACGCATGACAAGCTGGAGGTGACGGAGAGCCTGCTGTCATCCATCCAGACCGACCCGATTACCGATGACCATCTGAAGGACTGGTTCGAGAGCGTCGAGCTGCCGTTCATCAAGATGGCGCTCAACAACGAGCATGTGCTGCAGGATCGTTCCCATCCGGTGCATCACCTGTTCAACACTCTGGATCAGCTGTTCCAGATGTTGCCGGCGGACAAGGTGGACGTGCGCCGGCAAATGGTTACCAAGGTGGAGCAGGCGCTGCAGAGCCTGAGCGACGAGTCCGGCGGCGATCCCAAGGCGCTGGACGAGGCCGTCGATTCGCTCAACAAGCTGTATGGCGAGCAGTCGGAGGAGTACCGGCATCGGGTCGACGAAGTGATTGCCAAATGCAAGGCGGAACCCAACCAGCGCCAGATGACGCTGGAAATGCTGGAGGACATCGACCGCCTGTTCGACATGGCGGAGGGCCGTCTGATACCCAAGGTGGTGCTGGAGTTGCTGGATGCCGGCTGGAAAAACCTGTTGTGGCGTCATTGCCAGCACAGCGGCATGAACAGCGAGGGTTACCATGCCGCGCGCGCCACCATGGAACAGTTGCTGATGCGCTTGCAGGGCAAGGCACACAAGGGACTCAAGGCGGACTGGCCCAATCACAAACTGGTTGAGGAAGTCAGCAAGGTACTGGAGAAACTCAGCAAGGGGGATGCCCGTTCGCTGCTGCTGGTGTCCGAACTGATTTCGGCGCTGGAACAGGCCAAAGCCGAGCCGGCCAAGGTGGCGCGTATCAAGAAAGGCTCCATCGCGCAGTTGATGCTGCAGTCCTGGGAGCACGAGAAACAGGCCCTCAAGCCGGTGGAGCTTTCCAAGGTGGAATGGGCGCGCTGGCTCAAGCGCGCCGAGTCTCTGGCAGATGGCGAACTGGTGTCCTACAAGAGCGACAAGGAAGAGCTGCAACAGCAGAAACTGGTATGGTCCGACCGCAAGTGGGGACGCTTCGTTTTCGTCGACCGCGAGGGCAGCAAGGGGCTGGATATACGGCCTGAGGAGATGGCCGCCTCCATGTCGCGAGGTCAGATGCTGATCCTGGAGGGATGGGACCGGCCACTGATGGACCGCGCCACCTATACCATGCTGCAGTCGATCCATGATCGACTCATCGAGCAGACCAATCACGATGCCCTGACCAGCCTGATGAACCGGCGTGGTTTCGAGAGTGCGCTCGACGAGTTGTTGTTACGTGCCAAAAAGGAAGGCAGCAACAATATCCTGTGCTATTTCGACCTGGATCGTTTCAATGTTATCAATGTCACATGCGGCCACGAGGCGGGCGACGAATTGCTCAGCAATCTGGCGGACCTGTTGCGCCGCAAGCTGGGCAGTACGCCGGTTATTGCCCGTCTGGGCGGTGACGAGTTCGGCGTGTTGCTGGAGAACTGCGATCGCGAGCAGGGCATGCGCCGCTCGGAGGAGATCCGCCGCGCCATCAATGACTATCACTTCCGTTGTGAGAACAAGGAATTCGTGGTGGATGCCAGTTTTGGCATTGCCGCCATCGATCCGGCGCGTGATTCGGTGCGTACCCTGCTGGCAGCCGTCGATTCCGCCTGCTTTGCAGCGAAGGAGGCCGGGCGCGGCCGCATCCAGTTCTATGACCCGGAAAGCGAAGTCATCATGAAGCGGCAGGGCGTGATGGAGTGGGTTGGGCGTATCAACAAGTTGTTCGATGCCGGCCTGATCCAGCTCAAGTGCCAGAAGATCGCCTCGCTCAAGTTCGCTCATGAACATCCGCGCTATGAAATCCTGCTGCATGTGCACAATGAGCAGGGTGAACTGGTGTCCCTGGATCAGTTCGTCCTGTCGGCAGAGATCTACAATCGCATCGGAGACATTGATCGCTGGGTAGTTGACAAGGTTTTCGAATGGCTGCGTGCCAATCGCGGAAAACTCAATGCCATCAATTCCATTTCGGTCAATCTGTCCGGCCACTCCATCGATGATGAGGTATTCATGGAGGAGCTGGTGCGGAGACTGGAGAATGCCGAGGTGCCGAGCCACCAGATCTGCTTCGAGATTACCGAGACAGCGGCGATCAGCAATCTGGACCGCGCCGTCTACTACATGCGCCGCCTGCGCCAGACCGGTTGCCAGCTGGCGCTGGATGACTTCGGTTCGGGACATGCCTCGTACTCCTACCTGAAGTCCATGCCGGTGGACTATCTGAAGATCGATGGGCAGTTCATCCGCAACATCAGCACCAATGTCTTTGACTATTCGGTGGTGAAATCCATCCATGAGATGGCCCATGCCCTGGGCAAGCGCACCATTGCCGAGTTCATCGAGAACGATGTGGCGCTGGACAAGCTGCGCAAGATTGGCGTGGATTTCGGCCAGGGCTATATCATCGAGAAGCCGATTCCGCTGGACGAGCTGGTCCTGGGCGCGAAGAAGTAACCGACTTGAACAGGGCGGCGAGATCACGGATGATCTGCAGCCCTGAGCCTTTCCTCCCCAGCTGCCGAGCCACTTGACCCCATGTCCATCAATATCCACGCCGACCGCATCCTGATCCTCGATTTCGGGTCCCAGTACACCCAGCTCATCGCCCGCCGCGTGCGCGAAGCCGGGGTATATTGCGAGCTTCATTCCTGTGACATGGAGGAGGCCGAGATCCGCGCCTTCAACCCGCGCGGCATCATCCTGTCCGGCGGGCCCGAGACGGTCACCGTAGAGGGGACACCGCGTGCGCCGCAGGCGGTGTTCGAGCTGGGGGTGCCGGTCCTGGGTATCTGCTACGGCATGCAGACCATGGCACAACAGCTGGGCGGTGCCGTGGCGGCGGCTGATCATCATGAATACGGTTATGCCCAGGTGCGTGCCCGCGGCCATACCCGTCTGCTGAAGGAGATTGAGGACCATACCAGCGCGGAAGGCTACGGCCTGCTCGACGTATGGATGAGCCACGGCGATCAGGTAACCACCCTGCCGCCCGGTTTTGTGCTGATGGCCAGCACCGACTCCTGTCCCATCGCCGGCATGGCCGACGAGGCGCGTGCCTTCTACGGCCTGCAGTTCCATCCCGAAGTGACCCATACCCGCCAGGGCATGCGCATCATCAACCGCTTCGTACATGACATCTGTGGTTGTGCCTCCCTGTGGACGCCGGACCAGATCATCGATGATGCCATCCGTACCGTGCGCGAGAAGGTGGGCAGTGACGAGGTGCTGCTGGGCCTGTCCGGCGGCGTCGATTCCTCGGTGGTGGCGGCGCTGTTGCACAAGGCCATCGGTAACCAGCTTACCTGCGTGTTCGTCGACAACGGTATGCTGCGCTACCGCGAAGGCGATCAGGTGATGGCTACCTTTGCCGAGCACATGGGCGTGCGCGTGATCCGCGTCGATGCAGAACAACGTTTCCTGTCTGCGCTGGCCGGCGTCACCGACCCGGAGAAGAAGCGCAAGATCATCGGCAACCTGTTCGTCGAGGTATTCGAGGAAGAGGCGGCCAAGCTGAAGAATGCCAAGTGGCTGGCCCAGGGAACCATCTATCCCGATGTCATCGAGTCGGCCGGCGCCAAGAGCGGCAAGGCCCACCTGATCAAGTCGCACCACAACGTCGGCGGCCTGCCCGAACACATGAAGCTGAAACTGCT
This sequence comes from Pseudomonadota bacterium, assembly GCA_040755915.1. Taxonomy (GTDB): domain Bacteria; phylum Pseudomonadota; class Gammaproteobacteria; order Thiohalomonadales; family Thiohalomonadaceae; genus Sulfurivermis. The sequence continues at coordinate 17,128 of JBFLWM010000009.1, read as the reverse complement.
GGAACCGTTGCGCGAGCTGTTCAAGGACGAGGTGCGCAAGATCGGCGTCGAGCTGGGGCTGCCCTACGAGATGGTCTATCGCCACCCCTTCCCCGGCCCCGGCCTCGGTGTGCGCATCCTCGGCGAGGTGAAGAAGGAGTATGCCGACATCCTGCGTCTGGCCGACCATATTTTCATCGAAGAACTGCGCAGGGCTGACCTGTATGACAAGACCTCGCAGGCCTTTACTGTATTCCTGCCGGTGAAGTCGGTGGGCGTTACCGGTGACGGCCGCCGTTATGAATATGTCGTGGCGCTGCGTGCGGTGGAGACCATCGATTTCATGACAGCACGCTGGGCCCATCTGCCGTACGATTTCCTGGAAACCGTATCGCGCCGCATCATCAACGAGGTGAAGGGCATCGCGCGCGTGGTCTATGACATTTCCAGCAAGCCGCCCGCCACCATTGAATGGGAATAGGCGGCCAGCGTTCCGCTGCAGCGTCGCTCAAAGGGATGGTGTGCACGGCACACCATCCCTTTCGTGTTTCCAGCCGACTGATGTCTGGTCTTCAGTTCTGTTCGAGTTTGCATCATGAGTGAAGTCATACTGATTACTGTGTCGGGACATGATCAGCCCGGCATTACCGCCGCCCTGACTGAGGTGCTGGCAGACTACGAGGTCAACGTGCTGGATATCGGCCAGTCGGTGATCCATGACACCCTGGCTCTGGGCCTGCTGGTGGAGATGCCACAGGATGCTGCTGGTTGTGCCGTGTTCCGTGACCTGCTGTTTACTGCCCATCGGCTCAATCTCACCATCCGTTTTTCACCGATCGGCAGTGCGGACTACGAACACTGGGTGTCGGCGCAGGGGCAGCCGCGCCACATCATCACCCTGCTGGGGCGCAAGATCAGTGCCCGCCATCTGGCCCGGGTATCGGAAGTGGTCGCCGAGCAGGGGCTCAACATCGACAACATCACGCGGCTGTCCGGCCGCATTTCGCTGCAGCATCCCGAGCAGAAGAGGATTGCCTGCGTCGAATTGTCGGTGCGCGGTGCCGCCCCCGATCTGACCGCGTTGCATGCGGCCTTCCTCCAGGTGTCGCAGGAGCTGGAGGTGGATATCGCCACCCAGGAGGACGATATCTATCGGCGCAGCCGCCGTTTGGTGTGCTTCGACATGGACTCCACCCTGATCCAGGCCGAGGTGATCGACGAACTCGCCAAGGTGGCCGGTGTCGGTGCTCAGGTCGCCGCCATCACCGAGGCGGCGATGCGTGGTGAACTGGATTTTGCCGAGAGTTTTCGCCGTCGTCTGGCGCTGCTGCGAGGCATGGATGAGGCAGTGTTGCAGGGAATTGCCGAGCGTCTGCCGATCACCGAGGGTGCTGAACATCTGATCGCCACCCTGAAGCACTTTGGCTACAAAGTGGCAATTCTGTCCGGCGGCTTTACCTACTTTGCCCGGCATCTGCAGCGCAAGCTGGGTATTGATTACATACACGCCAACCAGCTCGACTTCCGTGACGGCAAGCTGACCGGCGAGGTCAAGGGTGAGATCATCGATGGCCAGGCCAAGGCGCGGTTGTTGCGCGAACTGGCGGCAAAGGAGGGCATATCGCTGCAGCAGGTGATCGCCGTGGGCGATGGTGCCAACGACCTGCCCATGCTGTCCATTGCCGGACTGGGCATCGCCTTTCATGCCAAGCCCATCGTCAAGCAGCAGGCGCAGCACTCCATTGCTACCCTTGGCCTCGATGCCATTCTCTATCTGCTCGGCATGCGCGAGCGTGATATCAGCGAAGCGGCGCGATGAGTGAGTCTGACGATATTCGCTGGATGATGCGCGCGCTGGAGTTGGCGCAGCGTGCCGCTGCCGAGGGTGAGGTTCCGGTGGGGGCGGTGGTGGTGAAGGATGGCGAGATTATCGGTGTCGGCTGGAATCGCCCCATTGCCGCCCATGACCCGACCGCCCACGCCGAGATAGAGGCGTTGCGTGCAGCGGCACGGCAGGTCGGTAACTACCGCCTGGTGGATACCACGCTGTACGTCACCCTGGAGCCTTGTGCCATGTGTGCCGGCGCCATGGTGCATGCGCGTGTAAAGCGGGTGGTGTTCGGCGCAGCCGATCCCCGTACCGGCGCGGCGGGCAGTGTATTCAATCTGCTGCAGGCGGCCGAGCTGAATCACCAGGCCGAGGTGTGCGGCGGTGTGCTGGCCGAGGAGAGCGGGGCCCTGTTGCGGGCCTTTTTTCAGGCGCGGCGCAAGTAGGGACTCACAGCGCCGGATTGGCCAGCTGTAGTGCCGCCGGCAATACCACGGGGAGCCGTTTCGGTTCCTGGCGCTCGATGGTCCAGGCCAGGATGTCGTAGTAACTGCGGATATTTTCCACATAGCGCACCGCCTCGTTGCCCCGGGCATAGCCGTGGCGGGTCTGGCTGTACCACTTGCGCTTGTGCAGCAGCGGCAGATTTTCCTTCACGTCCATCCACTTGTCCGGATTGCCGCCCCGTTGCTGGGTGATGATGCGGGCATCCTCCAGGTGACCGTAGCCGATGTTGTAGGCGGCCAGTGCCAGCCACAGGCGATCGCGTCCCTCGATGCGTTCGGGCAGTCTATCGAGCAGGGATTTGAAGTAGCGGGAGCCGCCCTCGATGCTCTGCACCGGGTCGGTGCGCCGTTCCACTCCAAGGTCGCGGGCGGTGACCCGCGTCAGCATCATGATGCCGCGCACCCCGGTGGGGGACACAGCCCCCGGGTTCCAGTGCGACTCCTGGTAGGCCATGGCGGCGAGCAGACGCCAGTCCAGGCTGTTCTCCTCGGCGGCGGTACTGAACTGCGGGCGGAACTGAGGCAGGCGCTGGTCGATATGGCGCATGAAGGTGCGGGTGCCCACGTAGTCGAAGTCATTGACGTGACCGTAGTGTTTCTCACTCAGGCGGGCCAGTTCGCCGCTGTCGTTGAGCCGCTGGAAGTAATCCCGTGCAGCGTCATACAGACTCTTGTCGCGAAAACGCGGGAAGGCCCAGGCAAGGGGTTGCGGTTCGGTCAGGTCGAAGGCGATGCGCAACTCGGGCAGGAAGCGCTGGTTGATGGCAACTTCGTGCGAGTCGGCCACGGTGTAGTCGATGACGCCCTCATACAGCAGTGACAGCAACTCCTCGCTGCCCACCTCTGCATTCTCGGTCCAGCTCAATTGGGCGTATTCGCCCTTGAGCCGGGTCAGGTGTTCGGCATGGCTGCTGGCGGCCAGCACCTCCAGATGACCGTCCATTTTCTCGATGGAGACCGGCCGCGGGGTACCGCGGCGGTAAACCAGCTGCTGGGTGATTTCCTGATAGGGCGGGGTGAAACGCAGCCATTGCTGGCGCGGTTCGGTTACCGTGAGGCCCGCCGCAGCGAAGTGGGCCTTGCCCTCGGCCAGCTGGCGCAGGACCTCGCCCACGTTATTGGCCACCACCAGCCGCAGGCGCACCCCGAGCTCGTCGGCGAATCCCCGTACCAGGTCGTATTCCATGCCGGTGGGGCCATCCGGTCCTTCGTAGTACGTCGTGGCCGTGTTGCTGGTGAGCACCACCAGTTCGCCCGTATGCCGTACCTGCTCCAGTTCATTGCGCGGCTGGGAGCAACCACCAATGAATTGGAGCAGAAACAGGCCGCCGAGGGCGGCAACGTAGCGCCGTCGTTGTCGTTGTCGGTACATGTCGCGGGTCCGGGTTGTGTCTGGGTTGGAAATATAGCATCCGCCGGTTGTCGTCTCGCGGCCGGGCGTGTATCTTTAGCCCCCTTCCGGAGGGGTACCGAAGCGGTCATAACGGGCTCGACTCGAAATCGAGTTGGGGCTTTACCGCCCCACGAGGGTTCGAATCCCTCTCCCTCCGCCACTCTTGCTCTCGCCGAATTTTTTGTAAATCACCATTTAAATCAGTGTCTTGCGCTTGTAGTGTGAACTGGTTCACGCTGTTGGCTACCGGTTGGTCAGTCGCCGGCGGAAAAAAGTTCCGATGTCGTTCGTGCGGAGTGTGCGGGCGTTCCTTGCTTTTCCATGGATAGAAACCCATTTTTGTGACGTAACCCGCCGGGTGGGCGGGGCGGAGTTCCCGATGCATCGCCTTGTTGTCACCGCATTGTTGCTTGCTGCCATGCTGCCGGCCCGCGCCGAGCAGGTGCTGGTGACCTTTGGCAGCGAATATTTTTCCTGGCGCGAATATGACGGCGGCGTCCGATGGCCGGAAGAGGCCGGGCTGCGCCATTTTGTCGGTCTCAAGACCGATTCCGCCCCGGCAGGCAACTGGCACTATGGTCTGCACAGCCGTATTTATCCCCGGCGGGTCGCTCATGATGGCGCGCCCCTGCGGGGGGCGCCCACCGGTAGCAATGATTCCGGCTGGTCGGCGGAGCTGGATTTTACACGTGCCTTCCCGGCGGCTTTGGGCTCCGATGATGAGCCGGTCTGGGGTATCAAGCTTGGCATCGGCTATGACAGCCGGCGCCGGGAGTCCGTGGCTGCCTACAGCCCTTATCGGGGGCAGGCGGTGTATGGTTACGCCGAGGATTATCAGGTGGGATACGGCCGCCTGGGGGCTGTGTACAGTGGCGGTGCGGGTTGGGAGGTGCAGGGGGGCGTCAAACTGCCGTTCTATACCGGCGACAGCGCCGGCCCGCCCCGTGCGGGGTACGATAGTGACCCCGGTCTCAAGCCAAAGCCGGATTACAGCCTGTATGCCGCAGTGAGCTACCGGTTGAACGGAAGCTGGGATCTGGGGGGGTACTACGACAGTTATCGATTCCGTCAGTCCGACAGCAGTCCGGTGACGGAGGACGGCTCCCTGTACAATATCTATCAGCCCAGAAGTCAGCAGGACAGTATCGGTTTTTATCTCAACTACCGTTTCTGAGCGCGCTTTCGTATTGCGCCGTCTGCCGATCTGGTTTAACCTTGCGCGCTTTCCGGAGAGGTGTCCGAGCGGTTGAAGGAGCACGCCTGGAAAGTGTGTATACGTTAATAGCGTATCAAGGGTTCGAATCCCTTCCTCTCCGCCACTTTCCTAACCTGTTGTTCTGTTGAGGCGCCCTGTGCGGCGCCGTCCCCCTGAGTTCAATGGCGGACCGTGCCGGTCCCCTCGCGACGACAAACTGTGAACCCGGTCAGGCCCGGAAGGGAGCAGCCGCAACAGTGGACTCGGGCGCCGGGGTGTGGCTGGTACGGGACGCCACCCTTCACGGCTTCTTGCCGACCCTCGTTTCCCGATCGGGTATACTGCCGGCTCTTTCGGCCGGAGTTCCGGCTGTACCGTACCGGAGAGTCGTTCGCCCGTGAGTTATCAGGTCCTGGCCCGCAAATGGCGTCCCCGTTCCTTTCCCGCGATGGTGGGGCAGGAGCATGTGCTGCGCGCCCTGATCAATGCCCTGGACAACGACCGCCTGCACCATGCCTTTCTGTTCACCGGCACCCGCGGCGTCGGCAAGACCACCATCGCCCGCATCCTGGCCAAGTCGCTCAATTGCGAGCGCGGCATGTCATCGCAGCCTTGCGGCGAATGCAGTGCCTGCCGCGAGATCGACGAGGGGCGTTTCGTCGACCTGATCGAGGTGGATGCGGCCTCGCGCACCAAGGTGGAGGACACGCGCGAGATCCTCGACAACGTCCAGTACGCCCCCAGCCGGGGCCGCTACAAGGTGTACCTCATCGACGAGGTGCACATGCTGTCCAACCACAGCTTCAACGCCCTGCTGAAGACGCTGGAAGAGCCGCCGCCGCACGTCAAATTCCTCCTCGCCACCACCGATCCGCAGAAGCTGCCGGTCACCATCCTGTCGCGCTGCCTGCAGTTCAATCTCAAGCGCCTGCCGCTGGAGCAGATCCGCGGCCACCTGCAGCACATCCTGCAGGAGGAGGACATCACTGCCGAGGCGGCGGCGGTGAGCGAAATCGCCCGCGCCGCGGACGGCAGCATGCGCGATGCCCTCAGCCTGCTCGACCAGGCCATCGCCCACGGCGGCGGCGCGCTGGAGGCTGAGGCGGTGCGCGCCATGCTCGGTACCATCGATCGAACCCGGGTGATCGCCCTGCTGCGCGCCCTGGCGGGCGGTGACCCGGCGGTGCTGCTGGGTGAGGCGGCGGCTCTGGCGGAACTGTCGCCCGATTACGGCGGCGTGCTCAACGAGCTGAACAGCGCCCTGACCCGCATCGCCCTGGTGCAGGCCGTGCCCGATGCCCTGGGCGAGGAGGTGGAGCAGCGCGAGGCACTGGCGGAATTGGCGCAGCGCATCAACCCGGAGGACGTGCAGCTCTACTACCAGATTGGCCTGACCGGTCGCCGTGATCTGCCGCTGGCCCCGGAGCCGCGCGGCGGTTTCGAGATGATCCTGCTGCGCATGCTGGCCTTCCGTCCCGCCGGTGGCGCCGCGCAGGGCGCAGGTCGTCCCGCAGCGGTTCCGGCGGTGCATACTGCTGCACCGGCCGCCACGGCTGCGGTGCGTCCGGCACCGCAGGAGCGTGTGGCGGAACCGTCGCCACCCAAGGCCGAGGCGGCGGCACCGGCTGCTCGGGCACCGGCGGCCCGCGGCGGCTTGAACTGGACCGAACTGGCCGCCACCTTGCCCCTGGGTGGCTTGGCGCGTCAGCTGGCGCTCAATTGTGCCCTGGTGCGCCATGACGGCGAGGTGGTCGAGCTGGCCCTGGAGCCGAGTCAGCGCGCGTTGCACAACAAGAAGTGGGAGGAGGCGCTGGCCAAGGCCTTGTCCGAGCACCTCGGTCACGCCGTGCGCCTCAGCATCCAGCTGGACGGCGGTGCCGGCGGCGAGACGCCGATGGCGGCGCAGCAGCGCCGGGATCAGGAGCGCCAGGCCGGGGCACAGGCCTCCATCGAGGGGGACACCAATGTGCAGACCCTGCTCGAACGTTTTGGCGGTCGCATCGAACCCGGTTCGGTACGTCCGCTGGAGTAGAGTTTTTTTTCACTGCAATCTGTCGAGGAACGAGAAGCGATGAAAGGTGGATTGGGCAATCTCATGCGCCAGGCGCAGAAGATGCAGGCCGACATGCAGCGCATGCAGGAAGAACTCGCCAATATGGAAGTGACCGGGCAGTCCGGTGGCGGCATGGTGTCGGTGGTGATGAACGGCCGTCACGACGTCAAGCGCGTCAGCATCGATCCGAGCCTGATGCAGGACGACAAGGAGATGCTGGAGGATCTGATTGCCGCAGCGGTGAACGATGCGGTGCGCCAGATCGAGAAAACCAGCCAGGAACGCATGTCCGGTCTGACCGCGGGCATGAACCTGCCCGGCGGGATGAAGCTGCCGTTCTGACTTCCGCATGTCGCACAGCCCACTGATCGGCCGTCTCATCGAGGCGCTGCGCTGCCTGCCCGGTGTCGGACCCAAGTCGGCGCAGCGCATGGCCTATCACCTGCTGGAGCGCAATCGCGACGGGGCGCGCCGCCTGGCGGAGGCCCTGGTCGAGGCGGTGGAGAAGGTGGGCCACTGCCGCGACTGCCGCACGCTGACCGAGGCCGAGGTCTGTCCGGTGTGCAGCAGCCCGCGCCGCGATCGTTCCCTGCTGTGCATCGTGGAATCCCCCACCGACGTGCAGGCGCTGGAGCAGTCCACCGGCTATCAGGGCTTGTACTTCGTGCTGCTCGGTCACCTGTCGCCGCTGGACGGTATCGGCCCGGAGGATATCGGGCTGGATCGCCTGGCGGCGCGGCTCGACGGTGGCGAGGTGCAGGAGGTGATTCTGGCCACCAATCCTACCGTGGAGGGTGAAGCGACCGCGCACTACATCGGCGAGATGGTGCACAGCCGCGGTATCCGTGCCACACGCATTGCCCACGGTGTGCCGCTCGGCGGTGAGCTGGAGTACGTGGATGGCGGCACGCTGTCGCATGCCTTTCACGGGCGGCGCGAAGTCTAGTCACTGTGGGCCGGAAACAGCCGCCGCGCGATCCGGAATTACTCTTTTTCCCCTGAAACCATCCCCATTGCCTGGGCTGCCAGCAGCCCCAGCTGCTTGAAGCGGTGATAGGCATGCCCGTCCAGGGCACAGTCGCCGGTGTGGCGGTCGGCGTAGAACAGGCCCACCGGCCGTTCCTTCACGAACACCGACAGCACGAAGAAGCTGTTGCCACGGATGATGCGCTGGAACGGCTTGGGCACGATGGGCCAGAACTTCACCCGGTTGGTGTCGTTGATCCATAGTGCCTGCGGCTTTTCCAGCAACCGGGTGAACAGGTGGGCGCCGTTCAGCTCGATAAGGAAGCGGTTGAAATTCGGGTCATTGTCGGCACCGGCGATGGCGCGCGCGCGCAGCTGGTGGCGCTCCTGGGTGAGCAGTGCGAAGACTACGCGGTTGAGACCCATGCCGTCATGCATGCCGTCCATGGTGAGCGAGAGGATCTTTTGCAGTGTCAGGTTGCCGGCCTTCATGCCGGCCTGCAATTCCTGCAGCGAACGGCGCAGGATGTGCAGCTGCGGCGCCAGACAGAAGGCGGCGGTGCCTTCGGCCGCAGCCTCGGCGGGAGGCTGGGGTGCCGCGCCGGTTGCCGAGTCGGCCATGGGGGCGGGAGCGGGCTTCCAGCCGGGGGCGGCCTCGGGCTGGCCCGGGTAGAGCAGCCGGGTCGCTGCCGGTGCCGTGGGATAGCAGTCGGCCTGGCGCGCCGCTTCCACGGCGTAGCGATGGCACTCGGCGGCGGCATGGCCGAAGTCATGGCCCAGGTAGTCCGCGAGCTGTTCCAGTACCGAGGTGGTGGCAGCCCGGTACCAGCCCTGCTCGGCGGCGCGTGCCAGCTGCACCGCCAGCATCACGCCGTAGACGCGCGGTTGCTGCGCATTTTCTGACTTGAGGCTGTCCTGCAGCAGGGTGGGCAGGCCCCAGCGCCGCGCCAGCATCAGGGTGAGGTGGTCGAGGCCGAAACCCAGCACCACGTACTGGGCCTCTTCCGGTTCCATCTGCTGCTGCGCGGCCAGTTCCTCGATCTGGACCATCTTGGCCGGGGCGTGCAGCCACAGCAGGATTTCGCCCAGGTGATGCAGTAGCGCAGGCAGGAACACCTCATCCGGTTCCAGGTCCTTGCGCAGGCGGGCCAGTTCGCGGGCCTGCCAGCCGGCATGGTAGCTCTGCGCCATCAGACGCAGCGCGCGTTCCCGCCCCATGGCATCGCCGGCACGCTGGATCAGGGGGACCGCCTTGGGCAGGGTCCGCAACTGGGTCAGGCCCAGCATCATCATGGCGTGCTCCACCGTTGTCACTTCGGTATGCAGCCGCTTCTGGCCACCGGTATTGACGCGGCGCAGCAGGGCGATGCACAGACCTGGATCCTTTTCCACCACCCGCGCCAGATTCCACATGTTCACGTTGTCGTCGGCGCTGAGGCGGGTCAGCTCCGCCACCGTCTGCGGCAGGGCCGGCAGTACGGCATGCTGGAGCTTGTCGGCCCAGGCGTTCAGTGTGTTGTGCATGAAGCTTCCCTAATCACGTTCCATCACGGAGTGTGCCCTGTGCCTCCGGGGGGAGCAAGGCATCGGCATGCGGCAGGCCGCGGATTATAGCCGCATCGCGGGGTGTTTTCGGTGCACGGTGCTGGTAAACTGCCGGCTTTCGCGTATCCCATGAGGGGATGCGGCCGTCCCTGGCTCCGTTCCATGCGGGATAAAGGACCAGGCGCCTCTGCCGATAACCCCCGAAGCCCTTCATGAATGAGTTCAGTTTAAGGACGGACAACGGATGAAGCTGATCGTCGGCATCCTGATCGTAACCATCTGCGTGTTTGGCGGCTTTTTGATGTCCGGCGGCCAGCTGCTGGCGCTGTGGCACCCGTCCGAAATCATCATCATTGCCGGCGGCGCCCTCGGCGCCTTCGTCGTCGGCAATCCGCCCCATGTAATCAAGGGCGTGCTCAAGGGGCTGCCCAAGCTGTTCGGTGGCGCCAAGTACAGCAAGAAGTCCTACATGGACCTGCTGGCCCTGATGTATGACCTGTTTGCCAAGGCGCGCAAGGAAGGCCTGATGGCGCTGGAAAACGACATCGAGGAACCGCAGCAGAGCGAAATCTTCAAGAAGTATCCCAAGGTTCTGGCCGATCATCATGCGCTGGATTTCATCACCGACTACATGCGCCTGATGGTCGGCGGCAGCATGAACCCGTTCGAACTGGAGAACCTGATGGATCTGGAGCTGGAGATCCACCATCACGAGGCGCTGCTGCCGGGCGACTCGGTCAGCAACATGTCAGATGGTTTGCCGGGTTTCGGTATCGTGGCGGCGGTCATGGGTGTGGTAATCACCATGGCCTCGGTGGGCGAGCCCCCCGAGGTGTTGGGCGCCAAGATTGCCGCCGCCCTGGTCGGTACCTTCCTCGGTATCCTGCTGGCCTACGGTTTTGTCGGCCCGATGGCGAACGCCCTCAAGCACCGTGCCGAGGAGGAGGGCAAGTTCCTCGGCTGCATCAAGGTGTGCATCATGGCCACCCTGAACGGCTATACCCCGCAGATTGCCGTGGAGTTCGGCCGCAAGGCGCTGCCCTCCACCGTCCGCCCCGGCTTCGCCGAGCTGGAAGAGCACGTCAAGAAGAAATAAGCCAGCCGGTGGCCCATGGCGTTGGAAGACAAAAAACAGCCGATCGTCGTCAAGAAGATCAAGAAGGGCGGCCATGGCCATCACGGCGGCGCCTGGAAGGTGGCCTATGCGGACTTCGTGACGGCGATGATGGCCTTCTTCCTCCTCATGTGGCTGCTCGGTTCCACCACCCAGGACGAACGTGCCGCCATCGCCGACTACTTCCAGAATCCCAGCGCCATCCAGGGACCGGGCGGTGCCTCCACCTCGATGATCAAGCTGGGTGGTTCGCTGGAGATCCCCCGTGGCGAGAAGGAGCCGATGCGTGATGCTGCCACTGAGAAGGCCAAGCCGACGCCGGAGGAGATTGCCGAGATCATCGAGGACAAGGCCCGTCTCGACGAGCTGATGCAGAAGCTGAAGGAACAGATCGAGGCCACCCCCACCCTGAAGGACTTCAAGGATCAGCTGTTGCTGGACATCACCAGCGAGGGGTTGCGCATCCAGATCGTGGATCGGGAGAACCGTCCCATGTTCGACCTGGGCAGCACGCGGCTGAAATCCTACACCCGCTCCATCCTGCGCGAGCTGACCCGCACCATCAACGAGGTGCCCAACCACGTCAGCCTCACCGGCCATACCGACGCCACCCCGTACAGCCGCGAGATTACTGATTACAGCAACTGGGAGCTGTCCGCCGATCGCGCCAATGCCGCCCGGCGCGAGATGCTGGCCGCCGGCATGCCGGGGCGGAAATTCGGCCGCGTGGTGGGGCTGGCGGATTCGGTGATGTTCGACAAGGAAAACCGTTTCAATCCGGTGAACCGCCGCATCAGCATCGTGGTGCTCAACAAGGCAACCGAGCGCGCCATCGGCCTCACCGATGAGGCCCCGGTGGTGACACCCCCGCCATCCGTGACGCCACCGCTGCCGGCGGTGACGCCCCCGGCGGCCATTGCACCACCCGTGGCCGCCCCCGAGCCGGCCATCACCCCCGCCATCACGCCGCGTGGCAACAGTATGGAAAACGCCATCGAAGGCGTCCTCGGCCCCGCACCGGCCCGATAGACAGGCCCGGCGCAGCGCTGTCTTGCCATCGCCTCAACCCCTTCCCCCGGCTTCGGCCTCCACCATGCGATGAAAACTGGCCAGCCGTTCGGCGCTGATGGCGCCGTCGGCGACGGCCTGCTGCAGGGCGCAGCCCGGTTCGTGGCGGTGGCTGCAGTCGCGGAAGCGGCAATGGCCCAGATGGGGACGGAACTCGATGAATCCCTGTGCCAGTTCGGCCGCCTCCATGTGCCAGAGGGAAAATTCACGCACCCCCGGTGAGTCGATGATGGCGCCGCCGCCGGGCAGGCGGTAGTGGCGCGCGGCGCTGGTGGTGTGGCGGCCGAGGCCGCTGCGTTCAGCCAGGGCGCCGACCTTGATCTCCTCCTGCGGCAGCAGGGCGTGTACCAGGGATGATTTGCCGACGCCGGACTGGCCGACGAACACGCTGCTCTTGTCGCGCAGGGCGGCTGTTACCGCGTCGAGGCCGTGCTGGGCGACGGTGCTGGCGCGAATCACGCGGTAGCCGATCTGTTGATAGCGTTGCAGGTCCTGCTCGATGTGCTCCCGCTCCGCGTCACTGTCGATGAGGTCCACCTTGTTGAACACGATGAGCGGGGTGATGCCGGTGCTCTCTGCGGCTACCAGGTATTGGTCGATGAGGTCCGTGCTGTAGGCGGGACGCGGCGCGGCAACCACCAGTATCTGGTCGATGTTGGCCGCCAGCGGCCGCAGCGCACCGAGGGCGTCGGGGCGGGCGAGCACGGTACGGCGCGGCAGCAGCGCCACCACCACGCCGGCCTCATCGCCGCCGATGGCCTGCCAGATGACCCGGTCACCCGGCACCAGCAACTCCAGATTCTGGCGCAGGCGGCAGCGGTACAGGCCGCCCGTCACGGCCTCGACATCGACGCTGGCGCCGTAATTGGCGATGACCAGTCCTTCCTGTTCCTGCCCCAGTTGTTCACCGTCATAGTGCTCCAGGTCGACGGCCTTGCGCTGGGCGCGCTGGCGCCGCTCCTCCTGGATCTTTTCGATGCGCCAGGCCTGCTGGCGCGTCAGTTTGCGTTTGCTCATCGGCGAACGTCGTTGTGTGGTGTCATGAAGCGGGTTCCAGGGTATCGGTACGGGCGGCGCAGATGAAGTCGTTGAGTGACAGCCCGCCCACGGCGTGCGTGCTCCAGGTGATGCGGCAGCGATTGTAGCCCACCTGCAGATCAGGATGGTGATCCTGTTGGTGGGCGATCCAGGCCACGGCGTTGACGAAGGCCATGGTGGCGTAGAAGTCGCGGAAACGGAACTCCCGGCTCAGGCTGGTGCTGTCAGCCGCCACCATCCATTGCGGTACCTGCCGCAGCAGGGGGGCGATGGTGGTGGCATCGAGCGCCGCTGTGCCGCGGCTGATGGGTTGGCAGTGCTGTTGTGCGAGGGGCGTGGTCATGGGGCTTACCTCGTCAGGTGGGCAATGCGCACCGGCGCCGGCGGGTGCGTGTCGTGGAAGGCCGAGTAGAGCGGGTCGGGGGTGAGCGTGCTGGCGTTGTCCTGATACAGCTTCACCAGGGCGCTGACCAGGTGGTCGGCGGCGCTGTGTCGGGCGGCAAAGGCGTCGGCCTCGAACTCATGCCGACGCATGCGCCGGGCCAGCAGCGGCTGCAGGAAAAAGGTGAATACCGGCGCCACCAGCAGGAACAGCAGCAGGGCCGTGGCCGGGGAGGGCTGGCCGATCCCGAGGCCGTGGTAGAACCAGGGCGCCTGCGCCAGCAGGCCGAGCACGGCGAGGCCCGCCAGACTGGACAGGGCGCTGATGATGAGGCGCTGGCGCACGTGGCGGTGATGGAAATGGCCCAATTCGTGGGCCAGCACGGCCTCGATCTCGGCGTCATTCAGGCTGCCCAGGAGGGTGTCGAAGAACACGATGCGCTTGTGGCGGCCGAATCCGGTGAAATAGGCGTTGCCGTGGGCCGAGCGGCGCGAGCCGTCCATCACGAAGAGGCCGGAGGCGGCAAAGCCGCAGCGTTGCAGCAGATTTTCGATGCGCGCCGCCAGGGCGGCGTTCTCCAGCGGTGTGAATTTGTTGAACAACGGCGCGATGACGGCCGGATAGGCCCACAGCAGCAGCAGGCCGAAGCCGACCCAGACCAGCCAGACATACAGCCACCACCAGGGGCCGGCGGCGGCCATCAACCACAGCACCAGTGCGGTGAGGGGCGCGCCGAAGAGGAAGAGCAGCAGGGTCTGCTTTAACAGGTCGCTGACGAACAGCGCCGGCGTGGTGCGGTTGAAACCGTAGCGTTGTTCCAGGCGAAAGGTGCGATACCAGGCCAGGGGCAGGTCCAGCATCCCCATCAGCAGCGCGGCGCTGAGCAGCAGGCCGACGCCGCGGACCAGTTCCGGCAACTCCGCTATCTGCCACAGCCGGTCAAGCTGGTTGAGGCCGCCGCCCAGGGTCCACAGCAGCAGCAGGCCGCTGCCATAGAGCAGTTCCCAGCGGCCAAGACGGGTACGGGCCCGGGTGTAATCGGCGGCGCGCTGGTGGTCGGCCAGGGAGATGCGCGATGCGAAGGCCTCGGGCACCGCCGCGCGATGGGCGGCGACATGGCGCAGCTGACGCTGGAGCAGCCACCATTGCACGGCGACCATCGTGCCCAGGGCGAGGAGAAACAGCAGGGAAAATCCATTCATCGACAGTGTTCCGTTGGCAGGCGGGCGGCAGGTTAGCTTCTGATAGAATAGCCCGCAACCCGACCACCACACGGAGCCCGTCGCGCCCATGGCTGCCAACCCCGACAACCTCATCTGGATCGATCTGGAAATGACCGGTCTGGAGCCCCTGTCCGACCGCATCATCGAGATCGCCACCATCGTCACCGACAGCCAGCTCAATGTCCTCGCCGAAGGGCCGGTGCTGGCGGTACACCAGCCGGCCGCGGTGCTGGACGCCATGGACGAATGGAATACCCGTACCCACACCGCCTCAGGGCTGGTGGAAAGGGTGCGTGGCAGCCGCCTCGACGAGGCGGCGGCGGCGCGGGCAACCATCGAATTCCTGCAGCAATACGTTCCGGCGGGCAAATCGCCCATGTGCGGCAACAGCATCTGCCAGGACCGCCGCTTCCTGGCGCGCTGGATGCCGGAGCTGGAGTCCTTCTTCCATTATCGCAACATGGATGTCAGCACCATCAAGGAGCTGTCGCGGCGCTGGTACCCCGAGGTGGCCGCCGGGCTGAAGAAGAACGGTGCCCACCTGGCCCTGGACGACATCCGCGAGTCCATCGCCGAATTGCAGTATTACCGCGGGCAACTGTTCCGCTGAGCCGCGCCAATTTTCCGGCGGCTCGGTCTGGGGGAGCGCGGGACGGAAAGGCTTGTTTGTTAACTGTCTGTAAATAAACATAATATTTCCTGTTTCTGGTGCTGGCATATAGCTTGCTTGAAGCCGCTAAACGTTTGGGAGACAAGGTTATGGCCAACAAAGAGGCAAATAAGGAAGAGCTGGATCTCGACGTGCAGCAGAAGCCGGGGGGCAAGAAGCACCTGATTCTGTACATCGTCATCGGCGTGCTGGTGCTGGCTTTGGGCGGCATGGGCGGCGCCTTCTTCCTGATGAAGGGCGGCGAGGGCAAGGAGACGGCGGACGGGACCGCGGACGACAGCAAGGCGGCCGAGGTAAAACCGGCCCATTATCTGGCGCTGGACAAGCTGGTGGTCAACTTCGGCCCGGGGGCGCCGGTGCGCTTCCTGCAGGTGAATCTGCAGGTGATGAGCCATGACCCGGAGGCGCTGAAGGCGATGGAAATCCATATGCCGGCCATACGCAACGATATCCTGCTGCTGCTCGGCAGCCAGAAGTATGAAGTGGTCAGCACGCCGGAGGGAATGGAGCAGTTGCGCGGCACCATTCTGGCGAAGGTGCAGAACGTTCTCGACACCTACGAGAAGGAGCGTAAGGTCGAGGCCGTTTACTATACCGAGTTCGTGATGCAGTAAACGCCCATGGCCATCAACGACCTGTTATCGCAAGACGAAATCGACGCCCTCCTGCACGGGGTGTCGGGCGGCGATATCGAAACCGAGACCGACGAGGGTTTGGCGGAAGGCGAGGCGCGCACCTACGACTTTGCCAGCGAGGAACGCATCGTCCGCGGTCGCATGCCGACCCTGGAGATGATCAACGAGCGTTTCTCGCGCCACTTCCGCATCAGCCTGTTCAACATGCTGCGCCGCTCGGCGGAGATCTCCGTCGGCGGCGTGGAGATGATGAAGTTCGCCGAATACGTGCACACGCTGTATGTGCCCACCAGCCTGAATATGATCAAGATCCGGCCGTTGCGCGGAACTGCGCTGCTGGTGCTCGATCCCAAACTGGTGTTCATCGTGGTGGACAACTTCTTCGGCGGTGATGGCCGCTACCACGCCAAGATCGAGGGGCGCGAGTTCACGCCCACCGAGCAGCGGGTGATCCAGATGCTGCTCAACCTGGCCTTCAAGGATCTGCGCGAGGCCTGGGCGCCGGTAATGGACGTGGACTTCGAGTACATGAGTTCCGAGGTCAACCCGCAGTTCGCCAACATCGTCAGCCCCACCGAGGTGGTGGTGGCCTCCAAGTTCCATGTCGAGCTGGAGGGTGGCGGTGGCGATCTGCACATGACCATGCCCTATTCGATGCTGGAGCCGATCCGTGAAATGCTCGATGCCGGCGTACAGAGCGACCGCACCGACAAGGACGAGCGCTGGATGGTGGCATTGCGCGAGGAGATCCGCACTGCCGAGGTGGAACTGGAGAGCAGTCTCACCGAGGCGGAGCTGACGCTACGCGACATCATGAACATGAAGCCGGGTGACATCATTCCCATCGACATGCCGGAACTGGTGACGCTGCGCGCCGAGGGCATTCCGGTGTTTCGCGGCACGCTGGGTGTCGCCAACGACAACCTGGCGATCAAGATCGCCAAACAGGTAGAGCGTCCCGGCAAGGGACGCAGCGAGACGGGACGGGGTAAATCATGAACGACACGACCGAAAAAGACAGCGACGTGATGGACGAGTGGGCTGCGGCGATGGCCGAGGCCGGCGCGGCGGAGGAGCAGCCTGCCGCCAAGGCCGACGTCAGAAAGGCGCCGCTCAAGGATTTGCAGGACGAGCACCGGCCGCCGCCGTCGGAAGAGGTGAACCTGGATGTGATCCTCGATGTGCCGGTGACCATCTCGTTGGAGATCGGCCGCACCAAGATCAGCATCCGCAACCTGCTGCAGCTCAACCAGGGCTCGGTGGTGGAACTGGACCGCCTGGCCGGCGAACCGCTCGACGTGATGGTCAACGGTACCCTCATCGCCCATGGCGAGGTGGTGGTGGTCAACGAAAAATACGGCATCCGCCTGACCGACGTGATCAGTCCGGTGGAGCGGGTGAAGAAGCTGAAATGAGACATTGCCGCCTGATGTGGGTGTGGCTGTCGGTTGCCGTCGGGAGCCTGCCGGCAATGGCGGCGGAGATTGGCCGCCCGACACCCGCGCCGGTGGAGCCGGTGGGCGCAGCGAGCCT
>JBFLWM010000008.1:0-14063 GCA_040755915.1 Pseudomonadota bacterium | reverse complement strand
CCAACAAGGCCGCGCTCACCGGCCATCTGGTATTGAGCACCCTGCACACCAATGATGCTGCCAGCACCATCACACGCCTGCTCGATATGGGCATCGAGCCCTATCTGCTCAGTTCGACCCTGCTCGGTGTCATGGCGCAGCGCCTGATTCGCCTGAACTGCCCGCAGTGTCTGCAGGAAGAACCCGTCGACGAGGAGGTACGCAACGTACTGCAAGTGTCAGCCAATGAGGTCTTTCACCGCGGTACCGGCTGTTCTGCCTGCAACTACACCGGCTATCGTGGCCGCGTCGCCGTTACCGAACTGCTACCGATCACGGCCGAAATCAGCGCATTGATCAACAGCAACGCATGCGCTCAGGCCATCAAGGACATGGCCATACAACAGGGCATGACCACCCTCACCCGCAATGCCCTGGCCCTGGCGCGCACCGGCAAGACATCGCTGGACGAGGTATTCGCTATCCGTCTTGAATGATCTGCTTTCGCTGTTGAGTCGGAGAAAAGCAAAAGGCCCACCATTTCTGGTGGGCCTTTTGCTTTTGTATGGCGCGCCCGGAAGGATTCGAACCTCCGACCACCTGGTTCGTAGCCAGGTACTCTATCCAACTGAGCTACGGGCGCTTGAGGACGCGTATTATCTTGATCCGGGTTGTGGCTGTCAAGAAAACACTTGTCGTATGGCGGAGAGAGAGGGATTCGAACCCTCGATGGGCTTTTGACCCATACGCCCTTAGCAGGGGCGCGCCTTCGGCCACTCGGCCATCTCTCCTGAACTGCAACAGGCGCTAAGGATACCTGCCCGGGCAATTTGCGTAAAGACGAAAAACGTCTTACTGGTTACCCGATTCCTGCTTCTCGCGCTGGATACGCTCGTAAATCTCTTCGCGATGCACAGAAACGTCCTTCGGCGCGTTGACACCGATACGGACCTGATTGCCCTTGATACCCAGCACGGTCACGCTCACCTCTTCACCAATCATGAGCGTTTCACCGACGCGGCGAGTTAGAATCAACATCTTCCCGTCTCCTTACATTCAATTCAGTAATGCCAACGCGGTCACGGCCTCTCCCGGCCCGGGGCGCTGACTAATAATAGCCCATAAAAAAACCAGCTTACCGCGTTCCCCCTGTTCCGCCGGCAGACTGAACCACTACGACCGGACTCAGGCGGCGGGCGCCTGATCCAGCTTGAAGGCCGAGTGCAGGGCACGCACGCCCAGCTCAAGGTACTTCTCGTCAACGACAACGGAAATCTTGATCTCGGAGGTGGAGATCATGCGAATGTTGATCCCCTCCTTGGCCAGCGCCTCGAACATGGTGCTGGCGATACCGGCGTGAGAACGCATGCCGACACCGACCAGCGACAACTTCACGATCTTGCTGTCACCCCTGACCTCGCGCGCGCCCATTTCACCGGCATGCTTCTTGAGCAGCGCCAACGCCTTGTCATAGTCGTTGCGGTGCACGGTGAAGGTGAAGTCGGTCGTGCTGCCATCGGCGCTGGTGTTCTGCACGATCATGTCCACTTCGATATTGGCTTCGCCGATGGGGCCGAGAATGCGATAGGCGACACCCGGCTGATCGGGCACGCCCTGCACAGTGATCTGGGCCTCGTCCCGGTTGAAGGCGATACCGGAAATGAGCGCGTCTTCCATTCCTTCATCCTCATAGGTAATCAGGGTGCCGGGACCGTCCTGCATGGAGGACAGTACACGCAGCGGTACGTTGTATTTGCCGGCGAACTCCACCGAGCGGATCTGCAACACCTTGGAACCGAGGCTGGCCATCTCCAGCATCTCCTCGAAGGTGATGCGGTCAAGACGGCGGGCCTCGGGCACCACACGCGGGTCGGTGGTGTAGACACCGTCCACGTCGGTATAAATCTGGCACTCATCAGCCTTCAGCGCCGCGGCCAACGCCACACCGGTGGTGTCGGAACCGCCACGGCCCAGGGTGGTGATGTTGCCCTGCTCGTCGACACCCTGGAAACCTGCCACCACAACCACCCGGCCGGCGGAAAGATCGCGGCGCATATTGCTCTCGTCGATCTCCAGGATGCGCGCCTTGTTGAAGGCGCTGTCGGTGAGGATGCGCACCTGGCCGCCGGTATAGGAACGGGCATCCTGGCCGCGCTTCTTCAGTGCCATGGCCAGCAGGGCGATGGTCACCTGTTCGCCGGTCGCCACCAGCATGTCCAGCTCACGCGGATCGGGCGGATTCTGGATCGCCTTGGCCAGATCGATCAGGCGGTTGGTCTCGCCGCTCATGGCGGAAAGCACCACCACCACATCGTCGCCGCGCTCGCGGAAAGCCATCACCTTATTGGCGACGTTCTCGATGCGCTCGATGCTGCCGACCGAGGTGCCGCCGTATTTCTGGACGATTAAAGCCATGGTTGCCGATGTACCGACCCGGTTGGGTATAAAGGGCGCAAATTAAACACTAAATCGGCCCGAAATTAAAGGGGAGCCGCGGTTTCAGGCGCCCATTTCGCGCGCCACCCAGCCACTCACGGCGGCCAGGGCTGCCGGCAGTTTGGCCGGTTCGGTACCACCGCCCTGGGCCATGTCGGCCCGGCCACCGCCCTTGCCGCCCACCTGCTGCGCCACCTCCTGCAGCAGCTTGCCGGCCTGCAGACGGTCGGTCAGGTCCTTGGTGACGCCGGCCACCAGGCTGATCTTGTCACCCTGCACCGCCGCCAGCACGATGGCCGCCGAACCCAGCTTGTTCTTGAGCTGGTCCATGGTATCGCGCAGGGCCTTGGGATCGACGCCCTCCAGGTTGGCCGCCAGCACCTTGATGCCGGCCACCTCCACCGCCTGGCCGGCCAGATCGGAACCCTGGCTGGAGGCCAGCTTCGCCTTGAGCTGCTCCAGTTCCTTCTCCAGCTTGCGCTGGCGGTCGAGCATCTGACGCACCTTGTCCACCACCACGTCACGCGACCCCTTCACCGCCGCGGCCACGGCTTCCAGGCTGTCCTCGGTGGTGTCCACCCACTCCAGCGCCCTGCGTCCGGCCACCGCCTCGATGCGACGCACGCCGGCGGCCACACCGCCTTCGCTGACGATCTTGAACAGGCCAATATCGCCGGTACGGCCGACATGGGTGCCGCCGCACAACTCGGTGGAGAACTCGCCCATGGACAGCACACGCACCTTGTCGCCGTACTTCTCGCCGAACAGGGCCATGGCGCCGGAGGCCATGGCGTCCTCGATGCCCATGATGCGGGTCAGCACCTCGTTGTTGGTACGAATCTGCTCGTTCACCATCTGCTCGATGCGGCGCAGCTGCTCGCGGCTCACCGATTCAAAGTGGGAGAAGTCGAAACGCAGACGCTCGGGGGTCACCAGCGAGCCCTTCTGCTGCACGTGCTCGCCCAGGACGTGACGCAATGCGGCATGCAGCAGGTGGGTGGCGGAATGGTGCGCGGCAGTATCGCCACGGGCGGCAAAATCCACCGCGGCATCGACACTGGCGCCGACCTTCAGGCTGCCCTGCTGCACCACACCAATGTGGCCGAAGGCCTCGCCCTGTTTCTGGGTGTCCTGCACCTCGAACATGGCGCCCGCAGCACTGATCAGCCCCTTGTCCCCGGCCTGACCGCCGGATTCGGCATAGAACGGGGTGTGATCGAGGATCACCATGCCCTGCTCACCCGCCGCCAGCTGCTGCACCGCGTCGCTGCCCTTGTACAGGGCGATGATCCTGGCCTGGTCAGCCACACGCTCGTAGCCGGTGAATTCGGTCTTGCCGGCGATATCCAGCTTGTGGCCGTAGGCGGCGCCAAAGGTGGATGCGGCACGGGCACGCTCACGCTGTGCCTCCATCTCGCGATCGAAGCCGTCCATGTCCAGTTCCAGGTTGCGCTCGCGGGCGATGTCGCCGGTGAGGTCGACCGGGAAGCCATAGGTGTCGTACAGCTTGAAGATGGTGGCGCCGGACAGCACGTGCCCCTGCAAACCGGCGATGGCCTCCTCCAGCAGGTGCATGCCCTGGTCCAGGGTCTCGGCAAAGCGCTCTTCCTCCTGGTTGAGGATACGCGTCACCTGCGCCTCGGCCTTGGCCAGTTCCGGATAGGCGGCACCCATCTCCTTGACAAGCGGCGCCACCAGCTTGTGGAAGAACGGCTGGCGCAGGCCCAGCTTGTGGCCGTGACGGATGGCGCGGCGGATGATGCGGCGCAGCACATAGCCGCGGCCCTCGTTGGACGGCACCACGCCGTCGGTCACCAGGAAGGCGCAGGAACGGATGTGGTCGGCGATGACCTTGAGCGACGGATTGCTCAAATCACTGGTCGCCGCCAGGGCCGCCACTGCCTTGATCAGGTTCTGGAACAGGTCGATGTCGTAATTGCTGTGCACATGCTGCATCACGGCGGCGAGGCGCTCCAGCCCCATGCCGGTATCCACCGAAGGCTTGGGCAGCGGCGTCATGGTGCCGTCGGCGTCGCGGTTGAACTGCATGAACACCAGGTTCCAGATCTCGATATAGCGATCGCCGTCTTCCTCCGGCGTGCCCGGAGGGCCGCCCCACACCTCGGGACCGTGGTCGTAGAAGATCTCGGTGCACGGGCCGCACGGACCGGTATCGCCCATGGACCAGAAGTTGGACTTCTCACCCAGGCGCGTCACGCGCTCGGCAGGGACGCCCACCTCGTTGACCCAGATGGCCGCCGCCTCGTCGTCATCCTTGTACACGGTGACCCACAGTTTCTCCCGCGGCAGCTGGAGGGTCTGGGTGAGGAACTCCCAGGCGTAGTGGATGGCATCGCGCTTGAAGTAATCACCGAAGCTGAAATTGCCCAGCATCTCGAAGAAGGTATGGTGGCGCGCGGTATAGCCGACGTTTTCCAGGTCGTTGTGCTTGCCGCCGGCGCGCACGCAGCGCTGCACCGAGGTGGCGCGGGTGTAGCTGCGCTGATCCTGGCCGAGGAAGCAGTCCTTGAACTGCACCATGCCGGCATTGGTGAACAGCAGCGTCGGGTCATTGCCCGGCACCAGCGGACTGGAGGCGACCACTTCGTGGCCCTTGCTGCGGAAGAAATCCAGGAAGGCCTGGCGTAGCTCTGCGCTTTTCATCGTCACCTGACTCAAGAAAACTGTTTCAACCGACCGTCATTCATCGCCGCTGAACACGTTGCGGAAGTGTTCCGTGGCAAAACCGCGATACTGTAAAAAACGGGCCTGCCGGGCCCGCTCCTGAAAATCCTTCGGCAGCTTGTTGCCGAAACGTTTGCGCCGCGCCTGTTCGGCCAGCTCACTCCATTGCCCGTCCATCTCTTCCAATGGCGGCGCAATGAATTCGTCGGCCACGCCGCGCTCGGCCAGTTCGGCGCGAATGCGCAATGGCCCGTACCCCTTGCCAGCGCGCATGTGCACGTAGCTCTCGGCATAGCGGGCATCGCTCTGCAGGCGTTCCTGTTGCAGGCGCGCGATGCACTCGGCTACCCGCTCAGAGGGAAACCCCTTGTCGCACAGCTTGCGCTCCAGCTCGCGTGCGGAATGCTCGCGCTGCGCCAGCAGCGCTATCGCGCGCGGATAGGGATCGTCCTGCTGTTGCATGAAAACACCCTTCACCGCAGGGACCGTGGAAGCGGCTCTGCCGCGACCGCACCCGGCACACTGCCCGGGTCATCGCAGCAGAGCCGCTCCTACAAACACCACTCTTTGCGGTGAAACAAAGGCCGTCAGGCCTCTTCCATCACATCGTCGCTGCCGGCGGTGATCACCTCGGGCAGCACGGCGGTGCGGATCTTGGCCTCGATCTCGTGGGCCAGTTCCGGGTTGTCCTTGAGGAACTGGCGGGTATTGTCCTTGCCCTGACCGATGCGGTTGCCGCCGTAGCTGTACCAGGCGCCGGACTTCTCGACGATGTTGGCCTTCACACCCAAATCGACGATCTCGCCTTCGCGCGAGATGCCCTCGCCGTAGAGGATGTCGAACTCGGCCTGCTTGAACGGCGGCGCCACCTTGTTCTTCACCACCTTGACGCGGGTTTCGTTGCCCACCACCTCGTCGCCCTTCTTGATGGCGCCGATGCGGCGGATATCGAGGCGCACCGAGGCATAGAACTTGAGCGCATTGCCGCCGGTGGTAGTCTCGGGGCTGCCGAACATCACGCCGATCTTCATGCGGATCTGGTTGATGAAGATCACCAGGGTATTGGAGCGCTTGATGTTGGCGGTGAGCTTGCGCAGGGCCTGGGACATCAGGCGGGCCTGCAGGCCGACATGGGAATCGCCCATCTCGCCCTCGATTTCCGCCTTCGGGGTCAGGGCGGCGACGGAGTCGACCACCACCACGTCCACCGCGCCGGAGCGCACCAGCATGTCGGTGATCTCCAGGGCCTGCTCGCCGGTATCCGGCTGCGACACCAGCAGGTCATCGACGTTGACGCCCAGTTTCTGGGCGTAGACCGGGTCGAGGGCATGCTCGGCATCGACGAAGGCGCAGGTGCCGCCGGCCTTCTGGGCCTCGGCGATGACCTGCAGGGTCAGGGTGGTCTTGCCGGAGGATTCCGGGCCATAGATCTCAATGATGCGGCCGCGGGGCAGACCGCCGATGCCGAGGGCGATATCCAGCCCCAGGGAGCCGGTGGAGATCGCCTGAATGTCGCGCGCCACACCGGCGTCGCCCATGCGCATCACCGATCCCTTGCCGAACTGCTTCTCGATCTGGCTCAGGGCCGCGCTCAATGCCTTCCGCTTGTTATCGTCCATTCCTGCCTCCAAAAATGCATAGGGCGGGACCATCCATGCCCCGCCGCCTTGTATCGGGACGATTATTTCACATCTGTCCCACCAGCGGCCAGCGCCGCACCACCTGATATTGGGCCCCCTCGGGCAGGGTCAAGGACTGCACCAGCACGAAGTCACCCACGGCCCAGTGTACTGTATTTATATCCAGTTGTCGCGGTCCCTGCCGCGCCTTGCGCTGTACCGTGAGATGCGGGCTGTAGGGGCGGTTTTCCGGGGTCAGGCCGCAGGCGGCCATGGCGCCGTTGAGGCGCGCGGCCAGAGTCTGCAGGGGCGGCGGCACCTCCCTGCAGCCGAGCCACACCACCTGCGGCCTGGGCCAGAAGCCGGCACAGTCCAGGGCCAGCTCGAAGGGCGGCAGGTGGATGGCATCGGCCGCCTTTTCCATGCAAAGGCGCTTATCAGCATCGATCGTGCCGAGAAAGGCCAGGGTAATGTGGAGATTGTGCACCGCCATGGGCTTGCCGCCCGGGGGGACGATGGACCGGCCCGCCTCATATAGTATCCGTTGCAGTTCCGCCTCCGGCCAGAGGGCAAAGAACAGGCGCTGACCCTCAGGCGGTGGCAAGGACATCCAGCACCCCTTGCAGGGCCGCCGCGACCGCCTGGCGCCGCACCGCGTCGCGGTCGCCCTCGAAATGGCGGGTACAGCTCACCACCGCATCACCTGACACCGTCCAGGCCAGACACACCATGCCCACCGGCTTGAACGGCGTGGCCCCGCCCGGCCCGGCGATACCGCTGATGGCCAGAGCCAGCCGGGCCCGGCTGCGGGCCAGGGCGCCGGCGGCCATCTGCCGCACCGTCGCCTCGCTCACAGCCCCCTGCTCCGCCAGCACGCCGGGCTCGACCCCCAGCATCTCCTGCTTGGCCTCATTGGTGTAGGTGACAAAGCCGCGCTCGAACCAGCGCGAACTGCCGGCCAGGTCGGTGCATACCTTGGCCACCCAGCCGCCGGTGCAGGACTCGGCAGTGGCCAGCATCCAGCCGCGTTCCAGCAGGGCCGCCGCCACCTGTTCCGCCAGTGCATCAAGGTCCTGATCGGTCATCGCAAGATCCGTTATAGTTGCCACATCATGGAGATTCGCCACTCCCCCATCCCCCTGTACTCGCCGCTGCAGCCCGCGCAGTCACCGGCGCGCACGCCTGCCCCACAGGAAACGGGATCCACCACCGGACTGCCGCAGGACCGCCGCAGCAACGGCCTGACGGAATACATCGCCCGCGGCGAAGTGGTGGAGGGAAACGATAGCACCGACTATCGCGAACTGATCCGGGCCGCGCGCCAGCAACGTGCCGAAACCATGCAGGAGGCCTCTGCCGCCCCCGGCAACGGCACCTCGCCCTATGCCGCCCGAGCCCTGTCCGCCTATCAGGCCAATGCCGGCGGGGCGGTCACCGGCACACACGAAGGACTGGACGAAATCGTCTAAAGAAAACGCCGGATGGTCACGCCGATGTCATAGCCGCCCTCGGCCGCCGGCTGCACCCGCACCACCTCCACCTCCGCCCGCAGCGGCGCCACCACCGCCTGCTGCGGCACTACCTGTACCGCCAGCACCTCCCCCAGGGTCAAGGCCTGATCGGTGACGAACCCCACCCCGCTGCCGCTCAGGTCACGGGCCAACGCACTGTGCGCGCTGCCGTCGTAGCGGGTGAAGGTCATGGGACAGTCCATGCACATGCGGATGAAATTGCGCTTTTCCTCGTAATCTCTGTTCACGCTCCCGCTCCTCTCCTTTGTTATCGAGTCATTGGTAACAGACCGCCGCCGTATCGTGCAAGCCTTCGCGGCGGCACGGCTTTTTCGTTATCCTTCCCGCACCATGAACCGTCCCGCCCAGCCCGACGCCCTGACCGCCCACACCCCGATGATGCAGCAGTACCTGCGCATCAAGGCGGAGAACCCGCACCTGCTGCTGTTCTACCGCATGGGCGACTTCTACGAGCTGTTCTACGACGACGCCAAACGGGCGGCGCAGCTGCTGGACATCACCCTCACCGCCCGCGGCAGCTCCGCCGGCGCACCGATCCCCATGGCGGGCGTGCCCTACCACGCCGTCGAAGGCTACCTCGCCCGCCTCATCCGGCTGGGCGAATCGGTGGCCATCTGCGAGCAAACAGGCGACCCGGCCACCAGCAAGGGGCCGGTGGAGCGCAAGGTGGTGCGCATCGTCACCCCCGGCACCGTCACCGACGAGGCCCTGCTGGAGGAGCGGCGCGACAACCTGCTGTGCGGCGTCCATCGCAGCGGCGACACCTGGGGCCTGGCGACGCTGGACCTCACCTCCGGCCGCTACACCGTCATGGAGGTGGAGGGCAGCGAGGCCCTGGCCGGCGAACTGGAACGCCTGCGCCCGGCGGAGCTGCTGCTCTCAGACGACCTGCCGCCCCAACCGCTGTGGCAGGAACGGCGCGGCGTGCAGCGCCTGCCGCCCTGGCGCTTCGAGCCCGACACCGCACGCCGCCTGCTCACCGCCCAGTTCGGCACCCGCGACCTGGCCGGCTTCGGCTGCGACCATCTGACCACCGCCCTCGGCGCGGCCGGCGCCGTACTGCAATACGTGCAGGAGACCCAGCGCGCCGCCCTGCCCCATCTGCGCGGCCTGGCGCTGGAACGGCGCGACGAGGCGGTGCTGCTCGACGCCGCCAGCCGCCGCAACCTGGAACTGGAACACGCCCTCGGCGGCAACCCGGAACACACCCTGGCCGGCGTGCTGGATCACACCGCCACGCCGATGGGCAGCCGCCTGCTGCGCCGCTGGCTGCACCGGCCGCTGCGTGACCACGCCGTGCTCGCTGCGCGCCAGCAAGCCATTGTCGCGCTGATCGACGGTCGGCGTTGGGAACCGTTGCGCGATTTGTTGCGCGGCAGCGGCGATATCGAGCGCATCCTCGCCCGCGTCGCCCTGCGCTCGGCACGCCCGCGCGACCTGGTACAGCTGCGTACCGCCCTCGGCCGCCTGCCCGCCCTGCAGCAACAGATCGCCGCACTGGACGCACCGCGCCTGGCCGAACTCGCCGCGCGCAGCGCCGCCCGGCCGCAACTGCACGACCTGCTGCAACGCGCCATCATCGAGGCGCCGCCGCTGCTCATCCGCGACGGCGGCGTCATCGCCACCGGTTACGACGCCGAACTGGACGAGCTGCGCGCCATCCGCGCAAACGCCGGCCAGTACCTGGTCGATCTGGAACAGCGCGAGCGCACACGCAGCGGCATCGCCACCCTCAAGGTCGGCTACAACAGGGTGCACGGCTATTACATAGAGGTGACCCGCGCCCAGAGCGAGAAGGTGCCCGACGACTACATCCGCCGCCAGACCCTCAAGGGCGCCGAGCGCTACATCACGCCGGAACTGAAACAGTTCGAGGACAAGGCGCTGTCCGCCGCCGAACGCGCCCTGGCGCGGGAAAAGGCGCTGTACGACGCTCTGCTCGACACACTGTGCGCGGAACTGGGGGAGTTGCAGGACATGGCCAGCGCGCTGGCGGAGATCGACGCGCTGGCCAACCTGGCCGAACGCGCCGAGACGCTGAACTGGGTGGCGCCGCAACTGAGCGCCGCGCCGGGAATCGCTATCGAGGGCGGCCGTCATCCGGTGGTGGAGCAATACAGCAGCGCGCCCTTCGTCCCCAATGACATCCGCCTCGGCGACGGCCGCCGCATGCTCATCGTCACCGGCCCCAACATGGGCGGCAAATCCACCTACATGCGGCAGACCGCGCTCATCGTGCTGCTGGCCCACATCGGCAGCCACGTCCCGGCGAGCCGCGCGGTGATCGGCCCCATCGACCGCATCTTCACCCGCATCGGCGCCTCCGATGACATCGCCTCCGGCCGCTCGACCTTCATGGTGGAGATGACCGAGACCGCCGACATCCTGCACAACGCCAGCGACCAGAGCCTGGTGCTGATGGACGAGATCGGCCGCGGCACCAGCACCTTCGATGGCATGTCGCTGGCCTGGGCGGTGGCACGGGATCTGGCCGAGCGCCTCCGCGCCTATACGCTGTTCGCCACCCACTACTTCGAACTCACCGCCCTGCCCGAACTGGTAGAGGGCGTGGTCAACGTGCACCTCGATGCGGTGGAACACGGCGACTCCATCGTGTTCCTGCACGCGGTGAAGGACGGCCCGGCCAGCCAGAGCTACGGCCTGCAGGTGGCGCAACTGGCCGGTGTGCCGCGCACGGTGATCGAGGCGGCCCGGCGCAAGCTGATCGAACTGGAAACCGACAACGCCGCCCACCGCGACTACGACAACCCGGCGCACCAGATGGCCCTGGCCCTGCCGCCGCCGCCCGATGTGCCGGTGGTGGTGGAGCTGCGCAAACTCGACCCCGACAGCCTCACCCCGCGCAGTGCGCTGGAGCTGATCTATTACCTGAAGGGCCTGCTGGCGGCGGAATAGAAGTTTCCGCACTATCTGCAGGAGCGGATCGTATCCGCGATACAGCGCCGAGGCGGAACCCGGCAGGTCGCGAATACGATTCGCTCCTACAAGAGACACCGCCCACGTAGCCGAGTCCTCCCGGCGAGCATCCGCCCAGGGGGCTGGGCTCCTGCAAAGTCCGAATACCTCTCAAGGGATCGACATCAGAGCGGTAGGTTGGGCTGACGCAGGAAGCCCAACACGTCGGGGCCTGGCACGTTGGGCTTGGTTCCTCAGCCCAACCTACCGCGCATGCACCTTGGCATAGGCGGCCAGCAAGCGCTGGTGCATGTCGCAACCATCCAGCGTCATACCCGGCGCGTGCAGGCCGAAGAAGCGCTCCTCACCGGCCAGCAGTGCCTGCGCCTGGCGCAACGTATCGGTGCCGTACAACTGCTCCAGCGCTGTCACATAACCATCCGCATCACCCAGATTGAGCAGGTCCTCGACGCAGCGATAGACGCGACGCCGTTCCTCGCTGCCCTGGCCGAAATGGCGCGCCCAATCGCAGCCCTCGCGGATCACATCCTCGTCGCCCAGCGCCAGACCGAGCAGCAGCTTCACCTCGCCGATGCGCAACTGCGCCCACGGCGTTCCGGCGTCGGCGGCAAGACCAATGAGCGGCGCCACCGGGCGCAGTTCGTCGAGGCCGAGGTCGTCGAGGGTGTCGAGCAGTTCGGCGCAGGCGTCATCGTCCAGCGCCGGCAAACGCAGCAGCGCGGAACGCACTTCGTTGCCGACACTGTTGTTCTCCCACTCCAGCTCCTCCACCGGATAGATCTCCGACATGCCTGGCACCAGGATGCGGCAGGCGTACACGCCGAGATGGGTGAAGTCGGCGATATAGACATCGCGGCCCGCGTCATGGACGCGCTGCACCAGCCAGTCGTATTCCTGCGCCGTGTCGCCGCTGAAATTCCAGTCGCAAAAGGCAAAGTCCGCGCCCTCGCCGAGAAAGCCCCAACCGACGAGACCGCTGGAATCGACGAAATGCGCCTCCAGGTTCTGCGGACTGGCCACCTCGTCGAGATCGTGCGACGGCGGCGGAAACCCGCTCAAGGCATCGAGGGCGCGCCCCTGCAACAGCTCGGTCAGGGCACGCTCCAGCGCCACCTCGAAACGCGGATGGGCGCCGAAGCTGGCGTAGCAGCCCTGATCGTGCGGATTGAGCAGCGTCACGCACATCACCGGATACTTGCCGCCCAGCGAGGCATCCTTGACCAGGATGCCGAAACCCGCCGCGCGCAGCTCGGCGATGCCGGCGGCGATACGCGGATAGCGGGCGATCACCTCCGCCGGCACGTCGGGCAGACACAGGCCCTCGGCGAGGATGCGGAACTTCACATGGCGCTCGAAGATCTCCGACAGCCCCTGGGTGCGTGCCTCGGTCGGCGTGTTGCCCGCCGACATGCCATTGCTGACGTAGAGATTGCTGATGATGTTGACCGGGAACCACACCGTGGCGCCGTCGCGCTGGCGCTGATAGGGAATGGCGCAGATGCCGCGTGCGGCGTTGCCGCTGTTGAAGTCCACCAGACTGCGCACCTCCAGCGTCCCTTCCGGGTCGTAGAAGGCACGCAGCTCCGGCGTCAGCAACTCCTCCGGCCAGGCCCCGCCCTTTTGCAGCGCAAACCAGCGCTCCTGCGGATAGTGGGCAAAGGCCGCGTTGGCGTTGGCCTCGCCCAGGTAGTAATGGTTCCAGAAATAATTGGTGCCGAGACGCTCGAAAAACTCCCCCAGCGCGCTGGCCAGCGCCGCCATCTTGCTGGCGCCCTTGCCGTTGGTGAACAGCAGCGGGCAATCCACCTCGCGCACATGCACCGACCAGATGCCCTCCACCGGATTGAGCCAGGAGCGTTCCTCCAGGGCAAAGCCAAGGGCGGCTAGGCGCGCCTGCATGGCGTTGATGGAGGCTTCCAGCGAGGCATCCTTGCCGGCAATGAAGTGTTCGTTGCTCATGGGATATCCGGGGTGTGAAAGGGGCGAGACAGGGATTATACGCACATCACCACGAACGGGCTGCCGCTGTCTCAAAAGCCCGGCGCCCCCCAGATGGCCAGCCTATCGCGTCATGGCCTGCATCGATTGCAGCGTCGCGGCGCCATATGGCGACAGCAGATATGCCGGTGCCACAAGATTGATGAGCAGCGTCAGCCAGAAGACACGGCGGAAAGACGGCTTGGTTGATTTATGACGCAACCACTGCTGCGCACACCACGCCCCCGGCCAGCCGCCCAGCAGCGCCAGCAGATGCAGATATTTTTCCGGGGTACGCCGGTCCTGCCTGCGCGCCGCGGCCTTGTCGCGGGCGTAGACGAGGAAGGTCACCAGACTGAGGGGGAAATACCAGGCAGTGAATATGACCAGCAAATTGAGGTTCATGTTGGGAGAGGCGCCTGGCGGATCGCTAAACCGGGGAAACTATCGCGCTCTGTGGCATGTTGCAAGGATGCATCTTCACTTATCGGCAGAATCTGGCTGTTTGTTCGCGGTTTCAGGATGCATGAGCAGGCGCAGCACCCCCAAAATCACCGCAATAAGAACGATAGCGCCGATATCAAAGTACAGTGAGCT
Organism: Pseudomonadota bacterium; assembly: GCA_040755915.1. Taxonomy (GTDB): domain Bacteria; phylum Pseudomonadota; class Gammaproteobacteria; order Thiohalomonadales; family Thiohalomonadaceae; genus Sulfurivermis. Next base: position 301 of record JBFLWM010000008.1, on the reverse strand, counting down.
CCATGGCGCCGAAATTCTGGCGATAACCGCCGTGATAACGAGCAGAAGAAAAAGGATGATTCCGACACTCCGACGCCAGCCTGTCATTGGCTTCAGCCCCATGCTCTAACGTGGATCTAACCGGCGGCCGGAATGCCGCGAAGCGGCATACAGGGTGTCTGGGTCGAGCAAGGGGTTAGGGATGCTCTGAATAAGTAACCAACCATGAGAAAATCGTCGCTCCCAGCGAGTCATCACGCGCCGAATCGCACCGGCAAGGCCGGTATTTGCTCATCCCTGCGGCCTTTTGGCCGCGTTTGGC
>JBFLWM010000007.1:0-70474 GCA_040755915.1 Pseudomonadota bacterium | reverse complement strand
GGTGGCTTCGATATACGAGACAAGAAGGGCGGTAAAACCCCCTACTGGACGATCAAGGTGTAACCCATGTCCTTGGACTTTTTTGTTACCTATGTCCTTGACCCGTACACCGCCCCGATGTCTCGCCGCTATCGCGGTTCCCTGCGCTACTCGCCCGGGACGGGTTTCTCCGACGGCACGTCCGTGTGTCGACGGAGAAATGCGTGCCATCCATGGCGCGCCCCCTGCGGGCAATTCCGCCCCGGGTTGCGTTGCTCGGCGAGACAAAGGGGTTTGAAAGGCAAAGACGGCTCGCCTGACGGCATCGCGCTGTGAGGTGTGCGCTTCGCGCACACAAAATGTAGGGTGCGCATTGCGCACCAATGCCATGCTAGCCGAAGGATACGGTGCGCGGTGCGCACCCTACGGGAAACGGAGCGGTTTTGATTTTGACTTTCCGCCTTCCCCCGTCTGCCGCGCCGAGCATCGCAGCCCGAATCGGGAATAGCCCGAAGGGGACATGCCAGGGAGGGCATATCCTCGCCTTCGCGCCAGGACGGCGCGTAGGCGAGCGCCGATTCGGGCGAGACAAAGCGGCAGGACTGCCGATTTGCACAGCCGCAGGCTGCCCGAAGGGTGAGGCACAGGGATGTGCCGAATGAAGCGCAGGGAACCCGCAGGGCGCGGCAATCGGGCGGCCTTTCTTTTCGTTAGTTTTCTTTGGCCGAACAAAGAAAAGTAACCCGGCGTAGGGGGACGGAATCCCCCGCAAAAAAACGATCACTCGATCGCCTGACTCCGCAGGTAATCCTCATAGGTGCCACTGAAATCGACCACGCCATCGGGCGTCAACTCAATGATGCGCGTCGCCAGCGACGAGACGAACTCGCGGTCGTGGCTGACGAAGATCAGGGTGCCGTCGTAGTTTTCCAGCGCCAGGTTGAGTGACTCGATGGACTCCATGTCCAGGTGATTGGTCGGCTCGTCCATCACCATGATGTTGGGGCGCTGCAGCATCAGCTTGCCGAACAGCATGCGACCCTGTTCACCACCGGAGATCACCTTCACTGATTTGCCGATTTCGTCATTGGAAAACAGCAGGCGGCCGAGGGTGCCGCGGATCACCTGCTCGTCATCGCCCGGTTTGCCCCAGTGGCCCATCCACTCGAGCAGTGGCATGTCGTTGGCAAAGTCGGCGGCATGGTCCTGGGCGAAGTAGCCGATGCTGGCGTTCTCCGACCATTTGATCTCGCCCTTGTCGGCTTCGAGGTCTTTGACCAGGCAGCGCAGCAGGGTGGTCTTGCCGATGCCGTTGGGGCCGATGATGGCGATACGCTCACCCACTTCCACCAGCAGGTTGAGGTTGGCGAACAGCGGCTTGTCGCCGTAGCCCTTGGCCAGGCCCTCGACCTCCAGCACGTTGCGGTACAGCTTCTTCTCCTGGTTGAAGCGGATGAAGGGGTTCTGCCGGCTCGACGGCTTGACCTCCTCCAGCTTGATCTTGTCGATCTGGCGGGCGCGCGAGGTGGCCTGGCGCGACTTGGAGGCGTTGGCGGAGAAGCGGCTGACGAAGGATTGCAGCTCGGCGATCTGCGCCTTCTTCTTGGCGTTGTCGGCCAGCAGGCGTTCGCGTGCCTGGGTCGCGGCGGTCATGTATTCGTCGTAGTTGCCCGGGTAGACGCGCAGCTCGCCGTAGTCCAGGTCGGCCATGTGGGTGCACACGGAATTCAGGAAGTGGCGGTCATGGGAAATGATCACCATGGTGCTGTTGCGCGCGTTGAGCACGTTCTCCAGCCAGCGGATGGTGTTGATGTCCAGGTTGTTGGTCGGCTCGTCCAGCAGCAGGATGTCCGGATCGGAGAACAGGGCCTGCGCCAGCAGCACGCGCAGCTTCCAGCCCGGTGCCACCGCACTCATCGGGCCGTAGTGCTGTTCCAGCGGAATGCCGAGGCCGAGCAGCAGCTCGCCGGCACGCGCCTCGGCGGTGTAGCCGTCGTATTCGGCGAACTGTACCTCGAGATCGGCCACTTTCATGCCGTCCTCTTCGCTCATCTCCGGCAGGGCGTAGATGCGGTCGCGCTCATGCTTCACCTGCCACAGTTCGGTGTGGCCCATGATCACCGTGTCGAGCACCGAATACTCCTCGAAGGCGAACTGGTCCTGGCGCAGCTTGCCGAGGCGCTCGTTGGGGTCGAGACTGACATTGCCGGCGGAAGGCTCCAGGTCGCCGCCGAGGATCTTCATCAGGGTCGACTTGCCGCAGCCGTTGGCGCCGATGAGGCCGTAGCGGTTGCCGTCGCCGAATTTGACGGAGATGTTTTCGAACAGGGGCTTGGCCCCGAACTGCATGGTGATGTTGGCGGTGGTGAGCACGGCGTGTTTCCAGTAACGGTCGGACCAAAGCATCGGGCTGGCGCCGCTGGCGTCAGTGGGGCGAGGTCCGGGGATGCAAATGAATTTTCCAGTCGCCGGCGGGCGGGAGAGCGTGTGCCGGAGCGGGCGCTATTGTCGCACAGACGCTGAGTGGCTGCACCCTGCGGCCAGTCCCGGCGACACATCGTTAGCCGGCCCTTACCCGGATGGCATCAGGCCGTAGGGCCGGCTTCAGCCGGCCGACAGCGTCCCGGGAAATTCAATCGGTGACCTTGCCGCGCAGCGCCTTGACCGCGCCGCGGCGGCTCTTTCCGTCCATGCGCCGGGTCTGCGAGGCGCGGGTGGGCCTGGTGGGTTTACGGGCCTTGGGGGTGACGGCGACGCTGCGGATCAGCGCCTGCAGGCGCGCCAGCGCCGCCTCGCGGTTCTGTTCCTGGCTGCGGTACTCCTGCGCCTTGAGCACGATGACGCCGTCGGCGCTGATGCGCTGATCGCTCAGGGCCAGCAGGCGCTCCTTGTAGTAGTCGGGCAGGGAGGATGCGCCGATGTCGAAGCGCAGGTGGATGGCGCTGGCAACCTTGTTGACGTTCTGGCCGCCGGGGCCGCCGGCGCGGATGGCGGACAGTTCGATCTCGTGCAGCGGGAGGGCGACGCGGGCGGAGATGGGCAGGGCGTCGTCCGGCATGCGCTACTTCTTGTCGTCCTTGCCCAGCATGTCCTTCAGGTTGGCGAAGGGATTGAAGGTGGCGGCTTCCTGCTTGCCCGTCGCCATGCCGTCGTAGCCGCGCACCTTGTCGACGTAGCGCTGGTGCTCATTGTCGTGGCAGTACAGGCAGAGGTTTTCCCAGTTGCTGCCGTCGGGCGGGTTGTTGTCGTGGTTGTGGTCCTTGTGGTGCACGGTCAGCTCGTGCAGGTTGGCCTGGGTGAACTCGCGCCCGCAGCGGCCGCAGATCCAGGGATGGAGGCGCAGCGACTGTTCGCGGTAGCCCTCCAGGCGCTTGTCCCGCTCCTTGTGGGCATTGGCCACGATCTTGTCGAGCTTGCTGTGGTCGATGGGTTTGCCCGGGGTGCGGCGCGGATCGGACATGACGTGTTCCTGCGGTGGGACGGTATGGCGGGAATTCTATACGTAAAACCTGTCAACCGCGAAGTACGCGAAGTTGCGCCAGGGCTTGCGGCGAGTGGTTGAATTGCCACCCGCTGCGCGGGGTTCACTTGGGGTGCCAGTGGCTCCACCAAAACCTCGCGCAACCTGGCGTACTTCGCGGTTGAGGCCTTCGTCCAAATCAGGCCGCTGCCGACTGCTGCGCCTGCGCCCGGTTCAGGGCCGACAGCACGGCCTTGAGCGAGGCGCTGACGGTGTCGTGGTCCAGCGCCGCGCCGCTGTAGCGGCGGCCGCCGATGTTGAGCTGCACGTAGGCGACGGCCTCGGCGTTGGTGCCGCTGCCGATGGCGTGCTCGCTGTAGTCGACCACGTTCACCGGCGTGCCGCTGTGCGCCGTCCAGGCATCGACGAAGGCGGAGATGGCACCCTCGCCGCGGCCGGAGAGGGTGCGCGCGCTGCCGCGTTCCACCACGTCGGCGGCGATGGTGTCCACCGCGCCCTCGCGATCGAGGCGGTAGCCCTGCAGGCGTACCGGCGCCTGATCGGCGACGAAGTGGGCGAGAAACAGCTGGTGGATGGTCGCGCTGTCGATCTCGCCGCTGCGCCGCTCGCTCTCGCGCTGTACCACCTGTGCCAGCTCCACCTGCATCCAGCGCGGCAAGGACAGGCCGTAGTCGCGCTCCAGCACAAAGGCGACGCCGCCCTTGCCCGACTGGCTGTTGACGCGGATCACTGCCTGGTAATCACGGCCGAGGTCGCGCGGGTCGATGGGCAGATAGGCCACCTGCCAATGTTCGTCCGGCTGCTGCAACTTGAGGCTCTTGCGGATCGCATCCTGGTGGCTGCCAGAGAATGCCGTGTAGACCATGTCGCCGATCCAGGGATGGCGCGGATGCACCGGCAGGGTAGTGCACTCGGTGTAGGTCTGGATGATGGCGTCCGGATTGGAAAGATCCAGTTCCGGGTCGATGCCCTGGCTGTAGAGGTTCATTGCCATGGTGACGATGTCCATGTTGCCGGTGCGCTCGCCGTTGCCAAGCAGGGTGCCCTCGACGCGGTCGGCGCCGGCGAGCACGGCCATCTCCGCCGCCGCCACCGCGCAGCCCCGATCGTTGTGGGTATGCACCGAGACGATGACGCTGTCGCGGCGGCTGATGTGGCGGCAGAACCACTCCACCTGATCGGCGAACACATTGGGCATGGCGCTCTCCACCGTCGCCGGCAGATTGATGATGCACGGCCTTTGCGGCGTCGGCTGCCATACGTCGATCACCGCGTCGCACACCTCCACCGCGTAATCCATCTCGGTGTTGGAGAAGCTCTCGGGCGAATACTGGAACACCCATTCGGTGGCCGGGTATTTGGCCGCCTCGCGCTGGAGCAACTGGGCGCCGCGCACGGCGATGCCCTTGATGGCCTCGCGGTCCATTTGGAACACGCGCTCACGCTGCACCGTGGAGGTCGAGTTGTAGACGTGCACGATGGCGCGCTTCACGCCCTTGAGTGCCTCGAAGGTGCGCACGATGAGGTCCTCGCGCGCCTGCACCAGAACCTGCACGGTGACGTCGTCCGGGATCTGCTGCGCCTCGATGAGCCAGCGCACGAAGTCGTAGTCTGGCTGGGAGGCCGAGGGGAAACCCACCTCGATCTCCTTGAAGCCGAGTTCAACCAGCAAGGCCCACATCTTGCGCTTCTGCGTCACGTCCATCGGCTCCAGCAGCGCCTGGTTGCCGTCGCGCAGGTCGACGCTGGCCCAGATGGGGGCGCGTTCGATCTGGCGGTTGGGCCACTGGCGGTCGGCCAGGGCCACCGGCGGGGCGGGGCGGTACTTGCTGTGGTCGAAGGCTTTCATGGCGCAATCCTTGATTCGGTTTCGGGTTTCAAGTTTCGGCGGCCCTTGTGGGGCGTTCCGGTTGCCGTATCCTCGTGAGACTTGGCAGGTTCCACCCGATGTTTGCGGGTTGGAGAAAGATTACGCCAATGGAGCCGGCAGGTGCTTGCGAAGTTGCCCCTGAAACGCCGCTTCGCGACAATTTTATTGCCATGAGTGTTTTTATGGAGACATAATCTGCCAACAAGAAGCCAGGAGCGCGCAACCATGGAACTCGACCGCTACGACCGCCGCATCCTCGAACTCCTGCAGCAGGACGGCCGCATCAGCAACCAGGAACTGGCCGAGCGTATCGGCCTGTCGCCCTCGCCCTGCCTGCGCCGGGTGCGGGCTCTGGAGGAGTCGGGCCTGATCCTGGGCTACCGCGCCCTGCTCGACGCCAAGGCGCTGGGCCTGAGCCTGATGGCGCTGATCCACATCTCCATGGACCGCCACACCCCGGAGCGCTTCGCCAATTTCGAGGCGCGGGTCGCCGCCCTGCCCGAGGTGCTGGAATGCCTGCTCATCACCGGCCAGGACGCCGACTACCAGCTCAAGGTGGTGGTGCGCGACATGGAGGCCTACCAGGAACTGCTGCTCGACAGGATCACCCGCATCGAGGGGGTGAGCGGGGTGCATTCCAGCTTCGTGATGCGCCGGGTGGTGGACAAGACGGCCTTGCCGGTGGGGTAATCCTTCGGTTTCGAAATGCAGGATGGGCAAAGCGCAGCGTGCCCATCGTCTGTGATTGTGCATGGATTGATGGGCACGCTGCGCTTTGCCCATCCTACGTTGCTCTATTCGTTGCGTTTCAGGGTGAACTTCTCGCCGAACAGTACCGGGCGGTAGCTCATCTTCACTCTTCGTAAATTTTCCAGGCCGAGGTCGTCGCCGACGTTGATGTAATCGCAGTCGGCGAAGGTGCGGGCGAATTCGCGGAACAGGTATTGCGCCGCGCCGGGGATGGTGAAGTCGGTTTTCTCCACCAGCACGCTGGCCATGCTGTGGCTGATGCGCTCGCCGAAGGTGAAGCCGGCGACCCGTTCATCCACCAGCAGGCACAGTCCCTTCAGGCCCAGTGCATCGTAATGGGCCAGCGCCTTTTCTATTCCCTGCCGCTCCAGTTCCACACTGGCGATGAAGTCGGCCACGGCGGTGCCGTGCAGCCCTTCCAGGCGCGCGCGCATCCACTGGCTGAGCAGTTCGCGCATGCCGTTCCAGTGGTGGCGGCTCAGCGGCTCGATGCGGTGGTCGGGGTGGGCGCGGCAGAACTGGTTGATCTCGCTGCGCTTGGTCTTGTAGCTGTTGCCGCGCAGCTCGATCAGATCGGCGGTGCGGTAGATGTAGTCGGGAAAGGCCGGTTCCAGTTGCCAGGCGCCATCGAGGTGCGGTGAGCAGCCGTCGCCGTCCAGTTCCAGCAGGCGCGCAAACTCCGGGCTGACGTAATCCACCCGGCTGTCGTCGGCTGTGTGGTTGTAGCTGTCCATGATGTCGACGCAGGTACGCAGTGCGCGCGCCTGATTCTGCGCGCTGCCGATGGGCGGCAGCAGCATGCCGAGCTGGTTGCCGTTCAGGCTGAACAGGCAGAAGCAGTCATTGATGATCTGGTAGAAGCCACTCATGCGCGACAGCCACATGAAGTTGTTGGTGAAGCTGAGGTCGGCGACGAGGAAGTCGCAGGCGCTGACGTGGCTGTCGAACAGCGGCTTGGCGTCGATGCTCAGCGGCAGCAGGCGGTGTTCGCCGGCGGAGAGAAAGCGCTGTGCGGTGGTGCTGACGGGGAGGGGAACTGCGGGCCGGACGTTGGAGGGCGCCGGGCCGAATATATGGGGTTCCGAAGTTTCGGTACTGCCGATCTCAAGGTTTGCGCGCATACACGCTCCGCAAAGGACCTCTTGTAGCTGAAGGGGTGTCGAGGGTCAGACCGGCGGGTCTGTCAGGAGGGGCCTCGCGGCCTCCTGCCCCGGACGCCGCTTTTATAGCGGAGCGCCGGGCGGAAAAGAAGGGGGGTGGAAAAAATTATTTTGTCCGCGGGATTGCGCGGCGGGGCTGGCTAACGCCAGTGCAGAAACGGCGCCAGGGTGAAATAGAGGATCACCAGGATGATGGCGGCGTAGGCGAGCAGGCGCAGCGGGTCACGCAGAAAACGCCCGGCCAGGGTTTCGCTGCGGCCTTCCTGTTGCCGCGCGGCATACTCGGCGCGGGCGGACCGGCTGCGCTGTTCCTGGTAGCCGTCGATGAGGCGGCGAGCCTCCTCCTCGTGGTGCGCGTCTTCGTCGCGCAGCCAGATGGCGGCGACGGAGATGCCCCAGCGCCCGGCCTGGGTCTCGTAGAAATCGATGTGATGTGCGTCGAGCAGGGCGCGGACTTCCTCCGCCTCGTCGTCGGGCACGCCATTGAGACGAAACAGCAGGATCGGCATGTCAGGGGGCCGTGGCGGTATGTTGGATGGTCAGGCGCAGGGTATGGCTGGCTGCCGCGTCCCAGTGCAGGTAGGACTGGCAGACCTGTTTGCTGGTGTCCGATTCGAGGCGCTCCTGCGGCAGTCCGGCAAAACGGCCCGCCTGCTGCGGCTGCTCCGCCTCCATGCGGCGCAGGGGCTCGTCGCCGGCGGCGGCATACAGCTCGACAGCGTCGAGGGTGGTCGCGGCGGGCACGCTGGCGCACAGCTCGATGCGGGCCGGCTGTTCTTCCGTGCAGTCGGCGCACGGCGGCAGGGTGGCGCCGACGCTGACGCTGCCCTTGCCCTGACCCGAGGCGAGGGCGAGATGCTCCAGCCGGGCCGCGGTGGCATTGAGCTGATCGAGTTTGGCGTTGAATTCGTTGCGCACCAGCTCGACCTCCTTTTTCTTGCCGGTGTTGAAGTACTGCGCCAGGGCAAAACCGCCCACCGCCGAGGCGACGAGCAGGACGATGATGGCGACGACCGGACCACGCCGGGCCTGCTGCGTCACCGGCTGGCCGCGCTCACGCGCCTTCATTTCCTTCTTCCAGGCCATGCGCAGCTGGATCAGCGTGGCGGTGATGGTGGCGGTGGCGCCGATGAGCGAGGCGATGAGCGCCGCGACCGGCATGGTGATATTGCTGATCTGAAGGTCCATTCAGGGTGTTCCCGACGTTTGGAGCATCGTGTCTATCCAGGGGGCAGTGAATTCATGTAGGAGCCGAGTCCTCTCGGCGAATAGCGCCGTGGCTATGCGCGGCAATTCGCCCACGGAGTGGGCTCCTACGGCCCGACGCAAGGGCCGCGGTGCGGCGGCCACTATACAACGAGACGGCCTCGGCAGTGAGCGGGGCGGGTGTGACGGCTTTGGCGTTTCGCCGCCTTCAGCCGCGGTGACGCGCAACGCTGGCGACCTTGTCGTGCAGCGACTGCTCGCGGTCGGTGCGGGTGCCGACGGAGATGAAGGTCTGGATGCGCGGCGCCCCCAGGGCATGCACCGCCTCGTGGCAGCGGCGGATGGCGGCGAACACCGCATCCCACTCGCCTTCGATGTTGGTGCCGTTGGCGTGCAGCTCGTGGTGCAGTTCGGCCTCGTCCAGCACCTGCCCGCAGGCGGCGACATAGCGCGAAACGGAGACCTCGGTGCCCACGGGCACCACTTGCAGATTGACCAGAACCTTCATGCCTGTTCTCTCTTGTCGCCGGGTTGGTCGGCTGAAGCCGACCCTACAATATGGCTGGTGCAGGGCCGGCTTCCGCCGGCCGGGCCGTGCTTACTTTCCGCTCAGATAACGCGCCACGGCCTCGATCTCCATCTCCGTAAGCTTGGAGGCGATGGAGTGCATGATGGCATTGTCGTTGGTGCGCTCGCGGCTGTTGAAGTCCTGCAGCTGGGTGACCAGGTAGCGCAGGTGCTGGCCGGCGATGCGCGGCAGTTTCTCGGTGCCGGCGCCGTCCTCGCCGTGGCAGGAGGCGCAGGCCGCGACGCCGGACCACTTGTTGCCGTTGTGATAGATGTATTTGCCGACGGCGGTGAAGTCCGGATCGGAGACGCGGTGGGCCTGCGGCGGCTTGCTGCTGAAGTACTGGCCCAGCGCGGCCATCTCGGCTTCGGTCAGGTCGGCAGCCATTTCATTCATGGTGCCCTTGCGCCGTCCGCTCTTGAAGTCGGCCAGCTGCTTGGCGATATAGGCGGCATTCTGGCCGGCCAGGCGCGGATAGATGGCACTGGAGCTTTCACCCTCCATGCCGTGGCACAGCTGGCACTTGGCGGTGACGATTGCCTGGGCACGGGCCAGGTCGGCGGCATGCAGGCTGCCGGCAGCGAGCAACAGCACGGCGGCGGAGAGGAGGGGGCGCAGCATGGTGGTAACTCCCGACAGAAAGACAATGAGGTAATGCGAGCTTAGACCATCTTGCCGCCGGGCGGATCAGCGAAACAGTTCGACAAAACGGTTGAACAGCTGGCGGTCGAAGTGATTGGGCATCTTGTCGCGCATCAGGGTCAGCGCATCGAACGGCGTCATCGCCTTCTTGTAGGAGCGCTCGGCGGTGAGGGCGTCGAACACGTCGGCGATGCAACAGATGCGGCCATAGATATGGATCTGGTCGCCCTTGATGCGCTTGGGGTAACCGCCGCCGTCCATCAGCTCATGATGCTCCATGACGATGATGCGGCACTCTTCGGTGAGCGCGTCGGCATCGCGCAGCAGCTTGTAGCCCTGATAGGGGTGGATGCGCATGCGGCGCATCTCGGTCTCGTCCAGCCGCGCCGGCTTGTTGATGATCGCGGCGTCCACCTTCACCTTGCCGAGGTCGTGCAGGAAGAACCCGGCGCCCAGCTCCTGCATGTCATGGCCATCGGAGTTCTTGAACATGGCCTTGGCCAGCATCAGGCTGATGATGCCGACGTTGACGGAATGGGTATAGGTGTAGAAATCGTGCGCCGTGATGCGCAGCAGATTCCGCGCCGTCTGATCGTCGCGCAGGATCATGTCGGTGACCGAGCCAAGGGCCTCCTTGCTGGCACGGATGTTCTCGGCGCTCGGAGCATCGAGCATGCGCAGCATCATGTCGCGGCTGTGTCGATAGACCGCCTGGGCCTTCTGTTCCGGCGCCAGACGCTTGTCGTGCACAGCCTCGCGCAGCTCCGTCGGCACCAGCGTGTCGGGATTCCAGAGCGGTGGCGGCGGCGCATCCTTGGGGTCGACGATGGCATCGCTGTGGCTGACGTACTCCAGCTCGCCGAGGGGCTCCGGGGGGGCAGGCGGCGGCACGTCGCTGCGGGCGAAGTCTACCGTGACTTCACGCAGGCCGTGGGCACGGATGGCGGCGATCTGCTCCGGCGAGGTGAGCTTGAATTTGCTGCGCAGGAAGTTGTGCTCGGTCCACGACAGCGGCAGCTCGACATACATGCCGACGCGCAAATCGCTGACCGAGATCTTTTGCTTCATGGCAGTCCGGCGCTCGATCCGCTTACTCGTCAGTGATCAGAATGAAGGCCGCCTTGGTGGCGCCGCACTCGGGGCAGACCCAGTCGTCCGGAATGTCCTCCATGCGCGTGCCCGGAGCGATGCCGCCGTCCGGGTCGCCCAGGCGCTCGTCGTAGATATAGCCACAAACGTCGCACAGGTAGCGCCGCATGATGAACCTCGGGATGGGATGGAAAAACTGCCTGCCTCTAATCTAACAGGCTTGCGGTGTGAGTAAAACACCGACGCCGGGGTGGCGGGCGGGGGGGGCTGTGCGGGTCTTATTGGGCTTATGGCAGCCATAAGTCGGGAGCCGCGCCGCTGCCACGCGGTCACTCGGCGACATAGCGGCGGTCGATATTCACACAGGGGATAATGGCAATCCATTGATGTTGAAAGTAATATCGGAATTCAGCGCGGGCATCCTGTCCGCATATGCGGCGGATAATTCGCCGAATAGTAGTTGGGCATTTCACTTTCGGAGCGTTCCATGAATTTGAGACGATTTTTTGTTGCAGTATTTGCGATATTCATTTTCGCCATGGTGTGGAACGGGCTTGTCCACATGGTGCTTCTCAAAGAGGCAAGCCTTGCTCTTGAGAAGGTGGCTCGGCCCGCAGCGGAACGGAACATGGCGCTTGGTCTTTTGCTGACGTTCGGAGTGGCGGCACTTTTTGTCTATTCGTATGCTTTATTTGTCCGCACACCTGGTATCAAGCGGGCACTCGGCCATGGGGTGTTCTTTGCTGCCATAGCTGGATTGCTCGTCGACTTGAATCAGTTTTTTCTGTATCCAGTCCCCGGTTCATTAGCCGCTGCGTGGTTTCTCTTCGGCTTCATCGAATTCTGTGTTTATGGCGTTCTTGTGTCTTGGCTATATCCCATTGCTGTCCAACCCGCCGCTCCAGGGGACGCGCCGCAAGCGGCGCGCCCCTGAGCTTCGACGTTAGCGACGGCTGGCTTATTCGCATTTTTTAATTCACAGGGGAATAGATGTGAAGGTGTTTATTAGTTGGTCTGGAGATACGAGTCATAAAGTGGCGAAGGCCCTACGTGATTGGCTTCCTTCAGTAATACAGAGCATCATCCCTTACGTTTCGTCAGAGGATATCGATAAGGGAGCGAGATGGTCTTCCGATATCGCGGATGAGCTTGACGAGTCGAGCTTTGGTGTGCTTTGCGTGACTCCAGATAACATAGATGCTCCCTGGTTGAATTTCGAAGCAGGAGCTTTAGGTAAGAGTGTAGACAAGAGTCGGGTTTGTCCTTTTCTGTTTCGCATCAAGCGCTCCGACGTTACTGGTCCGATACTTCAGTTTCAGTCAACGATCCACGAGAAGGAAGACGTTTACAAACTCATCAAGTCGATCAATGAAGCGTGCGGGGATCATGGTATAGAAGAGTTTCGTCTCGAAAGAACGTTCGAGGTGTGGTGGCCGAAACTAGATGAAGAGTTAAAAACGATCAATGTTGTTGATCAAGAGCAAACTGTCGACCCTGTTGCCGAAGAGGCTGGCGGGTATGTATCCAGAGTGCTCGAAGAAGTGTTGGAAATTAGTCGCACCAACCAGAAGCTACTTCGTGACCCAACAACCATACTTCCGCCAGATTATTTTGAACACATCATGGAGCGGATCGAAAGGCACTCAAGGATTAGAAGAAGAACCATGGTCGAAGACAGGTTGATAGAGGAACGTTTGGATCCTCGGGCCATGGAGGAAATAGTCATCCGGTATCGTGATTTTCTTAGGTTTTTCGGAAAGATCAAGCACAGATTTGATGGGCTTCCTGAGGTCGAGGAGATGTACCACCTGCTAAGGCGCATGGACGATCCACTACGATATGTCTGCAACAATATGGGTATGCGCTTGCCAAAGGAAGTGCTAGACGAGATCTGATTTCGCTAACAAGCCCATGAACTCGGACAGCCAAAAGCTACGCTCCTTCGTCGCTTCGCTTTTGGCTGCCGGTTATGGGCGGCGTTATGCCCTCTAAGGAAAGCTTTGGCGCATGAAGCGAATCATGTACATCGAATGCAAGGGCAGTGGCCTAGAAGGGCCCGGCCGGATTGGATGGGTCGAACTGTCCCGCTCAAAGAGATCGTATCGGTATGGTGGAAGGGAGTTCCAAAAGGTAGGGTCCGGCTACAAGTACAACTGCATAGAGTCAGAGTCGGGCGCCCCGTACTGGATCTCCGGTCCCAAGATGGATGGAACTGATCGCCTCTATGGCGGTGTTGTGGAGATCGATGAAGATGCCAGGGTGGAGTATTGGACAAAGATCAGGAGCGCCCCGCAATGCTCGCATTTAACATCATATCGGTCATGAAAAGCGGGCATAACCAGTCGATCCATCGGACGCCGAAAAGTCTACCGCCTTTTCGGCGCCGCTGAGCTTCGCGTTATGCGTACGCAATAACGCTGTGAATCTTCTTTTTGTCTGTAGCGAAAACCGGCGCGCAGCTGAATAGGTGTTCCGAAATACTGCCCATCTCACCCCTCATCCCAGCCTTCGCACTGAGGGAGAAGCGGAAACCGGTGGGCAGTATTTCGGAACGCCTATTTAACCACCTCCCTCATTTATTGAGCGTCCCGAACCAGAATCCGGTATTGCGCTCCAGGAATTCGTCCCAGCGCATGTAGTGGGAGCCGTCGCAGGAGAAGTTGAGGCCGACCATGCCGTTGACGATGTTGAGCGAGCCGGCGCGCAGGTAGACGTTTTCGTCGGCGAAGCGCAGGGTGCGGAACATCTCGAACACCGGCATCACGTCCACCGTTGGCACGACGGCGCGCGGGTGGTAAGGGCGGCGCGGGTAGGCCAGGCAGGTGTTGGGATCGGTGAGCTGGTCGATGGTGAGCAGGCGGTAGACGAAGGGGTCGTCCACGTGCCAGATGGTGCCGCGGCTGGAGGAGAAGTGCAGCTTGCCGTGGTAGACGCCGTGTTCGATGATGAGCTCGTTCATGATCGGCAGCACCTTGTCCATTTGCCGATCCATCAGGCTTTCGGCGCGCTGGTGCTGGAAGATGCTGCTGCGGATCGCCGGGTCGCCCTTGATCTGGCGCCAGGTGTCCGGCTCGCGGTACAGGCCGCCGGTGAGCGGCAGCTCGCGCAGGTCGTAGTCGGCGCCGAGAAAGCCGATGCGCTGTCCCACCGCATCGCGGATCACCTGGACGGCGGTGAGTGAGGGACGCTTCTTGTTGCGGCTGATGTAGGCCTCGGACAATTTGAAGTCGGTCGTACCGATGATGCCCTGCATGTAGGGCCGGTCCATGCGGTGACGGCCGAAGTGCGCCGGGTCGCGGCCCTGGGCCGTGATGTTGTCGGTGATCTGTATGCCGTCGGCGTCGAGGATGTACAGGTGCTTGCACTGCGCCAGATCGGGCAGCGCCTGCGTCAGCAGTTGTTCCAGCTGCGCGCGCGCGGCGATGACGTTGGCACAACGCTGCGCCAGGGCATGCATCGCCTCGGCGAGCAGGCCGGTGAGCATTTCGCGCTGTAGCCGGATGCTTTCTTCCAGGGTCGGTGTGGTCAACGGCATATTCCTCTACGCGGCCTGTTCGGCGATGCAGTCGGCACCGCCCATTGCATAATCGCGGCACACACCCGGCCGCGCGTCATATATGGTGCAGAGCAAGGTGTCTCGGTTCAATGCAGTACACCAGCCGTCGGCAAGACGTCGCATCACGGTGCCGCCCCAATCGTTGGCTTCGGTCATGTATGCGGGCACTGCATTGTCGCCGAACAGCAGGACTTGCAGCCGGCAACAGCGTGCGGCGCAGTTGGCGCAGGTAATGCTCGGATCACAGGAAGAGGGGCGGCTGGTCATCGGTGCCATTGTAGCAAGCTTCCTGTCGCAGCCAGATGCCGGCGCGGAAATATGAAGAATGTCAGGGGCCGCGCCCGGCCAGCCAGAGGGTATGCTGGGCGCCCTTGCGCGTGGCATGGGCGCGCACGCGGCGTTCCTCCACTTCGAAGCCGCATTGGCGCAGGCGTTCGCCAAAGACCGCGTCGGGGCCGGCCGACCACACGGCAAGCACGCCGTCGGGGCGCAGTGCGGCAAAGGCGGCCTGCAGTCCGGCAGCGGAGTACAGCCAGTTGTTGTCCTGCCGCGTCAGCCCTTCCGGGCCATTGTCCACGTCGAGCAGAATGGCGTCATAGCGGCTCGCCGCCGATTTGAGCAGCAGACCCACGTCGCCTTCATGCACGGTGACGCGGGGATCACGCAGGGGATGGCCGGCGTGGTGGCCGATCAGGGTGCTATTCCACTGCACGACCGCCGGCACCAGCTCCGCCACCACCACGGTGGCTTCGGCACCGAGATGGCGGAGCGCGGCCGCCAGGGTGAAGCCGAAGCCAAGTCCTCCGATCAGTATGCGCGGCGCCGCGCAGTGTGCGAGGCGCGCGCAGGCCAGTTGCGCCAGCGCCTCTTCCGAGCCATGGCAGCGGCTGCCCATCAGCTCGCCGCTGCTGCCGGCGATGGTGATGGAGTGTTCGTCACCGCGCGCATGCAGGCGCAGCTCGGTGCCGTCGCCCGGGATCTTGGCGCTGTCGAGCAGTTTCCAGGATTGCACCGCGGGGTTACCAGATCAGATCGTCGGGGACTTGATAGGCGGCGTAGGGATCATCTGCCGCCGGTGTCTCACCCGCGGCGGGTGCCGGCATGATCACCCGCGACGGATCGCGCGCCCGGATCTTCTCCGCCACGTCGGGCCGCACCAGTTCATGACGCTGGCCCAGCCTGGCGATGCACAGCGTGCCCTTCACCAGCTGGGCATGTAGTTCGGCGGTGACGTAGATGCGGCGGATCTTGTTGCCGTCGGTGAAGTTATAGGGCACCTCGCCGTCGGTCTTGTCGAGGCGGTTGGCTTCGATGAGCTGGCGGATGGCGGCGGCATTGGCCTTGCGCTCGGCGTCTTCCTGGCGCTGGCGATTCAGCTCCCGATCGCGCTCGGCCTTGGCCGCCTCGGCGCGGCGCGCCGCCTCCGCGGCCGCCTGTTGCTGCTTGCCGCTGTCCTTGTCCTTGCGCTTTTCGTGCGCCGCCTTCTTGGCCTGCTGCTGGCTGACCAGCCCGGCCTTGAGCAACTGCTCCTTGAGTGAACCTGCCATGATGGATTCCGTGGTGCGTGAATTCAGTGAGCGGCCGTCTGGCCGGCGTGATAGGCCTCCAGCAGCGCCTGCTTGAGCGCGGGCTCGCTGTCGAGGTTCGTGATGTTCAAATGGCGCCGGGCGATGGGCGCCAGGATGGCTGACTCCAGTTCGGCGCGGCGGCGCGCCTGGAAGCAGGCGACGTCGAAGACGCCATCGTGCAGACACTGCGCAGCGACGCCGGCGGCGTTGCTGAATTCGAGGTCGCAGGATTCCATCACCTCGTACAGGTACGAATAGGTGTCGATGCCGTTGGCCTGCGCCAGCAGGCGGTGAAAGTCCGGCAAAGTGTCTTCGTCCAGCGGCAGGGCGTCCAGGTTCAGGGTGGTGGACAGCGCGTAGTGCTCGCCTTGGAAGGAAAAGTCGAGGTGGGCGTCGATGGTGTTTTTCACGATGGTTCTCCTGGCGCGGATTGTACCGGATCATCGCCGTGCCCCGCCCCTGCAAACTGTGGGGTTGCAGGGGCGGTGAAGGCGATTCAGCGTCGTCCGTGGCGCTCCTTGTCCTTCAGTACCGCCCGTACCATGCGGCCGAAGGCACGCTCCCTCTGATGGCGCTCATGGGCGGCGATGTTGTGGCGCTCCTCGGCCAGCAGCTTGAGGTAGTGTTGCCACTCGTCCTCATCCAGTTCGCCGCGCTGCCGCGCCGCCTGTACTGCACAGCCCGGCTCGTCCGCGTGCCTGCAGTCGGTGTAGCGGCACTGGGCGGCCAGTTCGTGCAGGCTGTGGAACTGTGCCTCCACGCCGCCGGCAGCGGGCGCCAGCCCCACCTCGCGCATGCCCGGCACGTCGATGATGCAGGCGCCGCCCGGCAGGCGGATCAGCTCGCGGGCGGTGGTGGTGTGGCGGCCCTTGGCGTCGCGCCGCGTCGCCTGGGTCGCCTGCAGTTCGGTGCCCGCCAGATTGTTGATCAACGTCGACTTGCCGACGCCGGAGGAACCGGCCACCACCAGGGTGTTGCCGGCGCTGAGCCAGGGGGCGAGCCGCTCCGCCAGCGGCGCGTGCAGGGCGTCGATGGCGAATACCTCGCCGCCGGGCGGCAGGCGCGGCCGCACCGCGGCCAGTGCGGGTTCGGCGTCCGGATACAGGTCGGCCTTGGTGAGCAGCACCAGCGGTGTGACGCCGGCCTGTGCCGCCATCACCAGATAGCGCTCGATGCGGTGCACATTGAACTCCGCATCCAGTCCACTGACGATGAGCAGCACGTCGACATTGGCGGCGATGGCCTGCGGCTCGCTGCCGCCGGCACCACGCCGCAGCAACAGGCTGCGCGGCTCGAGCCGCTCAACGATGAGCGGGGCGTCCGCCTCCAGCAGCACCCAGTCGCCCACGGTAGGCAGGGTGCTGTCGGTGGCGTGGCGATGGCGGTAGCGGCCGGCGAGGGTGGCGACCTGCGCGCCGTGGCCGTCATCGATGTGGTAGTGGTCCTGCCCGACGCCGATGATGCGGGCCGGGCGCAGGGTTTCCAGTTGTTCCAGGGTGAGCTGGCGGAGAAAGTCGTTGCTCCAGCCCAGGGGCAGCAGCAGGGAATGGTCGATGGACATGGCGTGTCATCCTCTCAACAAATCGGTTTCGGCAGGGCGCGTGAAAGCGCCGTTCTTGCGTAACGGTGTTTGCGTTGAGATGGGCCGCGCCTGCTGCCCGACCGCGGTTTTTAGCGGTGGTGCAGGCCGGCGCTGATGACGGTATCCATCGAGCCTCCGGCAGAAAGATGAGTGGGGAAACAACGTCGCGATTCTACGCCGGTGTGTGCCGGCAGGAAAGGCAGAGTTAGGGTGTAATGCCGATAAGTTACGCGATTCCCGGGCGTTGTAGGAGCCCAGTCCCCTGGGCGAATGTTCGCCGAGAGGACTCGGCTCCTGCAAAGGAAGGTCTGAATAAGTCCATCCTGGACTTCTCAGACCACGCCAATCGAAAAGTGTGATTTTCGATTGGCTTCAATTTTCAACGACTTATCGTCGTTGAAAATTGGCGGCACATCCCTGTGCCGCGGAAGCTCTGAACTTATTCAGTGCTTCCCAAACATTTGCCGTACCTTTGTCGCTAACTGACCGGCATCAGGGTTAGCGTGGGGACGCTCAGCGCACCAGGCGCAGACCATCAGCCTCGATGGTGATCAGGCGTTCGCGATACAGGGCGGAGATTGCCTGCTTGAACACCTTCTTGCTGACGCCGAAGCGGGCGTAGATGACCTCGGGCGGACTCTTGTCGGTGACGTTGATGAAGCCGCCTGCCGCCTTGATCTTCTCCAGCAGTTCGCCGGCAATGCCCTCCACCTTGGCGTAGCCCGGTGGTTGCAGTACGAGATCGATCTTGCCGTCCTCGCGCAGCTTCTTGATGTAGCCGGCGAGGCGCTGGCCATAGCGCAGCGGCTGGAATACGTCGGCGTCATGCAATACGCCCCAATGACGGTTATTGATGATCGCCTTGTAGCCGATGTCGGTGTGCTCGCACACCAGCAGATCCACCGCCTGCCGGGGCGTGTAGCTGGCCGGTGTGCGATCGAGGAATTTGTCCAGTCGCGTCGAGCCGACGATGCGGCCAGTGCGCTTGTCGCGGTAGACGTGCACCACGTAGGCGCGGCCGACGGCCATGTTGCCGCTCTGCTCGGCGAAGGGCACCAGCAGGTTCTTGCGCAGTCCCCAGTCGAGGAAGGCACCGAACTGGGTGGTGGATGCCACCTTCATCAGGGCAAATTCGCCCACCTGGGCCAGCGGTCGCTGCGTGGTGGCGACCACAGTATCGTCGGAGTCGACGTAGACGAACACCTCCAGCGTGTCGCCGACGGCGCACGACTCCGGTGCCTCGCGCAGCGGCAGCAGCACGTCACCCAGTTCGCCGCCGTCGAGGATCACGCCATAGCTGCCCTTGCGCAGCACGGTCAGCGTGTTGAGTACACCAAGCTGTGCCATGTTCAGGCGCCGACCACGTTGATGGGGGTGCCGCGCAGATACGCGGCGATGGTGTCGATCACCTGTGCGCAGAGACGTTCGCTCTGTGCGGTATCCGCCGGATCGGCGCCGGGAATATGGCAGACGGTAATGCCGCGCTCCGCGGCGGCGGCACGGTCGATGTGACTGTAGTCATCACCGGCGGCCACGATCAGCGCCAGCTTGAAGGCCTTGTCGATGACGACGCGATCGATGGGGGCGTGCGCTGCGACGATCACATCCGAGCGCCAGCAGCGCTCCGCCAGCTCGCTTCCCGCCAGCGCAGGAAACTGCTGCCAGCCGTATTTGGGAATGTCGAGCATGGGGAAGTCGGCTTCGCCGGCAATGTGGGCGGTATCTACGACGACGATATTCATGGTGCGACGAGCCTGCGAGTAGTGGGACAGCTGGCGTAGTGCGGCGGCAGCTAGCGGAGCTTGATCATCTCGCCGGCCCTGGCGGCGGCATCGGTGGCCTGTTCTGCCGCATCTTCCACGGCGCGGGTCGCCTTGTCGTAATAACTCATGGCGGCATCGTGCAGGTAATAGCCGTAGCCGACGTTGAGCAGCACGGCAACGACAACCAGCTTGACGGCGCGCTTGATCAGGCTGATGACCAGCAGGAGCAGCAGAATGGCCAGTCCCGCACCGTACAGGGGGTTGGCGATGATGAAGTCGAGAATCTGTTGCATGGTGTGCTGCTCCCTGGATTACAGGCGCTGGCGGGCGCTGAGCGCCGCCTCCCGTACCCGCTCCGGCGCGGTGCCGCCGATGTGGTTGCGTGCGGCGACGGAACCTTCCAGCGTCAGATAGTTGAATACGTCGTCCTTGATGGCATCGCTGAACTGCTGCAGTTCGGCCAGGGTCATCTCGGACAGGTCCTTGCCGGTCTTGACGCCGTAGGCGACGGACTTGCCGACGATCTCGTGGGCGTCGCGGAAGGCGACGCCGTTGCGCACCAGATAGTCGGCGAGGTCAGTGGCGGTGGAGAAGCCGCGCAGGGCCGCTTCGCGCATCACCTCCTTGCGCGGGACGATGTGGTATTTCTTCGAGCCGTCGGGTTGCTCGGCATAACCCAGCATGTCGGCGTAGACGCGCAGGCAGCCCTTCACCGTGTCGATGGTGTCGAACAGCGGCTCCTTGTCTTCCTGGTTGTCCTTGTTATAGGCCAGCGGCTGGCCCTTCATGATGGTGAGCATGGAGATGAGCGCGCCGAACACGCGGCCGGACTTGCCGCGCACCAGTTCCGGCACGTCGGGGTTTTTCTTCTGCGGCATGATGGAGGAGCCGGTGCAGAAGGCGTCGGAGATTTCGACGAAGCGGAACTGGGCCGAGGCCCACAGGATCAGTTCTTCGCTGAAGCGCGACAGGTGCATCAGGAGCAGCGAGGCCCAGCTCATGAATTCGATGGCGAAGTCGCGGTCGGAGACGCCGTCCAGCGAGTTGCGGCAGATGCCGTCGAAGCCAAGCTCGCGCGCGGTGAATTCACGGTCGATGGGGTAGGTGGTGCCGGCCAGCGCGGCGGAACCGAGCGGCATCCAGTTGACGCGCTTGCGGCAGTCGGCGAGGCGTTCGCTGTCGCGCTGCAGCATTTCGTTCCAGGCCAGCAGGTGGTGGCCGAAGGTGATGGGCTGGGCGGTCTGCAGGTGGGTGAAGCCGGGCATGATGGTGTCGGCCTCGCGCGCGGCGTGGTCGAGGATGTTGGCCTGCAGGCGCTTCAGCTCCTGCGCTATTACGTCAATCTCGTCGCGCAGGTAGAGGCGCACGTCGGTGGCGACCTGGTCGTTGCGCGAGCGGCCGGTGTGCAGTTTCTTGCCGGCGATGCCGATGCGGTCGGTGAGGCGCTTCTCGATGTTCATGTGCACGTCTTCCAGCGCGATGGACCACTCGAACTCGCCGCGCTCGATTTCCTGCAGGATGTCGCTCAGGCCGGTGATGATGGCATCGCGCTCGGCGGCGGTGAGCACGCCGACGTGGGCCAGCATCCGGGCGTGGGCGATGGAGCCCTGGATATCCTGCCGGTACATGCGCTGGTCGAAGCCGACGGAGGCGCCGAAGGCCTCGACGAAGGCGTCGGTGGGTTCGGTGAAGCGGCCGGTCCAGGGTTTTTCGACGGTCTTTTCGTTGCTCATGATGGCTCGGGGATGGGAAGCGTGAAGTGGGCCGCAGTATATCACCGGGCGCGGGGGATGCCCGCACCGCATGGATGGGGCTATGATGAGGCCGTTCATCCACGACAGGGACGGCCGGTGGCCTTGGTGACTTCATCCCCGCGCAACGACAACTTCTTCCTGCCCGATTTCTGCGGCCTGCAGGCGGTGTTCGCCGTGGTCGTGCTGTCGGAGATCTTTGCCTTCATCCTCACCCTGGCCCAGCTCGGCCGCGGTGTCGAGATGTGGGACACCCTGGCATTGACCTCGCTGTTCATGCAGTGGGCCGGTCTGACCGGCGCGGCCGTGTTGTGTACCGGGCGGCGCTGGCTGGTGCGGCTGGGCGATCGCAGTGCCGCGCTGGTCAGCTACGGGCTGCTGCTGCTGGTGATACTGATCCTGTCCGAGCTGGCCTGGTGGTTCATCCTCGATTCCGGTCTGCGCGGCAGCAGCGGCGGCCATTTCCGTTTCGTGCTGCGCAACCTGGCCATCGGCGCCATCGTCAGCGCCCTGGCGCTGCGCTATTTCTATCTTACCCACCAGTCGCGCCGGCGCCTGCTGGCGGAGAGCGAGGCGCGTTTCGCCGCGCTGCAGGCACGCATCCGCCCCCATTTCCTGTTCAACAGCATGAATTCCATCGCCAGCCTCACGCGCAGCGACCCGGCGCAGGCCGAGGCGGCCATCGAGGACCTGGCCGATTTGTTCCGTGCCAGCCTGGGCGATGGCCGCCGCCTGATCCCGCTGGCGGAGGAGCTGGCGCTGACACGGCGCTATCTGCACATGGAATCGCTGCGCCTCGGCACACGCCTGCATCTGGAGTGGCAGATCGATGCCCTGCCGCAGGACGCCGCCATCCCGCCGCTGACCCTGCAGCCGCTGGTGGAGAACGCCATCTACCACGGCATCGAGCAACTGGCCGATGGCGGCAGCATCACCGTGCACGGCAGCGCGGAGGGCGACGGGCTGATTCTTTGCGTGACCAATCCCTGTCCGGCTCAGGCACGTGAGCGCAGCGGCAACCGCGTCGCCGTGGACAACATCCGTCAGCGCCTGGCCTTCCACTTCGGCACCGACGCCGTGCTGGAGGCGGAAGAAGGGGCCGGGGAATATCAGGTCCGGCTGCGCTGGCCCTACCGGAAGACGGTGTGATGCGCGTATTGATCGTCGACGACGAGCCGCTGGCCCGGGAACGCCTGCGCCGCATGGTGGAGGCGCTGCCCGGTGCCGAGGTGGTGGGCGAGGCGGGTGACGGCCGTGCCGCGCTGGAGGCCTGCGCCCGCCTGCATCCGGCAGTGGTGCTGCTCGATATCCGCATGCCGGGCATGGACGGGCTGGAGGCGGCACGGCATCTGGCACGCCTGCCCGAGGGGCCGGCGGTGGTGTTCGTCACCGCCTACGGCGATTACGCCCTGCAGGCCTTCGAGGCGCAGGCGGTGGATTACCTGCTCAAGCCGGTACGGGCCGAGCGGCTGGTCCAGGCGCTGGGCAAGGCGCGGCGCCTGACGGCGCCGCAGCTGGAGGCGGTCGCCGCCGCCGATCCTGAGCCGCCGGGACGCAGCCACCTGTCCAGCACCCTGCACGGCAATCTCACCCTGATCCCGGTGGACGACATCCTGTTCCTGCGTGCCGAGCAGAAGTATGTGGTGGCCCACCACCGCCGCGGCGAGGCGCTCGTCGAGGACTCGCTCACCGCCCTGGAGACGGAATATGGAGCGCGCTTCGTGCGCATCCACCGCAATGCCCTGGTGGCGCGTGCCGCGCTGGAGGGGCTGGAGAAAGGGAGCGACGGCGTGGTACGGGTGAAACTGAAGGCGTGCGCGGAGCAGCTGGAGATCAGCCGGCGGCACCTGCCGGAACTGCGGCGGCTGTTGCGCTCGGGCGAGATTTGATGCGCAGGGCGGGTACGCGACCCGCCCCTGTGTTTAGCAGGTCAGCCGTGTATGCGCATCCTTGCAGGCGAAGGTGCTGCTGCCGTTGCGCACGTGGTTGTAGGCGGTGGTGATGGCGTCGTCGAGATAGCCGCCGAAGAAGTCCGGGGTGGTGAGGCCGACCATCTTGGGGGCCATCGGCTTGCCCTGATAGTCGAGGAACACCAGGGTGGGGGTGACGCGGACCTTGTAGCGCTCGGCAAATTCCCACACGTTGACCTTGCGGCCGTCGAAGTCGACGACGTCCGCACCGGCGCGCAGCTCCAGCATGCGGAACAGGATCTTGTCGTCGTAGGCGCCGCTGAACATCATCGGCTTGAGGAAGTCGCTCTTCATGGTGGTGCAGTAGGGGCAGTATTCCGACGAGAACATCACCAGGAGCGGCAGGCGCCTGTTGCGGGCCAGGGCGGCCTCCTGGCGCAGGTCGGTGACCTCCGGGATGACCACGCCGGTGGCGTCGGCAGGGGCGTCGGCCTCCATGTCGGACCAGGCAGCGGCGGGAAGGGCGACGGCCAGCAACAGCAGGCTCAGGGCGCGGAAGACTGTCTTCATGCAAAAACCTATTAATAGATGCGGGTTTTTCCCTAGGATAAGGACGCTACCGCCATCCGTGCAATAGGCCCGCCCGTGCCGGGCGTGTATGATCAGACGCTCAATTGGGACTACTTATTCCATCGGCCGGTTCCCGTCCCCATCGCGGGCCGCCATTATAGAACACAAAGGTTTGATTCCATGGCAAAAAACCTGATCCGTATCGCGACGCGCCAGAGCCTGCTGGCGTTGTGGCAGGCAGAATACGTGTCCGCACGGCTCAAGGAGTGCCACCCCGGTCTGGAGGTGGAGCTGGTGAAGATGGTGTCGCAGGGCGACAAGATCCTCGATACCCCGCTGGCCAAGATCGGCGGCAAGGGCCTGTTCGTGAAGGAACTGGAGGAGGGCCTGCTCGCCGGTCGTGCCGACATCGCGGTGCACTCCATGAAGGACGTGCCGATGGCCTTCCCGGAGGGGCTGCACCTGGCCGTGATCTGCGAGCGCGAAGACCCGCGCGACGCCTTCGTCTCCAATACCTACAAGAGCTTCGATGCCCTGCCGCAGGGTGCGGTGGTGGGCACTTCCAGCCTGCGCCGCCAGTGCCAGCTGCTGGCACGCCGTCCCGACCTGCAGGTGAAGTTCCTGCGCGGCAATGTGCAGACCCGCCTGAAGAAGCTGGACGATGGCGAATACGACGCCATCATCCTGGCCAGCGCCGGCCTGATCCGCCTCGAACTGCAGAACCGCATCACGGAACTGCTCGACGTCACCGTCAGCCTGCCCGCCGTGGGCCAGGGCGCGGTGGGCATCGAATGCCGCAGCGACGACGCCGAGGTGAATGCCCTGCTGGCCCCGCTCAACCATGCCCCCACCGCCACCCGCGTCAAGGCGGAGCGGGCGATGAACACCCGCCTGGAGGGCGGCTGCCAGGTGCCCATCGGCGGCTATGCCGAACTGGACCACGGCGTCATCGTGCTGCACGGCCTGGTCGGCCGGCCCGATGGCGGCGAGGTGGTGCGCGGCTCCATCAGCGGCAAGCCGGAGGATGCCGAGGAGCTGGGCAGGGTGCTGGCGGAAGACCTGCTGTCACGCGGTGCCGACGTGATTCTGCGCGAGGTGTATGCGTCAGCCTGACGGACAGGGGGATGGTGTTTTGCTGGCAACAGGGAACGTGGCCCGGTCGGATTCCCCCTCCCCTGCCTCCCCCGCGCACGGGGGAGGGGACAAGGAGTCGCCAAGCGACATGATTATTGAATTGCATGGGCGGGGCGTGCTGGTAACGCGCCCCGCCCATCAGGCCGACACGCTGTGCCGTCTCATCGAAGAGGCCGGCGGCCGCGCGATCCGTTTTCCCGTGCTGGCCATTGCGCCGCCGCAGGACATGACGGCGCCTCTGGCGACGGTGACGCGGCTGGCGCAATATGACCTGGCGATCTTCGTCAGTCCCAATGCGGTGGAGTACGGTCTCGATCTGATCGCGGCGCACGGCGGTCTGCCCGCCGGCCTGCGTCTGGCGGTGGTGGGCGAAGGCAGTGCGCGCACCCTGCGGACGCGCCTCGGGCGCGGCCCGGACCTGCAGCCGACGGAGCGTTACGACAGCGAAGGCCTGCTGGCGTTGCCGGAACTGCAACAGGTGGCGGGCCGGCGCGTGGTGATCTTCCGCGGCGACGGCGGACGTGAGTTGCTGGGGCAGACTTTGCGTGAGCGCGGCGCCGTTGTGGAATATGCCGAAGTGTACCGGCGCGAACGGCCGAGTGCGGATGCGCAGGCACTGGCGGCACAACTGGCGGCCGATGCGGTGGATATCGTGACGGTGACCAGCAGCGAAGGTCTGCGCAATCTGCTGGAATTGGCCGGTACCGCCAATGCGGCGCGGCTCAGGCAATTGCCGCTGGTGGTGGTGAGCGAGCGCACCGCCGAACTGGCCAGAGAATTGGGTTTTGCACAACCGGCCATCATCGCCGCCCTGGCGAGCGATGCAGGACTGGTGGAGGCGGTGGCCCGCTGGGCGGGCCGCGCGGGAGAGAGTCGATGAGCGAGATGGAACAGAAGCCGGACGAGACCGCCGTGGCCGAGGTGTCGGAGGAAAGCGTGGATACACCGGAGACGGCAGCACAGGAGATGGCCGCGGCGGAGCGGCCGCGCAGCGGCCGTGGGCTGGCCTGGTTCGCCGTGCTGCTGGCGCTGGGCACCCTGGGCGGCGGCTACAGCCTGTGGCAGGAGGTGGACAAGCAGCGCGCCGCCGTCCTGCATGAAAACCAAGTCCTGCACAGCCGGCTGGAGCAGCTGACGACACAGCAGCAGGAGATGGCCGCCCGCCTGGCCCAGGACAGCGGGGCGCTGGAGCAGTTGCGCAGCGACACCCGGTTGCTGAATGACGCGCTGGAGAAAATGAACGAGCGCCTGGGTCGCGACCGCCATGCCTGGGTGCTGGCCGAGGCCGATTACCTGCTGCAGATGGCCAACCGCCGTCTGCTGCTGGAGCGTGACGTGGCCGGCGCCATCGCCGCCATGACGGCGGCCGATCAGCGCCTGGCCTTCCTCAATGACCCCCTGCTGACCCGTGTGCGCGCCCAGCTGAGCGAAGAGCTGCAGGCGCTGCGCGCCCTGCCCGTGCTCGATGTGGACGGCATCACCCTGGAGCTGGGCGCCCTGAGCAAGGGCGTGGACAACCTGGTGCTGGCGGGGACGCCGCGCGAGGAACAGGACACGACGGCAGCAGCGGAGCAGCCGAGTGGCTGGCGTGGACTGGTGCAGACCGTATGGTCGGATATCCGCAGTCTGGTGGTGATCCGCCGTCACGACGCCGGCAGTCTGCCGCTGACCACGCCCGATCAGCGCCTGCTGCTGCGGCAGAATCTGCGCCTCAAACTGGAGACGGCACGCCTGTCGCTGCTGCGCGGTCACGGTCAGGCCTATCGCGCCGCCCTGCAGGAGGCGGATGCCTGGGTGGAGCGTTTCTACGATGCCGCCTCGCCGGCCACCGTCGGCATGCGCGAGGCCCTGGGCCGTCTTGCCGCCATCGATGTCGCCCCGCCGCTGCCGGCCATCGACCAGTCGCTGCACGCCCTGCGCGAGATCAGCGCGCGCCTGGAGCGGAGTGCCCGTTCATGAAGCTGCTGTTCTTCGTCATCGTCGTCCTGGTCGGCGCGGTGGGGCTGGCCCTGCTGGCGCAGAGCGAATCCGGCTATGTGCTGATCAACTACGGGCCGTGGAGCATCGAAACCTCCTTCACCTTCGCCGTGCTGGTGGTGTTGCTCGGCTTTGCCCTGTTCTATGCCGCCCTGCGTCTGATTGCCGGAGCCCTGGCGTTGCCGGCACGCCTGCGCGCCTGGCGCAGCAGCCGGCGCGCGCTGCGTGCCCGTCTGGTCACCCACCGCGGTCTCACCGCCCTGGCGGAGGGCCACTGGCTCAAGGCCGAGCGTGATCTGTCGCGTTATGCCGAGCGCAGCGAAACGCCGCTGCTCAACTATCTCGGTGCCGCCCGCGCCGCCCAGATGCTGGGCGACGAGGAGCGCCGCGACTACCACCTCGCCATGGCCCACAAGACCTCGCCGGAAGGCGAGCTGGCCGTGGGCGTGACCCAGGCCGAGTTGCAGATGGCCAGCGGCCAGCTGGAACAGGCGCTCGCCACCCTGATGCATCTGCACGGCAAGACGCCGAAGAACGTGCGTGTGCTGCAACTGTTGCAGCAGGTCTACGAACGCCTGGGCAGCTGGAACGAACTGGTGGTTTTGCTGCCGGAGCTGCGCAAGCGCCGTGCCCTGGAAGAGGATGAGGCCGACCTGCTGGAGCGCCGCGCCTGGGAGGCCCTGCTGCGCCATGCCCATGAGCACGGCCACCTGGACAAGCTGCGCGAGCTGTGGGAACGCATCCCGCGTCATCAGCGCCAGCACGCGCCGCTGCTGGCGGCCTATGTGCGCGGCCTGCTGGCCCTGGGCGGCGGCGACGAGGCGGAAAATCTGTTGCGCGAGGCGGTGCGCCGGCAGTGGGATGCGGAGCTGGTGCGTCTGTACGGGCTGGCCGAGGGCAAGAATCCCGCCCAGCAACTGGCGGCGGCGGAGGAGTGGCTCAAGCGCCACCAGCGCCATCCGCTGCTGCTGCTGAGCCTGGGGCGGCTGGCCATGCGCGCCCAGCTGTGGGGCAAGGCCCGTGCCTATCTGGAGGCCAGCGCCGGCATGGAGGCCCGTGCCGAAACCTATCGCATGCTGGGCGAACTGCTGGAGCGCCTGGGCGAGGAGAGTACCGCCCGCGACTACTATCACAAGGGCCTGGCCCTGGTGACCGGCAACGGCAAGTCCGGGCCGGTGGTGCCGTTGAAGCGCTTTCCGCTGATGACGCGGAACATGAAGAAACCGTAGGAGCCCACACCGCGGGCGAACCAGCGTCTGACACCGGCGCTGTTCGCCGAGAGGACTCGGCTCCTACAGATCGAAGCCAGTGACGCGGAACATGAAGAAACCGTAGGAGCCCACGCCGCGGGCGAACCAGCATCTGACACCGGCGCTGTTCGCCGAGAGGACTCGGCTCCTACAGACAGGAGCTAGTCCTTGGCCCACTCGAAGGCGTCGGAGTAGCAGTGTTCCGGGTCGAGGCCGCGTTCCACCAGGGCCTTCCTGGCGCCGAGCACCATCTCCGGCAGGCCGCAGGCGTAAACCTCGAAGCCGGTGACGTCGGCGAAGTCGGCCAGTACCGCATCCTGCACGTAGCCGGTGCGACCTTCCCACTGATCCTCTGCCGCCGGGCGTGACAGTACCGGGTGGTAGTGGACGTTCACATACTCCCGCGCCCAGCGCAGCGCACGGTCGTGCATATACAGGTCGCTCTTGGTGCGGGCACCCCAGTAGATGTGGATGGGGCGCTGCACGCCTTCGGCCAGGGCGTGTTCGATGATGGCCTTCACCGGGCCGAAGCCGGTGCCGGTGGCGAGCAGGATGATGGGGCGGTCGGAGTCCTCGCGCAGGAAGAAGCTGCCGTGCGGGCCTTCGATGCGCACCAGGTCCTTTTCGTGCATCTCGCTGAACACCTGTTCGGTGAAGCGGCCGCCGCGCACCAGACCGATGTGGAACTCGAGGAATTCATCGTCGTGCGGGGCGTTGGCGATGGAGAAGGCGCGCTTCCTGCCGTCGGCGAGGAGGAAGTTGACGTACTGGCCGGCCAGATACTGCAGGCGGTCGCCCTCCGGCAGCTTGAGCCACAGGCCCATCACGTTGGGGCTGAGTTTCTCCATGCGGCCAATCTTGGCCGGCAGGGTGCGGATCGGGATATCCTTGGTCGCGGTAACTTCCTTGATCTCCAGTACCAGATCGGAACCGGCCTTGGCCACGCAGGGCAGGCTCATGCCCACGGCCAGCTCCTGCTCGGTGAGGGCGCCCGGCTCCTCGTCGCCATAGTTCACCTCGCCGCTGACCACCTTGCACTTGCAGGCGCCGCAGAAGCCGTTGCGGCAGCCATAGGGGAAGGCGAGGCCGTGGCGCAGGGCTGCATCGAGGACGGATTCGCCCTGTTCCACCGGGAATTCGTGACCACTGGGTTCAACCTGGACTTTGAAGCTCATTAACTCTACCTTGCCGCTGGGTTATTGTTGACAATAAAGGTATGAATTATCCGTTAATCGGCCCTGGAGATAAACCGTGAATTTGATTTTTATCATCGGTTGCGGCGATATCGGCCTGCGCGTCGCCCGGCTGTGGCAGGCCCGCGGCCACACGGTGCAGGCCCTGGCGCGCAGCGACGAGGCGGCGGCCCGCCTGACTGCCGCCGGCATCACGCCGGTGCGGGGCGACCTCGATATCCCTACAACCCTTGTTACTTTGCCCCTCAACGGCGCGACAGTCTACTACTTCGCACCGCCCCCGCCGCAGGGCGACACCGATCCGCGCATGCGCGCCTTCATCGCCGCCGGCCTGCGACCGGAGCGTGTGATCTACATCTCCACTTCGGGGGTGTACGGCGATCGTGACGGCGCCTGGGTGGATGAGGACACGCCGCCGGCGCCCGCCACCGATCGGGCGCATCGCCGTCTGGATGCGGAGACGGCGTTGCGTACCTGGGGACGCGAAAGCGGGGCAAGGGTCAATATCCTGCGCGTCGGCGGTATCTATGGCCCCGGCCGCTGGCCGCTGGAGCGGCTGCAGGCCGGCACGCCGGTACTGCGCGAGGAGGAATGTGGCTACACCAACCGCATCCACGCCGACGACCTGGCGGCCATCTGCGTCGCGGCCGCCGAACGCGGCGGCACCGATCGCATCTACAACGTCAGCGACGGCAGCAACGGCACCATGACGCAGTACTTCTATGCCGTGGCCGACCGCTTCGGCCTGCCGCGCCCGCCGGCACTGACCCTGGCGCAGGCCATGCAGCAGCTCAGCCCCGCCATGCTGTCCTATCTCACCGAATCGCGCCGCATGGACAACCGGCGCCTGCTGCACGAACTGGGGGTGACGCTGCGCTATCCCGATCTGGCGGCGGGTCTGCAAGACGTTTGACCCGTAGGGTTGGTGCGGGAGAGCGGTTGTTATTGCTCGGCCAGCCAGCGCAGGATCGGTTGCCACTGTGCCACATCGACCTCCACCAGGGCCGGCGGCAGCTCGGCGATGCCGAGGCCGCGATCGGCGGCGCGGATGTAGTTCTGGCTGTCGCGCAGGGTGGTGAGGAAGGGGATGCCCAGGCTGGTGAGGAAGCGCTGCAGGGTGTGGTAGATGAGGGTGTGTTCCTTCACCCGGTTGGCGATGACGGCGATGCGCGTTTCCTGGCGCGAGACGCGGCCCACCAGCAGCAACTCTTCCACGAAGCGGGCGCAGGCACGGATGTCGATGGGCGAGGGCAGCACCGGGATGAGCAGGGTCTGCGCGCGCTTGACGTGCCGCTTGAGATCCTTGCCGTGCACCGCGGCGGGGGCATCCATGACCACGTAGTCCATCCCCAGCGGCAGCAGCAGCTTGTCCTTTTCCTCATCCAGCGAGACGTGATAGATGGTCGGCCGTTCGGCGGGCCGCACCGCCAGCCAGTCGATGCTGCTGCCCTGCGGATCGAAGTCGGCCATGGCCACCTTCTTGCCCGCCTGGGCCAGGAAGCCGGCGAGATTGGTCGCCACGGTGGTTTTGCCGCAGCCGCCCTTGGGGTTGAGCACCATGATCTTCTGCATTGCCGTTCCGTCTGCTTGCGAATGACCTGTGCAGGATACGCCAACCGGAGCCTAACCCTCCAGCCGCTGGCGCAGTGTAGCGATTATCGCGAGCGCGTCGGCCAGGCGCTGTGCCGGAATGCCCTGGGCACACTCCGCCGCCCACGCCGCCTGTTTTTCGTCCAGCGCGCGGTAGGCACGTTCACCCGCCTTGCTCAGGCGGTGCAGCGGTGCGCGGCGATGGGCCGGGTTGTCCTCGCGCAGCAGCAGTCCCTCCTCCACCAGGGCATCGGCGAGACGTTGCACGCTCTGCCGCTTCAGACCCATGCGGCGTGCGATGTCGGCTACCGTAAGGGCCTTGCCGTCGAGGGCGATGGCGCCGAGGACCTGCCAGCGTGCGCTGGTGAGGCCCAGCGGCGCGCTCATGGCGTCGCCGGCGGCGATGAGGCGGCCATTGAAGCGGAAGGTCTCCAGCACCAGCTCGGTGAACAGCCCGCCGGCGCGGGTGTGGGCAGTGGCGTTTTTCATATTGACAGCATGCTGTCAAATCGACAGGATCGTGTCAACCTGGTGCAGGAGACACTCGCATGAAATCCCTCCCCCACGCCATCGCCGGCAGTATCGCCTTCCTCACCATCCTGGTGTTCTTCTCAGCCACCGTGATCGTCGAAGTCGGCGGCGACCCGGCCGCCATCGCCCGCGTCAAGGCAGCCATCGTGCAGGGGCTGTGGGTGCTGATCCCGGCGCTGATGTTCACCGGTGTCAGCGGCTTTGCCCTCGCGCGCGGGCGCAGCGGCGGGCTGCTGGCGGCGAAGCAGAGGCGCATGCCCTTCATCGCCGGCAACGGCCTGCTGATCCTGCTGCCGGCGGCACTGCTGCTGGATCGCTGGGCGGCGGCGGGAGACATGGACGGGATGTTTTACGTGGTGCAGGCCGCGGAGCTGCTGGCCGGCGCGGCCAACCTGACCCTGATTGCACTCAATATCCGCGACGGCGTGCGCCTGCATCGGAGCGCTTAACCGCAAAGGATGCTGCGTCCATTGCGGTGCAGGGTTTTCAGATCCCCAGTTGCTCCCACAGCGCATCGACGCGCTGCTTCACCTCGTCGCTCATGCGGATCGGCGTGCCCCACTCGCGGCTGGTCTCGCCCGGCCACTTGTTGGTGGCGTCGAAGCCGATCTTGGAACCGAGGCCCGAGATGGGCGAGGCGAAGTCGAGATAGTCGATGGGGGTGTTCTCGATCATCGTGGTGTCGCGCACCGGGTCCATGCGCGTGGTCATGGCCCAGATCACGTCCTTCCAGTCGCGCACGTTGACGTCGTCATCTGTGACGATGACGAACTTGGTGTACATGAACTGGCGCAGGAACGACCAGATGCCGAGCATCACGCGCTTGGCATGGCCGGGATACTGTTTCTTGATGCTCACCACCGCCATGCGATACGAACAGCCTTCCGGCGGCAGGTAGAAATCGACGATCTCCGGGAACTGCCTTTGCAGGATCGGCACGAACACTTCGTTCAGCGCCACGCCCAGCACCGCCGGTTCGTCGGGCGGCCGTCCGGTGTAGGTGGAGTGATAGATGGGATTCTTGCGCCGGGTGATGCGTTCGATGGTGAACACCGGGAAACGGTCCACCTCGTTGTAGTATCCGGTGTGGTCGCCGTAGGGGCCTTCCTCGGCCATCTCGCCCGGATGGATCACGCCCTCCAGCACGTACTCGGCCGAGGCGGGTACCTGCAGGTCGCTGCCGATGCACTTCACCACTTCGCTCTTGCCGCCGCGCAGCAGGCCGGCGAAGGCGTATTCGCTCAGCGTATCCGGTACCGGCGTCACCGCGCCGAGGATGGTGGCGGGGTCGGCGCCGAGGGCGACAGCAATGGGAAACGGCTGGCCCGGATGCGTCTGTTGCCAGTCGCGGAAATCCAGCGCGCCGCCGCGGTGCGACAGCCAGCGCATGATCACCTTGTTGCGGCCCAGCACCTGCTGGCGATAGATGCCGAGATTCTGCCGCTCCTTGTGCGGGCCGCGCGTGACCACCAGTCCCCAGGTGATGAGTGGGGCGGCGTCGCCCGGCCAGCAGGTCTGGATCGGCAGCTGGCCTAGGTCCACGTCGTCGCCCTCCAGCACGATTTCCTGGCACGGCGCGCCCCTTACCACCTTGGGCGCCATGTTGAGCACCTGCTTGAATTTGGGCAGCTTGTCGAGGGCATCGCGCAGGCCCTTGGGCGGTTCCGGCTCCTTGAGGAAGGCGAGCAGCTGGCCCACCTCGCGCAGTGCGCCGACCGATTCCTCGCCCATGCCGAGGGCGACGCGCTCCGGCGTGCCGAACAGATTGCCCAGCACCGGCACGGAGTGCCCCCGGGGATTCTCGAACAGCAGGGCCGGGCCGCCCGCGCGCAGGGTGCGGTCGCAGATCTCGGTCATCTCGAGATAGGGATCGACCTCGACAGTGATGCGTTTCAGTTCGCCGCGTCGTTCCAGCAGGGCGATGAAGTCGCGCAGATCCTTGTATTTCATGGCCGGCCTCGCATGGGGGATGCCGGATTATAGCAGCCCGGCGCCGCGGGGCTGCGGTGTGAAAATCGGCTAAGATGCACGCCTCGCCTCCAATATATGCACGCCATGACCCATCATCCGACAGCCTATGACCCCCGCCGTTTCCAGCAGGTGCGCTGGGCCATCTATGCCGTATTGATCCTGGCCTACATGTCGGTGTTCTTTCACCGCATGGCGCCCGCCGTGGTCTCCGCCGAGCTGATGACCGCCTTCCACACCACCGGCGCCGCACTCGGTTCGTTGGCGGCGATGTATTACTACATTTACACCGCCATGCAGATCCCCTCCGGTGTGCTGGCGGATACAGTCGGTGCGCGTACGGTAGCGACGCTGGGAAATCTGGTGGCCGGCATCGGCTCCATCGTCTTCGGCCTGGCCGAGTCCATGGAGATGGCGATGACCGGCCGCTTTCTGGTGGGGCTGGGTGTGTCGGTGATCTTCGTCGGCCTGATGAAGAGCAACACGGTGTGGTTCCGTGAACGCATTTACGGGCTCATCAGCGGCGTTACCCTGCTGCTCGGCAATGTCGGCTCCATCCTGGCGGCGGGCCCGCTGGCCTGGCTGCTCGGGCATGTGTCCTGGCGCGCGGCCTTCGTCGGCATCGGTGTGTTCTCCCTGCTGCTGGCGGTGCTGTCGCTGCTCATCGTGCGCAACCGGCCGGAGGATGCCGGCTTTCCTTCCGTGCGCGCGATGGAGGGCAAGACAGCCCATGCGGAGCGCGAGCGGCACTGGCTGCACGACATGCGCGCGGTGTGGGGCAATCTGCGCGTCTGGCCCGGTTTCTGGTTCAACTTCGGCATGGCCGGCGGCATGTTCGCCTTTGCCGGGCTGTGGGGAATTCCGCTGCTGCGCGATGTCCATGGCCTGAGCCGTGACGAGGCGGCGCAGTACACCACCCTGACCCTGCTGGCGATGGCGGTGGGCACCCTGCTGCTGGGCTGGATCTCGGACCGATTGGGCCGGCGCAAGGTGGTGATGGTGGCCAGTGCGCTGCTGTATCTGCTGGTGTGTGCCGGCCTGCTGTGGCTGCCGTGGACGCCGGGCACCAGCGGCATGCTGTTGTTTGCACTGCTCGGCCTGTGCGGCAGCGGCTTCGTGCTGAGTTATGCCTGTGCCAAGGAGGTGTGCGCACCGGCGTTGTCGGGCATGGCGATCAGCGTGGTGAATACCGGGCTGTTTCTGGGGGCGGCGATCATGCAGCCGTTGTTCGGCTGGGTGCTGGACCGGGGCTGGGATGGCACGATGCTGAACGGCGTACGCCTGTACAGCGCCGCCAATTATCATGCTGCACTGTGGCTGATGCTCGCTTTTGCCGCACTGGCCGTCATTGCAGCGTCGCGCATCCTGGAAACCGGCGCCAGGAACATCGTACACAGCGGCCATTGAAAACAAAGGGGCTGCTCATCATGCAGCCCCTTAAGTAAGTCAAACTGCCGGCTTGACGATATCGATTAATTCTCCCAGCGCCAGCCAACCATGATCTGAGTGCGGTCGTACTCGTAGCGCAGGTCGGTGGATTTCTGGTCGATGGTCTTGGCCTCGGCCCAGACACCATGGTGCTCATCGAGGTCGTAATCGCCTTTCAGGCTGTACTCGGCGGATTTGTAATTCATGTCATCCTGCGTCGGCTCATCGAAGGCATAGGCATTGTCGTAGTCTCGTTCCCACCAGCTTGCCTTGGCCTTTAACCGCAGGCGGTTCTTGCTGTAAATCAGGCGCAATCCGTATTCGTTCTTGACGTAGTCGCTGTAGCCGAGATACTGATCCGCACGGTCGGTCAATGTGTAATCAAGATAGAGCGTTACATCCGCATTGAGCTTCTGCCGCAGCGACGCCCCAACTTGGTTGTACACATACTCCCGCCGCGTACCATCCACAGAAGTGCCGGTCAAATCGCGCG
Source organism: Pseudomonadota bacterium (assembly GCA_040755915.1). Lineage (GTDB taxonomy): Bacteria > Pseudomonadota > Gammaproteobacteria > Thiohalomonadales > Thiohalomonadaceae > Sulfurivermis. Next base: position 35,465 of record JBFLWM010000007.1, on the reverse strand, counting down.
CGCGCCATTCGTCATAGTCGCGCGTGTAGTAGTCATATCCCACGGTAAGCTTGGTCGGGTCGGCCAGCTCGAACTCCACATCGCCACCAACGCGGAAATAGTCATGATCGTATGAATCGAACGCGGTCGAGGTCGGTTCGACGTAGTCGCGAGTGGCCATTTCGAGATGAATGCTGTGCTGAATGCGTGTGGTTTCACGTTTCAGCTCCACCATCAGGCCGGTGAGCTTGTAGCTGTAGCGATCCGAAAGGTCGGTGCCGAGGTTGGACACCATCTGGTCACCGGTGTCGCGATTGAAATAGGTTTTGTCGTGGACGACATAATAGGGCTCTACCCTTATGGTGTCCTCACGACGACCCTTGCTCTTGAGCAGGAATTCCGCGCCGGCGGAAACCTTGTGATTGTATTCGTTGGCATTTTTTGTATCGGAGTCGGCGTAAAAATCGCCATCAAACGAGTATGAGCCGACGAATCCGAATTTCTTGCTGCCGCGGCCATCGTATTCGAGATCGAGACTGACTGGCATGAACATTCCGGACCGTGTAACCGGAGTGACGGCGACCGGGATGGTGGGGGCGTAGTCAGTATATGCGTTGTCTGGCGACAGGTACGCATTGCTGTCATAGCCGATGCCTACTTCCAAATCGACAGACCATGGTGATTTGGTAGAGTTGTCCTGTGCGGCGTAGAGTGCCGCTCCGGGTAATAGGTACAACAACAAAAACACGGTTGATTTGCGGCGCATGACCCCCTCCTTGCTGTGTTAATTGATAGTGGAACCAAATAATTCATTGAACTCGCGGGTGAACCGCTTGTTGTCTGGCGCAAGCTTTAACGCCTTTTCATACTCGCTGCGCGCCGCCGGCAAATCGCCGTCGCTTGCGAGCAACCGCGCGAGGCGGACACGCAATAACGGATCGGCAGAATCCAGGTCGATTGCCTGGCGTAACACGGCCATCGCTGCGTCAGTTTTCTCCTGTGCCATCAGCGCGCTCGCCAGCGCCTTCATTATCTTGATGTTCTGTGCGTCGAGGTCGAGCGCCTGCTGTAATGCGCGCTCCGCCTGCGATGGTTTCTTGACATCAAGATAGGCGAGGCCGAGATTGAACCACGCTGTGGCGTAACTCTGATCCAGTTCAAGCAGAGCGAGATATTCTCTGATTGCATCCTCTGGACGATTCAGTCTGGAATAGCGCACAGCAAGATTAAGGCGCGCCTCCGCGTAATCCGGCTGAATGGCCAGTGCCTGACGGTAAGCTTCAACCGCGCCGACGTCATCACCGTCGCGCCCGGCGATTACCCCGATGTTGAACCACGCCTGTGCATAGCGTGGATTGTGGCGGATTGCAGAGAGAAATGATTGCTTGGACAGCTCGGACTTTCCTTGTCTGGATTGCACCAGGCCCAGGTTGTACCACGCCTCAGGGTAAGCTTCCTGCAGCTTGATCGCCTTGAGATAGGCCGCCTCGGCGTCGTTATGGCGTTTCAATGCGATGTATACCAAGCCCTGGTTGAAGTATGCCTCAGGGTAATCGCCGCCGCGCAAATCGATAGCGCGTTGATATGCCGCCAACGCACTTGCGTTATCGCCGCCGCCATAGGCCGTGCGTGCAAGATTGAAAAATGCCTCGCTGTTTTCCGGGTCGCGCTTCGTTATCCATTCGAACTCTGCTCTTGCGTCTGCATATCGCCCCTGTTCGAGCAGCAGCAGCCCGAGGTTGTAGTGTGCGGCGTGATATTCGGGATTGAATTTAATGGCTCGCCGGTAGTTTGCTTCCGCTTCGGTGATGCGCCCGGCGGCGCTGTGGCGACGCGCGATGCCCAGCAGAGCGGGGGGGTAATCCGGCTTCAGTCGGAAAATTTCATCGTATATTTCGCCGGCGCGCGCGTCGCCTTCGTCGGAGACTTGTTCCATGGCGGCCAGTTCCAGCCGCGGGGCAATATAGTCGGGGCGCAGCTTGATGGCTGTGGCGAAGGCCGCCTTGGCGAGAACGGACTGGTGCAGTTCCCGGTAAACCGTGCCTAGCGCATGACTGGCGCGGGCCTTGCGCTCACCACCTGATATCTCGACTGCGCGCTGCAACGAATGTACTGCGCTGTCGAACTCGCCCAGCGTCATCTGGATTCGCCCGGTGTTGTAATGTGCGTCAAAGTGGTTGGGCATATGGCGCAGGAACGCCGCATAGTCGGCAATGGCCTCACGGCCATTGCCCAGGCGAGAGTAGGTGATCGCGCGATTGAAGTATGCGCGCACATACAGAATCGGTGATGCGATGGCTTTGTTGAACTGGACAAGAGCGGCCTGCGGGTCGCCCTTCTTGAGGTAAAGGATGCCGAGATCATTGTGTGTCTGTGAGTTTTCCTGTGCCGCCAGCAGAGACGCATAGATGGCCTCCGCCTCTGACCAGCGCCCGGCGGCGACAAAATCTGCGGCCTCATGAAGCTGTGGGCTGCCGGTGTCCTGGGCGGCAAGCAGGTATGTGTCCGCCGCGGGCTCCGTTTCGTCATGGAAAGTTGTGGCTGGTGTATTGTCGATGTATATCGTGGTGACGGCATCGGCATTGTATATGCTGCTGAACTCCGCATAGACCAGCGTGAGAAAGATAACCATCGCCACCAGAATTACCGGCAGAAAACTTTCATGCAGTATTTGTTTGAGGCGTGCTTGCATTGGATGACGCTAGCGTAATGAGTCCAGGCGGGAGCGCAGCCCGATGAGGTTCGCATTCTGGATTTGGAGCCCTGGACGAACATTGATTTCCAGCAACATCGGGCCGCTTTCCGCGATACAGATGTCAATGCCGAGGTACTTTAGCGGGACAGCGCTCGCTGCGAGTCGGCTGATACGGATGACCTCCTGCCAATGCGGAATTTGGCGTCCAAGCAGCAACAGTTGTGTGTCGGGGTGGGTGGTGGTAGGCATGTTGTTGAGAATCGCATGATTGGTAATTCCGCTTTCCAGGTCGATTCCAACCCCTACAGCCCCCTGGTGCAGGTTGGCACGGCCTTCAGATGCCCGGGTGGGCAGCCGAGCCATCGATAAGACCGGTTGGTCGTTAAACATGATTACGCGGATGTCGGCGAGTCCCCATGGACTAAGGACGGACATTTCGCTGCTTTGCTTGATGCGCTCCTCGATGACGCAACGGTCTTTCAGGTCATATGAGTAGACGCCGAAAATGATGTCGGAAATATGCTTTCGGAGCTGAGGCAAGGAAAACTGCTTGTCTCCCGGGCCCACCCACTCCGTCCCTTTTCGGCCGGCGATTACCACTATGCCGCCGCCACCACTCCCTTGCGATGGCTTGATGACAAAGTCTGCATGGCGTGCGAGGTCTTCTTCAAGATTGCGTAGCTGGTAGAACGCGTCGTAGATCTTGTAGCTGGAAGGAACCGGTACGCCCGCCCGCTGCATGAGATCCTTGGTGAGGATCTTGTCGTCAGCGAGTGGGAAGTGGCGCCGCGGATTATAAGGATAAATGTAATTCAGGTTGCGCTGGTTCATCGTCAAGACATGCGCCGCCATGTGACGGATGCCTGCCCAGCGCTGCCATAGTTCGCTAAGCCTGCGCTGCATTGGGCGACTTCTCCTGGAGAATAAGGCGGCGGAAGCGCAGGAATTCCATCAAGCGCATCCCCATCCATTTGCCGAGCCACAAGTTCAGCGCAATAAAAACCAGCAACAGTTCGGGAAACGCCAGGACCACACTTTGCAGAAACAGCGAGTCCATTACGGCATAGCAAGCCGACGTGACAATCAGGGTGGCTGCCATTATCTGCAGGGCGCGCCGGAATCCCTGTTCTGTCTCGATTAGCGCGAACCGTTCGGCGGTAATGGCCAGGATAGCAATCGGGAACAAGGTGATGTGGGCAAATTCAAAGAAGCCGAAATGCACCGCCAAAGCCGTCAGGGTCATCATGATGATGACCACCATGGTGAACATGACGGCCATCTTTGGTGAATGCAGGAGCTGCATCCAGTCCAGGCCCTTGCGGATGGCGGCAGATATCAGAATGATTAGCGTGAAACCGACGATTCCCCACAGCAGTCCCGTTTCGCGCGCAGCAGCGGCGATCAGGGCCGGGAGAAAGGTGCCGAAGGTTTCAACGCCGATGACGTTGCGGAAGATCACCGTTACCAGAGCGCCGAGCGGCAGCATGATTATTATTTTGAGCAGATTCTGGCTGATGCCGACACGCTCAAACATTGTATACAGACTGATGGCGTTCAAGGCGGAATGGCCGAGTGTGGCCATCGCTTCGTGGCGCGGCATCAGCCGCTTGTTGATTTTGAAGAAATACTGGAAGTTGACGTTGGCGGTGTGGCGGAAAAGATACTTGTCGCCACGATATAGCGTCAGATAGTGACTGGGGATCTCGGCGAAGTGATCGTTCACTGTATCGAAGGGGACCCAGTGACCGTTGATGTACACCTCAACCCATTGATGGCTGACGCGCTTGACCCCCTGTTCCATGACCAGCCCCCCCGCCAGTCGCGATGGCAGGTTCAGTTTGCGTGCCAGGGCTACAAATAGCCGGCTCTTTCCGTTGCAGCTCGCCTCGCCGAGCTTTAGCGCGGTCAACGCGTCGGTATAGCCGGAAAAATCACGATTCGCAAAGTCATCCTGAAGGTGGCGGTGGATAACCGTCAGTGCGGTAAGCACGTCGGGTGGTTGTGCGGGGAACAGCTTCTCCAGTGTGGCGGCGATCAGCGGGTCATTGACCTGGATGCCGGGCTCCGGCTTCAGGTATTCGTGCAACTCGGCTGGATAGTCTGCGGGGATGGGGAGGGATCGAGGCAGCTCGAAACGGAAATGTTGTGCCTGCGCAGTGTAGGAATAGACCATTATATGCTGGCCCGTGATGCCGTTTCCTGCCCAGGTGGCCAGCCGGTTGTCCCCATCGGCCTGCACACTGAAGGCAAATCGTCCCGAGGTGTTGGTTTCTTCCGTGATGGATTGTCGCTGATCAGTTTTGGGGAGATAGACCCCGACGTTGATGTCTTCGCCGTGTCCATCGACACGCATGCTCACGTCCACCTGATAATTGATGACGGGAACGAGATCACCCAGGGGGTAACCGAGAGCAAAGAGTTTGTAGGAGATGCTCGCCATAGGGATGGCGGCAAGTATTACGAACACCAGAATGTAGGCACTGCGTTTGTTCAAGGGCGTCCTGCCGATAGGGGAGGGGACTGCTACATTTCTTACAATGATAATGGGGAATTGGCCACTGGCAAGCCGGGGGGGTGATTTTTGGCAGTTTTTTTTGCGCTGTGTGATGGCCGCCACACGGCGGAGGGGGCGCCGGCACCGGAGCGACGTCTGCCCCGGGGTTCGCCGGAGACTGCGCCGGCGTCGCACGGCACGCTCAGACGAGCTGCGCCAGCGGGCTCCGGCTGTCGCGGGTGGTGCCGCGCCAGTGTTCGGTAAACTCGTCCGCCGGCACTGCCTTGCCGTAGAGATAGCCTTGCAGCAGATTGCAGCCGGCATTGCGCAGGAATTGTGCCTGGTGGGTCGTTTCCACACCTTCCGCCACGGTGATGAAGCCGAGGCTGCGTGACAGCTCGATTACGGCGCGAATGATCGCTTCATCGCCGGGGTTGATGCCGATGCCGTTGACGAAGCTGCGGTCGATCTTGATGGTCTGGATGGGCAGTGCCTTGAGATAGGTAAGCGAGGAGTAGCCGGTGCCGAAATCGTCCACCGACAGGGACACCCCCAGGGCGCGCAGGCGATGCAGCACGGTGAGCGCATCGTCCACGCTCATGATGATCGATTCGGTGATCTCGAACTCGATGCGCGCCGGGCTGACGCCGGTTTCGTGCAGTATGCTGCTGACCTGATCGATGAAGTCACTGCGCTCCAACTGTTTGACCGACAGGTTTACCGACACCGCCGGTACGTAAAAGCCGGCCGCATCCCAGGTCGCCAGTTGGCGGCAGGCTGCGCGCAGCACCCATGCGCCCAGCTCGACGATCAGTCCGCATTCCTCAGCCAGGGGAATGAAGCGGCCCGGCGGGATGCAGCCCAATTCGCCGCTGTGCCAACGCAGCAGTGCCTCGGAGCCGACCAGCTGTCCGCTGCTGATGTCGACCTTGGGTTGAAAATAGGTGGCGAGCTCCGGACTGTCGATGGCCTGACGCAGCAGTGTCTCGATACGCACCCGTGCCTGTGCCTCTTCGGTCATGGCGGCGGTATAGAAGTGGTAGCGGTTCCGGCCATTGGCCTTGGCGTGGTACATGGCTGCATCGGCGTTGCGCACCAGAAAGTCGACATCGTCACCATCGTCGGGCGCGATGCTGATGCCGATGCTGGCGGTGAGGTAAAGCTGGTGGTCGCCGATGATGAACGGATGGCGGAACAGGTCGAGCAGCTTGTGCGACACCGCAGCGGCCTCGTCGGCGTGGTGAATGCCCTCCAGTATGCAGATGAACTCATCGCCGCCCTGGCGCGCCAGTGTGTCGCTGGTGCGCACGCAGGTCTTGATGCGGCGCGTTACCGCCACCAGCAATTCATCGCCGATGGAGTGCCCCAGGGTATCGTTGACGTCCTTGAAACGGTCCAGGTCGATGAACAGCACGGCGAGGCGGGTCTGGCCTCTGACCGCGCGCATCAGTCCCCGGGTCAGGTGCTCCTTGAACATCAGGCGGTTGGGCAGACCGGTGAGGGCGTCATGATAGGCGAGGTGGTCGAGACGTTTCTCGGCGTGGCGCCGCTCGCTGATTTCGGCTTCCAGGGCGGCGGTGCGCTCCTGTACCCGGCGATCCAGCTCCAGATTGGCGTTTTCCAGCGCCTCCGCCTGGCGGCGCAGAATCCCCTGGGCGCGGCGCACCACCAGCAGCTGCAACAGATACAGCAGGGTGAGGGCGATGGTGGCGGCAATGGCGACCTGCCACAGCGTGGTATTGACGCGCCGTACCAGTGGCGTCACGTCACGGTAGATTTCGAAGACGCCATAGATGTCGCCGCTGTCGCCGCGCATGGTCACGTAGCTGGCGATGAAATCGATATTGGCACGGGCACCGTCATGGGCATGAAACACATCGCGCGAGTGCAGCGCACTGGAGACGTCACCCCGGATGGCGGCCTGGAAGCCGGGTTTGTCCGCAACGTTTTCGCCGACATTCGCGGGATCGGTGGAAAACACCGTCAGTCCCTCACGGTTGTATACCTTGACCTTGATGACGTCGCTGTCTTTCAGCAGGGAGCGCACGGCGGGCAGGAGCACGGCGGCACGTGTCTGCAAGCGCTCCTCCGTCGGCGTTGCGGCGGCCATGTCGGCCACCGTCGCGAAGTCCTGGCGCAGGGCGTTGTGCACGAAGCGGGCGAGGGCGACGTTGTCGTGTTCGGCTTGGCTGAGCAGGTGGTGGGTGGAGAAACGGTGGAAGTGGCTGCCGAGCACCACGCCTGCCGTCAGCACCAGAAACAGCGACAAGGTGGAGAAGTAACGCGTCAGGTTGAACATCCGTTTATCCGTCAGGCGATCCATGACCCTGTCCGTTGAAGGGTTTTGGAGAAGTGTAACGCCCCGACGGGACTAAGGGAAATGCTTAGGAATTGGCCGGGCAGGAACCACGGCCTGTCCTGGTGCGGCCGGCTTTTCTATGCGGCAACAGCGCCTCTCAGCGGGAAAACTCGGCGACCACCGGGGCGTGATCGGATGGCCGCTCCAGCTTGCGGGTCTCCCGGTCGATGCCTGCACCGGTACACTGCGCCGCAAGCGGTGCACTGGCCAGGATGTGGTCTATGCGCAAGCCGATATTGCGGCGGAAGGCATTCATGCGGTAGTCCCACCAGCTATAGCTCATCGAAGGCTGATCGAACAGGCGGAAGGTGTCGGCCAGGCCGGCGTCGAGCAGGCGCTGGAAGGCGGCGCGTTCCGGTGGAGAGAACAGCACGCTGTTCTCCCAGGCCTTGGGGTCGTAGACGTCGCGCTCGTCCGGGGCGATGTTGAAGTCGCCCAGCACCACCAGGTTGGGGGTGCGCTGTATCTGCGCCTCGATGAAGGCCTGCAGCTTCTCCAGCCAGTCCAGCTTGTAGGCGTATTTGTCGGAGCCCACCTCCTGGCCGTTGGGCACGTACAGGTCCAGCACATAGACATCGCCGAACTGCGCGCCGAGCACGCGCCGCTGCGGATCATCCAGGCCCGGCAGGTCGGTGACGATGTCGCCGCCGGCGGGCTCGCGGCTGAGCAGGGCCACGCCGTTGTAGGTCTTCTGGCCGGAGAACAGTACCTGATAGCCCGCGGCCTCGATTTCCGCGCGGGGAAACTCGTCGTCGGGCATCTTGGTTTCCTGCAGGGCGAGCACATCGGGGGTGTGTGCTGCCAGCCAGTCCAGCACCTGGGGCAGGCGCACGCGCAGGGAGTTGACGTTCCAGGAGGCGATTTTCATAAGGGCAGATGAAGGTTAAAGATACAAGGGAGAGGTGAACATACCTGTAGGATCGCCTAGGGTGCGATTCGGCGCCTGGGGCAGGGCGTTGCGCCGTATCGCGGCGGAGCCGCTCCTACGACAGACTTTGATTCTCTTGCATCCTGAGTCAAAGCCTGAAGCCGCCGTGGCGCTCGCGGATGCGCCAGTCCAGCCACATGATGCCGAGGATGAAGCCGGTCACCAGGGATACCAGCACGGCGAAGAACATCCACCACGAGCGCGACATCTGGTGACTCTGCTGGGCGGCACGGGTCTGCTCGGCCAGCTGGCGGCGGGCGCTATCCAGTTCCTTCACCGTGCGCTCGTGCTGCTGCGCCAGCGACAGCAGCAACACCTGGGCCGGCACGTCTTCCTGCAACTGCTGACGCTGGACCCAGCCCTCGCTGCCGTCCGCGGTGCGCACCCGCACGAAGTCCTTCTGCTGTAGCAGCACCTGTAGTGTGGTGCCGGTGGGCAGCAGCAGCATCGGCTTGCCGGCGGCACGCGGCGCCGGATACATCTCGGCGGCCACCCGATCGGTGACATAGAGGGTGGCCGCCGCCGTGGGGTGGAATGGCCACAACAGGCAGAGCAACAGGGCTGTGCCTATCCGGTAGCGTGCCCATCCGTTGGGGCCAGGTAAGCTTCTCATCGCGAGTAGCTTACTATCCTTATCGATTATTGGACAATCACGGCTCACGCCGCCATGCCGCTGTGGCGCAGCAGGGCGTCGATGCTCGGCTCGCGGCCGCGGAATTCCACGAACAGCTCCATCGGCTCGCGCGCGCCGCCCTGTTCCAGGATCGCCTCCATGAAGGCGATACCGGTGGCGCGGTTGAATACGCCTTCTTCCTCGAAGCGGGCGAAGGCGTCGCTGGACAGTACCTCGGCCCACTTGTAGCTGTAATAGCCGGCCGAGTAGCCGCCGGAGAAGATGTGGGCGAAGCCGTGCTGGAAGCGGTTGTAGTGCGGGGGGCGCACCACCGCCACTTCGGCACGCACCTCGTCGAGAATCTGCTGCACACGGCCGCCCTGTTGCGGGTCGTATTCCAGATACAGGCGGAAATCGAACAGCGCGAACTCCAGCTGCCGCACCATCTGCATGCCGGCCTGGAAGTTGCGCGCCGCCCACATCCTGTCGAACAGATCCGGCGGTAGCGGTGCGCCGGTTTCGTGATGACGCGCAAACAGATCCAGCGCCTCGCGCTGCCAGCACCAGTTCTCCAGAAACTGACTGGGCAGTTCCACCGCGTCCCAGGCCACGCCGCTGATGCCGGCGACGCCGGCCACCTCGATGCGGGTGAGCATGTGGTGCAGGCCGTGGCCGAATTCGTGGAACAGGGTCTGCACCTCGTCGTGGCTGAGCAGGGCCGGCTTGCCGTCCACCGGCGGCGTGAAGTTGCAGGTGAGATAGGCCACCGGCGTCTGCCGCGTGCCGTCGGGCAGGCGGCGGGCGCGGATGCACTCGTCCATCCAGGCGCCGCCGCGCTTCTTCGGCCGGGCATAGAGGTCGAGATAGAAGCGGCCGCGCAGGCTGCCTGCGCTGTCGAAGATGTCGTAGAAGCGCACGTCCTCGTGCCAGGTCTGCACCCCCGTTACTTCGCGGATGTCCAGGCCGAACAGGCGCTGCACCACCTCGAACATGCCGGCCACCACGCGATCGGTGGGGAACCAGGGCTTCAGGTCCTCCTGCGACAGGTTGTATTTGTGCCGGCGCAGTTTCTCCGCGTAGTAGTTGAGATCCCATGCGGCGAGTTCTGCATGGCCGTGCTGTTCGCGGGCATAGGCGGCGATCTCGTCCAGCTCGCTCTGTGCCAGCGCGAGCGAGCGGTGGGCCAGGTCGCGCAGAAAGCCGAGCACCTGCTGTGGTGTCTCGGCCATCTTGGTGGCAAGGGAATGCTCGGCGTGGCTGGGAAAGCCGAGCAGTTGTGCCAGTTCGTGGCGCAGGGCAAGGATCTGTTCCATCACCGGGCCGTTGTCCCACTGTCCCGCCTGCGGGCCCTGATCGGAGGCGCGGGTGCTGTAGGCGGTGTACAACTCCTCGCGCAGGGCACGGTCGTCGGCATGGGTCATCACCGCAAAGTAGCTGGGAAAGTCCAGGCCAATGCGCCAGCCGTCCTGACCCTCGCGCTGCGCCGCCTGGCGCATCATGCCCCTGCTGCTGTCGGGCAGGCCGGCAAGGCGCTGTTCGTCGGTGATGAGCACGTGCCAGCCGTTGGTGGCATCGAGCAACTGTTCCTCGAAGCGCGCGGTGGCACGGCTCAGTTCCTCGCTGGCGGCCTTGAAGCGCGCCTTCTGCTCCTGCGGCAGTGTGACGCCGGAGAGATGGAAGTCGCGCAGCAGGTTGTCCAGGTGCCTGCGTTGCGCTGCGGACAGGCGGGCATATTCGTCGCCATCACGTATCGATTGCAGGGCACGGTAGAGGCCTTCGTTCTGCCCGAACTCGGTGGCGTAGGCGCTCAGTCTGGGCAGGCAGGCGTTGTAGGCGGTGCGCAGCTCCTCGGCATTCATTACCGCGTTGAGATGGCTCACCGGCGACCAGATGCGGCTCAGGCGGTCGTCCAGCGCCTCCAGTGGCGCCAGTAGCGTGTCCCAGCTGAACGCGCCTTGTTGCAGCAGGCGCGCGATGGCGGCGCGGTTCTCCGCCAGTACCGTGTCGATGGCCGGTTCCACATGCTCCGGACGGATGGCGTGGAACGGCGGCAGGTCGGTCATTTCCAGCAGGGGATTCATGGGTACCTCACGACATCGGGAGCTGGCGGGGTCGGCAGATCGCCCGCCGCAGGACGTTTTTTCCATCCCGCGCCTGCGTGATCTCCCGAACTCGCGTATATCCGGTAAAGTGGGGGCCATGGTAAACGAAATCCAGTCCCACCCTTACGATGCCCTTACCCCGGACGTGGTGCTCGATGCCGTCGAGCAGTGCGGCCTGCTGCCCGCCGGCGGCTTGCTGGCGCTGAACAGTTACGAAAACCGTGTCTATCAGGTGGCACTGGACGAGGGTTATGTGGTGGCCAAGTTCTATCGCCCGGGACGCTGGAGCGATGCGGCGATCCTGGAGGAACATGCCTTCGCGCAGGAGCTGTTCGATGCCGAGGTACCGGTGGTGGCGCCGCTGGTCGATGCCCAGGGTGAGACGCTGCATGTGCATGGCGGATTCCGTTATGCCCTGTTTCCGCGCCGTGGCGGGCGCTGGCCGGACCTGGATGTGCCGGACGTGCTGTGGCGGCTGGGGCGCTTTCTCGGCCGCCTGCATGCGGTGGGTGCGGCACGGCCGTTCTCGGCGCGGCCACGGCTGGACGTGGCCAGCTTTGGTGTGGAGTCACGTGACTACCTGCTGGCCAGCGAGTTGTTGCCACGGGAATACCAATCGCGTTACGCCGATCTCAGCGCCGAGCTGCTGGAAACGGTGACGGCAGCTTTCGCTGCCGTGCCGTCCTTGAACTGGCAGCGCATCCACGGCGATTTTCATCCCGGCAACATCCTGTGGACGGATGACGGCGCACACATCGTCGATCTGGATGATTGCCGCAGCGGCCCCGCGGTACAGGATCTGTGGATGTTGCTGTCCGGGGAACGGCCCGAGCAGTTGCTGCAACTGGACGAATTGCTCGGCGGCTATGAGGAGTTTTGCGACTTCAATCGGCGCGAGCTGCGCCTCATCGAGCCACTGCGCACCCTGCGCCTGATGCACTACGCGGCCTGGCTGGCGCGGCGGCGCGACGACCCGGCCTTTCCGCGCGCCTTTCCCTGGTTCAATACACCGCGCTACTGGGAAGAGCACATCATGACCCTGCAGGAGCAGCGCCTGCGCCTGCAGGAGCCGCCGCTTTCCCTCAGCTGAGCTTGAACTGCCGCATCATGGCGTGCAGCTGTGCCGACAGCTGCGCCAGGCGCGCCCCCGCAGAGCTGATTTCCTCGGCCTGGGCGGTGGTGGTGCCGGCGAGATCGCGGATGGTCACCACGTTGCGATTCATCTCCTCCGCCACCGCGCTCTGTTCCTCCGCAGCCGTCGCGATTTGCGTGTTCATGTCGCTGATCGCCGATACGGCCCCGCCGATGCTTTCCAGGGAGTGCTCTGTCTGACGTGACTGGTCCACCGCGGCGCTGGCCTGGGTCTGGCCCTGCTGCATGACAGCCACCGCCTCGCCGATGCCGCCACGCAAATTGTCGAGCATGCCGCGGATCTCGGCGGTGGCTGACTGGGTGCGCCCGGCCAGGGTGCGCACTTCATCGGCCACCACGGCAAAGCCGCGGCCACTCTCACCGGCCCGTGCCGCCTCGATGGCGGCGTTGAGTGCCAGCAGGTTGGTCTGTTCCGCGATGCCGCTGATCACCTCGGTGATGCTGCTGATGCGATCGCCATCCTGTTGCAGGCGGTTGATCACCTGGGCGCTGCGCTCCACCTCCTCGGCCAGACGATGAATGGCGGCCCGTGCCGCGTTGACCACGCGGCGGCCGTCACCACTTTCCTGCTCGGCATCGCGGGCCGACTGCGCCGCCTGTGCCGTGTTGCGCGCCACTTCCTGTACCGCGGCCGCCATTTCGTTCATGGCGGTGGCGACCTGCTCGGTTTCTGCCTGCTGCTGCTGCATATGTTGCACGGTTTCGTGCCCGGTGGCGGAAAACTGATCCGCCGCCGCCGCCAGTTCGTCGGCGGTTTCGAGGAACTGGCCGAAGGCGGTACGCAGACGCGCCTGCAACAGCTTCATCGCCTGCAGCATTTGCCCCACTTCGTCGTTGTGCTCTACCTCGATGCGGCGGGCCAGGTTGCCGCCGGCCATTTCCTTGGCCAGGGTGACGACCTGGGACATCGGCCGGATGACGGTACGATTGAGCAGGATGCCGATGATGGTCATCAGGGCCAGGCCGGCCAGACAGATGGCGACGATGAGACGCGTGCTGTCCTGGTTGAGGGCCGCCACTGCTTCTGACAGCGGTATCTTCCCCGGGGTCGAGCCCAGGGCATCGATCTTCTTGCCCAGCGCGTTGTCACTGCTGATGCGGCTCGCCTGCCACAGTTGTTGCACCTCGCTGACCCGGGCCATGTGCTGGTCCAGCAGTTGTTGCTGCTCGGCAGCACTGTAGCTGCTCACCAGCGCCACCAGGATGGCCAGGCCGGCCAGCAGCAGCAGGCTGGCCATGACGCGCACCTGCAGGCTGATGTCGAAGATGTTGCGGCGTTTCGGCAGCCGGGCCTTGTCATCACTGCGCAGTTTGGCATAGAGCTGTTCGGCGGCATCGACCTGTTGTCGGGCGGGGCGGCTGCGTACCGATTGGTAACCCACCACCTTGTCGCCTTCGTAGACCGGCGTGACATAGGCATCGACCCAGTAATGGTCGCCATTCTTGCAGCGGTTCTTGACGATGCCGCGCCAGCTCTGGCCGCGCTTCATGGTGTCCCACAGGTCCTGGAAGGCGATGGGCGGCATGTCCGGATGGCGGACGATGTTGTGGTTCTTGCCGATCAGCTCTTCCTCGCTGAAGCCGCTGATGTCGATGAAGTCCCGGTTGGCGTAGGTGATGGTGCCCTTGAGGTCTGTCAGCGAGGTGATGGTGACGTCGTCACCATAGGTGCGCTCCCGCTGGGTAACGGGCATGTTGATCTTCATGACTCCTCCTTGATTTTCTTTTGGTGCTGGCCGCGTGCATATGGCGTGCGGCAACCCATGCTGCTGCCGCAGCAGAAGGTCGCATTTCTTGTGTGGTTATAGTGCAGAAAAATGCGTTACAGCAAAAGAAATATCTGTCGATGGGCTATTTGGGAGGACGCAAGGAGGAGTTTATTGCCGGCAGGCGCCGCCCCGGACCTTCCCTGGCCTTCGCGGCATAAGTCCATCCCTGGGACAAGCGCCGCTCTCGGCCTTCCCTGGCCTTCGCGGCATAAGTCCATCCCTGGACAAAAAAAAAGGAAGGCCGGGGCCTTCCATTTAAGGGGTGTAACAATGTCTGGGTAGAATGAGTCTATGAATGCCGATTGATTTAGTCAAGAACTTTTTTCCCCCGGCCCGCATTGGCGCTAGAATCGGGTCATCTTCCCTGTCCGGTGCGGCATGGCCATGGAACACCGTTTCTCGTACCGCTGGCCCCTCAAACTGCAGGTTGCCCTGTATTCGCGTGGCGCCCTGGTGGCGCGCGGCGTGTGCCGTAATGTGAGCCGTGATGGCATGTTCGTGCAGGTCGATCCCGGCCTGCTGTTCCGCAATGCCCTGGTGGAGGTCGAAATCCTGGCGGAGGAGCGCAGTGGCAGGCTGCGCCTGCCGGCGATGGTGGCCCATTGCGGCCATGACGGAGTGGGGCTGGTGTTCGACGAGGTGGCTGAGCCGGAATCCCTGCAGAGGCTGCATGCCTATCTGCACCACCTGCGCATGCGCGACACCGTGTAGACCCTTTGCTCAGGCCAGCACGGCCAGATCGCGGCCGGCTTCCTTGGCGCGGTACAGGCCCTTGTCGACGCGCTGCAGCAGCGCTTCGGCATCTTCCTGCTCCTCCAGCGTGGCGACACCGATGCTGACGGTGAAGCCGATGCTCTGATTATCCGGCCCGCGTACCCGCGCCTTGTGGCAGGCAGCACGTATGCGGTTGGCCAGGTCCAGCGCCTGCTGCTCGTTCTTGCCGGGCAGGATGGCGAGGAATTCCTCACCACCGTAGCGGCCGATGAGGTTGATGCCGGGCATCTCGCGAATCATCAGGCGGGCGAATACCTGCAGCACCATGTCGCCGGCGAGGTGGCCGTAGGTGTCATTGATGCGCTTGAACAGGTCCAGGTCCAGCAGCAGCACCGACAGCGGGCGCGTGCGGTCGCGGGCACGATCCACTTCCAGGTCCAGCCACTTGGTGAGCACGGCGCGGTTGACCAGTCCGGTGAGGGCGTCGCGGGTGGCCTCGCGGTACAGCTGCAGCAGCATGTGCAATTGTGCCAGCTCGGCCCACATGGCGATGCCGGCGAGCAGGCCGAGCAGCCAGATCTCGCCGAAGGCGCGCACGGTGAACAGGGTGCCGAAGGCGAGTTCGGTTCCGAGCACAACCAGACCGATGGTGATGGCGTAGGCCAGCCCTTCGATGAGGGTGAAGGGGAACAGTGCCAGCAGGGACACCACCAGATAGGGCAGGAAGCTGTAGCCCATGAGGATGCCCGCGTCGGGCACGTCGCCACCGAGCACGATGCGCGAGCCGATGTAGAACAGGCCCGGAATGGCGATGAACAGTGCCACGCGCAGCCGTGCCAGGGTCAGGTTGTGGGGCTGCGCGGTCCATAGTCCCAGGGCCAGGAACAGGCCGCTGAAGGACAGGCGCAGCAGCAGCATCTGCTTGAAGCTGGCGCCGGAGAGCAGCACCAGGTCGATAGGAATCCACAGCGGTGCCAGCAGGGCGAAGACGAAGCTGAGCAGGCGCACGCGCAGATAGATGTATTCGGCGCGGGAGCCGTTGAAGTCGCGTGAATGGTTGTGCGACGCGACCATGTCCTGCAGGGTGGTGCGCAGCAGCCACTCGCGCAGCCCGGAGCGCGGCTCGTCGGTAATCCATTCCTGATCGGTGAATTCTTCTGCCGAATTGTTCACTTGGATTCTCGGTTATTGTCGTTATAGATATGCAGTATACAGCGGCCGCAGTTCCTGTAGGGTTTCTTCCACCACCGCCGGCAGGGTCTTTGCATACATGTCGAGGAGCACCAGCGCGTTCACCGTGCCATCCTCGCGTGCCGCGGCGCGCAGGCGGTTGGCCATGGCGCGATTGACGATTTCCACGTTACGGTAGAGATGGACCAGTCCCTCGAAGCCCAGTTCCGTCGGCAGTCCCTGCTGCTGGCGGAAGTACTGTCCCAGCAGGTACATGCTGGCGGCGCGATACATGGTTTCCTCTTCGCTGGCAAAGGGCAGGTGAAAGCGCGCCATGGGTTTGAAGAATGCCATGTGCGGGCAGCCGCTGGTGGCGATGATCAGGCCCATCATGGCGCTGATGGCATTTTGTGCCGAGGTGTCGCACAGGATGCGCCGTTCCGGCGTGATGACCTCCGTTGCCACCTGATCGTAGGACAGTACATCGCCCAGCACGGCCACCGTGCCGACCAGGGAGCGCGCGAGCGGGCAGTGCGGATGCAGGGACTCATCGAGGGGGCAATGGCTGCAGCGGTGAAATGCGAGCCGGGTCCAGGCCGCGGCGTTTGCCGAGACGGGCGCGGTGGATTCCAGGCTCACAGCGTCGAGGCGGATGGCGAAGCTGGCTTCGCGGCCGTCGGTGAAACGGAAGATGTATTGTATGTCCAAGCCCATGACATACCTCCTGCCGGCTAGCATATCAGATGGGTGCCGTCGGCAGGCGGCAGCCTGTAGAATCGTGGCAAAGCATCAGGTACGCCTGACCCGAATCACCTTCGCAACCCGGGGAATCTCATCATGACCAAACACTACGACCTGATCGCCATCGGCGCCGGCAGCGGTGGCCTTTCCGCCGCCGAGCGTGCCGCCCTGCACGGCAGGACGGCAGCGGTGATCGAGGTCGGCCGTATCGGCGGCACCTGCGTCAATGTCGGTTGCGTGCCGAAGAAGGTGATGTGGAATGCCGCAGGCATTGCCGGCGCGCTGCGTGATGCCACCGACTACGGTTTCGACGTGCTGGTCAATGACTTCGACTGGGAGCAGCTGATCAATTCGCGCGAGCGCTACATCCAGAACATCAACGACTGGTATGGCGGCTATCTCAAGGAGTCGGGCATCGACCTGATTCAGGGGTATGGACGCTTTGTCGATCCCCGCACGCTGGAGGTGGACGGCCAGCGTTACAGCGCCGATCACATCGTGGTGTCGCCGGGTGGCGCGCCGTTGATTCCTGCCATCCCCGGCGCCGAGTATGGTATCGATTCCAACGGCTTCTTCGCCCTGCGCGAGCAGCCGAAGCGCGTGGCGGTGGTGGGGGGCGGTTACATCGCGGTGGAGCTGGCCGGCCTGCTCAATGCCCTGGGCAGCGAGGTGGACCTGCTGCTGCGCCGCCAGCACTTCCTCGGCCATTTCGACGCCATGCTGCGCGAGACCCTGATGGAAGAGATGGTCAACCACGGCGTCAACATCCTGCCCAACATCAACGTCGAGAAGGTGGTGAAGGGCGATGACGGCCGCCTCACCCTGCACTGCTCCGGCGGCCATACCCTGGCCGGTTTCGACACGCTGATCTGGGCCATCGGCCGCGCGCCGCAGACCGCCGATCTCAACCTGGTCGCGGCCGGCGTCGCCTGCGATCCCCATGGCTATATCCCCACCGATGCATATCAGAACACCAACGTGCCCGGCATCTATGCCGTGGGTGACGTCACCGGCCGCGCCCAGCTCACGCCGGTGGCCATTGCCGCTGCGCGTCGTCTGGCCGATCGCCTGTTCGGCGGCCAGCCGGAACGCAAGCTGGATTACGAAAACATCCCTACCGTGGTGTTCAGCCATCCGCCCATCGGCACCGTCGGCCTGTCCGAGGAAGAGGCGCGGGCGGAATACGGCGCGGAGTCGGTCAAGGTTTACCAGACCCGCTTCACCCCCATGTACCACGCCTTTACCCGCCACGGCTCCAAGACGGCCATGAAGCTGGTCTGTGCCGGCGTGCAGGAGAAGGTGGTCGGTGTCCACATCATCGGCAACGGCGCCGACGAAATGCTGCAGGGCTTTGCCGTGGCGGTGAAGATGGGCGCCACCAAGCGCGATTTCGACAACACCGTGGCCCTGCATCCCACCAGCGCGGAAGAGCTGGTGACGATGCGGTAAAGGCATAGACAGGTTTCAAGTTGCAAAGAAAAGGCAAACAACCCTACTTGTCACTTGTCACTTGTCACTTGTCACTTGTCGATAGTAACAATAGCGGTTTTTACCCTGTGCCTTGGCCTGGTACATAGCCGTGTCGGCATGGCGCAGCAGGGTTTCCGTATCCTGTGCATCTTGGGGATAGCAGCTGATACCAATGCTGACACCTATAGACGTGACGTGCTGCTCCAGGTGTATCGGCAGGGCGAGCGCATCCAGCAGATTGCGCGCCACATGCCCGGCATCGTTGGTATCGTGCACATCCTCCAGCAGGATGGTGAATTCATCGCCGCTGAGACGGGCTACCATGTCGATTTCGCGGACATGGCGCCGCAGGCGTTCAGCCACGGTCTGCAGTAGGATGTCGCCCCTGGCATGCCCCAGGGTATCGTTAATGGCCTTGAAACCATCCAAATCGAGAAATAGCAGCGCTAGGTTTTTCCTGTAGCGATGGGCCCGGGCGAGAGCATGGCTCAGATGCGCTGCGAACAGCATGCGGTTGGGTAATCCGGTGAGTGGGTCGTGATGCGCTTGGTGGGCCAGCTCCTGCTGCTTTTCCCGCATTTCAGCCTCCGCCAGCACCCGCTCGGTTACATCGCGTGAGCTCTCGACGATGGCGCGCAGTGTCCCGTCTTCATTCCACAGTGGCGAGGCCTGCAACTCGACGATACGCGGTTCACCTGCCGCATCATAGTGTTGGTGCATGAGAATGACCGGCGCCCGGTTCTTCGTCACTTCCGCAATTGGGCAGGGGTGCTCGGGTGTGGCGCAAGGACTATCGCGTCGGTGGCTGATCTGATAACAGAAGCGGTCAGAACCGCCGTCCATATTCAGCGCTGCGGCGGCCCGGTTCATCAATTGCACGCCATAATCCGTGCCAATGACCATGATCGGCTCCAACACGCTGTCCATGACCGTTTGTAGGAAAGCGTGTTCCTCTGCAAGGCGTGCCTCGGCAGTCTTACGTTCTTCGATTTCATGCTGCAGGGCCGAGTTGGTTCGGTGCAGTTCCTCGGTGCGTTGCTCCACCATCTGCTCACGCTGGTGCAGTAGACGACAATTGGCCAGAAGTTGTCCCAAGGTGTTGGCAAACAGCAGCAACAGGCGTTCATGCCAGAAATCAAAGAAACCACTCTCAGGGTGAAAGACATTCAGTACCCCGAGCACGGTGCTGTCCGCACGTAGCGGCACGCTGATCAGTGTGCCGCGTAGCGCAGAGTTTGGCATGGACGCAGAAAAGTGAGGGTCATCGGCGCAGGAACGGCAATGTTGCAGCTCGCCACTGGCGGCAGCACGGCCCATGATGCCCTCACCGATGCGGAACCGGTGTTGTGGGCGCGCCGCGGCAACCTTGTCCTGCCAGAGGTCATCCCAGCTGAAGCCTGCCGCATTCACCAGTTCACTTTCTCGTGTGAGCAGGAAGATGGAGCAGCGCTCCAGATCCTGGTTCTGGCGCAGGGCATCGAGGGCACCGGCAAGCAGGGCGTTTTCATCCAATGAGGTAACCGGAAGTTCGGTAAGAATGAACAGCGCCGACAGCGAGTCCAGCAGGTTGACCAGATGGCGGTTGAGCTCCCGTGAGGCGCCGGCGATGGACGATTCGGTCATGGTGCTTACGCCCTCGCCAGGACTAGGCACATCTCACGAATGGTTTCCAGTTGACGGCAGGTGTTTTGCCATACACTCTCCAACCGGGCCGGATCAATGCCGAAGAGGGTAAACGTCGTATCCTCGTTGGCGGTATGGGGGCCACCGCCAACCATCTGGTTCGCGCAGCGGGCGCAGGCACCGCTAAGCAGTACCAGTGGCCAATGATCGCCCCGATAACTGCGGTCATAATGATGTTGCATTACCAGCAGCAGATTGTCGGGAAAGTGCCAGCGGCTGCCCAGCCAGATGCCGGCTTGGTAATGGTCGGTACCCAGCACTGCCTGAATATGATCAGCTAGACGTGATTCAGGTGCGGCGCGGTAGTTGTGTAACGCTTGATTCATCTCTTCAGGATAGAGGTGTACCAACACGAGCAGGCCAATGCTGTGCAGCAGGCCGGCCATGTAGACGCTGTCACCGGCGGGACGTAACTCGGTCGGCATAGCTGTATAGAGTTGTTGACTGAGCAAGGCTGTGGTCATGGCCGTCATCCAGTAACGTTCCACGTCAAAGGCAGGACAACGACGGGTGTCGAGGGAACCGGCGATGGCCATGCCCATGGCCATGCTCTTGACGGTGACCAGTCCCAGCACGAACACGGCATCGCGTAACGAATGGATACGTCCGCTGTGGCCGAAGAACGCCGAGTTTGCCAGGCCCAGCAATCGGGCTGAGATGGTGGGGCACTTCTCCAAGACCGTGACGATGCGCTCCACGTCCAGATCGTCGGCATCGAACGCCGTGAGGATGCGTTGTGCGTTATCGGACAGCGTCGGCAATTCCTTTTGTCGCTGTACCAGCTGGCGAATGTCTTTGCCTGTCATGCTGCCCTCGTTCACGTCACGCCTGCGCCAAGAACTGTCAGTGTAGCTGACCACGGTAAAGATTGGCGAAGTCCTCGGCTGCCATCGGGTGGCCATAGTAATACCCTTGGGCCTGGGGACAGCCGTTGGCATGCAGGTAACCGGCTTGGCCGGCCCGCTCCACGCCTTCAGCCACGACCTGCAGTTTGAGTCGGCTGGCCATGGCTAGAATGGCCTCAATGATGGAGGTGTCTTCGGTATTGTCGGGTAGACCGTGTACAAAGGACTGGTCGATCTTCAGTACATCTATCGGGAAGCGCTTGAGATATAGCAGGCTGGAGTAGCCGGTACCGAAGTCATCAATGGCAATGCGTACGCCCAGAGCCCGGATAGCCCGAAGGGTGCGGTGCACATCTTCACTGTCCTGGATTAAGCTGGTCTCGGTAAATTCCAGCTCCAGCCAGTCGCCAGGCAGACTGTGTTCACCCAGCACATCGCGCAGTTCAGTGGAGAGATTGCGTTGCAGAATGTGGCGGCTGGACAAATTGACCGCCAAATGGACTCCGTCCAGCCCCTCCTGCCGCCAGCCGAGGTAGCGATCGCAGGCAGCGCGCAGAACCCAGCGATCGATGTCGATGATTGTTCCACTTTCCTCGGCTACTGCCAGGAATTCCGCCGGCGCCAGCAGGCCGCGTTCGGGGTGGTTCCAGCGGACCAGCACCTCGGCACCGCTGATGTGGCCACTGGCGAGATCGATCTGCGGCTGAAACAACAGAGTGAATTCATTTTCACGCAGGGCCCGGCGCAGCTCACCCTCCAGGCGCAGGCGCTCGTGCGAGGCGGCATTCATCTCCGCCTGATAGAACACGTAGTTGTTGCGGCCGGTGTTTTTGGCCCGGTACATGGCCGTATCGGCGTTCTTGAGCAGCGTTTCGAAATCAATGCCGTCGTCGGGGAACATGGCGATACCAATACTGGCACCGCTGAACACCTCCTGGCCTCCAAATTGGAATGGTATGGCCAGCGCCTTGAGCATGCGCTCGGCGATGTGTACCACATGTCGTTCATCACCAGGCTTCTCCAGTAGCACGATGAATTCGTCGCCACCGAGGCGCGCCACGGTATCCTGCTCGCGCAGGCAGTCCTGCAGTTGTTTCGCCACGTACTGGAGTAGCTGATCCCCCGCTTCGTGGCCCAAGGTGTCGTTGATGGTCTTGAAGCGGTCCAAGTCGATGAACATCACACCCAGCGGACTGGGTTCGCGCTTGCGTTTGATTAGCGCCTGTTGCAGCCGCTCGGTGAACAGAGTGCGGTTGGGCAGATTGGTCAGAGAGTCGTAATAGGCCATCTGTTCCAGCCGCTGTTCGGTGCGTTTCAAGGTGGTGATGTCGGAGAAAACGCCGACATAATGCGTGATTTTTCCCAGGTCATCGCGGACGGTGCTGACTGACAGGTGTTCCGCGAAGATCTGGCCGCCTTTACGCCGGTTCCACAACTCGCCCCGCCATTCGCCCTGCCGGCGAATGGTGTGCCAGAAATTGCGGTAAAAGGCACTGCCCTGGGCACCGGAGGCGAGCAGGCGGGCGGGGCGGCCCAGCACCTCCTCCTGGGCATAGCCGGTGATGCGGCAGAAGGCGCGGTTGACCGCGGCGATGCGGCGGTCGGCGTCGACGATAACGATGCCCTCCAGGGTGTTGTCGAAAACCTTGGCGGCGAGGCGGGTATGTTCCTGCGCCTTGATTTCGCCGCTGACGTCACTGGAGAACACCACGACGCCGCGGATGGTGCCGTGTTCGTCGTGGAACGGTGCCTTGTCGATGCGCAGCCACACCAGCTCGCCATTGCGGCGTTGCAGGGGCTCGATCAGGTTGACCTGCTCACGTCCGTTGTGGATGACTTCCAGGTTGCTGGTCTGGCAGCGCGCGGCAAACGCCGGCGGGAACAGCTCGAACAGCGACCTGCCGAGCGTCTGGCTGACGCGCAGGCCCAGGAAATCCGCCGCGCGGCGGTTGGTGCGCAGGACGCGGCCTTCCGCGTCGAAGTACCAGATGAAAGCCGGCACCGCATCGAAAATCATCTGGTAGTCATTGCGCTGGGCGCGGAGGGCGGCGGTACGCTCGGTTACGCGCTGTTCCAGCTCGCTGTGTGCCGTACGCAGGCTGTGCAGCATGTGGCGGAAGGCGGTGGACAACTGCCCCAGCTCATCGCTGCCGGATGCTTCGGTGGTCAGCTCGTGGAAGATATCCTGCGCCACCTGTTCGGCGTTGCGGCTGAGTGCGGTCAATGGCTGTGTGATGCGCCGCGCGATGGCGCGGGCGGCAAAAAACACTAACAGCAGGATCAGTGCGGCCAGGGCCAGGTAGGTAAGGGTCAATTGGTGCAGCGGGGCGAGGGCGGCGGCGCGGGTTTCGCCCACCCACAGGACCAGTTGCAGGTCGTCGAAAGGGGGGGCCAGCATCAGGGGCCTGCTGGTTTGCAGCAGTGCCGTGGTGTCATTCGTGCACTTGGGACAGGAGTACACGGGTTGGCCGGCCGCTGTGATGCGGACGGTGCGTTCTCCGGCCAGCAGAAAGACATGGTTGAACAATTGTTCCAGGCCAAAACGGGCCACCAGCAGGCCTTCGGGCTGGCCGGTGCCAGGGTAGACCACCGGCAGGGCGATGAGCAGCCCATGCCCCTGCGGCAGCAGTTCGGTGTAATGACGGCTGTTCTCCATGACTTCCCGTTGCCAGGTGGATGGCGGTAGCGGGGTGTCGAGGCCGGGACGGTTGCAGGCCAGGGGCATGCCGCGGAAGTCGTACAGGCAGAGGGTTTCCGGCGCCAGGGTTGCGCTGCGGAATTCGCGCAGGAAGGGGAGCAGGTAGCTGTCACGACCCGCGGAGTCGAGCAAGGCGTTGACCACCAGGGAGTTGGCGGCCAGGGCCTGCATTTCCTCGCCGATGCGGTTCAGGCGCAACTCGCCGCGCTGTACCAGCAATTTGGCGGTGGAGGCGTGTTCCTGTTCGATCTGTTGTTGCAACAGGTGGCGGCTGAAGCCGTAGGAGATAAGTCCCGTGATGGTCAGGGCCACGGTTGCCACGGTCAGCGCCGCCGCCAGGATGCGGTTGGCGATACTGGCGCCCAGCCAGTTGCGGAAACGTTCCAGCAACGGCGGGTTCATGGCTGTTGCTCCACCGGCACCAGGGCGCCATCGGCGCGGTAGCGGGCCATGAATACGTCGCCCGGTGTCAGCGCCTCATGGTTGTCCCTGCTGAAGGGTTGCCGCCACTGCTTGATCAGGCCGGGGTAGTTGCGTACCTGCTCCAGCGCGTCGCGCACCCTGGCGCGATCGGTGCTGCCGGCGAGGTCGATGGCGCGCGCCAGGATATGGGCGAGGTCATAGGCGTGCGCCACGCCGACGGGGGAGGGTATCCGGCTGATCTGGTCGATGCCGTGGTTTTCCCGCAATGCGTGCAGGAGGCGTGCGGCTTCGCTCGGGCGCGGCGGGGCCAGGAAGCTGTAGGTTTGCACCACGGCGAAGTCGATCTGATGCAGGGCCGGGCCGGTCATGGCGGGAAAGTCGCCGCCGCTGACGCCCCAGTGGCTGGCGACGGGCAGCCGTTGCTCCGGTGGCAGCGTGGCCATTTCACGGACCAGGATGGCGCCTTCCATTTCGTTGGCCACCAGCAGCAGCCCTTCGGCGCCGGAGTCGAGGATGGCCTGGTAGTGTTCCAGGAGCGACCGATCGCCCCAGTTGTACCAGCGCATGAGGGTGACGTTCAGCCCGCTGCCCAGATGGGTCTCCAGGGCCTGCCGGTTGCTGCGGCCCCAGCTGGTATTGGGGAGGAGCACGCCGATGCGGCGCAGGCCGCGGGCGCGCAGGTGGTCGAGCATGACAGGCATGGCCCAGCTGTCGCGCAGCGACAGGCGGAATACGTAGTTGGGGGCATGGCCGTTGTCGACGATGGCATCGGCGGCGGCCCAGGGGTTGAGCAGGGGGATGCCCAGCTGGTGGACGGTCTCGATCTGCTCCAGCACCACCGGACTGAATTTGCCGCAGAACACGGCCACCAGATCCGGCTGGGCGGCGAAGGCCTTGAGATTTTCTATGCCGCGCGCCGGTACCGAGCGGTTGTCTTTGACGATGAGTTGCAGCGGGCGTCCGTCGAGGACGCCGCCAGCCGCATTGATCTCGGCAATGGCCTGTTCCAGCCCGAGGCGGATGGCCTTGTCGGAGGTGCTGGTGAGATGGCCCGCCTCCGCGTCGAAGCCGATATAGACCGGCGTCTTGCCGTGGGCGGCGGAGACGAACGACAGGAGGCACAACAGACACAATAAACGCATGCAAGGATGCTCTTAACTATTCTTTTGCATCCCTGTCGTGGTGAGATTGCTACCCCATTCCTGGCGGGCTCGTCCCCTATCATACCGGGCCGGTGTTCCGGCACAATGGCCCGAAGGGGGCCGATGCTAATGAATATCCGACCATATGGCAAGGTTATGCCGACGATCCATGCCTCGGCCTATGTCGATCCGCAGGCGGTGGTGATAGGTGACGTGACCATCGGGGAGGACAGTTCGCTGTGGCCGATGGCGGTGGCGCGCGGTGATGTCAATTACATCCGTATCGGCGCGCGCAGCAATATCCAGGACGGCACGGTTTTGCATGTGACCCACGGCCACGGCGAGGTGCCGCAGGGGCATCCTCTGATTATCGGCGACGATGTCACGGTCGGTCACAACGTCACCCTGCATGGGTGTACCGTTGCGGATAACTGTCTGATTGGCATAGGCTCCATCATCCTCGACGGGGCCGTGCTGGAGCCTTATGTCCTGCTGGGTGCCGGCAGCCTGGTGCCGCCGGGCAAAATCCTGCAGGGCGGCTATCTTTGGATGGGGACTCCGGCGCGGCGGGTACGCCCGCTGACGGATGCCGAACGGGAGCGCTTCGCCTATTCCGCAGCGCATTATGTCCGCCTCAAGGGGGCCTACCGGGCCTAGCCGGGGCCAAGTCGTGCAAGGAGGATTACATGGAGGTATTCGTGGGTAATTTGCCCGGGACCGTGAAGGTTGCCGACGTCGAGCGGTTGCTCGCGCCGTTCGACCGCCAGGTCCAGATCAAGCTGGAGCAGAACAGCAGCAAGGATGGAGAGACGGGCTGTTATGCCGTCTGCACCTTCTCTTCCGATCGCCTGGCCCAGAAGGCCATCAAGAAGCTGAATGGTTCCCAGCTCTTCGGCCTTGTCCTGAGTGTGCGGGAATACCTCTATCGCAGCTACAGCAACGAGCGCCGTGCCCTGGGCTGGCGCAACCGGCCTTGGCAGGGTGTGGAGCGGCGCGGCATGGAACGGCGCCAGGGCCGGGCCAGGACGGCCGAGCCGGACCCGTTTGCCGAAGGGGTCGCGCCGACGGAGGAAAAGGAGCGCATAGTCATCCAGGGATTCCGCGACCTGGCCACCAAAACCACCTGAACATCACGGTACCGCGATCATGGAGTTGTTCGTAGGCAATCTGCCCGAGGGTATCAGTCCCACCGAGCTGGACGTGCTGTTTCTATGTTGCCGCCCCATGCGCTGGCGGGTGGAGGCAGATGGTTATGCGGTGGCAACGGTGATTCCGGAGCGGCTGGCCCTGCGTGCCGTGCAGCAACTGCACGGTCATACGCTGCGTGGCCGTCGCATCGAGGTGCGGGAGTTCCTGCCGCGCGATGCGGCCAATGAGCGGCGTGGCCGTCACCATCGCATGCGCAGCTGGAATGGTGCGGATCGACGCAGCGGTGAACGCCGCCGCCCTCGTCCGACAGGCGGCTAGCGCAGCGCGGCGATGACCTCGGCGGTGGCCGGCCTGACGCCGCGCCAGAGGTAGAAGGCCTCCGCCGCCTGTTCCACCAGCATCCCCAGCCCGTCTGCCGATTGAGCGGCGCCGGCCGCCATGGCCCAGCGCAGGAACGCCGTCGGCTCCTTGCCGTACATCATGTCGTAGCACACCGCCCCCGGGGCGAGAATGCCGTCCGGCAGCGGCGGGACCTCGCCCTGCAGGCTGGCGGCGGTGCCGTTGATCACCACGTCGAATTGCTGTCCTGCCAGGGCGGCGAAGCTGCTGGCCCGAACCGTGCCCAGATCGGCGAAGGCGGCGGCCAGTTCCTCTGCCTTGGCCACGGTGCGGTTGGCGATCACCAGTGCCGCCGGTCTCTCCTCCAGCAGCGGCTCCAGCACGCCGCGCACCGCGCCGCCGGCACCAAGCAGCAGCAGGCGGCGGCCGGCAAGCGGCACACCGTGGTTGTCCTTGAGGTCCCGAACCAGGCCGACGCCGTCGGTGTTGTCGCCGAACAGACTGCCATCGGCCTCCCAACGCAGGGTGTTCACCGCCCCGGCGCGTTCGGCGCGCCGGCTGCGCTGCCGGGCCAGCGCCCAGGCCTCCTGCTTGAAGGGGACGGTGACGTTCAGCCCCTGGCCGCCGGCGGCACGGAAGCGTGCCACGGCGGCCGGAAAGTCGCCCAGCTCCACCAGGATGGCTTCATAGCTGAGGGCCTGGCCGGTCTGCGCCGCAAAGCGCGTATGGATCAGTGGCGATTTGCTGTGGCCGATGGGGTTGCCCATCACCGCATAGCGATCCATCAGGCGAAGATTCCCTTCAGCATGAAGAAGAACACGATGGCCAGGATGGCGCCGGCCGGGAGGGTCACGATCCAGGACAGGAAGATGGTGCGCACCACCTCCATGTTCAGCGCCGCGATGCCGCGGGCCAGGCCGACGCCCAGCACGCCGCCCACCAGGGTGTGGGTGGTGGAGATGGGCAGCCCGGTGCCGGAGGCGAGTACCACTGTGCCGGCAGCGGCCAGGGTGGCGGCAAAACCGCGGCTCGGGGTCAGTTCGGTGATGCCGGTGCCGACGGTGGCCATCACCTTGTAACCGAAGGTGGCCAGGCCGAAGACGATGCCGATGCCGCCCAGCAGCAGCACCCAGGCCGGCATGGCGGCCTTGCTTGCCACCTCGCCGCCGCTCTGCACCACGCTGATGACGGCGGCCAGCGGGCCGACCGCGTTGGCCACATCGTTGGAACCGTGGGCGAAGGCCATGGCGCAGGCGGTGACGATCATCAGGATGCCGAACACCTTCTCCACGTTGGCAAAGTGGAATTCACGGTCGGCCTTGGGATCGAAGCGCATGCGCGAAATGGCGTAGATGCCGAACAGCATGGTGGCCACGCCGATGACCACGGCGTAGAAGTATCCCTGACCGGTGCTGAGGTGCAGGCCGACATGCTTGAGGCCCTTGGTGAGGGTCACCAGGGCGACGATGAAGCCGACCAGGAACATGTAGATCGGCACGTAGCGCTTGGCGTTCTTGAGCGGGTTATCGGTGTCGAGAATGAACTTCTGCACGCTCTGGAACAGCCAGTAGGAAATGATGCCGGCCATGGCCGGGGAGATCACCCAGCTCATCACGATGGAACCGATCTTGCCCCATTTCACCGCCTCCATGCCGAGGCCCACGGCGGCGAATCCGACGATGGCACCGACGATGGAGTGGGTGGTGGATACCGGCCAGCCGAAGTGGGAGGCGACCATCAGCCAGATGGCGGCGGCGAGCAGCGAGGCCAGCATGCCGTAGACCAGCAGCTCCGGCTGGCCGGCCAGCAGGTTGGCGTCGATCATGCCGCTGCGGATGGTCTCGGTGACCGCGCCGCCGGCGAGGTAGGCGCCGGTGAACTCGAAGATCGCGGCGATGATGATGGCCTGGCGCGCGGTGAGGGCACCGGAACCCACCGAGGTGCCCATGGCGTTGGCGACGTCGTTGGCACCCACGCCCCAGGCCATGAACAGGCCGAAGGCGACCGCCAGCACGATGTAGATTGTTGCGTATTCCATCGTGGTGCCCTCCTTAGCGTGCCAGCATCATCAGCAGGCGGCTGCCCACGCGCTGGGCCAGGTCGCCGAGGTCACCAATCCAGTCGATGACGTTGTACATGAACATCACGTCGACGGCATACAGCTCCTTCTCCTTGGCGAACAGCAGGTCGCGCACCTCTACCTGCAGGGCATCGGTGTCGGCCTCGATGGCATCCAGTTCGGTGATCATCTTTTCCACCAGCTCCACCTCGTGGCCGCGGAAGCCGGTCTCCACCAGTTCGTCCAGCTCGTTGATGGCCAGCTGCGCCTGGGCGGTGGCATCGATGCAGCGGCGGGCAAATTCCAGCAGCTTGGCGGCGATCTCCGGCGGGAACACCATGCGGCGGCCGATGATCAGGCCGGCGATGTCCTTGGTCTTGTTGGCGATCTTGTCCTGCATGCGCAGCGCCTCCAGCACGTCGCGGCGCGATACCGGCATCATCCAGCCGCGCGGCAGGTGCAGACGCAGCTCCTTCTTCAGGGCATCGGCCTCGCCTTCCAGCACGGCGATGCGTTTCTGCACCTCGCGCGCCCGGGTCCAGTCCTGCGCCAGGGCCGCTTCCAGGAACGGGATGACCTCCTGCACGCAGGATTGCACCTTGCCCATGTGCTGCTGCAGGGGGCTGACCGGCGATGAGCCGAACATGCTGAAGACAAAGCTTTTCGGGGCCATGATTAGTCTCTAACTAAAGTGGAAAGAGGAAAGAGCAAAGATACAAGGGGAGGTGTGCGCTGCACGCGGCCATTTACTTTCCTCTTGTATCTTGAATCTTGTATCTAGTCCTTAAGCCATTCCGCCGCGCGGCGCGCGAAGTAGGTCAGGATGCCGTCGGCGCCGGCGCGCTTGAAGGCGAGCAGTGATTCCATGATCACCGCCTTCTCGTCCAGCCAGCCGTTCTGCGCGGCCGCCATCAGCATGGCGTACTCGCCGCTCACCTGATAGGCGAAGGTGGGCACGCCGAACTGATCCTTCACCCGGCGCACGATGTCGAGATACGGCATGCCCGGCTTGACCATCACCATGTCGGCGCCTTCGTCCAGGTCCAGCGCCACCTCGCGCAGGGCCTCGTCGGTGTTGGCCGGGTCCATCTGGTAGGTGTACTTGTTGCCCTTGCCCAGGTTGCCGGCGGAGCCTACGGCGTCGCGGAACGGGCCGTAGAAGCTGGAGGCGTACTTGGCGGAATAGGCCAGGATGCGGGTGTGGATGTGGCCGGCGGATTCCAGTGCCTCGCGGATGTCGCCGATGCGGCCGTCCATCATGTCCGAGGGCGCCACCACGTCGGCGCCGGCCGCGGCATGGGACAGGGCCTGCTGCACCAGGGCCGCCACCGTCTCGTCATTCATGACGTAGCCGGTGTCGTCGATGAGGCCATCCTGGCCGTGGGTGGTGAAGGGGTCGAGGGCGACGTCGGTGATCACGCCCAGCTCGGGGAATTCCTGTTTCAGGGCCCGCACGGTACGCTGGGCCAGGCCGTCCGGGTTCCAGGCCTCGGCGGCATCCAGAGACTTCTTCTCCAGCGGGGTAACCGGGAACAGGGCTACCGCCGGCACGCCCAGGCGGTGCAGGGCCTCGGCCTCGCGCAGCAGCAGGTCGATGGACAGGCGCTCGACGCCGGGCATGGAGGCCACGGCCTCGCGGCGGTTGCTGCCTTCCAGCACGAACAGGGGGCAGATCAGGTCATTGGCGCTGAGGGTGGACTCCCGCATCAGGCGGCGGGAGAAATCGTCACGGCGCATGCGGCGCATGCGGGTCCAGGGGAAGGCGCCATGGCTGGTTTCGGGCTGGCTCACGGGTAATTCCTCAGCGCTTGGGGTCGTTTGAAAGGCGCACAGTGTACCACCGGCCGCCGTCGGCTCAGAAGCATCGTGTCGACGCCGCCGGGGGTGCCCCGGTATGATGCAGGCAGTTCCAGGGAAAATCGGCACAGGCAGTGGCATGAACGGGGAGAATAACGGAGCAGCAGCGGGCAATGGCGGCAATCTGCCCTATGCCGTGACGCTCAGCCGCTGGAGCGGCGAATTCGTCGATCCAGCGGCGGAGGCGGCCTTCGGCGCGCATGTCGGCGCTGCCGAGCTGCGCCACTTCATCATCGCCCTCTTCGTTACCGGTCCGCTGTATTTCGCCTTCGTCATCTCCGACCAGCTCCTGCTCGGTTTCAGTTCCCTGTTCTGGCTCAATGCCCTGCTGCGCTTCGGGGTGCTGGCCTTCTGTTGGGGCCTGGGCTGGTGGCTGCTGCGCCATCCGCTGCATCCGCCGCGGTTGTACCGCCTGACCCTGCTGTTTTTCTTTGTGGTGCTGGGCAATGCCCTGCTGCTGTATCCGGTGAGCCAGCGCGAGTTTCTCGAGATCTATCCCGGCCTGCTGGTGATGATGGTGGGCGCCTTCTTTTTCATTCCGAGCACGCTGAACCATCGCCTGTTGGCGACGGCCTTCGCGGTCGCAGCCCTGGGTGTCGAGACCCTGCTGTTTTTCCCGCCGGCACAGCATCAGCTGCCGCTGGCACTGCTGTTCTTCGTGGTGACGCTGATCTTCTGCATGGTCACCTCGGTGCAGCATGCGCGCCTGCGCCGCTTCTCCTTCATCGACTCCGCCCACAGCCGACACCTGACCATGCTGTTGCAGCAGGAGGTGGGGTTGCGCCGCCAGCTGGAGGAGGCGGCGCGGGTGCAGGCGCGTACCGACGAACTCACCGCCCTGCCCAACCGGCGCCGGTTCTTCGAGCTGGCGGAGCGTGAAATGGAGCGCGCCCTGCGCTATGACGCCCCCCTGGCGGTGGTGATGCTGGACCTGGATCACTTCAAGGATGTCAACGACAGCCACGGTCATGCCGCCGGCGATCAGGTGTTGCGCGCGGTGGGCGACGCCTGTCGCGACGTGCTGCGCACCAACGACATTGTCGGGCGGCTCGGTGGCGAAGAGTTCGCCGTCCTGCTGCCGGAAACAAACCTTGAGGGTGGGCGTCAGTTCGCCGAGCGGCTGCGCCAGGCCATCGCCGCCTGTCGCATCGGTCTGCCCGGCACCGAGCTTACCCTTACCGCCACCCTCGGCGTGGCTGCCCGCGTGCCCGGCGACGACCTCACCCTCGATGAACTGCTGGCACGTGCCGATGCCGCGCTGTACCGCGGCAAGGCGGCGGGGCGCAACCGGGTGGAGGGGTAGCCATCACAGCATGGGACATGAGGGACAGGATTTTTCAGGATGAGCAGGGTGGATATTTAGTCCTGCAAATCCTGTTTATCCTGTCCGTCTTTGTGAACTTATAGCTCCTTGGCCAGCAGGGCGTAGCGGTAGTCCCCGGCGGGCAGCGGGATGCGCACGCGGTGGCCGCCGCCCGGCGCCTCGTCCAGCGCCGCACCGTTGCAACCTTCCATCCGTTCCAGCACGAACCTGCGGTTGCCCTGCGGGGTGATCAATTCCAGGCGGTCGCCGACGCGGATCTTGTTCTTCACGTCGATCTCGGCCAGCCCCGTGGCGGCGTCGTAGCCGTCCACCTCGCCGACGAACTGCTGCCGCTCGCCGCTGGAGGCGCCCTTGATGTAGTTCTGGTAGTCCTGGGTGTGGTGGCGCACGTAGAAGCCGTCGGTGTAGCCGCGGTTGGCGAGGTTCTCCAGCTCGACCAGCAGGCGGGTGTCGAAGGGGCGGCCGGCGACGGCGTCGTCGATGGCCTGGCGGTAGGCCTGGGTGGTGCGGGCGATGTAGTAGGGCGACTTGGTGCGGCCCTCGATCTTCAGCGAGTCGACACCGATGCGCACCAGTTCGGCGATGTGTTCCACCGCGCGCAGATCCTTGGAGTTCATGATGTAGGTGCCGTGCTCATCTTCCTCGATGGGCATCAGTTCGCCGGCGTGCTCGCGCTGTTCCAGCAGATAGACCTTCTGTGCCTCGGCGCGCCGCACGTCTCCGTCGGCATCGACCTCGGCATCATGCATCTGATAGTCCCAGCGGCAGGAGTTGGTGCAGGTGCCCTGGTTGGGGTCGCGGTGGTTGAAGTAGCCGGACAGCAGGCAGCGGCCGGAATAGGCGATGCACAGGGCGCCGTGCACGAACACCTCCAGCTCCATGTCCGGACACTGCTGGCGGATCTCCGCCACCTCTTCCAGCGACAGTTCGCGCGACAGGATCACGCGCACGATGCCCTGGCGCTGCCAGAAGCGCACGTCGGCGTAGTTGACGGTATTGGCCTGCACCGACAGGTGGACGGGCATCTCCGGCCAGCGCTCGCGCACCATCAGGATCAGGCCGGGGTCGGCCATGATCAGGGCATCGGGCCTGAGGGCGATGACCGGCGCCATGTCGGCGAGGAAGGTCTTCACCTTGGCGTTGTGCGGCATGACGTTGCTGGCGAGGAAGAACTGCCTGCCCTGGGCATGGGCCTCCTGGATGCCGGTGGCGAGGTTGTCCAGGTCGAAGTCGTTGTTACGCACGCGCAGGGAGTAGCGCGGCAGGCCGGCATAGACGGCGTCGGCGCCGTAGGCGAAGGCCACGCGCAGGTGGCGCAGGCTGCCGGCGGGGGCGAGGAGTTCGGGTGTCTTCATGAGGTGGTATACAGGTTGCGGGCGGCTATTCTACCCCTGATTGCCCGCCCGCGGCCGATGGGCGACAATCTGCGCCACGCCTAAAGACATATAAAACGAGGGAGTACACCATGATTCTGTCACGCAAGCCGCTGTGGATGATGCTGCTGGCGCTGGGGCTGCTGCTGGGGGCCAAGGCCGGCGCGGCCAGCGTGCCGCAAGCCCCGGAGCAGCTGATGACCGAGGTCAGCCAGCGCATGATCGAGACCCTCAAGCGCGAGCGCGATGCGGTGCGCGAGCGGCCGCAGCACATGTTCGACCTGGTGGACCAGGTGCTGGGGCCCCATGTGGATTTCCCGCGCATGTCCGGCTGGGTGCTGGGCAAGTACTGGCGCCAGGCCACGGCGGAGCAGCGCCAGCGCTTCATCGCCGCCTTCCGCGTGATGATGGTGCGCTTCTACACCGCCGCCCTGCTGGAAGATCCCAAACAGCTGGATGACCTGCTGGCACGCAACGATGACCTGATCACTTTCCTGCCCGGCCGCCCGGCCGAGGGTGACACCACCACGGTGCGTTCCGAAGTGCATCTGGAGGGTGGCAAGGTGGTGCAGGTGCTGTTCGCCGTGCACAACCGCGACGGCGACTGGAAGGTCTACGACGTGACCGTGGAGGGCGTCAGCCTGGTCACCAACTACCGCACCTCCTTCGCCCAGGAGATCACCCAGGTGGGCATCGACGGCCTCATCGCCCGCCTGGAGGAGCGCAATCAGGCGCTGATGGAGCAGGTGGTCAACGGCAAGAAGCCGGCGCAGTAAGCCCGCATGGTCGCCCTGCTGCGGCTGATTGCCAACGGCCTGGCGCCGCTGACGCTGGCAGGGGCCGTTGCCGCCTATCTGGAGCCGGGTCTGTTCCTGGTGTTCAAGGACGTCTTTCTGTGGCTGTTCGCCGCCACCATGTTTGCCCTCGGCGTGGTGCTGGAGCCGGCGGATCTGCAGGACACCCTGGGGCGGCCGCGCGCCCTGTTTGCCGGTCTCGCCGCCCAGTACACCCTGATGCCCCTGCTGGGCTTTGCCGCTGCCGCCTTCGGCGGACTGCCGCCGGCGCTGGCGCTGGGTTTTGTCATCGTCGGCTGTGCGCCGGGGGCCATGGCCAGCAATGTCATCGTCTACCTGGCCGGCGGCGCGGTGGCCTACTCCATCGCCCTCACCACCCTGTCCACCCTGCTGTCGCCGCTGCTGACCCCGCTGCTGGTGCAGTGGCTGGGCAGCGCCTTTCTCGACATCTCGTTCTGGCCCATGATGCAGACCATCCTGATGACGGTGGTGGCACCGCTCATCGCCGGCATGGGGCTGCGGCAGGTGCTCGGCAAGCGGCTCGCCCTGGCGAAGGAGATCGCCCCGGCGGTGGCCACCGTCGCCATCGTCATCATCTGCAGCTATGCCGTGGCCGCCAATCAGGCGCGGCTGGCGGAGGTGGGGGGGCAGGTGTTCCTGCTGGTGGTGCTGCTCAACGCCCTGGGCTATGTGCTGGGCTGGCAGGCGGCGCGCTGGTTCGGATTCGACGCCCGCCACCGCCTCACCCTGGCCATCGAGATCGGCATGCAGAACGCCGGTCTCGGTGTCGCCCTCGCCCTCAAGCACTTCGCGCCGGAGACTGCCCTGCCCGGGGCCCTGTTTGCAGTGTGGTGCATCATCACCTCCGCCGGGGCCGCGGGTTATTTCCGCCGCACCCGTCACCGCACGGCAGTGCTGACGCCGTGATGGTGTAACATTACGCCCTCGGCATTTGGGGAGATTCGATTTTGGAACAATATCGCGGCACCACCATCCTGGCGGTGCGCCGTCATGGCAAGGTGGTCATCGGCGGCGACGGTCAGGTCACCCTCGGCAATACGGTGATGAAAGGCAATGCGCGCAAGGTGCGCCGCCTGTACAAGGACCGCGTCCTGGCCGGGTTTGCCGGCGGCACCGCCGATGCCTTCACCCTGTTCGAGCGCTTCGAGGGCAAGCTGGAAAAGCATCAGGGCAACCTCACCCGCGCCGCGGTGGAGATGGCCAAGGACTGGCGCACCGATCGCGTGCTGCGCCGCCTGGAGGCCCTGCTCGTCGTTGCCGACGGCACGGCCACCCTGATGATCACCGGCAACGGCGACGTCATCGAGCCGGAACACGATCTCATCGCCATCGGCTCCGGCGGTCCCTTTGCCCAGTCGGCCGCCCTGGCCCTGTACCAGAACACCGAACTGGATGCGCGCAGCATCGTCGAAAAGGCCCTCGGCATCGCCGCCGGCATCTGCATCTACACCAACGGCAACCTGACGATAGAAGAATTGTGATAACCGCCAAGGACGCGAAGTAACGCCACGGGAGCTCGGCATCCTCGCCAGCCCGGAATGCTTCGCGCAACTTGGCGTACTTCGCGGTTAA
>JBFLWM010000006.1:0-37450 GCA_040755915.1 Pseudomonadota bacterium | reverse complement strand
AGAAGAAGGCCGCCCCGAAGAAAAAGGCTGTAGCCAAGAAGAAGGCTGCACCGAAGAAGAAGGCCGTAGCCAAGAAGAAGGCTGCGCCGAAGAAGAAGGCCGCTGCCAAGAAGGCCGTAGCCAAGAAGAAGGCTGCGCCGAAGAAGAAGGCCGCTGCCAAGAAGAAGGCTGCCAAGAAGAAGTAATCCTTCTTCCTACAGCAGATAAAAACGGCCACCTTCGGGTGGCCGTTTTTTTTCCAGCCGGCTCAGGCAATCAGTGCCGTTGCGGGAGGGACGCCGCTGAACGGCAGAAAACTGCAAAAGGAAACCGGAGCCCGAGCAGCGGGCCCCGGAATGAACCGCTGGGAGAAAATTCAGATCAGCGGTAGTTGGGATCGACCCAGCAGCGGGGCAAGGCCTCGCCGGACGGGAACATCAGCTCGCTCTTGGCAAAGTTGGCCGGGTCCTGCAACTCCTCACCGGCATGGAAACGTCCCGCCACCTGCTTGCGGTAGGGATCGGCCAGGGAATTGATATCCAGGACTTCCACCAGATCGCCGCTGGCTGCATGTTTGAGATACATGGCTGCTCCTTTCGTTGCGCGGCACCTGCCGCTGTCAGATTGAATGCCGTCAAACTGTAGGCGCGGATGGCATCCGCGATGAAGCGCCAAGGCAGCTTATGCAAATCGCGAATACGATTCGCTCCTACGGGGCCGGACTAGAACGCGCCCATCTCCAGATCGGCAGTGATGCTCTCCAGGCCGATACGGGCACAGCGCTCGTCCTGCTCGCCGCTGGGGGCGCCGCTGACCCCGACACCGCCGAGGATCATGCCGCCGGCGGTGATGGGCAGACCGCCGGCACTGAACACCAGCCCTTCCACCTTACCCACCGAGAACGGCTGGGTAAAGCGGTTCTCCATGGCGGAGGTCGGGCTGTTGAAGGACATGGCGGTATAGGCCTTCTGCCGGCTGATGGTCAGGGTCAGGTCCGGTGCCAGCACATCGCGCAGCACCACTTGCGGATGGCCGCCGCGGTCCATCACCGTTACACCGATCTGTACACCTTCCTTGCGGCACTGGGCGATGGTGGCCTGGGCCAGCTTGAGCGCCATCTCCATGGACAGGCGCTTGATGTTGACGAGGGGAGCATCCTCGGCGGCCGCCGGGGCGGCGGCGCCCAGGGTGAAGAGCGTTGCCAGGGTGATTCCAAACAGCTTGTTCTTGTTCATGGTCTCCTCCTTCTGAAAGGCAGATGCACGTTACAAGATACAAGATACAAGGGGTTCGCGCCGTATTCCTTCCTGGTGTCGGGGTGGAATGAAGCCAAACCCATCAGATGGCCAGGCGCGAGGGAAAAGATACGAGACATGAGGGCGGCATTCCTTGTCGAGGGGTTGCCCCTCGTACCTTGTCCCTCGTATCTCGCACCTTTGTTCTACAGCAGCACACGTTCGATGCCGCCGTTCTGCGCCCGGTCGATGAACTGCCGCTGCCAGTCATCACCGTGCAGCTGGCGCACCAGTTCCACCACGATGTAGCCAGCCTCCGCGCCGGTATCATCGCGGTAGCGTGACAGGCCCTGTTGGCAGGCGGGGCAGGAGGTGAGGATCTTGACCTCGCCCGCACTGCGCTCGGTGCCGGTGAGCTGGCGGATGCCCTTGTGCAGCTCCTCCTGCTTGCGGAAGCGCACCTGGCTGGCGATGTCGGGGCGGCTGATGGCAAAGGTGCCGGCCTCGCCGCAGCAGCGGTCGGACAGCAGCACCTCCTGGCCGAGCAGGGCATTCGCCACCTTCACCGGGTTGTAGCGCTTGATCGGCGTATGGCAGGGGTCGTGATAGAGGAACTGCTTGCCCGGCACGCCTTCCAGCTTGACGCCCTTCTCCATCAGGTACTCGTGGATGTCCAGCAGGCGACAGCCGGGGAAGATCTCGCTGAAGCGGTAGGTCTGCAGCTGATCCATGCAGGTGCCGCAGGAGACGATCACCGTCTTGATGTCCATGTAGTTGAGGGTGTTGGCCACGCGGTGGAACAGCACCTGGTTGTCGGTGGAGATGCGCTTGCCGCGCGCCGCATCGCCGGCCGAGGTCTGCGGGTAGCCGCAGCACAGATAGCCCGGCGGCAGCACCACCTGGGCACCACTGTGGTACAGCATGGCCAGCGTCGCCATGCCCACCTCGCTGAACAGGCGCTCGGAGCCGCAGCCGGGGAAATAGAACACCGCCTCGGCCTCCTCGCTCACCCGCGCCGGATCACGCAGGATCGGCACCGTCTTGGCATCCTCCACCCCGAGCAGGGCGCGCATCGGCTGCGCCGGAACGCCGGCCGGCATCGGCTTCCTGACGAAATTCACCACCTGGGCGCGCACCGTCATCGGCCCGGTGGTGCCCTGCGGGCGGCCGCGGCCGAGCAGGCCGAAGCGCTTGAACAGGCGGTAGCCGAGGCGCTGCGCCGCATAGCCCCACTGGATCAGGCCCGTGCGCATCAGCTTGATGGTGCGCGGGTCGGTGACGTTGAGGAAGGCCATGGACAGGGCGGTGCCGACGCTGCGCCGCTTCTGGCCGCGGGCGCGCAGGATGTTGCGCATCAGGATCGACACGTCGCCGAAGTCGATATTGACCGGGCAGGGATTGGCGCACTTGTGGCAGACGGTGCAGTGGTCGGCCACGTCGTTCATTTCGTCGAAGTGGCGCACCGAAATGCCGCGCCGGGTCTGCTCCTCGTAGAGGAAGGCCTCGATGATGAGGCCGGTGGCGAGGATCTTGTTGCGCGGCGAATAGAGCAGGTTGGCGCGCGGCACATGGGTGTTGCACACCGGCTTGCACTTGCCGCAGCGCAGGCAGTCCTTGACCATGCTGTTGAGCTGGTCCAGCTCGCTCGCCTCAAGGATCAGCGCCTCCTGCTGCAACAGGCGCAGCGACGGCGTGTAGGCATTGTCGAGGCCGGCGCCGGCCAGCAGCTTGCCGCGGTTGAAGCGCCCCTCCGGGTCCACCGCCTGCTTGTAGCCGGCGAAGGCCTCGACGGTATCCCGGTGCAGGAACTGGAACTTGGTGATGCCGATGCCGTGCTCGCCGGAGATCACGCCGCCGAGGGATTCGGCCAGCGCCATGATGCGCTCCACCACCCGCTCCGCCTCCTGCAGCATGGCGTAGTCGTTGGAGTGCACCGGGATGTTGGTGTGCACGTTGCCGTCGCCGGCGTGCATGTGGGTGGCGACGAACAGGCGGCTGGCGCGGATGCGGCCGTGGATGGCATCGAGCCGCTCGCGCAGTGGCGCCATGTCGCGGCCGGAGAAGATCTCCTTCAGCGGCCGCTCCACCTCGCGGCGATAGGAAATGCGCAGTTCGCGCCGCTGCATCAGGTTGAACAGGCTGTCGCCCGCCTGCACCCGGGGCAGCAGCTCGCTGCCCACCAGGGCGGGATGCTGCGCCGCGGCGGCATCGAGGTTGGCGAGGATCGCCTGCCAGCGCCCCTGCACCGCCAGCAGCAGCTCACGCGCCGCCTGTTTCTTGCCGGCGACGATGGCATCGTTCTCGGCACTGGCCTCGTAGTCGGGTGCGGTCTCCAGCTCCGGCAGCTCGCCGGCCAGATACTCCAGCACCGCATCGATCATGCGCAGCTTGTTCTGCGTCGACTGCTCGATGTTGATGCGCTCGATGCCCTCGCTGTACTCGCCCAGCTTCTCCAGCGGGATCACCACGTCCTCGTTGATCTTGAAGGCGTTGGTGTGGGC
The DNA here is from genome assembly GCA_040755915.1 of Pseudomonadota bacterium. Taxonomy (GTDB): domain Bacteria; phylum Pseudomonadota; class Gammaproteobacteria; order Thiohalomonadales; family Thiohalomonadaceae; genus Sulfurivermis. The sequence goes on along the minus strand of JBFLWM010000006.1, from coordinate 33,735 downwards.
GGCGATGGCGGCGGTACGGGCGCGGTCCTGCCAGAAGCGGTGGCGCGCCTCCGGACTCACCGCGATGAAACCCTCGGCCTCGCGTGCATTGGCCATGCGCACCACCGCGGAGGCCGCCGCGGCCACGGCATCCTCGTCATCGCCGGCGATGTCCGCCAGCAGCACCATCTTGGGCAGCTCCTTGCGCGGCGCCTTGGTGCTGTACTTCACCGCGCGAACATAGCGCTCGTCGAGGTGTTCGAGGCCGGCCAGCACCACGCCCTCCAGACCGTCCAGATAATCCTTGGTCTCGACGATGGCCGGCACCGCCTGACGCAGGTCGGCGCCGAAAAACTCCATACACACGGTGCGGATGTGCGCCGGCATGCGGTGCACCACGAAACGCGCCGAGGTGATCAGGCCGTCGCACCCCTCCTTCTGCACGCCGGGCAGGCCGCCGAGGAACTTGTTGGTGACGTCCTTGCCGAGTCCCAGCTTGCGCAGCTCGGGACCGGGAATGCGCAGGATCTGCGCCTCGCCCACCGGGGTCCGGCCGTCGGGCTCGAAGCGGCGCACACGGAACTCGGCATATTCCTGCTCGTGGATCTTGCCCAGGTTGTGGTTGAGACGCTCCACCTCGATCCAGTCGGCATCCGGCGTCACCATGCGCCACCAGGCCAGGTTGTCCAGGGTGGTGCCCCACAGCACCGCCTTCTTGCCGCCGGCGTTCATGGCGATGTTGCCGCCGATGCACGAGGCGTCCTGCGAGGTGGGATCGACGGCGAAGACATAACCGGCCGCCTCGGCCCGCTCCGCCACGCGGCGCGTCACCACGCCGGCCTCGACGAACAGCGTCGGCACCTTGCCCTCCACGCCGGGCAATGCGGTCAGCTCCACCTCGTCCATGCGCAGCAGCTTCTCGGTGTTGATCACCGCCGAATCGGCATGCAGCGGCACCGCGCCGCCGGTATAGCCGGTGCCGCCACCGCGCGGGATGATGGTGAGCCCCAGCTCGATGCAGGTCTTGACGATGGCCGCCACCTCGCCCTCGCTGTCCGGCGTGACGACGACGAAGGGATACTCCACGCGCCAGTCGGAGGCATCGGTGACGTGGGACACGCGCGCCAGGCCATCGAACTGGATGTTGTCCCTGCGCGTGACGCGGGCCAGGCGGCGCTGTACCTGGCGGCGGCGCTCGGCCTGGTTGGACAGCCAGCTCTCGAACTCCCGTACTGCGGCGCGCGCCGCGTCGGCCAGCTGCAGGGCCAGCTCGTTGCCGCCGGCGCGGGCGACGATCTGATCCAGACGGTGATGCAGGGCATGGGCCAGGGAGTCCCAGCGCTTGCTGTTCTCGATCAGGTCATCCTGGATGAAGGGATTGCGGGTGATGACCCACATGTCGCCCAGCACCTCGAACAGCATGCGGGCGGAACGGCCGGTGACACGCTCGGCGCGCAGGCGGTTCAGCACCTGCCACATCTCCTCGCCGAGGAAGCGAATGATGATCTCGCGGTCGGAGAAGGAGGTGTAGTTGTAGGGGATTTCGCGGATGCGGGCGGGGGTGTCGCTGCTCATCGGGATCGGCCGTGGGTAAGCTCAGGCAAGGGCGAAGTGTAGCATGGGGGGCAGAGGCCGATGAACCGCTGCCAGGAGCAAAACGGCGATGCCGCCGTCACGCACGGGCGCGGCGAATACGCCAAATCTCAGAAACGCCCGACCTTGACCAGGCGCTGGCTCCAGTAGTCGTTGGCAAGGGAGGCGTACTCCACCTGCTTGCCGCTCGACGGGGCATGCACGAAACGGCCGTTGCCCAGATAGATGCCGACATGGGAGGGCTTGCCGTCGATGTGGAAAAACAGCAGGTCACCGGGGGCACGCTGGGCATAGGGGATGGTGCGTGTACGGGAATACTGTTCGGTGGTGCTGCGCGGCACGGCCTTGCCGGCCTGGCCGTAGGAGTACTGCACCAGCCCGCTGCAGTCGAAACCACGCGGCGTGTTGCCGCCATAGCGATAGGGCTTGCCCACCATCTGCTGCGCCACCGCCACTGCCCGCGGCATCGGTGCCGTGCCCGCCGCCGGGGCGGGCTGGCGCACCGGCTGCTGGGCCACCGGCGGGTGCAGGGAACCGCAGGCCGCGAGCCCCAGCGTCATCCCCAGCAACAGCAACGCCCTCATCGGACCAGCTCCCCTTCCGCCACCTTCTTGCCGCTGGAATAGATGACGACGCGCTGCCCCTCGCGCGCCAGGTCCATGCACGCCTGGTTGCCGGCCAGCCTCCCGCTCAGCCATTCGCGGCAATACTGCCCGCTGTCATTCACCCACCAGCGCGCCCCGGCGCCGTTCTTGTCCACCAGCGTGCCGTCGGCGCGGAACTCCAGGGTATAGGCCGACTGGGTGCGCAGATAGACGCCGTTCAGCGTGGCACCGCTGAGCAGCGCCTCCACCTCCGCCTTGTTGCGCAGGTAGTCCTCGGCGGCAGCGGCGCCGGCGAGCAGGGCCAGGGCCAGGGCCATCAGGGTCAGCAGGCGGGGCATGGCGTGTCCTCGTGGTTGCCGGTGTTTGGGGGAGGATAGCGCATTGTGGGGTTGGGCTCACCAGTGAGGGCGTATTTGGGTGGGCGGTAAAGAGTGGTGTTGTGCGCTGCACGCACTGATTTTGGCGGGGGATTCCATCCCATCCTCCGGTGGTGCGCGCTATCGCGCGGATTGATTTTTAACGGGGGATTCCGTCACCCTACGCCGGTTGTGCGCGCTGTCGCGCGGGTTGATATTGGTGCGGGGAGCCGCCCCGCGCGCGGGTTACTTTTCTTTGTTCGGCCAAAGAAAACTAACGAAAAGAAAGGCCGCCCGATTGCCGCGCCCTGCGGGTTCCCTGCGCTTCTCGCCCAAATCGGCGCTCGCCTACGCGCCGTCCTGGCGCGAAGGCGAGGACCCGCCTTCCCTGGCGGGTCCCCTGCGGGCTTTTCCCGATTCGGGCTGCGATGCTCGGCGCGGCAGACGGGGGGAAAGACGGAAAGTCAAAAGACAAACCCAAAATCAAAACCACTCCGTTTCCCGTAGGGTGCGCAGCGCGCACCGTATCCTTCGGCTGGCACGGCATTGGTGCGCAATGCGCACCCTGCATTTTGTGTGCGCGTAGCGCACACCTCACGGCGCGATGCCGTCAGGCGAGCCGTCTTTGCCTTTCAAACCCCTTTGTCTCGCCGAGCAACGCAGCCCGGGGCGGAACAGCCCGCAGGGGGCGCGCCATGGATGGCGCGCATTTCTCCGTCGGCACACGGACGTGCCGTCGGAGAAACCCGTCCCGGGCGAGTAGCGCAGGGAACCGCGATAGCGGCGAGACATCGGGGCGGCCTTTTCTTTCGTTAGTTTCTTTTGGCCGCGCAAAAGAAAGTAACACGTCGTACGGGGGCGGAACCCCGACCCAATTAACCGCGCGACAGCGCACCACAACAACAAAGTCAAACAGCGCTGCGCGCTATCCCCGCTTCAAACTCCCCAACACCACCTTGTGCGGCTTAAGCCGCCCCATCACATGCATCTCGCAACGCTTGCAGTCGAACTCCAGGCGCAGGTTCTCGCCGGCACTGATCAGCGTCATGGGATCGGGCTTGATGCCCTTCACCTGCTTGGGGCAGAGGTTGAAACTGTAGCGCACGCAGTGCTTGGTGATCATCAGCGACACCTCGCCGCGCTCCTGGTTAGCCTCGTAGGCCTCCGCGATGAGGCTGACGCCGTGACGGGCGTAGAAATCGCGGGCGCGCTGGTTGTAGACGTTGCCCAGATAGCTCAGCTCCGTCTGCGGAAAGGCCGGCGGCGGCTCGACGGGCTGGGCACGAACGGGGCGGCGATAGGCCGCACGGCGCGCCGCCTCCAGCTTGTCCACCGCCTCGCGGCGCAGGGCATTCAAGGCGCCGACGGGAATGAACCACGGCGCCGACAGCTCCAGCACGATCGCCTCCGCCGTGAAGATCGTATTGCCCAGCTTGCCCAGCTGTTCGCGCAGGGTGGCCTCGGCGCGAGCGGCATTCTGCGCCGCTTCGTGCGGCTGGGAGATTTCTACGGTGACGTTGATACCCTTCTCGTCGATGAGAGTCAGGGCAAAGCCGGCGGCCGTTTCGGCAAAACGCAGCTGCACGCGGATGCGGCGCTCGGCCGACTTCTTCTCCAGCAGGCGCTCGAATTCCTGATCGCGGTTGCGATACAGCGTGGTGCCGACGGCGGGCAGCACGTTCTTTTCCGCCGGATACAGGCGCCGCCCTTCGGCGCGATTGATGCGCACGCCCACCAGTTGCTGTGCGGCGTCATACCAGGCCAGGCCGTCGCCGTTGTGCAGCACCGCATCGGTCTCCACCTCGAACCAGTCCGGCCCGACGCGGCTGGCGCTGCCGATGGGCGCGCCGACAAACTTCGGGCTGTCCAGCGCCAGCAGGTCCTGGTGCCGCTCCTGGGTGAAGTAATCGGTGAAGCCGCGGTTGAAGCTCTTCTCCGGCTGCGGCTGGAAGAAGAAGGTGCAGCGCCCGGCGGAGGCGGCGCGGTAGTGCGGCACCCCGGCGATGATTTCATCCAGCAGGGAACGGTAGTGGGCGGTGATGTTCTTGACGTAGGACAGGTCCTTCAGACGACCCTCGATCTTGAACGAGCTGATGCCGGCCTCGGCCAGGGCGCGCAGGTTGGCGCTCTGGTTGTTGTCCTTGGGCGACAGCACATGGCGGTCGCGCACCACGATCTCGCCGCTGCTGTCGGCCACCGAAAACGGCAGGCGGCACATCTGCGAGCACTCGCCGCGGTTGGCGCTGCGCCCGGTCTGGGCATGACTGACATAGCACTGGCCGCTGTAGCTGACGCACAGGGCGCCGTGCACGAAGAACTCCAGCTCCGCCGAGGTGGCCTGCGCGATCTCGCGGATCTGCTTGAGCGACAGCTCGCGCGCCAGCACCACGCGGGAGAAGCCCACCTGCTCCAGAAAATGCGCCTTGGCGGCCGTGCGGTTGTCGGCCTGGGTGCTGGCGTGCAGGGCAATGGGCGGCAGGTCCAGTTCCAGCAGTCCCATGTCCTGGATGATCAGGGCATCGGCGCCGGCCTCGTACACCTGCCAGGCGATCTGCCGTGCCGCCTCCAGCTCGTCGTCCTGCAGGATGGTATTGAGGGCGACGAACACCTGGGCCGAATAGCGGTGAGCATAGTCCGCCAGCTGCGCGATATCGGCCACGGTATTGCCCGCCGCGGCACGCGCGCCGAACGACGGTCCGCCGATGTACACCGCGTCGGCGCCATGACTGATCGCCTCGCAGCCGAACTCGGCATTTTTGGCCGGCGCCAGCAGTTCCAGGCGATGGCGTGCGCTGGTCATGGCTTGTGCACCGCCAGGAACTGACTCGCCTTGTCCGCGGGCAGCGGATGGCTGAACAGATAGCCCTGCACCTCGTCACAGCCTTCGGCCAGCATGAAGTCGCGCTGCGCCACGGTCTCCACCCCCTCGGCGATGGTGGTCATATCCAGACTCCGTCCCAGGGCGATGACGGCGCGGGCGATGGCGACATCGTCGGCGTCGTGCGGAATGTCGCGCACGAAGGACTGATCGATCTTCAGCTTGGCGATGGGCAGCTGCTTGAGATAGGCGAGGGAGGAATAGCCGGTGCCGAAATCGTCGATGGACAGCTCGAAGCCCATGGCGCGCAACTCGCCCAACAGCTGGATCGACTGCTCCGGGTTCTTCATCACGAATCCTTCCGTCACCTCCAGCTCGATCCATCTCGGGTCGCAGCCGGTGTCTGCCAGTGCGTTACGCATCACCTCGATGAGGTCCCGCTGGTACAGCTGCTTGCCGGACAGGTTGACGGCAATGCGCCCCTGCAGCAGTCCCTGCTCCCGCCACAGACACGCCTGCCGGAAGGCCTCGTGCAACACCCACTGGCCGAGCGGAATGATGAGTCCGGACTCCTCGGCGACCGGGATGAAGCGTCCCGGCGGGATCATGCCGCCCTCGGGCAGCTGCCAGCGGAGCAGCGCCTCCATGCCGACTACCGCCCGGGTACGCAGCGACAGCTTGGGCTGGTAATACAACACGAACTCTTCATTGCGCAGGGCGTTGCGCAGGTTGGTTTCCATCAGGATGCGATCGTAGGCCTTCTGTGTCATGTCCTCGGTATAGAAGTGAAAGGCGTTGCGCCCCTGCTCCTTGGCCTTGAACATGGCGGTATCGGCATTGCGCAGCAGAGTCTCGGCATCCTGGCCGTCGCCGGGATACAGGCTGATGCCGATGCTGGTGGTGACATACAGCTCGCGCGTGTCGATGTGCAGCGGTTCCTGCGTTACATGGATCAGCTTCTGCGCGATCTGCGAAACGCTCTCCATCGACGGCACCGACTCCAGGATCACGGTGAACTCGTCGCCGCCCAGGCGCGCCACCGAATCCTCCTCGCGCACCACCGTCAGGAAACGATGCGCCACCTGCTGCAACACCAGGTCACCGACCGCATGGCCCAGGCTGTCGTTGATCTGCTTGAACTCGTCCAGGTCGACAAACAGCACCGCCAGTTGCTCGTGGCGCCGCCGCGCCTTGAGCAGCGACTGCTCCAGACGATCGCGGAACAGCATGCGGTTGGGTAATCCGGTGAGCGAGTCGTAATGGGCCAGGCGATCGAGATGCTGCTGCTTCTCCTGCAGCTGGGCATGGGTCAGGTGCCGCTCGGTGATGTCCTGCACCGTACCGTAGGAATGAATGGGCTTGCCAAAAGTGTCGTAGGTGGTTTCACCCTGCTCCTCGACATACTTGATGCGACCGTCCTTCATACGCAGGCGGTGCTCCAGCTTGTAGGGGCGGCGCGTGCGCAGGGAGTCGCGGTAGGCCTGATCGACCATGTCGCGGTCCTCGGGGTGGATCGCCGCCAGGAAGCCGTCGTAGCTGGGCACAACCTCGGCCGGGTCCAGTTCGAAGATGTGGTAGACCTCGGGGGTCCAGCGCAGAGTGTTGGCCACCAGGTCCAGGTCCCAGGAGCCGATGCGCGCAATGCGCTGGGCATCCTCCAGCATCTTCCGGGCATGGCGTACCTGCTCGTCGGCCTGATAGCGCGCCGTGATGTCGCGGCTGATGCCCAGCACACCCAGCGCCGTGTCGTGCGGTCCGTAATAGGGCGTCTTCAGGGTATCCAGCAGGACGCGGTGCCCGTCCGGATAGGTCACCCACTCCTCGTTGCTGCGCCGCTCGCCCAGCTCCAGCATCTTGCGGTCATTGTCGCGGAAAAACTCCGCCACCTCGGCAGGGAACAGGTCGAAGTCGGTCCGGCCGATGATGTCCGCCTCGCTGCGGCCGACGAATTCGGCAAAGGCGCTGTTGCAGCCGAGATACGTTCCCGTGCTGTCCTTGAAGAAGATCAGGTCCGGCGAGGTATCGAGTATCGAGCGCAGCAGGGCGTGATTCTTGGCGATCGCCTGCTCGTGCTCCGCCAGTGTCGTCACCATGCGGCCGAACACATCGGCCAGGCGGCCTATCTCGTCATGGCGCTGGCAGGAGAACTCCACTTCACGCTCGCCCTGGCGCACGCGCTCGGCCTGTTCGCTCAGGGCGCGCAGGCCGAGCGTCAGGCCACGCGCCATCAGCCAGGCGAAGATCGAGCCGATGATGATGGCGATGGCGGTATAGATCAGTCCCTCGCGGGTGACCTGCTGCAGATTGGCGGCGATCTCGCCCCGGCTCAGACCGACCCGCGCCCAGCCGATGTGCACCTCGTTGCTGAAGATGGGGGCGGCTGCATCGTTGAAGTCCACCCGATTGATCAGCAGATGGGGGGCCGGTGCCGCCTCCAGCAGGCTCAGGCTAACCGCATCGGTCAGATACTGGCCCACCACGCTGCGATCCGTATAGGCCAGCACCTTGTTGTCCAGGTCGACCAGCATGGCATAGCGCACGCCGGGATAGTGCCTCTGGGCGGCGATCACCTCTTCCATGCCGATGATGTCGTTGGCCAGCACCCAGGAGGTGCCGTTGGCCGCGAGGGTCGCGGCCAGACTGAGCGCCTGCTCCGCGCTCTGCTCACTGAGAAAGCCGCGTTCGCGCCCCACCAGATCGAACACGAATACAGTCATCAACAGGGCGTGAACCATCGCGATGCCGAGCATCAGCTGGCGGGTAATCGACGCGGTATACAGACGACGCAGAGAGCGCAGCATGGGCGTTACTCCACCGGCCGCACTTCGGCGCTGAAGCGACGGATGAACTCGCGCACCGGCTGGTAAGTGGCATTGTCCGCCGGCTCGAAGCGCGACAACTCCATGCGCGACAGCAAGGCGCGGCCCTCCGCCGACTCGTGCAGGGAGAACAACAGCCGCTCCACCTGCGCAACGATCGCCACCGGCACATCGGGCAACACCACCAGGCCGTTGTTGGGCAGGGGATCGGTCTGCCAGCGCACTTCCAGCGCCGCCGCCAGCTCCGGCCGCTCACGGCTGAGGGCACGCCACGGCGGCGGCCAGGTGGCGCCGGCCGCCACATCGCCGAGATAGACATTCATGATGGAGGATTCCTGCGAACCCACATAGCGGTTGTCGACATCATGCATCACGTCAATACCATGGCTGTGCAGGAAATACTGCGGCAGCATGGTCGCCGCCAGCGCGCTCGGCGCCGGATAACTCACCGCCTTGCCGCGCAGGTCGCGCACCTCGCGGATGCCGCTGTCCTTGCGCACCAGGATGATGCCGCGGAAATTCTCGTCGTCGCCCATCTTGCCGAACACACGGTACCCCTGCTTCACCGCATTGATGGTCTGGTAGGGGTTGGGCAGGGCGAAATGAAACTGGCGCGCGTACAGCTTTTCATCGTAGGCGGCGTAGTTGCGCGAGGCCTCCAGGCGGAAGCGGGCCCCATCGATGCGGGTGCTCAGGTAGGCCATCAGCGGACCGAACACCTCATGCAGGCGTTGCGGATTGTGCAGCGGGTGCACCCCGAAGACATACACCGGCTCGGCGGAGGCCGCCACCGGCGCAAAGGTCGGCGTGTACTCACTGCCCTCGCCGGAGTGGCAGGCGTTCAACGCCAGGACGGCGAAGACGGCAAGCAGGATGGCAGCGATACGCTGGGGATGCGGCATACGGACGGGGTTCCGGAGAAGTTTTGCGCTGGCGCGCCCCGCGCGTCCGGGATACGCCACGCTTCGCATGGGATGGCGCAAATTATACGGCAACCACCGCGTAACGCCTACGCTCCGGCTGGCATGCCGCCACATGGCCGCTATAATGCTGCCCCCGGCATACCCCTACGGAACATATGAGCAAACCCCGCACCGGCGCCGATCCCGAACGCCTCGCCACCTGGCACAAGTACCGCAACGGCCTGTGCGGTGACTGCCGCGCCACCTGCTGCACGCTGCCGGCGGAGATGCGCGTCGCCGATCTGATCCGCCTGGGCGTGATGGATGCCTTCGAGGCGGAGGAGCCGCTCAAGCCCATCGCCCGGCGCCTGGAAAAGGCCGGCATCATCGACCATTTCAATTTCAGGAGCGGACTGTTCACCCTGGCGCGGCGCGCCAATGGCGACTGCGTCTATCTCGACGCCGCCACGCGCCGCTGCACTGTCTACGAGCGCCGCCCCGACACCTGCCGCAACCATCCGCACATCGGTCCGCGGCCGGGCTACTGCCCCTACATTCCGGCGCCGTAGGCGGCGCACTCCTCGCGCAATGCCGCCAGGCAGGCGCGGCACAGGCAGTCGTCATGGCGTGCCGCGATGTACTCCCGCTGCGCCGGCGTCAGCACCATCTCCCGGCACCGGCACAGACCCACCGCCCCGCTGTTGCAGTCGAAGACCCGCCCGCAGCGGGGGCAACGCTTCTGTTGGTACAGGGGCATCGCGGTTACGGGGTATCGATGATGAAATCTTCCAGATCGTCCGGGTCCGGGACCGCGGACAGCGGCAGCGCATAGTGCCGTACCGAAATGCCCGCCCGATGCACGCTCGCCGGATCCCCGCTCAACAGCGGATGCCACGGCGGCAGCGGCAGGCCGGCACGGCGCAGGCGGTAGGCGCAGGTATCCGGCAGATAGTCCAGCGCCGCGAGGTTGGCGCGGCTGATCACCGCGCACTCCGCTTCCACCTGTACGCGCTCGGCATAGGCGGTGCAGCGGCAGGTGGCAATATCGAGACGGGAACAGGCAATGCGCGTGTAGTACACCTCGCCGCTGTCCTCATCCTCCAGCTTGTGCAGGCAGCAGCGGCCGCAGCCGTCGCACAACTGCTCCCACTCCGCGGCGGTGAGCTGTTCCAGGGGAAGTTGCCAGAAGGATCGCGTCGTCATGGTGCCATTCTAACCGCTTCGGCTCCCGTAGGGCCGGCTTCAGCCGACCATGCAGTGCCCCAACGATGGAAGTTGCCCCTACTGTCATGACAGAGCAGGTAGAATGGCATCGTCCCCCCCAACGGAGGTGTCGCCATGAGCGCCCTTTGGATCCTCATCTTCCTGATCATCCTGTCCGGTTTCTTCGCCCTCGCCGAAATGGCCCTCGCCTCGTCGCGCCGCTCGCGCCTGACGCAAATGGCGGAGGAAGGCGACGGCGGCGCCGGCGCGGCCATTGCCATCAAGGATCAGCCCAGCCGCCTGCTCGCCGCCACCCAGACCGGCATCACCGCCGCGGCGCTGCTGATGGGCATCTACGGCGAGTCGGCGCTGTCCGCCTCCATCGAGCGCGCCATCACCGCCACCCTGCCCATGCTCTCCGGCTGGAGCGGCGGCATCGCCTTCACCATCACCATCATCCTGGTCACCGCCGTCTCCATCGTGCTGGGCGAGATCGTGCCCAAGCGCATCGCCATCGCCCATCCCGAACGTGTCGCCGCCTTCTGCGCGCCGGCCATGTCGCTGTTCATCCGCCTGCTGTCTCCGGCGATCCACTTCCTGTCCTGGTCCGCCGATCGCGTGCTGGCCCTGCTGCCGGTGCAGGCCGCGCCGGCCGTCACCAGCGTCGAGGACATCCTGGCCTACATCGACGAGGGCGAGCGCTCGGGCACCATCGCGCCGGAGGAGAGCGTGCTGGTGGGCAATGTCCTGCGCCTGGACGATCGCCGCATCGGCGCCATCATGATTCCCGTCGCCGATGTCGCCTGGCTCAACCTGACTGCGCCGCGCGAGCACAACCTGCGCATGCTGCGCGAGGCGCCGCACTCGCAACTGCCGGTATGCAAGGGCGACATCCAGCAGGTGATCGGCATCGCCGAAAGCCACGACATCCTGCAGGCCGCCATCGCCGGCGACATCGACTTCGCCGAGATCCCCCTGGAGCAGCCGCTGTATGTCCCCGCCACCCTGACGCTGATCGAACTGCTGCGCACCTTCCGCCAGCAGCGGACCACCTTCGCGCTGGTGGTGAGCGAATTCGGCCATACCGAAGGCATCGTCACCGTGGACGACCTGATGCTGTCGCTGGTAGGCGACATGATGCCGCTGGCCGACAGCCCGGAGGAGACGCTGGCCGTGCGTCGCCCCGACGGCTCCTGGCTGCTGGACGGCCTGCTGGCGATTGATGAAATGAAGGACAAGCTGGATATCGGCAGCGTGCCGCACGAGGAGTTGGGCAACTTCCACACCGTCGGCGGCTTCGTGCTCGCCTCCCTCGGCCGCATCCCGCGCAAGGCGGAACGCTTCAGCTGGGAAGGCTGGGATTTCGAGGTGGTGGATGTGGATCGCAACCGCGTCGATCAGGTACTGGCCACGCGCCACAGCGCCGCGCCGGCAGAGAGGTAGCCGGCCCGGGGCAACCGTTTTATCGTCAACGAAAACCTGACAGCACAGTAATCGCCCACTGCCGACACAGGAACCGCATCATGAACATCCGCCTGCTGCCCTGCATCCTGCTCACCGCACTGCTGAGTCCTGCCATCCATGCCGCCAGTGTCGATGACCCTGCCCCGCGCACTGCCCGTGAAAGGCCGCCGGCCGCCGACGCGCGCTGCGCGCAGCAACCGGAACCGGGACCGTGCAAGGGGCTGTTCCACAAGTTCTATTACGACCCGGCGCGGAATGCCTGCCGCAGTTTCATCTACGGCGGTTGTCAGGGCGCGGTGCCGTTCGATGATCAGCAGGCGTGCGAGCAGGCCTGCCTCAACACCGGCAAGGACAAGAGCGAGTGAATGACATGAAACGCAAGGCCCATTTAGCCCCCGGCAAACTCACCGTTGCCCAGGCCCGCGTTGGTATAGTCGTTGGCGTACTGTTCCTGCTGTTCGGCGTGACCCTCGCCGTGATCGTCGGTCTGGAGGCCTCCGCCTCCGAACTCGGCCTGCTCATTGCACAGATAGCCTTCTTCATCGTGTGGATCGCCGGCTGTGTCGCCATCATCGTTTTCTACGCCCGCCTGCTGCGCGGCCGACACTCACCGGAGCAAAGCGCCCTGCTGGAGGTACACCTGGAAGACGGCGCATCGTCCACTGATTTCGAAACACGCCTGCGCCAACTGGAGCGCCTGCGCCGGGATGGCCTGATCAGTGAAGACGAATACCAGGGCAAGCGCGCGCAGATCATGCAGGAGCGGTGGTAGGCATGCACCACACCACGCCCCCGGCGCTACGAAGGAACGACATCATGGCGTCTGCCGCACAGCTGACAGCCATCCTGCTGTTGCTGGTCGGCCTGTACCCCGGCGCGGTGACAGCACAAACCGCCCCGGCGGCAGCGCCGGTCTACACGCTGCCCGGCTATTTCTCCTGCACACTGCCGACGGACTGGCTGCCGGAGGCGCAGGTGGCCGATGACGCGATCGCAGGGGTAACGCGACAGGGGCCGAGGTCCGACACCATACCCGCCCGCCTCTCCGCCCATTACTATGCTGCCGGCAATCACCTCTACGCATCGGCCGAGCAGTATATCCAGCGGCATGCCGAACCCGCCGGCGGCTCGGCGCTGGCGGGCAACCGCTACACCCCGGCCTCACCGATCCGCGTCGCCGACCGCGCGGCTCAGGTGTTCGAGCGCACACGCAGCGAATTTGTGCCACTGCGCAATGAACTCGACACCGCCGGCAGGCCTGCCGCCGATGATCCGCGGGTCTATGAGCGTGCGGAATTGATGGCGCGAGCCGTCGTGGTGCGCGAACGCTTCGTGGTAATCCCGGGCACCAGTGGCGGCTTCTATGTACTGCACTACAGCGCCGCCTTCGACGACTACACGACACACCAGCCGCACTTCAACCGACTGGTGGCCACATTCCAGCCGCTGCGGTAGACAACGGCGCAAACACGCCGCAGAGAAGACAATCATGCCCAACGAACTCCGCCAACTGCCGTGGATTATCGTCAAGCTGATTGGCGGCCTGATGACCTCGGGCAGCGTGCTGGTGGCGGTGCTCTCCGTCACCCACGCGGCTACCATGCCGCCAGGTCTCGGGCTGCCGGCCGTTGCCAGTGGCATCATCGGCGTACTCCTGTTCATTGGCGCCGATCGCCTGATGCTCCGTGCCGCACGCGGCGTGCCTGCCGCCTCCCGCCGGCATGCCTCCCTCCTGCCCTGGGCCCTGCTGCTCCTGTTCGCCGTGCTGTTTCTTGGCGCGGTCATGCTGCTGACCGGCTGACAAAAAAAGGGCACGGCGTCTGCCGTGCCCCTGCCTTGCTGCCGCTGAACGGCTGCCGCGCTAGGCGCCGCGATCCCGCAGCACCTGTGTCCCCGCAATGATGTCATGTACGCAGCGGCGATCCTTGCGGAAGATGAACAGTATGTCCACCAACGGGAGGATCTGGCCGACCAGCGGGATCAACCCCACCACGCTGATCGGCAGATAACGCCTGAACAGTATGGTACCCACCTCTGCCTTGTTGCCTTCCATGTCGGCAATGTGGATGTTCAGCATCCACTTGCCGATGGTCTGACCGTAGCGCTTGAGAAAGACAAAATGCACCAGGGTAAACACCACAAAGGCAAACACCGTGGCGGCCAGCGTCAGCATGAACGGCGGCTCCTCTCCCTGCTGGGTGTATTCGAAGGTCCCCATCAGCATCATTACCGGCACGACAAACACCAGGGAAATGATGCCGTCGATGATCGCCGCCCCCAGACGCTGACCACGGCCGGCCAGCCGATCCTGCGGGCCGGCAATCACCTCCACATCGGAGCCCGGCGCCTGATACGGATTGAATTCGGACATAAACGCCTCCTTGTCGATTAGTACGGCTAGGTCAGTCCTTGATGCGCTGCATGCTGCTTACTTCCTTGCCCGCCATGGTGTCGTCGAAGCGAGCCATCAGCACGGTGACCGCCTTGGCGCCAATTTCGATGGCCGACGGATGCATCTTCCTGAAATCGGTCTTGGTGATATCGGAGGTATCAAGCACGACGACAGCCTTCTTGTCACCCGGCTCCGCCTCCTTCACCGTGGAATCCTTCCACACCACCTTGCCTTTGCGGTCATAGGCCAGGGCGGTGATCGTCGCCATGGAGCTGTAGCTCTTGCTGCCGAAGCTCAGGCCATTGACGCTGACGCCACCCTTGCTGGACACCACAGAGAACCCCATCGACACCGTGATCACGCCGTCTACGCCCAGGGTCTTGGCCAGCTGGGCCAGCTTCGCCGGATCGGAGAAGTACTTGTACTTGCCCGCCACATTGATATCGTCGCTGGTAAACATCACCTTGAAGACCCGCGCATCTTCGGCCATGCCCTTGTACGCCTTGCTAGCCAGCACCTTCTGCTCCGGCAACAGGGTGAAATTCTTGTTGCTTTGCAGTGCCGCAATGATCCTGGGGTGCAATGCATCGATCAGCGGCTGACTGTTGGCACCGGGGATGTCGTCGGTATCGGTAAACAGCTGGGTCAGCCCCTTTTCCCCATGAAAGGTCTTCATGGAAGAAATCGATACTACGGCATAGCGTTTTTTCGCACCGAAGGCCGTGCGGTCGATATCGGCACTGCCGGTGATCGCCATACGCGCACAGCCTGACAGGACCAGCGCCCCCAGAGCCGCAAGGACGAGACTGCTTCTCATGAGCATCCGCATGATGTGTTCTCCCTGATTGTGATGTGTCATTGGACGTTGCCGCCGCACTGCGGGGTGTTGTTATTGTCCCCCTCCGGTGGAGGGGCAGCGGAACGCCGTCACAGTAGACCGCATCAGCAGACCGTGGCTTGTGACGCAACTCACGTATCCGGCACAGCCCGCACTGTCTCCTCCATGGTGAAGCGTGCCCGACATCGCACTCCGTCCCCTGCCTCTCCCTTATGATTCGCCGTGCGTCCGCGGCACGACAGGCCGGATAGCGTACGTACAAAATTGATGAGCCCTGGGGAGAAACGGAGAACAACGGTGGCCCACGGTGAAAATCTGCACGAATTGCCTGCAACGCAACACCGACGCGGGCGCACACTGGCGCAACAGCTACGCAACAAAATGTTGCCAGCACTGCGGTACAGCACGGCGCGGAGTCACGCACTACTGCGTGAAACGGTCTATCCGGCCGCCTGCCATGGTACACGCCGCCTGTGTCGCGGTATGGCAGACCTGTATCAGCGTCATACCTGGTTGCAGCGCTGTGGCTCGACCCTGAATAAAAAGGCCATCGGCCTGGGCGTAGCCATGCTGTCGGCGAAGCTGGTCAGCCATATGGTGGAAACGCGGCAGCTGTCGAACCTGTGGGGACTGCTGGCCAGCCGGCCGGTGGTGAGCGAGACGACCTTTGCGGTGCTGCTCTTCGTGGTGGAATATGTGGTGGCGCTGCTCGTCTTTGCTGCTATCGATCACTATCTGGGGGTTTTCCAGCGCCTGCGTGCCGCACGCGGCGATGCCACCTGAATATCAACGCGCCCGCCGCCATGATGGTCGTGGCGGCGACTAGGACACCACCAGATTGCGCCCCTTCTCCTTTGCCGTGTACAACGCCTGATCGGCGCGGCGCACCACCTGCTCCAGCGGCTCGCCCGGCCGGCCCTCGGCCACGCCGATGCTGGTGGTCACGGTGAGCGGGCCGGCATCGGTTTCCACCACCAGCGCGGCGATGGCGCTGCGCAGCCGTTCTGCCTGCTGCATGGCCTGCGCCAGTGTGGTGTCACCCATCAGCAGCATGAACTCCTCGCCGCCAAAACGGCCCGGCACCTGTTTCGGAGTGACCTCGCGCGCCAGCACGGCCGCCACCGCGCGCAACACGTTGTCGCCGCCGAGATGGCCATAGGTATCGTTGATCTGCTTGAAGCGATCCAGGTCAACCATCAGCACCGCATAGGGATTTCCGTTGGTCTGGCCGTCTTCCAGCACCACGGCGGCATGGCGCAGCAGGGCGCCGCGGTTGAACAGGCCGGTGAGGCTGTCGCGCGTCGCCTGGCGGTGGATCAGCAGCAGCAGGTGCAGCTGGAAGGCCTGCGCCAGCAGGCTGAAGCCGATGAACAGCAACAGCACCCACAGCAGGCCGAGCACGCCGCGGTCGGCCAGTTCACCCAGCCACATGTGGGTGGCAATCACCGTCGCGCCGACCAGCAGCTGCAGCACCACGCTCTCGATGAGGGTCAGCGGCAACAGGGCCAGGATCGCCACCAGCAGCAGGGGCAGCGCGGTATAGCCGATGAGGGCGGGAGTGGTGTAGGTGGCGCCGGTGAGCAGCTCCACCGTCAGATAGAACAGCAGGGTAATCAGCACCAGCAGCGCGGCGCGCAGACGTGCACCCCACAGCGATGACCGCGCCGGCAGCAGTGCCAGGAACAGCAGCGCCAGTCCCGCCACGACGCGCAGCGCCATCATAGAACCAAGGGTTTCGCTGGGCAGCAGCCAGCGATCGACCGGGATCCAGACCGGCGAGGCCAGGCCGAACAGCACGGCGAACAGGCGCACGCGCAGGATCAGCAGTTCACTGCGGTAGTGATTGAAATCGTGGCTGTGGTCACGTGAGCTCACGCAGTCCAGAAATGCGGAGCGCAACACCTGCCAGAAACGTGAATCGCGCATAGCGTCCTCGAAACCCGAAGCCGAAAGAACCGAACGGCGTTCCCGCGGGATTCCGGCTCTGTTCCGGAGCCGGCACCAGCATCCCGCCTATGCGTCTAGCGCCTCCCTGCACGCATGAACTGTCAGAAACAATCTTACAATACGCCAGCCTCCGCCATGCGACAAGCTGCCGGTGCCCCGTACGGGCTCAGGCATACATCGGCTTGCCGTCATTGAGGTACAGCCAGCCCTTCACGATGCGATAGATGATCCAGATGCTGTTGGCGCAGAGGATTACCCAGCCCACCGCCACCACCAGCGTCAGCACGCCCAGCACGCTCCACAGCAGGCCGAACCAGAAGGTACGGATCTGCCAACGGAAATGGCTGGCGAGGAAGGTGCCGGCGACATCGTCTTTTTTTACGTAATTCATGATGATGGCCACGATGGCCGTGATGCCGACCAGAAAGGAGGCGGCATACAGGGCATAGATCACCGTGGTCAGGGTCCGTGCCGCCCGCTCGCTCTCCGTGCTCATTACCGTTGTATTCTCCATTGCCTCGCCCCCGGTTCGTCATGAATGCCGGCCCGCAGCGCCTGCGGCCGGGTCACAAATCTATCATCTTTGCCGCGGGCTGGCCCTTCCCGCCGCAAGGCGGCATGCTAACCTGCTAACCGTTGTATATTGAACAGACCGGGGAAAGGAACTTTCTTACGCCATGGAACGCACCCGCCGCCTGTACCTCACCCTTCTGAGCGCCCTGCTGCTCGCCGGCGCCGTTGCCGCCTGGCAGTGGCAGGGCCCTGCAGGCACCGCCGCGGCACGCGAGGTGCGCGTCGGCCTCTATGAGAATGAACCCAAGGTCTATACCAACGCCCAGGGCCGCCCCGCCGGCCTGTTCATCGAGCTGCTGCAGCAGATGGCACGCGCCGAAAAATGGCAGCTGCGCTACGTCCCATGCGACTGGTCGCAGTGCCTGACGCAGTTGCAGGCGGGCGGGATCGATCTCATGCCCGATGTCGCCTATTCCGCCGAGCGCGCGCAGCACTACGATTTCCACACCGCCTCGGTGGCCAGCAGCTGGTCGCAGGTCTATGTCCGTCCCGGCCTCAAGGTGTACTCCCTGGCCGATCTGGCCGGCCGGCGCGTCGCCCTGCTGGAGGGCGGCATCCAGCAAGCTTTCTTTGACCAGCTCATGGCCAGCGCCGACTACCGCTACCACCCCGTCACGGTAACCTCGCTGGAACAGGGCTACGCGGCGATCCTCACCGGCCGGGCCGATGCGGTGGTGACCAACAGCTTCTTCGCGGCGCGCAACGGCGCGCGCTACAACCTGCTGGAAACCCCCATCGTGTTCCTGCCCAGCAATCTGTACTTCGCCACCGCCAGGGGGCGCAATGCCGACCTGCTGGAGCGCATCGACACCCACCTCCACGCCTGGCGCGCCGATCCGGATTCGGTCTATTTCACCGCCCTGCACAGCGCCATGGCCGCGCCGCCGGAACTGCTGCTGCCCACCTGGGTGCGCTGGCTGCTCACTGCCCTCGGCAGCGGCGCCGCCCTGCTGCTGCTGCTCAGTGCGCTGCTGCGCTGGCAGGTGGGGCAGCGCACCCGGGCCCTCGTGCAGACCACCCGCGAGCTGGAACGGCAGCGCGCCACGCTGGAACAGGAGGTGGCGGCGCGCACCGCCGAACTGCGCACGGCCAAGGACGAGGCAGAGCGGCTGACGCAGGTGAAGAGCGACTTCCTCGCCAACATGAGCCACGAGATCCGCACGCCGATGAATGCCATCCTCGGCATGCTCTACCTGGCGCTGAAATCGGAGCTGTCGCCGCAGCTGCGCAATCATCTGAGCAAGGCGCAGAGCGCGGCGCACTCGCTGCTCGGCATCATCAACGACATCCTCGACTTCTCCAAGATCGAGGCCGGCAAGCTCACCATCGAGCAGGTGGAGTTCGGCCTCGACGCGGTGCTGGAGCAGCTCACCAATGCCGTGGGCTATCTCGCCGAACAGAAGGACATCGAGTTCCTCATCCGCTACGACCCCACCATCCCGCGCCGCCTGGTCGGCGACCCGCTGCGCCTGGGCCAGGTGCTGCTCAACCTGTGCAGCAACGCCATCAAGTTCACCGAGCGCGGCGAGGTCGAACTCGCCTTCCGCAGCCTCGCCAGCAGCGCAACCGACCTCACCCTGCAGGTGTGCGTGCGCGACTCGGGCATCGGCATGGCGCCGGAGGTGCAGCAGAAGCTGTTCGAGAAATTCACCCAGGCCGACCAGACCACCACACGCCGCTTCGGCGGCACCGGCCTGGGCCTGGCCATCAGCAAGAACCTGGTCGACATGATGGGCGGCCGGTTGTGGCTGGAGGACTCGCAGCCCGGCAAGGGCTCCACCTTCTGCTTCACCGTCCACCTCCCCATCGCCCGCCAGGCCCAGGCCCATGCCCGCGCCCTGGTGGAACAGGCCGGCCCGCTGCTCAAGGGGGTGCGCGTGCTGGTGGTGGACGACAATGAAGTATCGCGCGATATCCTGGTCGAGCTGCTGCGCTACTTCCACCTCGACGTCAGCACCGCCGCCGACGGTGCCGCCGCCCTCGCCGCACTGCAGGGCAGCAACGACCGGCCCTGTGACCTGGTGCTGATGGACTGGCGCATGCCGGGCATGAACGGCGACGAGGTCACCCAGCGCATCCACAGCGACAAGAACATCGCACACAAACCCAAGGTGGTGATGATCACCGCCTACGGCCGCGAGGAGGTGATCCGTCTGGCGGAGCAGGCCGGCGTCGACGGCTTCCTCATCAAGCCGGTGTCGCCCTCCACCCTGCTCGACACCATCCTGCCGGTGCTCGGCCGCGGCCGCCTGCTGGGTGAGCTGGCGCCGCGCCGCAACGGCAAGAACCATGGCAACCACGCGGGCCAGCTGGCCGGTGCGCGCCTGCTCCTGGTGGAGGACAACGCCATCAACCGTGAATTCGCCACCGAGCTGCTGCGCAGCGCAGGCATCGAGGTCGACGAGGCGGTGAACGGCCAGGAGGCGGTCGAGCAGGTGCGGCGGCAAACCTATGACGCCGTGCTGATGGACATCCAGATGCCGGTCATGGACGGCCTGGAGGCGACGCGCCGCATTCGCGCACTGGGCAAGGAGCCGGGCGGCGCGCATTGCCGTGACCTGCCGATCATCGCCATGACCGCCCTCGCCATGGCGCAGGATGCCGAGCGCAGCGCCGCCGCCGGTATGAACGACCACGTCACCAAACCCATCGATCCGGAACAACTGCTGGCCGCGCTGGCGCGCTGGGTCCGCCCGCCGACAGGGCGCACGGCGTCCGCACCCTTGCCCACGGACACCGCGCGCAGCGCCGCGCTGCCGGACGACCTGCGCGCCCTCGCCAGCCTCAATGCCGAGGAAGGCGTGCGCCGCATCGGCGGCAAGGCCGACGCCTATCGCCGCCAGTTGCAGCGCTTCCGCACCCACTACGGTGACGCCGTCAACGAATTGCGTCGCCTGCTGCGTGAACAGGGCACGCGCCGGGCGGAGGAATATTGCCATGCCCTCAAGGGCGTCAGCGGCAACCTCGGCGCACAGGCGCTGTTCGCGCATATCTCCGCCATCGACGACACCCTGAAACAGAACCGTGAACCCGACGCCGACGCCCTCGCCACGGCGGACACACTGCTGGCACAGGTGCTGGGCGACATCGACGGCCTGAGCGTCGCCGAGCCACCGGCGGCGTCCGTGCCGCTGGATCAGGCGACTCTGCGCCTCCTGCTGCAACGACTGCAACAGGCGCTGGAGTATGATCTCGGTGCCGCCGAGCCGCTGCTGGCGGAACTGCGGGGCGGTGTCGCCGGCACCGCGCTGGAACAGGAGATCGCCGCCGTGGCGGCGCGGGTCGAAGTGTTCGACATCGACGATGCGCTGGCACGGCTGGAAAAGATCACTACCGAACTGGCGGGGGTGAAGCCATGAGCGAGTCCAGCAACACCACTGACAAGGTGCGCCCGCGCATCCTCATCGTCGACGATGTGCACGAGAACGTGCATGCGCTGATGAACGTGCTGCGCGACGAATACGCCATCCTCGCCGCCACCAGTGGCGACAAGGCCATCGAGCTGGCGCGGCGCGAACCGCAGCCCGACCTGATCCTGCTCGACATCAAGATGCCCGGCATGGACGGCTACTCCGTGCTCTCCGCCCTGAAGATCGATGCCACCACCGCCGATATTCCGGTGATCTTCGTCACCGCGCTGGCCGAGGCGGCCGACGAGGCGCGCGGCCTCGCCCTCGGCGTGGCCGACTACATCACCAAACCGGTCAATCCCGATCTGCTGAAGACACGCATCCGCAACCAGCTTGAGCTGCGTCGCCACCGCCGCCATCCGGTGACCTTCGACATCGCGGCGCACAGCGACCCCGACTACAAGCCCGCCCTGCTGGTGGTGGACGACATCCCGGACAACATCCACGAACTGATCACCGCGCTGAAGGACGATTACCGCATCCTGGTTGCCAACAACGGCGTCCGGGCGCTGGAGATCGTGCAGGGCGACAATCCGCCCGACCTGGTGCTGCTCGACATCGTCATGCCGGAAATGGACGGTTACGAGGTGTGCCGCCGCATCAAGGCCACGGCGGCGGGCAACCGCATCCCGGTGATCTTCGTCACCGTGGTGGACACCACCGAGGACAAGGTGCGCGGCTTCGCGCTGGGCGCCGCCGACTACATCACCAAACCCTTCGACATCGACGAGGTGCACGCGCGCATCCGCACCCACCTGGAGCTGGCGCGCCTGCGCCACTTCCTCGAAGACCTGGTGGCCCAGCGCACTGCCATGCTGCAGGTGAGCGAGGAGAAATACCGCATCCTCACCTACCGCGACCCCCTCACCGGCCTGCCCAACCGGGTGCTGTTCACCGAAATGCTCGGCCATGCCCTGGTCTACGCCGAACGCAACAACATCGAATTCGCCCTGCTGTTCGTCGACCTCGATCGCTTCGCCACCATCAACGAGAGCCTGGGCCACAACCTGGGCGATCAGGTGCTCATCGAGGCCGGCCGCCGCCTGCAGCAACTGCTGCCGGAGCGCGACACCATCGCCCGCATCGGCAGCGACGAATTCAACCTCATCGTCATGCTCGACGACGGCATTGCCGTCGACCTGCTCGCGCAGCGCATGATCGAAGCGCTGGCGGAGCCATTCCTGCTGGGCGGCCGGCGCATCTACGTCGGCGCCAGCATCGGCATCGCCATGTACCCCGCCGATGGCCGCGATGCCCAGACGCTGCAGAGCAACGCCGACGCCGCGCTGCACCGTGCCAAGATGCAGGGCCGCGGCGTGCTGCGCTTCTTCTCGCCGGAGATGAGCATCCGCGCGCTGGAGCGCGTGACCCTCGACGCCGAACTGCGCCACGCGCTGGAGCGACAGCAGCTGCTGCTGCACTACCAACCGCAGGTGGACCTGCTCAGCGGCGAGATCGTCGGCTTCGAGGCACTGGTGCGCTGGCAGCATCCGGAACGCGGCATGGTGCCGCCGGACAGCTTCATTCCACTGGCCGAGGAAAGCGGCCTGGTGGTGCCGCTGGGCGACTGGGTGCTGGGCGAGGCCTGCCGGCAATTCCAGGCCTGGTCCAACGCCGGACTGGCGCCGCGGCTGATGGCGGTAAACGTCTCCGCCGTGCAGCTCAGTCATGGCCACCTGGTCGAGTCGGTGCGCATGGCGCTGGCCGCCAGCGGCATGCCGCCGACGCAACTGGAGCTGGAGATCACCGAAAGCTTTCTGATGCTCGACCGCGACAAGTCATTCCAGTCGTTGCGTGAACTGAAGGCGCTGGGCGTGCGCCTGTCCATCGACGACTTCGGCACCGGCTATTCCTCGCTCAGCTATCTGCAACAGCTGGAGGTGCACAAGCTGAAGATCGACATGTCCTTCGTGCGCGACATGACCAGCAACAGCGGCAACGCCTCCATCGTCAAGGCCATCATCGTCCTCGGCCACAGCCTCGGCCTGGAGGTCATCGCCGAAGGCGTGGAGGAACTGGGCCATGCGCGCTACCTGCGCTCCCTGCAATGCGACGTGGCGCAGGGCTATCTGATCAGCCGGCCGCTTCCCGCCGACGAAGCCGCCGCCTTCATGGCCGCCTATCAGCCCATCGCCATGACCGACGCGCAGGAAACCATGCCCACCCTGCTGCTGGTGGACGACGACGCCAACGTCCTGGCCTCGCTCAAGCGCCTGCTGCGCCGCGAGAGCTACCATATCCTCACCGCCGGCAACAGCGACGAGGCCCTCGCGCTGCTGGCGCAGCACGACGTCGGCGTCCTCATCGTCGACCAGCGCATGCCCGGCATGGGCGGCACCGAACTGCTCGCCCGCGTGCGCACCATCCATCCCCGCACCGTGCGCATGGTGCTGTCCGGCTACACCGCCATCGACAGCCTGACCCAGGCCATCAACCGCGGCGAGATCTTCCGCTTCTTCACCAAACCGTGGGACGATGCCGAACTGCTGCACGCCGTGCGCGAGGCCTTCCGCCACTACGAACAGACCAGCGCCGGCAACCACGGCACCACCTGATCACCTGTTGGACGAAGGCCGCAAAGTGCGGCTGATGACGCGAGCCGCGCTGGCGCCGCCGTTTCTCTCCTTTCCCCTGCAAGGGGGAAGGCCGGGAAG
The DNA here is from genome assembly GCA_040755915.1 of Pseudomonadota bacterium. Lineage (GTDB taxonomy): Bacteria > Pseudomonadota > Gammaproteobacteria > Thiohalomonadales > Thiohalomonadaceae > Sulfurivermis. The sequence goes on along the minus strand of JBFLWM010000006.1, from coordinate 10,182 downwards.
GGGGTGTTCGAAACCTGCGGCCGGAGTCACAGCGGCATGAACCGCGCCGTACCGTCCTTCCTGTCGATGGTCACCAGCAATTCGCAATAGGCCTCGTCGCACATGCCGCTGCCGCCGCTGCAGGTGGTGCAGGCAACGATCTCCGCAAAGAACACGCCGACCCTGGCGTAGATGTGGTCGGCATCATCGCGCACCTCGTTGACGATGATGCCGAGGTCGCTGTCGTCCAGCCGGTTGCCCGCGCCGACGACATGGCCGATGGGCAGGACGTCGCTGCGCAGGCGCTCCAGTTCGCCCTTCAGGGTGGCGGCAAAGGCATCGCTGCCCCAGGCAGCGACGGCGGCTTGCAGAACTGTCATGACTTCGTATCCCAGGCTGGAACTGTAATGTGCATTGGCGGCGATCTTACCGCTGCCCTGCTGCCGCGAAAACCAATCCCTGCCCCGGGCACGGGGGCGGCTTTCCGCGGGGTTGTGCTTGTGTATACTGGACGACAATTATCAACAACCCGGACACGCTTCCTTGACCGCCCAACGCAGTTCCCTCGACGAATGGGTCCGCCGCATCAGCGAAGAGGAGATGCCCATCTTCGGCCACACCGTGCAGCAGGTGGTGAGCGTGGCCGAGGACGAGAACGCCCCCACCGCCGCCCTGGCCCGCGTCATCCTGCAGGATGCCTCCATGACGGCGCGTGTGCTCAAGCTGGCCAACACCGTCTATTACAACCCCCACGCCCAGCAGATCAGCACCATCAGCCGCGCCGTGGTGGTGCTCGGCTTCACCACCGTGCGCAGCATGTGCCTGTCCATCGCCCTGGTGGATTCCTTCGTCCAGGGCGCGCCGCGCGACCACCTCACCCGCGAACTGGCGCGCTCGGTGCACGCCGCCGTGCAGGCACGCACCCTCGCCCTGGCCTGCGGCGTCGAGTCGCCGGAAGAGGTGTTCATCGCCGCCCTGCTCTATCACCTGGGTGACCTGGCGTTCTGGTGCTTCAGCGGCGAGGCCGGCGATCAGCTCGATGCGCTGCTGAAACAGGCGGGCTACACCGCCGAGCAGGCCGAGATGGAGATATTGGGCTTCCCGCTGCGCCAGCTCACCACCGCCCTGATCCGCGAGTGGCGCATCAACGAGCTCCTCATCACCGTGCTGACGCAGCCGGACAGCAGGGACCTGCGCTGCCGCATCGTCATGCTGTGCCACCAGCTGGCACGGGCGGCGGAAAAGGGCTGGGAGAGCCGCCAGGTGCAGGAGCTCACGCCGCAACTCGCCGAACTGAGCGGCCAGAGCAGTGATAACGTCAGCACCAGCCTGCACCAGAACGCGCGCGATGCGGCACGCATCGCCGGCTACTACGGTGCGGCGGCGGCGGCGGCCGTGATCCCGCTGCCGCGCGGCGAACGGGTGGTCACCGAAGAGGAACTCAACCTGCCGGAATACCCGGAGCCGGACGGCATGCTGCAACTGCGCATCCTGCGCGAACTGGCCCTGCTGCTGGAGGAGCCGCTGTCCAACATCAACCTGCTGCTGGAGCTGGTGCTGGAAGGCATCTACCGCGGCACCGGCATGGACCGCACCCTGTTCGCCCTGCTCACGCCGGACCGCCAGCGCCTCGGCGCCAAGTTCGCCCTCGGCGGCGGCCGCGACACCCTGACCACGACCTTCCAGTTCACCCGCTCGGCACAGGAGAACAATCTCTTCTTCCACCTGCTGGAAAAACCGGCGGCCGTCTGGTTCGACCCGGCCCGCAATCCGGAGCAGCGCCGCTGGGTCACGGCGCAGCTGAACCGCGCCGTGGGACGCGCCCCCTTCTTCGTCGCGCCGATCATCGTCAACGACAAGCCCATCGGCCTGTTCTTCGCCGATCGCGCCCTGAGCGAGCGCGCGCTGGACGAGGAAAGCTTTCAGAGCTTCAAGCACTTCACCCAGCAGGCCGGCCTCGGCCTCAGTCACCTGGCGCCCAAACGGCGCTGACGCAAAAACCGATCGCTCGTCCCACCCGCAGGGCCGGCTGAAGCCGGCCCTACACAAGGGAGAAGGACATATCTTCCGAAATAAAAGACAGCACCTGTAGGATGGGCAAAGCGCAGCGTGCCCATCAGGCCGCCACCGTGCCCATCATTGCTCCTGCTTCTTCCCGAACAACGCCTCCAGCGCACTGGTGTCGACGGCCGATGCAGACGCAACCCGCTGCGCCGCAAACTGCTCCTCGATGTTGTCGCGGTAAAAGCTCCACGCCGCACCCGAAGCACTGAGGCGCCGCCACACCTCATCACCGACGCCGCTGTACTGCAGCGTCGTGCCGTCGTCGAGCCGCACCTGCAACAGGCGCTCGCGGGCGTCATAACCGATGGCGCGCAGCTTGCCGGAATTGATCGGTTTCATGTCCATGGCAACCTCCTGATACCCGGGTTCTGCCCCCCCGCCACCTACGCCGAACGGCGTTCGTGCGCCGGGGCGGCAAACAGTTCGTCGATCAGCGCCAGCAGGTCGTCGCGGGTCAGCGGTTTGAACAGGAAGGCATCAAACCACAGGTCGCCTGCCAGCGCACTCATCTCCTGACGCGAATAGGACGACAGGGACACGATGTGACCGTCGTAACCGGCGGCACGCAGACGCCGCGTTGCCTCGATGCCATCCAGGCGCGGCATGTCGATATCCATCAGGATCAGATCAAAGCGCTCCGCCGTGCCCAGTTGCAGCGCCTCCTCACCATCCGCCGCCAGCGCCGTGCTGCAGCCCAGATCACGCAGCAGCCGTGCCGCCGCCTCCCGTTGCAGGCGATCGTCTTCGGCCACCAGCAGCCGCAGGGAACGAAGTCGGGCAATCGCTTCCGCCGCATCGTGCCCCTCGGCCGCCTGCGCCGTCGGCAGGGTAAACCAGAAGGTGGAGCCCTGACCCGGCGTGCTGCTGACACCGATGGTGCCGCCGTTCTTCTCGACAAACTCCTTGCACAGGATCAGGCCCAGCCCCGCGCCGGTTTCGCCACCGGGAGCGGGCAGGGCATCGATACGCGCACTGAGCTGGAACACATGGCCCAGCGTGGCCTCATCCATGCCCACACCGGTGTCGGTGATGGCGATGCGATAACCGGCCGGGTCGCGGCTGACACCGGCACGCACCGTGCCGCCGCGCGGCGTGAACTTCAGGGCGTTGTGCACCAGGTTGCGCAGGATGGTGCGTGTCATGGGCAGGTCGGCGCGGATCCAGCAATCCCGGCCGGCAGCGAGCTGCAACGCGATGCCGTCGGCATGGACACGGATGGAAAACAGTTCCTGGATCTCGCCGAGCAGCGCGCCCAGCTCGAACACCGTGGGATGGCACTCGATCTCGCCGCGCTGCGAGCGCGCCCAGGTCAGCAGCTCCTCCAGAAACCCGCGCGTGGTCTCGAGGGTGCCGCGCACCAGCGCCAGCCCCTCGTCGGTCAGTTCGCGGGCCGATTTGAGCAGGGTGAAATAGGCCGCCAGCCCGCCGATGGGACCGCGCAGATCGTGGGCCACGATGGAAAAGAACTTGTCCTTGATGGCATTGGCATCGCGCAACTCCTGCGTGCGCACGGCGACCTCCGCCTCCAGTTGCCGCGCCTGCTGGCGCGTCGCCTCCAGCAATTGCGCCCGCGCCTGCTCCGCCTCGCCGCGGGAGAGGCGCAGGCGATCGGCCAGGGCGAGGGACAGCAGGATCGCGTCCACCATCATGCCGAGGTCGAGGGCACGGTAGTTGAGCACGCTATAGGGCAGGATGCCGGTCACGGTGGAGGCGGTGATGAAGGAGCCGACGAATCCGGCCAGTGCGGCGGTGAGGAAGAAGCGCGCGGCACGGTTGCCCCGCGCCAGCGACCAGATGCCGAGCAGCAGGATGAAGGGGGGATGGACCACGGTCCACACCATGGTGACGTACATGTTGGCGCTGTAGCCCGCCGCGAGGGTGGCGGCGAAGCTCACGACGGTGAGCGCGCCCAGCGTCACGGCCCAGCGATAGGCCCGCGCCAGCCGGCTGCGCAATTCGAGAAAGCTCACGGCGAAGTACAGCCCGGCCAGGAGATAGACGGCGATGGCCGAGGACTGGAACCACTTGCTCCACACCGGAAACTGCGGCCAGGTCAGCGCGTGCAGATCGCCGTTGTAGATGGTGTGCATGACCAGAAAGGCGCAGAGGTAAAACACATAGGCGCCGTACACCGCATCGCGGGTGGAGAAGAACAGAAACAGGTTGTACAGCGCCAGCGCGCCGAGCACGCCGTAGATCACGCCGAAATACAGCATGTCGCCGCGATCGGCGGCATAGAAGGCCGTTTCATCCCACAGGGTCAGCGCGGTGATGTAGGGCGACGGATTGCCGATGGTCCACCAGGGCTCGCGCGTCTGCACCCGCACCAGCAGCCGGCTCTCGCCGGGCGGCAGGGCCAGCGCAACATTGGGCATGCGGTGGACAATGGCCCGCGCCGTAAACGGCTGCTGCACACCGCCGTGGAACACCTGCGCCGGCTGGCCGGGGACGAGCAGCAGTACCTGGATATCGTCGAGCCAGGGTGGCCCGGTGACCAGCAGCCGTTGCAGGGGTGTTTCGCCGGGATTGTGCAGGACGACGACAAACCAGTAGGCCATGCCGCCCTGATCCGCCACCGGCGCAGTGCGCTCCGGCGCCCCGGAGGCATAAACCGGCGGCACGAGATCCCGGGCCGTGAGCGTGCCTGCCGCATCCTCAAGGACGGCGGCCGCCGGGTAGAGCTGCACCTGCGCCGCCGCCGCATCGACGCGGCCCGCCGCAGGCTTCAGCACAACCCGCTCGGCCGCCGCCGCCAGGGGCAACGCCAGCAGGGCGGCGGCCACAACAGCGGCGCGGAGCCGCGCGCGCAGGGTTTTCCCGGCAGGCATATTTCTCACAAGAATCGGAAGGGACGAACGGAAAGAGTACAGAAATCAAAAAAACGCAGCAAACGGCAATTTCAGCGCCGCGCGAGGCACCGGCGACAGCGGCGGCCGGACCATGCGGCCCGCCACCCGCTTGCCCCCGGCAGGTACACGCTTGGGTGATAAAGGCCCCCGCGCTTGCGGTACACTTCCCGGAACAACACCACGTGACAGGCAACAGAATGAATACGTCGATGAAACTGATGCTCGCGGCCGCCATGTGCATGCTTCTCTTGACCGCCTGCGGCACGAATTCCGGAAGTGTCACGCTGGAAACACTGGTGGACATGCAGCGTGAATACGACGGTGAGCGCGTCGCCACCCGCGGCGTGGTGCGCACCTTCGACAATCCGCGCCACTACTGGATCGAGGACGACAAGCTGAACCGCGTCGCCCTGCTGCCGGAAGACCAGCTGCCGCCGCTGGTGGGCCGCGCGATACGCGTGGTCGGCAAGTTCAGCTACAGCCCGTCCACCGGCCGCATCATCACCATCGAACGCATGGAAGTCGAACTCTAGGCGACGACATTCAGACCGGGAACGGCGCCGCGGTGCGTTATTCGGCGCGAAGCGGCTTGCGGGCAAACGTCAGATAGCCGTTCAGCGCGCCCAGGGCGAGACCGCCGGCCAGTATGTAGCCCCAATTCATCGCCAGCAGATGGCGCGAATCCGCATCGGCGAACGTCAGCAACTCCGGCACGAAACGGGCGACGAGCGCCGCCATGACCATCGTGGCGGCGGCCAGCGCGAGCAGGATATAACGCGGACTGTTCATACACATTCTCCTTGTTGTTGTTAACGGACAGATTCATTCCTTGCGGTACGCGGTGCGCAGGTCGGCGGCCGGGGCGGCTCCGGCATCCTGCCGCTGAAGCTGAAAAGCTCCTCGGCGTGGACCGTAAAGCGGTAGGGCTCCACACGCGCCGGAAGATAGCCGCGCGACACCGACAACTCGTCCAGCCGCGCACGGCAATGCATGGTGAGGCGGAGTTCGTTGCCTGCGAATTTTTCCAGCACGGCCAGACCGTTTACCCGACCGCATACAAATTCCCTGCCCGCAGGAGCGGCGCCATGAACCATCACATCCCGTGATGCCTCCCCCACGTAGACGAGGCCATCCTCCCGCTCCTGAAATTGTACCGCCACGCGCTGGCCGCCGGACGCGACCGTCAGCACGCGGTCCGTTTTGCTGCCGATGAGATAATCGGTCTTGTACCAGTACGCCTGTGCCAGGCATGTCATGTCGCCATCCTCAAACGAGGTTCTGGCGACATACATCTGCGTGGTGCAACCCGACAGCAGAAAACCGAGCAATATGAACTTGAATCCCTTCATGGTTCGGCGTCCCCGTTTGCGTGTGAATGATGCAGCGTGCCGCAGGAGGCTACTCCGCCACCATGGCCCGGATGCCCTCGCCCACTGCCGCGTTCTCCCAGTACGCCACATGTGCCAACAGATGGAGTTTGCCGGTGTTGACGGGGTAGTCGCGGATGCTCCAGCCCTGGCTGTCGCTGTCATCGAGATAGGCCTCCGCAATTTTCTCGTTGCCCATCCGGGCGCCAAAAATGTTGCCCGACACCACCGGGTCGTTCGGATCGTAGTAATTGCGCCAGGGGAACACACGGTCACCCGGACCGAGATGCGTGACGTGACTGCGCCCCGTTGCCTTGAACATCCCGAGTCCAAGCGGCGAACCCAGCGTCACCCAACCCAGCACCGGCCAGTTCAGACGGCTGTCACGGCTGAAATAGGCGGTGTCGCGCATCAGCTGGTTGATGACATCAAACGAATACACCGTGCCCAGACTGTGGGCGACGACGTAGGTGGGATGGCCGGCGGCGTAATAAGCGAGGATTTTTTCGCGTAACGCGTTGCGGATCTTGTCGGCGGTACTGCCCTGCGCCAATGAGATCACCACGTCACCGGCCAGATCGATGGCCGACGCCGCCAGCGTCGCGCCAAGCGGCGTGCTGATCAGAAGCTTGATCAGCTTCTGGTACTTGTCCAATACGGAATTATTGAGGTTCTCGTAGCGGTACATCTCAACAGCGCAGTCAACTTCCAGGTCGCCAAGACGCTGACGCAACAGCTTGTGTATCGCATCATCCTGCTTCAGGTCGTCGTCATCGCCTGTCTGCACACCGTGCACAACTACAATCTTGCGCTGCATTTGTGGATTGATTGGCATATCGGCTCCCTTGCCATCAACGGGCTGTCCTGCCTGCAGTGCCCGCGTCTACTCCCCCGAATTACGATTCCCGCGCTCGACTTTCTTGAGAATTTCCTCGAGGTCCCGCAGGCCGGAGAGTGCCTGCTGCTCCGTCACCAGCAAGACCTCCAGCGCGTCCCTGTATTTTTCATACTCCCCCCTCCGCTTCAACTCGGCCATCGACAGAAGGTCGATCGCGCGGGAATAGAGCGTCCATTTGGTTTTCGGATCAAGAACGATATCGAGAACGGTGCAGACAACAACGGCAGCCGACAGAACGGTCGCCACCAGCGGCAGACTGCCGACAAAGAAGGGAAGAAGTGCCGCGGAAAAACCGGCGGTCAGACGAATGAAATAGTACAGGAACTTGTAACGCTTGCTGCCAACCTGATATTCCCTGAATTTGTCCTGCAGGATCTGGGCAGCGAGCGGCAGCCCACCTTCCGTCGAGACTTTGCCGATTTCGTCGGGCTTGATATAAATATCCTGCGTTTGATAATCCATTACCGTTCTCCCTTGTTTCCGACATTCCTCGCATCAGGCAAATACCCTGCGCACCACTGCCGACGACACAACCGCAGCCCGGACGCCTGACAGCCGAATGAAGCTTAGTCCAATAACAGCCGCCCTGCTCCATACCCGGCGACGGCACACGTGATGTGTAGTTGTTTTCCTGACACAGGGCATTCGCGCAGCGATGCAGCTGAAATCGCTCCCTCCAAAACGTGCGGCTTGCCCTGCTCATCAGCCAACTGCGCGGATTGCGAGCCGGGTTCCATCCTGGATTACCCGACCGACCGTCTCTGCCCGGAAAAATCCGCGGTTCAGCTACCGCCCCACGGCAATCAGCACGCCGGCGGCAACCGAAAGCCCGGCCATGACCACGCCGATGCCGGAGAAACTGAGATGCAGCAACGGAATCAGACCATTCAGAATGAGCCAAATGGCCAGGACGAGGAAACCGATGTTTTTGGCCAATTTCATTTTTCTCCCTGTTACTCACTGATGCACTTTCGGGGGCAGGTCTGGCATTTTGTTGGGGCCAGAACACAATTCACTCGTCAGCCGGACCTGTCGCCTTCTTCTTGGCTTCCAGCGCGAGCGACAGCGGCTGCCCTACGAGAAGGTAGAGGAATATAATCGTCGCGGCCATTGCAGCATAACTCACCCGCGATTCGTCGGAGATGCCCGGGATAAAATGTCCCAAGCCGAACCAGACGAGTGCACCAACCGCAAACGCCGCCGCCCCCAGCGCGAACATCAGCAGGAAAAAGATCATCAGGGCCTTGAGCGTGGAGAAGGCCGTGATATTCCCGTCCGCCCCGAAATGTCTCACCCGGAAGCGATGGATCAGGTACCAGCCGATGAGAAACAGGGCGACGCACAGGACAATCAAATCGAGCAAGATATTCACCCACTCACAATCAAATAGGCAGCCAACCCGGCAAAGCCGACCACGAGCGCGATCGCACCGATACCGAACGCCTTCCCCCACCCCAGGGGCTTGCCCATAAGCCGGGCGACCAGTTGTGCGATGAGCGCCGCACCAATGACGACGGCTGGAGGCAACCCGTACACGAACAGCAGAAACTCATCCCATGCATCCACTACTGCGCACCCTTTGCCTGCAAGAACCGACCTGGAGCAGACTGCGAAAATATATCCGTCGCCTTTTGCTGCTCATCACCTTTCGCTGCTCAACCGTCGCCGCAGGTTGGCGCTGACGCAGGAAGCCCAACATCCCCGGACGTTTCGTTGGGCGTCGTACCTCAGCCCCTTTCTACGGCGTGCGTTTTGTATTGGCCAGGAACGCCTCCATCGCCTCGGCGAGTGCCTCCGGCGCCTCCTCGGCGACGAAATGGCCGACCCCAGGGAGGCGTACCGTATGGCTGTTCGGTAGTGCCGCCTGCCAGCGCTGCAATTCCTTTTCCCGAAAAGCGATATCCTTCATGCCCCAGACAAAAAGGGTCGACGTCTCCTTGAGCAGGCCGATGCGGCTCCACAGTGCCGCCAGCCATTTGGTCGACCCGATGATCTGCCCCGGAAACACGCAACACCCCTTGCGGGCATCCGGCGTGGGCAGCGCATGCCGGTAATGAGCGTGAGCCGCCTTTTCGAGCCGACGCTTATCGCCAAAGGCCACCCGCATGAACGAATTGACGAAGAAATTGAAGCGGCGAATCAGGAAGCGGCCCAGCGGGCCGCCCATGAGTGCACTGAACGAAGTGTAATGAAAATCGTCGTCGACCGGCCAGGCCCAGGTATTGAGCACCACCAGCCGTTGTACTTTTTCCGGATGGTTCACGGCGTAGCTCATGCCGATGGGGCCGCCCCAGTCGTTCACTACCAGCGTAATCCGGTCGAGCCCCAGATGGTCGATCAGCGCCGCGATGTTGGCGGCATGTTGCTCCGGCAGATATTCCCAATCCCGCGGCTTGTCGGAAAATCCGAAACCGATCAGGTCCGGCGCGATGCAACGATAGCCGGCGCTGAACCGGCTGATCTGCTTGCGGTAGAGGAACGACCAGGCCGGGTTGCCGTGCAGGAAGACGATGGGCTCGCCACTGCCCACATCCACATAGTGCATGCGCCCCGCCGCCGTCTGGAAATAGTGCGGTTCAAACGGGTACGCGTTGCGATCCAGCCATTCCGGATAGGTCATACAGGTACTTTACGTGGGCGCTATGGGTGATTGGGGTTTAATACACTAAATGCCCGGGAAGCCAACAATACCGCCATTTCGTTGGGCTTCGTAACTCAGCCCAACCTGCCATGTCTGAAACCGTGGTCTGTCCCCGACGGGTCCGCGAAAATTAATCTGCCCCCTATCCCTTGCGTAGGTTGGCGCTGACGAAGGAAGCCCAACATCCCGGACATTTCGTTGGGCATCGTACCTCAGCCCAACCTACCACGCTGAAACCGTGGTCTGTCCCCGGTTATTGCCGTTTTTCTCGCTGGTCGCCCTCACGACGCGTCCTAGCCCCGTAACCGACAGGCAGCGCGCGATCATGGCCGCTTCTACTGCCGCTTTCAGCGCATCAAGCCGTGCCTTATGCATCCATTGACA
>JBFLWM010000005.1:0-38345 GCA_040755915.1 Pseudomonadota bacterium | reverse complement strand
CAGGACGCGCTTGAAGTCGAACTTGGGGTTGTTGATGTCTTCCGGCTTGGGGGCGCCCAGGTGGCCGCCGGCATAGCGCGGGTGCTCGATGACGATGGCGTCGGGCAGCACGCCCTTGCGCATCCAGCGCTTCAGCACGGCGCGCACGCCGCGCTCCTCGGACAGGATGGGGATCAGGGCCACGCGGTCCTTGTACTCACCCACCAGGTCGGGCAGGTCGAAGGGCAGGCCGGCGCCCATGATGATGGCGTCGGCGCCGCTCTCGCAGGACTGGCGCACCATCTCCGGGTGGCGGTCCACGGCCTTCATCACGTTGACGGCGATGGTGCCCTGCGGGGCAATGGCGCGGGCGGCCTTGATCTCGCGGTCCAGGGCTTCCAGGTTGGCGTTGTCGATGAGCTGGCGGTCCTTGGTGCGGTGGGTGCGCTCCATCAGGTCCGGGTGGTGCACCCGCAGGTCGATGCTGGCGATGGTGCCGATGGCGCCCTCTTTGGCCACGGTACTGGCCAGACGGTGGGCGGACACGCCCACACCCATTCCTCCCTGAATGATGGGCAGAAGCTCCTTCCCGCGGAGTTTCAACAGAGGGAATGGGGTCTTGATCATGGAACACCTGTTAGAATCAAAAGTCGGTAACGCTACATGATACATCACGGCGCGATATTGATCTGCGTCAATCGAATTGCATCACAGGCTCGCTTACACTCCCAGCCCTCCAAGAGGAATAGGTCGCGGCATGACTGAGTCAGCACGCCGGCAACGCCAGGCCGAGGAAACCCTCGCCTACGAATTGCACGGTAATCTCTACCTCAACATCACTTACCACTGCACCCTGCGCTGCGCCTTCTGCCCCAAGTTTCAGGGCAGCTGGGAGGTGCAGAACTACGACCTGTTGCTGACCCGTGAGCCGACGGCGGACGAGGTGCTGGCAGCGGTCGGCGACCCCGCGCGCTACAGGGAAATCGTGTTCTGCGGCCTGGGCGAGCCGACCCTGCGCCTGGATACCCTGCTGGCCGTGGCCGAGGCACTGAAGGGGATGGGGGCGAAGCACGTCCGCATCAATACCGACGGCCTCGCCAATCTGGTACACGGCCGCGACGTCACGCCGGAGCTGGCGCGCTGGGTGGACAGTGTGTCCATTTCCCTCACCGCCCAGGACGAGGCCACCTACGATCGCCATACCCGCTCCAAGCGTCCCGGTGCCTACGCGGCGATGCTGGATTTTGCGCGCGCCGCCAGGGCGGCCGGCATCGCCGTGACGCTGACCGCCATCAACGGCCTGGACGGCGTGGACATTCGGGCCTGTGAAGACATCGCCCGCGCGCTGGGCGTGAAGTTCCGCCAGCGCGAGCTGGACGTGGTCGGCTGATGGCGCTGTCCGACTACGTCAACACCTTCGGCCAACACCTGCGCGCCAAATACGGCGCGCGGGTGCACAAGGTCGCCATCAATGCCGGTTTCACCTGCCCCAACCGCGACGGCAGCAAGGGCATCGGCGGCTGCACCTTCTGCAACAACAGTTCGTTCAGCCCCAATGCCCGCGAGCCCGATCCGATCCTCGAACAGATTGCCGCCGGCCGTACCGTGATCCGCAAACGTACCGGTGCGCAGAAATACCTGGCCTACTTCCAGGCCTACACCAATACCTACGACGACATCGACCTGCTGCGCCGCCGTTACGACACCGCGCTGGCGGAGCCGGATGTCATCGGCCTGTCCATCGGCACGCGCCCCGACTGCGTGCCGCCGGCGGTGCTGGACCTGCTGGCGGAGTACCGCGCCCAGGGGCACGAGATCTGGCTGGAGCTGGGCCTGCAGTCGGCCTTCGACGAAACCCTCAAGCGGGTCAACCGCGGTCACGGTTTCGCCGAGTATCGCCATGCCGTACACGCGGCGCGCGAGCGCGGCCTGCCGGTATGTGCCCACCTGATCCTCGGCCTGCCCGGCGAGGAGCCGTTCCATGCCCGTACCAGCCTGCAGCGCGTGCTGGAGGAGGGGGTCGACGGCCTCAAGCTGCACCCGCTGCACGTGGTCAAGGGCACGCGCCTGGCCAACGAGTGGCGCCGCGACGAATACCAGCCGTGGAGCCTGGCGCAATACGTCAGTGCCGCGGCGGACCTGGTCGAGCTGACGCCGCCGGAGGTGGTCTACCACCGCCTCACCGGCACCGCCTCGCTGGATATCCTGCTGGCGCCGCAGTGGTGCAACTGGAAATGGCGCGTGCTGAACGGCATCGAGCGCGAACTGGCGCGGCGCGGCACGCGGCAGGGTCAGTCCAGGCCGGTGCCGGAAGCAGCGGTAAAGACATAGACATCACAGCGTAATCCGCGAAGTGCGCCAGGGTTTTCCGCAAGGGGCGCGGTGGCCGGGATGTCAGGGTGTGAATGTACTTCGCGTTCTTTGCGTACTTGGCGGTCAAGTCTTTTTGAGGTGGCTGATGATGGTGAAAAAAGTCGAACTGGTGTGTCCCGCGGGCTCGCTGCCCGCATTGCGTGCGGCGGTGGATAACGGCGCCGATGCGGTGTACATGGGGTTCCGCGACGGCACCAATGCGCGCAATTTCCCCGGCCTCAATTTCGATGAGCGGGCGGCGCGCGACGGCATCCGCTATGCACGCGAACGCGGCCGCAAGGTGTTGCTCGCGCTCAACACCTATCCGCAGCCGCAGGGCTGGAATATCTGGACCGGCGCGGTGGACAAGGCGGCCGAGCTGGGCGTGGATGCGCTGATCCTGGCCGACGTCGGCCTGATGCGTTACGCGCGCAGGACCCATCCCAATCTGCGCCTGCACCTGTCGGTGCAGGGCTCGGCCACCAGTTACGAGGCGATCAACTTCTATCGCGAACAGTTCAACGTCCAGCGCGTGGTGCTGCCGCGCGTGCTGTCGCTGTCACAGGTGAAGCGGGTGATGGACAACACCGATGCCGAGATCGAGGTGTTCGCCTTCGGCTCGCTGTGCGTGATGGTGGAAGGGCGCTGCTATCTGAGTTCCTATGCCACCGGCGAATCGCCCAACACCTGCGGTGCCTGCTCGCCGGCCAAGGCGGTGGAATGGCGTGAGACCGCGCAGGGCCGCGAGGTGCGTCTCGGCGGCGTGCTCATCGACCTGTACAAGCCGGGCGAGGCCGCCGGTTATCCGGTGCTGTGCAAGGGGCGTTACGAGGTCAACGGCGAGGTGAACTACGCCATCGAGGAACCGACCTCGCTGTCGGTGCTCGACATCCTGCCCGAGCTGGTGCGCATGGGCGTCTCCGCCATCAAGGTCGAGGGCCGCCAGCGCAGCCCGGCCTACGTGGCGCAGGTGACCAGGGTGTTGCGCGAGGCGCTGGATGCCGCCGAGCGCAATCCCGATACCTTCAGCCCGCGCAGCGACTGGGTTGCGGCGCTGGACAAGGTGGCCGAGGGCAGCACCCACACCCTGGGCGCACTGGATCGGGCGTGGCAGTAAATGTTGTTAACCGCGAAGTACGCGAAGGAACGCAAGGTGAACATTCTGACGGGATACTTCGCGCAACGTCGCGTACTTCGCGGTGAAACCTGTTTTGGAGTATGGCTATGAAACTGGCACTGGGTCCGTTGTTGTATTTCTGGTCGCGCGATGACGTGCTGGCGTTCTATCGCCAGGCATGCGGCTGGCCGGTGGATGTGGTGTATCTCGGCGAGGTGGTGTGTTCCAAGCGGCGCGGCGTGCGCCTGGAGGACTGGCTCGCCATCGCCGAGGAACTCACGGCGGCGGGCAAGGAGGTGGTGTTATCGACGCTGGCACTTGTCGAGGCGGAGTCAGAGTTGCTCACGCTGCGCCGCCTCATCGACAACGGCCGCTTTGCGGTGGAAGCCAATGATTTCGGTGCCGTGCGTCTGGCGGCCAACAAGGTGCCCTTCGTCGCCGGTCCGCATCTCAACGTCTACAACTGCGAGACGCTGGGTCTGTTCCGCGACCTGGGCGCGCAGCGCTGGGTGATGCCGGTGGAACTGTCGCGCGACACCCTGGCTGCCATCCAGGCCTGCCGTCCGGCGGGACTGGAAACCGAGGTGTTCGCCTTCGGCCGCATGCCGCTGGCCTTCTCGGCGCGCTGTTTCACGGCGCGTCACTACAACCTGCCCAAGGACGACTGCCAGCTGCGCTGCGGTGATTTCAGCGACGGTCTGGTGCTCAACTCCCAGGAGGGTGAGCAGTTCCTGTCCATGAACGGCATCCAGACCCAGTCGGCGGCCACCTGCAATCTCATCGGCGTGGTGCCCGAATTGAAAGCGCTCAATGTCGAGGTGCTGCGCCTGTCGCCGCAGTCGCGCCACATGGACAAGATTGTCGGCGCCTTCCGCGCCGTCATCGACGGCACGCAAACGCCGCAACAGGGTATCGATGCCCTGCAGGGGCTTACCCGCGGTGAACCCTGCAACGGCTACTGGTACGGTGGTGCCGGACTGGCCTGGCTCGATCAGGGCGAGGTACGCGAGGCGCGGGCGCTGTCGGGCGGCTGATGATGCACGACTGGCGGGCTGAAGCCCGCCCTACGATTAGGATGTAAGGCCGGCTTCAGCCAGCCTGCCACGACCTCAGCAAGCGGGACATGTGTATGTAGGGCGGGCTTTTGCCCGCCACAGCCGGGTGCAACAAGGAGGTTGCCCATGAGTTACGACGCCCTGCGTCGCGGCCGTCATTCCGAGCCAGGCCGCATCTACCACGTCATTACAGCAACCCAGGTGCGGCAGCCCTTGTTTACCGATCTGACCCTGGGGCGTATCGCTATTTCGCAGATGAAGGCAGAGCAATCGGCCGGCCATGTCGTCTCGCTGGCCTGGGTACTGATGCCAGATCATCTGCATTGGTTGTTCACCTTGACGGGCAAGGTTTCTCTCGACGCCATGATGCAGCGTTTCAAGGGACGCGCGGCCCGCGCCATCAATATGCAGCGCAATAGCCGCAGCATGGTGTGGCAGCGCGCCTATTACGACCATGCGTTGCGGGATGATGAGGATGTGCAGGCCATTGCCCGTTACATCGTGGCTAATCCGCTGCGTGCAGGATTGGTGAGATCGTTGGGGGACTATCCACTGTGGGATGCCATCTGGCTGGATCGGACGCTTGATGTGTGAGGCTTGAAGCGGCGCTCGCATGGTGCTGGCGGGCTGAATCCCACCCTACAAGCGAGGCGTAGGGCCGGCTTCAGCCGGCTATAAACCTCCGGCACAACCTCGTAGGGCGGGCTTCAGCCCGCCAACACCGCTCAGGTGTGCAGCATGCCCTGCACACGCCGGTCCAGTTGCAGGCGTTCCACGGCGCGCAGGATGAAGGGCGCCAGGCGCGGGCCGGCGACGGTGTGGATGTGCATGCGCCAGTCGAAGTCCATGCCGTCGAGCAGATTCTTCACATAGAGGCCGGTCTCGGTTTCGCCTTCGATGCTGAGACGACGGGCGAAGAACAGGGTGTCCGGGTCTTCGCTGCGCGTGGCCAGCAGCCAGAATTCTTCCAGCCGCCCCTTGATGCGCACGTCCCACTCCTTGCCGGGGGCGCGGGCGAGCCGGCCATCCCGGATGGCGAAGACCAGCTCGGTGTTGGTGTCGCTGATGGCGATGGCCAGGCGCTTGCCGTCCAGGTCGTGCAGCTGATCGGCGATGTACTGTCCCTTGAGCAGGTGGTTGAACAGGCGTGACAGCAATTCGCTGTGCACGGCGTTGGGCAGGCTCTTGAGCAGCAGGGACAGGGGCAGCAGTTGCAGGCGCATGGGCGGGGACTCCACTGGGACACGACGGTGCGAAAGTATCGCAATTCCCGCGCAGTTTCCAGTTGATCTGCGTCAATCAACAGGTGGGGTGTTATCCTCTGGAGACGGATTCCAGCCCTGTGAGCGAGGTGGCATGTGAGCGAACCTGCGGTACATCGGCTCTCCATCGGCGGCATGAGCTGCGCCGGCTGCGTGGCGACGGTGGAGAACGCCCTGCGGGCGGTGCCCGGCGTCCTTGATGCCACGGTGAGCTTCGCGGAGCACGTGGCCGTGGTGCGTGGGACGGCGGACGGTGCCGCCCTGGTCAAGGCGGTGGTCGACGCCGGCTACGAGGCGGCGGAACTGAAGGAGCTGGATGACGAGCAGGCCGAGCGCGAGGCGCGGGAGCAGACGGAATATCGCCGTCTGCTGCGCCAGGCGGCGGCCGCGGCGGCGCTGGGCGTGCCGCTGATGGTGTTCGGCATGAGCGACTGGTTCCCGCCCCTGCACAGCGACACCGGCCGTATTGTCTGGCTGGTCCTCGGCCTCGCCACCCTGGCGGTGATGATCTACTCGGGCCGTCATTTCTTCACCGGCGCCTGGAAGCAGTTCATCCATCACAACGCCAACATGGACACCCTCATTGCCATGGGCACCGGTTCGGCCTGGGTCTATTCCATGACCATCGTGCTGTGGCCGCACAGTGTGCCCTCACTGGCACAGCATGCCTACTTCGAGGCGGCGGCGATCATCATCGCCCTGATCAATTTCGGCTCGGCGCTGGAGCTGCGCGCCCGCGGCAAGACCTCGGAGGCGATACGCCGTCTCATCGGTCTGCAACCGAAGACGGCGCGGGTGGTGCGCGATGGCAGGGAGGTGGATGTGCCCATCATCGAGGTGGGGCTGAACGAGACGCTGCGCGTGCGTCCCGGTGAGCGTGTCGCCGTGGATGGCGTCATCATCGATGGCGAATCGTATCTGGATGAATCGATGATCACCGGTGAACCGCTGCCGGTGCAGAAGCGCGTCGGCGACGAAGTGGTGGGCGGCACCATCAACACCTCCGGCTCCTTCCTGTATCAGGCGAAACGCATCGGCAAGGATACGGTGCTGGCGCGCATCATCGAGCTGGTGCGCAATGCCCAGGCCAGCAAGCCGGCCATCGGCCGTCTGGTCGACCAGGTGGCGGCGGTGTTCGTGCCCAGTGTCCTGATCGTTGCCGTGCTCACCTTCCTGGCCTGGTTCAACTTCGGTCCCGATCCGCAGCTGTCCTTTGCCATCGTTGCCACCATGACGGTGCTGATCATCGCCTGCCCCTGCGCACTGGGCCTGGCGACGCCGATTTCGATCATGGTCGGCGTCGGCAAGGCGGCGGAGTTCGGTGTATTGATCCGCCATGGTGAGGCCCTGCAGCAGGCGGGGCGCCTCACCACCGTGGTGCTGGACAAGACCGGCACGGTGACGGAAGGCAGGCCGCAGGTGACGGCCATCGTGCCGCGCGGCTGGATCGATGCCGAACAGTTGCTGGAGATCGCCGCGACGGTGGAGGCCGCGTCGGAGCATCCGCTGGCGGCGGCCATCGTGGCGGCGGCCGATGCCAGGGGCATGCGCCGCCTGGAGATGTCCGGCTTTGAGGCCGTGGCGGGGCGCGGCGTGTGTGCCATGATGAACCAGCAGCGCGTGCTGTTGGGCAATCGCCGCTGGATGGAGGAAAACGGCGCAGATTTGGGCGAGTTGCCGCAGCAGGCCGAGCGTCTGGCCGATGAAGGGCAAATCCCGCTCTATCTGGCGTTGAATGACATGGGCGCCGGGATCATCGCGGTGAGCGACCCCGTGAAGGCCGATTCCGCCGCCGCCATCGCCCGCCTGCATCAGCTCGGTCTCAAGGTGGTGATGCTCACCGGCGATGCGCGCACCACGGCCGAGGCGGTGGCGCGCCAGGTGGGCATCGACGCGGTGATTGCCGAGGTGCTGCCGGAGGAGAAGGAACAGCAGGTGACTGCGTTGCAACAACTCGGCGAGGTGGTGGGCATGGTGGGCGACGGCATCAACGACGCCCCGGCGCTGGCCCGTGCCGATGTCGGCTTCGCCATCGGCAGCGGCACCGACGTGGCCATCGAGAGCGCCGACGTGACGCTGATGCGCGGTTCACTGCATGGCGTGGCCGATGCCATTCATGTCTCGCGCGCCACCGTGCGCAACATCAAGCAGAACCTGTTCGGCGCCTTCGTCTACAACACCCTGGGTATTCCGGTAGCGGCCGGTGTGCTGTATCCCTTCCTCGGCCTGCTGCTCAATCCGATGATTGCCGGTGCGGCGATGGCCGCCTCGTCGCTGACCGTGGTGAGCAACGCCAACCGGCTGCGTTTCTTCCGTCCCGACAGGGAGGCATGATGATGTTCGTCAATCTGGCCGGCGTCGTGCTGATCGCCTTCATCGTCTGGTGGTTCTGGCTGAGCAAATAAAGGAAGGGTTCATGGGCATCCTGCATGACTTGCAGCAACAGGGACAATCGGTATGGCAGGACTATATCGAACGCGGCCAGACCCGCAGTGGTGGCCTGCAGCGGCTGATCGAGGCCGGGGTACGCGGCGTCACCTCCAACCCGAGCATCTTCGAAAAGGCCATCGGCGGCAGCGCCGCCTATGACGAGCAGATCCGCGCCATCCTCGAGGCCTCGCCCGATATCGATGGGCAGGCGATGTTCGAGCTGCTGGCGGTGGAGGACATCCGCGAAGCGGCCGATGTGCTGCGCCCGGTGTTCGATGCATCCCACGGTCTTGACGGCTACGTCAGCCTGGAGGTGTCACCCCACCTGGCGCACGACACACAGGGCACCATCGCCGCGGCGCAGCGCCTGTGGCAGGCGGTGGATCGACCCAACCTGATGATCAAGGTGCCGGCGACGGCGGAGGGTATCCCGGCCATCGAGGCCTTGCTTGCGGCCGGCATCAACATCAACGCCACCCTGATGTTTTCACAGCGCCACTATGCAGCGGTGGCCGCTGCCTATCTGCGCGGCGTCGCGCGCTGCGCCCATCCACATCAGATCGCCTCGGTGGCCTCGTTGTTCATCAGCCGGGTCGATAGCGCGGTGGACAAGCAACTGGAGTCCATCGGCACGGATGCAGCGCTGGCCCTGCGCGGCAGCTGCGCCATCGCCAATGCCAGGGTGATCTACCAGCGGTTCCGGCAACTGTTCGACGGTGCCGAATTTGCAGCCCTGCGCGGGCGCGGCACACGCGTGCAGCGTCCCTTGTGGGGCAGCACGGGCACCAAGAATCCGGCCTATTCCGATGTGCTGTATGTGGATGAGCTCATCGGCCGCGACACCGTCAACACCCTGCCGCCGGCCACCCTCAAGGCCTTCCTCGATCATGGCCGCGTCGCGACCTCGCTGGTCTCCGGCATGGAGGAAGCAGGGCGTGTGCTGGCGCAGGTGGCGGCGCTGGGCATTGACCTGGATGCGGTGTGCGAGCAGCTGCAGCGGGAAGGTGTAAAGCAGTTTGCCGACGCCTATGATCAATTGCTGGCGGCGCTGCGGCAGAAGCGCGCCGCACTCGGGAATTGACGACGCGGGAGAGATGGTTATGCGGTGGCATCTACTGGCGGCGGCGGGGTTCCTGCTGAGCGCCTCAGTGGTGGCGGCGGCGGCGGATAAAACTGCGCCATTGCGCGGACAGTGGCACTGTCAGGGCGGAGAGGGCGGCGTCCTGCTGGAGTTCCAGACCGCCAACCGTCTGGTTTTCGATGGCGAGGCCCTGCGCTACAGCGTGAAGGGGGGCGTGCTGCTGGTGGAAGAGGAGTTCGGCGTGGTGTCCTATCCCTATGCCATCGCGGGCGACAGGCTGACGGTGCAGTTTCCCGCTGGCGATGTGCTGCGCTGCACGCGGGCGGCGACGCGCAAGACCCCGGCGACACCGGCGGCGGGTGGCGGCGCTGCACAACTCAAGGGGCGTCTGTGCAACTGGGGTGGTTCATCCGGCAGCAGCAGCGGCTATTACCGCCTCAGTGCCATGGTGTTCGACGGCAGCGGGGGCGTGGTTTACAGCAGTGAGGCCAGTTTCAGCAGCGGTGCCGGCGGCTATTACGGCAAGGGCGGCGGCACGCCGGGAAGTTATCAGGTGAGCGGCGACACGGTGCAGATCCGCCTGCAGGACGGCAGCCAGACCACGGCACGGATCAACATGCGCCAGAACGACGGCCGCATTACCGAGCTGATGATCAATGGCCAGCTGTGGGCCGGGGCGCTGTGCGAATGAATGATGCCGCGTTGCATGTTGCCGAGCGTGTGCGCGAAGCCTGCATCCGGGCCGCGCTCGACGGCTATCAGCAGGCGGCCATGAGCGGATTGTGCCACGAGGGGGCCTTCGAGGCGGCGGTGGACGCCGTGCGCATGCTGGACCTTGCCGCGCTGCTGCAACAACAGGACGACAGCGCGAGATGAAGACGGGGCGCGCGGGCGCGCCCCGTGACGATGCCGTCAGGCCGCCGGGATCAGATAGTGCCCGGCCACGGCGAGGGTGATGGTGACGAGGCCGAGCAGCAGGTTGCTGCCGACGATGCGACGGATGGTGGCCAGACGGGCGCCGCCAGTCGGCCAGTCCTGTGCTGCCACGGCGGCGCGCAGGGCGCGATAGGGACCGAAGTAGAGCCACAGGTACAGCGCGATCATCAGCAGGCCGAGTCCCTGCATGGCATGCACGTACAGCGGCGCATTGGCCATGCCCTGAAACATGCTGAACAGCATCCAGTAGCCGGTCACCGGCAACAGGATCACCGCCCCCCATACCCAGATGAAGAAGCCCTGGAAGCAGGCGGCCCACAACGGCAGGCGCTGCGGCGGCTCCAGCTGGCTGGCCGCCACCGGGCGCAGCACCATGTAGGCAAAGAACATCCCGCCGACCCAGATGACGGCGGACAGTACGTGCAGCAACATCGCGAGTCCCATCTTGTCTCCTCTTGTTATTCGCTGATCTCCATGCCCTCGGCATGGGTGCGCAGCCAGCCCTGCACGCGACGCAGCAGGATCTCGGTCTGGGCACTGAAGAAATGATCGGCCGCCAGCACCACGAACTGGCGGTAGCGCGGCAGTTCGTCGCCGTCCTTGCGTACCAGGCGGCGCCCCTCGGTCAGGCGCTGTGCGCCGGCGGTGCGTACCTCCAGGGCATCGGCGCTGCCATAGATGTCGTAGATGGGGATCGCCGCGCGATCCAGCAAGGCCGCATCGTCCATTTCGCCCAGCGCGACGAGGATCAGGCCGTTGACCGTCCCCTTGCTGTTGGCACCGTGGCGCAGCGCGGTGAGGGCCCCGGTGCCGTGGCCGAGCAGGATGATGTTGCGGATGTTCTTGCCGGCGAGAAAGGCGAGGGCGGCACGCAGCCGCGCCGTTGTCTGCTGCGCGGCATCCGCGGCATCAGGCGCTGGTAGCTGCAGTGCCAGTGTATGCCAGCCGTGCTCGGGCAGTTCGCGGCGCAGCGGACCGATGACACCGGGCCAGTCGGCATGGGCCCCCGTATCGTGCAGCAGGAGTACCGCCCCCTGCGGCCGGCCAAGGGTCTCGTTGCGCCACAGGGCCAGCACCGGTTTGCCGTCTACGCTCAGTTCCTGGATTTCATCGGCAACGGCACTGGTGCGCAGTCTTGCCACCACCTCCTGTTCCGCATCGGGCGCCGGTGCCGGACTCGCGGTTGCGGTGGTCTCCGCTGCCGCGGCGGGCGCCGGCGCATCGGCCGGGGCCGCCTCCGCCACACCGGCCCAGAGGGCCAGCAGCAATACATAACGTAGGGTTTTCATGGTCTTGCAGCATATCCGGCGAACCGGGGGCCGTAAAGGCGGAACTGTCGCATTGCCTGCCGGGAGCCGGTACAATCGGCGGTCCTTAATAATTCAACGCCCCGCAGAGGGCCTCACACATCAAGCTCAGAGGGATCACCATGGCGGACTTTCAGATTGCCCCTTCCATCCTGTCGGCGGATTTCGCCCGTCTCGGTGAGGAGGTCGTCAACGTGCTGGCCTCCGGCGCCGACATCGTTCACTTCGACGTAATGGACAACCACTACGTGCCGAACCTGACCATCGGCCCGCTGGTGTGCGAGGCCCTGCGCAAGCACGGTGTCACCGCACCCATCGACGTGCACCTGATGGTCAAGCCGGTGGACCGCATCATCCCCGATTTTGCCAAGGCCGGCGCCACCTACATCACCTTCCACCCGGAGGCCTCCGAGCACATCGATCGTACCATCGGCCTGATCAAGGAGAGCGGCTGCAAGGCCGGCCTGGTGTTCAACCCGGCCACTCCGCTGGATGTTCTGGAGTACACCCTGCCCAAGCTGGACATGGTGCTGCTGATGAGCGTGAACCCCGGCTTCGGCGGCCAGAAGTTCATCCCCTACGTCCTCGACAAGGCGCGCAAGGTGCGCGCGATGATCGACGCCGGCAAGTACAACTGCCGCCTGGAGATCGACGGCGGCGTCGGCCCGGCCAACATCAGGGAAGTAGCCGAGGCCGGTGTGGACACCTTCGTTGCCGGTTCTGCCGTATTCGGCAAGCGCAACGACAAGGACAAGAACCACTACAACACCATCATCGGCGAAATGCGCGCCGAGCTGGCCAAGGTCGGCAAGTAAGCCGTCTCAACCGCGCAGGCGGCCGGGGCGCGATGCTTTCCCCTGCCGCTTGCGCGCACCTTGCGGTAACTATCGTGGCTCTCAACAAACCCGAGATGATCCTCATCGACCTGGACGGCACGCTGGTGGACAGCGTGCCGGACCTGGCCTATTGCGTCGATGAGATGATGAAGCAGCTGGGCCGCGCGCCCCATGGTGAGGCCGTCGTGCGCGGCTGGGTCGGCAACGGTGTCGAACGTCTGGTCAAGCGCGCCCTGACCGGCGAATTGGAGGCGGAGCCGAGTGAAGCCGACTTCGCCCGTGCCATGCCGATCTTCACCGAACTGTATGCCGTGAACACCAGCCAGCGCAGCCAGCTGTTCCCCGGCATCCGCGCGGGGCTGACGGCGCTCCAGGCCGCCGGCATCAAACTGGCCTGCGTCACCAACAAGGCGGCGCGCTTCACCGAACCCTTGCTCAAGGATCTGGGGATCCGCGACTACTTCGGTATCGTGGTCAGCGGCGACACCCTGCCGTACAAGAAGCCCCATCCGGCGCCCTTGCTCCATGCCGCCGATTTCTTTAAAGTCGAACCGGCACACGCACTGATGGTAGGGGATTCCATGCACGACGTGCATGCGGCGCGGGCGGCGGGTTTTGCGGTGGTGGCAGTCAGCTATGGCTATAACCACGGCATCGACATCCGCGAGGCCGACCCTGACGCCGTCATCGACTCCCTGGCCGAACTGCCGGGCCTACTGAAACTGCAAGCATGAACATGGTACATACCGACACAGCAAAGCCGGGAATCACCGGGACGCGATGGCGCCGCTGGTAAGCGCACGCGTGTACCCGTTGATTCCGTAATCACTTTGCCTGTCAGGTAGCTGCCATGACTCCACAACGTTTCGCCGAACTCGCCTCCCAGGGCTATAACCGCATTCCCGTCGCGCGCGAGGTCCTCGCCGATCTCGATACGCCGCTGTCCACCTACCTCAAGCTGGCCAACGCGCCGTATTCCTACCTGTTCGAGTCGGTGCAGGGCGGCGAGAAATGGGGCCGCTACTCCATCATCGGCCTGCCCTGCCGCACCGTGGTGCGCGTGCGTGGTTACGACATCGAGGTCGAGCACGACGGTGCGGTGATGGAGAATGAAACGGTCGCCGATCCGCTGGCCTGGATCGAACAGTTCCAGCAGCGCTACAAGGTTGCCTGCGAGCCGGGCGAGCCGCGCTTCAACGGCGGCCTGGTCGGCTATTTCGGCTACGACACCGTGCGCTATATCGAGCCGCGCCTCGGTGCCTGTCCCAATACCGACGAGATGGGCGTGCCCGACGTGATGCTGATGGTGTCGGACGAAGTGGTGGTGTTCGACAACCTGAGCGGCAAGCTGCATGTCATCGTCCACGCCGATCCGGCGCAGCAGGATGCGCTGGCGGCGGCGCAGCAGCGTCTCGACCAGCTCATCGCCCAGCTGCGTGGCCCGCTGCCGGCGCGCCCGGCCACGTCGCCGCACCAGGTGACCGAACAGGATTTCGTTTCCGGCTTCACCCAGCACGGTTTCGAGGAGGCGGTGCGCAAATCGAAGGAGTACATCGTCGACGGCGACATCATGCAGGTGGTGTTGTCGCAGCGCCTGTCGATCCCGTTCTACGCGCCGTCGCTGGACCTGTACCGTTCGCTGCGCAGCCTCAACCCCTCGCCCTACATGTTTTACCTCGACCTGCAGGGTTTCCAGGTGGTGGGGTCCTCGCCGGAGATCCTCACCCGCTGCGAGGACGGCAAGGTGACGGTGCGCCCCATCGCCGGTACGCGGCCGCGCGGCAAGAGCGAGGAACAGGACAAGGCCCTGGAGGCGGATCTGCTGGCCGACCCGAAGGAAATCGCCGAGCACCTGATGCTCATCGACCTCGGCCGCAACGACGTCGGCCGCATCGCCGAGACCGGCAGCGTCGAACTCACCGAGAAGATGGTGATCGAGCGCTATTCCCATGTCATGCACATCGTCTCCAACGTGGAGGGGCGGCTGAAGGCCGGTATGAGCGCCATGGATGCCCTGCGCGCCACCTTCCCGGCCGGCACCGTCTCCGGTGCGCCGAAGATCCGCGCCATGGAGATCATCGATGAGCTGGAGCCGGTGAAGCGCGGCGTCTACGCGGGGGCCGTGGGTTATCTGGCCTGGAACGGCAACATGGATACGGCCATCGCCATCCGCACCGCGGTGGTCAAGGAGGGCACGCTCTACATGCAGGCCGGTGCCGGCATCGTCTACGACTCGGTGCCGCGCAACGAGTGGGACGAGACCATGAACAAGAGCCGCGCCATCTTCCGCGCCGCCACGCTGGCCGAGGCTGGCCTCGACGTGGCGCGCCGGTGAGGGACACATCATGTTGCTGATGATCGATAACTACGACTCCTTCACCTACAACCTGGTGCAGTACTTCGCCGAGCTGGGCGCCGATGTGCAGGTGCATCGCAATGACCAGATTTCCATCGAGGAGATCGAGCGGCTGCAGCCGGAGCGGCTGGTGATTTCGCCGGGCCCCTGCTCACCGAGCGAGGCGGGCATTTCCGTCGCCGCCATCCAGCATTTCGCCGGCAAGCTGCCGATCCTCGGTGTGTGTCTCGGCCACCAGTCCATCGGCCAGGCCTTCGGCGGCAACATCGTGCACGCCGGCGTGATCATGCACGGCAAGACCTCGGCGATTTATCACGCCGACGTCGGTGTGTTCGCCGGTCTGGGCAATCCGTTCCAGGCCACGCGCTATCACTCGCTGGTAATCGAGCAGTCCTCGCTGCCCGATTGTCTGGAGGTGACGGCGTGGACGCAGAATGCCGACGGCACGCGCGAGGCCATCATGGGTGTGCGTCACCGCGAGTTCGTCATCGAGGGCGTGCAGTTCCACCCCGAATCAATCCTCACCCAGCACGGCCACGACATGTTGCGCAACTTCCTCGCCATGCAGGGCGGGCGGCGTAGCTAGTCGCACTGTATCGCGAATACGATTCGCTCCTACAGGAGAGCACAGGCCGTAGGAGCGAATCGCATTCGCGATATGGCGCTGCTTAACGGAGATTATCGTGTCGAATCCTGGCGCCTCCACGGCGCATCATCCGCTGTTCATCGCCTTCGTGGTCGCCGCGCTGTCGATGCTGGCGCCGTTCACCATCGACACCTATCTGCCGTCATTCCCCGCCATTGCGGCAGACCTGGCGGCAAGCCATGCGCAGATGCAGCAGACCATGGGTCTGTATCTGGCGGCCTTTGCCCTGACCACGCTGATCTATGGCCCGCTGTCCGACAGCTTCGGCCGCCGTCCGGTGATCATCGGCGCGCTGGCGCTGTACGTGATTGGCAGTGCCGGTGCGGCGCTAACCGATACCATCGCCGGTCTCCTGTTCTGGCGTGTGGTGCAGGGGCTGTCCGCCGGCGCCGGTGTCGTGGTCGGGCGCGCGATGGTGCGTGATGCCTTCAGCGGTCATCATGCGCAGAAGGTGCTGTCGCATGCGATGCTGATCTTCGCCATTGCCCCGGCGATTGCGCCGATGATCGGCGGCGTGCTGCAGGACTGGTCCGGCTGGCGCGCGGTGTTCTGGTTTCTCGCCGTGCTCGGCGTTGCCGTGCTTGCCGTCATCGCCTGGCGCGCGCCGGAGACGCTGCCGGCCGACGGACGTCACTCGATCCATCCGGTGAAGGTGGCGGGGGCCTATGGCATGGCACTGCGCCATCGCCGTTTCATGGGTCTGGTGCTGGCCTTCGCCCTCAACTTCGGCGGCTTCTTCATCTATATCGCCGCCGCACCGACGCTGCTGTATGACCATTTGCATCTGGGCGTCAACGATTTCTGGATGCAGTTCGTGCCGATGGTTGGCGGCCTGATGACGGGCTCGTATGCCATGAGCCGGCTCGCCGGGCGCATGACGCCGCAGCGCGGCATCCGCATCGGCTATGCGCTGATGCTGGCGGCGAGCGTGTTCAATGTGGTGCAGGCCCTGCTGTTGCCGCCGACACCGGTGAATGTGCTGGCACCGCTGGTGCTGTACGCCTTTGCCGTGTCGTTCAGCATGCCCAACCTCACGGTGCTGGCGCTGGATTGCTTTCCGCGCAACCGCGGCATGGCGGCGGCGGTGCAATCCTTCATGCAGGTGGGTTTCAACGCATTGGTGGCGGGGTTGCTGGTGCCCTTCATCGCCCATCATGTCTGGAGCCTGGCCCTCGGCATGCTGGCGCTGGCCTGCGCCGGCCTTCTGGTGTGGGGCTGGCAGGAGCGCTACGGCGCCGCAGCGGCGCCTTGACCGCTGCGGCGGGGAAACGGGACAATCGCCCGACATTTTTGCCGAACATAACGACAAAGGTTTTCCACCATGGATATGCAGACAGCCATCCGCGCCGTTACCGAGCGCCGCGATCTCAGCTCCGAGCAAATGACGGCGGCGATGCGCCTGATCATGACCGGCGAGGCGACTCCGGCGCAGATCGGTGGTTTTCTCGTCGGCCTGCGCATGAAGGGCGAGACGGTGGACGAGATTGCGGCCGCGGCCGGCGTGATGCGTGAACTGGCGGCGCGGGTCGAGCTGGAGCTGCCGCATCTGGTGGATACCTGCGGTACCGGCGGCGACGGCGCCCACACCTTCAACATCTCGACCACGGCAGCCTTTGTGGTGGCCGCGGCCGGCGCCAACGTGGCCAAGCACGGCAACCGCTCGGTGTCGAGCAAGTCCGGCAGTGCCGACGTGCTGGAGGCGGCCGGCGTCAATCTTGATCTCACGCCGGAGCAGGTCGGTGAATGCGTCCGCCAGGCCGGCGTCGGTTTCATGTTCGCCCCCAGGCATCACAGCGCCATGAAGCACGCCATCGGCCCGCGCCGCGAAATGGGCGTGCGCACCATCTTCAATGTGCTGGGGCCGCTGACCAATCCGGCCGGTGCGCCGCATCAGGTGCTCGGCGTCTACAGCGGCGAGTGGCTGGAACCGCTGGCCCAGGTGCTGGGCCGGCTCGGTTCGAAGCATGTGCTCATCGTGCATGCCGAGGACGGCATGGATGAAATCAGCATCAGCGCCCCCACCCAGGTGGCGGAGTGGCAGCACGGCACGCTCAAGCGCTATGCCATCACGCCGGAACAGTTCGGCATGGTGCGCGCAGATGTGAAACGCCTGGCCGTGGAGTTGCCGGAACAGAGTCTCGGCATCATGCGCGATGTGCTCGATGACAAGGAGGGGCCGGCGCGCGATATCGTGGTGCTCAATGCCGGCGCCGCCATCTATGCGGCCGACCTGGCGGCCACGCTGGAAGAGGGCGTGCAGAAGGCGCGTGAAGTGATTGCCAGCGGCGCCGCACGCGAGCGGCTCAATCGCCTGGTGCAGGTCAGCAACAGCTTCAAGGCGGCGTGACGTGAGCGATACCCCGGATATCCTGAAGAAGATCCTGCAGCGCAAGGCCGAAGAGATCGCGGCGCGGCGCAGTCGGGTGAGCCTCGCAGAGTTGCGCGACCGCGTGCCGGCGGCGCCGGCGCTGCGCTCCTTCATCGGCGCCCTGCGCGCCAAGCTCGCCGTCGGGCTGCCGGCGGTGATCGCCGAGGTGAAGAAGGCCTCGCCCAGCAAGGGTCTGTTGCGTCCCGATTTCCGCCCGGCGGAGATCGCGGTCTCCTACGAACGCGGCGGCGCCGCCTGCCTGTCGGTACTGACCGATATCGATTTCTTTCAGGGCAGCGACGCATACCTGCAACAGGCCCGCGCGGCCTGTGGGCTGCCGGTGATCCGCAAGGACTTCATCATCGATCCCTATCAGGTGGTGGAGGCGCGTGCCATCGGTGCCGACTGCATCCTG
This sequence comes from Pseudomonadota bacterium, assembly GCA_040755915.1. Lineage (GTDB taxonomy): Bacteria > Pseudomonadota > Gammaproteobacteria > Thiohalomonadales > Thiohalomonadaceae > Sulfurivermis. The sequence goes on along the minus strand of JBFLWM010000005.1, from coordinate 20,205 downwards.
CTCATCGCCGCTGCATTGGGCGACGGACAGATGGCCGAGCTGACCGCCGCCGCGACGGAACTGGGGCTGGATGTGCTGGTGGAGGTGCATGACGGGCAGGAGCTGGAACGCATGCTGCGCCTGCCGCTGCCGCTGGTGGGCATCAACAACCGCAATCTGCGCACCTTCGAGGTTTCCCTGCAAACCACCCTCGACCTGCTGGCGCAGATCCCGGACGACCGCATCGTGGTCACCGAAAGCGGCATCCTCAGCCGCGACGATGTCGCGCTGATGCGCCGTCACGGTGTGAACAGTTTCCTGGTGGGGGAGGCGTTTATGCGCGCGGCAGAGCCGGGGGAGAAGCTGGCGGAGCTTTTTTCGTAGGAGCCGAGTCCTCTCGGCGAACAGATGCCAGAATCAGGCGCTGCCTTCGCCCACGGAGTGGGCTCCTACGGTTGGAGCGATTTATCTGTAGGAGCCGAATCCTTTCGGCGAACAGGGCGTGCTGCTCCCCTGGAGTGGGGATTATCTCGCGCCGAAGACGACGATGGTCTTGCCCTTCACCGAGATCAGGCCCTGTTCTTCCAGGGCCTTGAGCACGCGGCCGGCCATTTCGCGCGAGCAGCCGACGATACGGCCGATCTCCTGGCGGGTGATGCGGATCTGCATGCCGTCGGGATGGGTCATGGCATCCGGCTCCCTGGTGAGGTCGAGCAGGGTGCGGGCGATGCGGCCGGTGACGTCGAGGAAGGCCAGGTCGCCCACCTTGCGGCTGGTGGTGCGCAGGCGTGCCGCCATCTGGCTGGACAGGGCGAAGAGGATCTCCGGGTCGTCGTGCGCCACCTGGCGGAAGCGGGTGTAGCTGATCTCCGCCAGTTCGCATTCGGTGCGTGAGCGTACCCAGGCGCTGCGGCCGGCGGTTTCATCGAACAGGCCCATCTCGCCGAAGAAATCGCCGGGGTTGAGATAGGCGAGTACGATTTCGCGGCCGTTGTCGTCCTCGATCAACACCGTCATGCCGCCCTTGATGACGTAATACAGCACGTCGGGCTTGTCGCCGGCACGGATGATGGTGCTCTTGGAGGCGTATTTGCGGCGGTGGCAATGGACCAGGAAGCGATCGATCGCCGGGTTGCCGGTGGTCAGCGCCTTGGTCGTCATGGTGACCCCTTGTCCCTAGGAAATTAGTGGGTGTTACGTATACCAGCCTGCCTGGAGCCAGGCAAGCGGGTAGAATCGCACCAGAATAACCCAGCTTGGAGGAAAGTTAAAATGAAGGCGCGTATCAAATGGGTGGAGCAGGCCACCTTCATGGGCGAGACGGAGAGCGGCCACGCGGTGGTGATGGACGGCCCGCCCGACCACGGCGGCCGCAACCTGGGGCCGCGGCCGATGGAGATGCTGCTGCTCGGCATGGGCGGTTGCACCTCCTTCGATGTGGTCAGCATCCTGAAGAAGGCGCGCCAGCCCATCCGTGACTGCGTGGCCGAGATCACCGCCGAGCGTGCCGACACCGACCCCAAGGTGTTCACCCGGATCCACGTCCACTTCATCATCACCGGCCAGGATCTGAAGGAGGCGCAGGTCAAGCGTGCGGTCGAGCTGTCGGCAGAGAAGTACTGCTCCGCATCCATCATGCTGGGCAAGGTGGCCGAGATCACCCACGACTACGAGATCGTGGCAGGCTGAGGGAAATTTTATCCCCCTTTTGCGGCTTAATCAGGGATAATGCGCGTCCCCGCGCGGCCAGGGTGCCGGCGGGGACTTCCTGACTGTACTGCGGAGGTGCATGAATTGCCTGACTCTCTCGGAACCAAGCTCAAGCTGCACGGCTTCAACAACCTGACCAAGACGCTGAGCTTCAACATCTACGACATCTGCTACACGCAGACCGATGCCCAGCAGCGCGAGTACATCGAGTACATCGATGAGGAATACAACGCCGAGCGCCTGACCAACATCCTCACCGATGTGGCCGATATCATCGGCGCCAACATCCTCAACATCGCGCGCCAGGATTACGATCCGCAGGGCGCCAGCGTCACCATGCTGATCTCCGAGGAGCCGGTGCTGTCGCAGGACCGCTCCAACACCGAATCGCCCGGTCCGCTGCTGCCGGACGCCGTGGTGGCGCATCTCGACAAGAGCCACATCACCGTACACACCTACCCGGAGAGCCATCCGGACAACGGCATCAGCACCTTCCGCGCCGACATCGATGTTTCCACCTGCGGCCGCATCTCGCCGCTGAAGGCGCTGAACTATCTGATCCACAGCTTCGAGTCCGACATCGTCACCATGGACTACCGCGTGCGCGGTTTCACCCGCGACGTGAAGGGGCGCAAGTATTTCATCGATCACAAGATCAACTCGATCCAGAACTACATTGCCCGCGATACGCTGGATCGCTACCAGATGATCGACGTCAACGTCTATCAGGAGAACATCTTCCATACCAAGATGATGCTCAAGGAGTTCGACCTGGATAACTATCTGTTCGGCATCCAGGCGCGCGATCTCGATCCGGCGGACTCACGCACCATCCGCCGGCGCCTGCAAAGGGAAATGCTGGAGATCTTCTACGGGCAGAATCTGACGAAGATTCCGAAGAAATAACGTTGAACAACAAGGCCGGCTGCTGCCGGCCTTGTCTTATATCCAATAGGCCGTTCTGGTCATCACTTTCGACACCAGACCCATCAGCTTCTTCACCGGCTCCGGCAGCGGGGCGCCGCCGGCATGCAGGGCGAGGGTGGCGTGCTGCGCCTCGTCCTCCTTCATCTGTTCGAGGATTGCGCGGCTTTTCTGATCGTGCTCCGGCAATTGCGCCAGATGCTCGTCCAGATGCCGCACCACCTGATGCTCGGTCTCCACCACGAAGCCCAGGCTCCACTTGTCGCCGGCGGCACCGGCCAGGGCGCCGATGGCCAGCGAACCGACGTACCACAGCGGGTTGAGGTAACTGACGTGGGTGCCCATTTCCTGCGCGCGGCGCTCGCACCATTCCAGGTGATCGTTTTCCTCCAGTGCGGCGCGCTCCATCTTGTCGCGCACCTCCGGCAGCCGTGCGGTGAGCGCCTGGCCCTGATACAGGCCCTGCGCCGACACCTCGCCGGCGTGGTTGATGCGCATCAGCCGACCGGCCAGCACGCGCTCGGCATCGCTTAACTCAGTCTCGGGCAGGTGCGCCGCCGGGTTGGGGCGCTCGGTCAGCACCGGCTGGCCGAATACGGTGCGCAGGCCGGTATCGAGATTGAGGAACAACTGGTCGATGGGGGAGTAGTTACGCATGGTGGCTCAATTGTAGGAGCGGCTCGGCCGCGACATTGGTCGAATTGTAGCACCACGTACCCCTGGGTCAGGGCGCAGGTAGGGCGAGCTTCAGCCCGCCAAGAAATAATGGAGCGGAGATGACGGGCTGAAGCCCGCCCTACAACTGCCGCGCCAGCAGGCTCACCGGGTGCACCACTTCCACCGCCAGCCCCGCCGCGCGTAACCCGGCCGCGAGATGCATGGCGCAGCCGATGTTGGCGCTGGCCAGCCACTGCGGTTGCAGTTCCGCCACGGCGGCGACCTTGTCGGCCCGCAGGGCATCGGCCTCGGCCGGATGGTCGACCAGATAGCTGCCGGCGGCGCCGCAGCAGCGCTCGTTGTGCGGCAATTCGACGACCTCCAGCTGCGGGATGTGGCGCAGCAGGGTGTACAGCGCCTGCTGCCCGCGCAACACATTGCGCAGGGTACAGGACTCATGCACCGCTGCCTTCTGCGGCAACGGGCGCAGCATCAGGGTTTCGGGCCAGTCCAGTCCGGCGAGAAACGCGTTGATGTCGATCACGCGACGGGCAAAGCCGGCGGCACGCTCGTCCTCCAGCAGGTCGTCGTATTCATGCAGCAGGGCGCCGCAGCCGCTGGCCACGCTGAGGATGGCCTCGGCCTCGGCGGGGAAGGCCGCCAGATTCTGCTGCGCCAGGTGCCGTGCCGTCGCGCCGTCGCCCTGCTGCACATGCAACGCACCGCAGCAGCCTTGCTGTGACGGGATATGCACCGCATACCCCAGCGCGCTCAACACCCTGCGGGCATCGTGCAGCAAGCGGCGCTGCAGCAGGTCGCCGGTGCAGCCGGTGAACAGCGCCACCTGCCCGCGCTGTACGCCCTGTGCCGGCGTAAATTCCGGCAGGGACGGCGCGGCGCCGCCCTCCGGCAGGCCCTGCAGCAACCGTCCGGCGGCACTGTCGCCGAGCAGATGCAGCCGCTGCGTGATCTTTTGCAGGCCGCTGGCCTGGAACAGGTGCAATGCGCCGCCCAGCAGCTTGCGCCGCGCCGGTGTCGCCAGCGTGTCGGCAAGGCGGGAATGTTCCTGCCGATATAAATGTTCGCGTGTGTTGCGCAGCAGGCGGCCGTAGGGCACCAGGGAGGGGCACATCGCCTCGCAGGCGCGGCAGCCCAGGCAACGATCGAGGTGGCCAAGCAGCCCGGCATCCGCCTCCAGCTGGCCGCGCGCCACCGCCAGCATCAGGGATATGCGCCCGCGCGGCGATTCCGCCTCGTTATGGCTCAGACCATAGGTGGGACAGTGGGGCAGACACATGCCGCACAGCACGCAGCGATCAGCGTCGGCCAGGATCTGGGATAGCAGGTTCAATGTGGGGGTCACGGCAGGAAAACAGCGCCCCATGGTAGACTACGGGCCGGTTCAATAACAGTGGCGGGCGGTCATGTCCTACTACAAACACCACGTTTTCTTCTGCACCAACCAGCGCGAAGGCAAGGCCTGTTGCCAGGACCACAACGCCCAGGCGCTGCGCGACTACGCCAAGGACAAGGTGAAGGCCCTGGGGCTGGCCGGTGCGGGCGGTGTGCGCATCAACAGCGCCGGCTGTCTCGATCGTTGCAGCGAGGGGCCGGTGATCGTCATCTATCCGCAGGAAACCTGGTACACCTATGTCGACCGCGAGGATATCGATGAGATCATCGAGCAGCACCTGCAGCATGGCCGCGTGGTCGAACGGCTGAAAATCTGACACCGCCCCCTCCCGGCCTCCCCCATGTTCATGGGGGAGGAGACCCGTATCCCCCGAATTCCCGCGCAAATCCTGGTGTTGACGTGCCCGGAAATATCAGTATATTAGCAATCACTGATTTGCTGCTGCCCCCCAATGCGCAGCAAGTCTGTGACTCCTCCACCCTCCTTTGGTGGTTTTATTGGCCCGGCCACCCCGCCGGGCCTTTTTTATTTCAGAACTTGGAAAAACGGCACGGGGGCGCTAGGATCGCCGCCCGCGTTGCGGCCTGGATCCCGCGCCGCCGGCATGGCCCCATCGGGTCGGTCTGGTTGGGGGTTGTATCCCGCCCGCGTTTTCTATAAGATTCCGCCTCTTTTCGTGGCACCCGCTCTTTCTGGAGTGATTTGGGATGATTGGTACAAAGACTTTTAGCGCGAAGCCCGCCGAAGTGAAGCGCGACTGGTACGTCGTCGACGCTGCCGGCAAGACCCTCGGCCGCCTCGCTTCTGAGATTGCTTCGCGCCTGCGCGGCAAGCACAAGGCCGTATACACCCCGCATGTGGATACCGGCGATTACATCATTGTGGTCAATGCCGAGAAGGTGCACGTCACCGGCCGCAAGGCGACCGACAAGATGTACTACCACCACACCGGCTTCCCCGGCGGCATCAAGGAAATCAGCTTCGACAAGCTGATCGACAAGGCCCCCGAGCGCGTGCTGGAAATCGCCGTCAAGGGCATGCTGCCGAAGAACTCCCTCGGCCGCGCCATGTTCAGCAAGCTGAAGGTATACGCCGGCCCTGAGCACGCCCACGCCGCCCAGCAGCCGAAGCCGCTGGACATCTGAGTTTTTCAGGACAAGCACCATGGCACAGACCCAAGCTATCAACACCACCGGCCGCCGCAAGACCTCTTCTGCGCGTGCCTTCCTGGCCCCCGGCAAGGGCGCCATCACCGTCAACGGCCGTGACCTCGACGCCTATTTTGGCCGCGTCACTGCCCGTATGGTCGTGCGCCAGCCGCTGGAAGCCGTTGAGCTGACCGACAAGTTCGACATCAAGGTTACCGTCGTTGGCGGCGGCACCACCGGCCAGGCCGGCGCCATCCGTCATGCCATCGCCCGTGCCCTGGTGGGTTACGACGAAGGCCTGCGTGGCGCCCTGCGTCGCGGCAACTTCCTGACCCGCGATGCCCGCGAAGTCGAGCGCAAGAAGGTCGGCCTGCACAAGGCGCGCAAGCGTCCGCAGTACTCCAAGCGCTAATTGCGCTCTGCGCAATGGCGCAGGTGCAAGGGGAAGGCATGGATGCCTTCGATCGAACCGCTTGCATCTGATTTCTTGGGGCGTAGCTCAACTGGCAGAGCGACGGACTCTGACTCCGTAGGTTCTAGGTTCGACCCCTAGCGCCCCAGCCAAATCAAAAAGGCCCTTCCGCAAGGAAGGGCCTTTTTGTTTGTGCGGCCAATGCGCTGACGGTAGGGCGGGCTTCAGCCCGCCATGGATGCCGGCGCCCGGTGGCGCAACCAACTCCACGGTGTGGCGCCGCGGCTATATCGGGTACGTTCCAGGATGGATGCCGATGGATCTCCGCCAACGGGACATACACATGCTTTTCATGCGGAAATATCTGCGCTAGTATCGGTTCCTTCCCGTCGGCCTGCGGGCCTTGATTGTCTCGTTCACGAGAGATCGGGCGGGGAGACCATATGTTGCAAAAAACCAACATAAAAACAATTTGTGGTTTTTTTGAAAAAAGGTGTTGCATTCAGGGTTGGGAGTGGTCTAGAGTCAACCGCGTTTAAGATTGAGCTCAACCTTAAGCAAATCCTTTTCAAGGAAACTTCGTTCAACCATCTAGGAGATGAACAATATGAAGAAGAGTGCAATTGCTGTTGCCGTTGCTGCCGTGCTGGCTGCTCCCGTAGCCCTGGCTGAGGTTTCTATTTCTGGTGGCCTGCAGGCTGAGCTGCGTTCCGTTGACGGTGACGGCGGCATGCGCGATGGTCTGTATGCTACTGACGGTGGCGAGTACACCTCTGAGAATGGTGGCTCCTACGGTTTCATCAAGTTCTCCGCTTCCGAAGACCTGGGTGATGGCCTGAAGGCTATCGCTATGTGGAACGGCGCTGTCAACGTTGGTGACTCCAATGCCGCTGGCGGCATGACTGGCCGTGACTCCTACGTTGGTCTGTCCGGTGGTTTCGGTACCGTTCTGGCTGGTACCCTGAGCACCCCGTACAAGTCCTCCACCGTAGGCTGGGATCCGCTGGTCATGACCTCCCTGCAGGCCCGTGGTAACGGTGGTATGTCCGACCTGCACAACGGCTATGCCTCCAACGCCATCGCCTATGCCGGTACTTTCGGTGCTGCCAAGGTTGTCGCTGCCATCGTCCTGGACGAAGGTAATGACCCCACCAATGCCACGGATACCAATGGCGAGCACGCCATGTCCTTCTCCGTCAATGCTCCGGTTGGTCCGGTTGAGCTGGCTGTTGCCCACGTGGCTGCTGACAAGTTCAGCGACGTCAACAACCTGGGTCTGGGTGCTACCGCTACCCTGGTTGGCGCTTCCACCTTCAACGATCTGTCCGCTACCAAGGTGGGCGTGAAGTGGGTATCTGGTGACCTGACTGTTGCTGGCCAGTACGAAATGCTGACCGTCAACACCATTGACCCGACTGTGGTGAATGTCAATGTTTCCTATAAGATGGGCAACAACACCCTCGTTGCCTCTGTCGGTCAGACCGACTGGGATGTAGCTAACACTGATGAAACCACCTACATGGCTGTTGCTGTTAAGCATGCTTTCAGCAAGAACACCACTGGTTGGGTTGGTTACCGCTCCACCGACGTAGGCAACCTGTATGCTCCCGCTCCTGACCAGGATGAGACCAGCCTCTCCGCCGGTCTGCGCGTAGCGTTCTAATTCATCCTTCCGGATGTGTTAGTGGGAAACGGGGCCTTCGGGCCCCGTTTTCTTTTGTGTGTCCTGTCTGGGAAATGTGAAATGGGGTCAGACTCGATATCCTGTGAAATGGGGTGGTGAAATGGGGTCAGACTCGATATCCTGGCGGTGTGTATGATTTGAGCATAGGATTGTTAATTTAAATTCGAGTCTGACCCCAATTGGGACAATTGGGGGGTAGGAGGACTGATGGCTCGTTTACCGCGATATGAATTGCCCGGTGTGCCGCAGCACGTGATTCAGCGGGGTAATAATCGGCAGGCAATTTTTGCTGATGAGGGGGATTACCGCGCCTATCTGCGTTGGCTTAAGGCGGCGGCGGACGAGCACAACGTAAAAATTCACGCCTATGTGCTGATGACCAATCATGTCCACTTGTTGGTGACTCCAGGGGAGCCGGGTGCGATTGGGCGTGTGCTGCAGTCGCTGGGGCGTCGTTACGTTCAGTATTTCAATTACACCTATGGGCGAACCGGTACTCTATGGGAAGGGCGTTATCGGGCCACAGTGATCGAGGCTGAGCGCTATTTTTTTACGTGTAGTCGCTATATTGAACTGAACCCTGTACGCGCCGTCATGGTGGCGAGACCGGAAGATTATCCCTGGAGTAGTTTTCGGCATAATGCCTTGGGCGTGTCCGACGAGCAGATATCCCCGCATGAACTTTATCTTGGCCTTGGTTCTGGGCCTGCGGCAAGGGCTGATGTCTATCGACGGTTGTTTGATACTGAGCCATTGGATGCGGATGTCGCAGCGATTAGAGGGGCTACCAATGCGGGGTGGGTGTTGGGTAACGAGCGTTTCAAGGAAGAAATTGAGATGCTTACCAATCGGCGAGGGAGCCCGTTGCCGCGGGGGCGGAAAAAGGATTGATCGAGTCTGACGTTCCCCCGTTCTGCTTAAGAACGAACCTATGTGCAGGAGTATGACGTGAGCGACAACAATCAGCAGCGGCACGACCCGGAGCACCACACCGACTTTTCCGTCGAGCACCGCGATCCGCTGATCGACGGGTTGCACAAGGTCATCCGTCAGGCCGTGCGCGCGCTGGCGGTACTGATGGTGTTCGTCATCCTGTGGGGTATCGGCGATGTGGTCTGGGTGCTGTATCAGCGCCTGATGGCGCCGCCGTTCATGTTGCTGGCCATCAACGACATCCTCGCCACCTTCGGCGCCTTTCTTGCCGTGCTGATCGCCATCGAGATCTTCGTCAACATCACCATGTATCTGCGTGATGACATCATTCACGTCAAGCTGGTCATCGCCACCGCCCTGATGGCCATTGCGCGCAAGGTCATCGTGTTCGATTTCAGCGTGGTGGGGCCCGAGTATGTATGGGCCACGGCGGCTGTGGTACTGGCGCTGGGTGTGACCTATTGGCTGGTGTCAGGACGCGTCCACTCCTGAACATGGGCTTCAAGGATCACTTTTCCGGCCACGCCGCCGATTACACCCGTTACCGGCCCGGTTATCCGCACGCGCTGTTTGCCTGGCTGGCATAACAGGCGCCGGGGCATGAGCTGGTGTGGGACTGCGCGACCGGCAATGGCCAGGCGGCGGTGGGACTGGCGGAGTTCTTCGATGCCGTTATCGCCACCGACGCCAGTGCCGCACAAATTGGTGCAGCGCAGCCGCATGCGCGGGTGCGTTATGAGGTCGCGCCGGCGGAACACTCTCCGCTCCCAACCCAGCGCGCCGATCTGATTGCCGTCGGCCAGGCGCTGCACTGGTTCGACTTTCCCGCCTTCTATGCCGAAGCGGCACGCGTGCTGAAACCGGGCGGCGTGCTGGCGGCGTGGAGCTATGGTTTGATGCAGACAAGTCCGGCCGTCGATGCGGCGGTGTGGCGGTTGTATGAGCCGATTACCGGCGCCTATTGGCCGCCGGAGCGGCGTTACGTGGAAGAACAGTACCGCACCCTGCCGTTTCCCCTCGATGAGATTGCCGCACCTTCGTTTGCCATGGAGGCGCAGTGGACCCTGGAGCAGCTGCTGGGCTATCTCGGCACCTGGTCGGCGGTGCAGCGCTACCGCAAGGAACAGGGCAACGATCCGTTGCTGATGATTGCCGACGAACTGGCGGCGGCCTGGGGAGATGCAGACACCGTGCGGCGCGTGGTGTGGCCGCTGTCGCTGCGGGTGGGGCGGTTCACAAGCGCCTTGTAGGAGCGGCTCTGCCGCGATACAGCGCATCGACGGGCTCGACGGCCAATCGCGGCATAGCCGCTCCTACAGCCACACTGCATCCCAATGGGGGTATTCGCCAATATGGCCGACCAGTCCGGCACGCAAAGGATTGGCGACGATGTAACGGGCTATCTCAGCTACATCTTCTTCCTTGCGTATTGCGTGGTCGTGAAATCCGGATTGCCAGACTCGTCTTCCTGCCTGTTGATTGATTTGATTAATGTGGCTCGCGCCATGTTGCTTGAACCGTCCTATCAGCGATGACAGATCGCCATTCTGTAGAACAAATAGCCAATGCAGGTGATCCGGCATCAGAACCCACGCCAGAGTTTCACAGGCGCCATTACGATCCTGGTGCCGCATTGCATTGATTACAGACCGTGCATAGTAAAAATTTTGGAACCAAGGTTCTCGCTGGAATGTGACCGTGGTAATCAAATAGGCCGTGCCCGATTCTGAGAATCTCCCTCTGCGTAGAGCATGTCCATGTGATTGCGTCCTGGTGTCTGCCATATCCGTGTCCCTGGATTTGGTATGGTGACAATCGCGGCAGAGCCGCTCCTACGGACGCCATGCTTGTGTAGGAGCGGTTCTGCCGCGATGAGGCGTGTTGCCGGGGGCAGCACCAATCACGCCATAGGTGCTCCTACTGCAGCAGAATAAACAACGCTCCCTCACGCCGCTGCACGTTGAGCAGCAGTGGTTCCTTGGGGCGCACCACTTCACTCAGTGCGGCGAGATTGGCGGTGTTCTGCCGATTGGCCTGCACGATGACATCGCCGCCGCGCAGGCCGGCACGCCAGGACGGGCTGCCCGGTTCCACTTCCAGCGCCACCACGCCTTCAATCTTGCCGTACAGCGGCATGCCTTCGATGATGTCGCCGATCACGGCGCCGGCGAGGCGCGGATGCAGCTTGTCGCCGCCGATGGCGGTGGCACGCGGTTGTTCCACCACGGCACGGATGTTGTGGGCCTTGCCGTTGCGCATCACGTTCATCTCCACTTTCTGCCCGACGCGCAGCAAACCGATGACGTTGCGCACGTCGGCGGCGTCGCGTACCGCACGGCCATTGAGCTGGGTGATGATGTCGCCGCTCTTGAGACCGGCCTTGTCCGCCGGCGAGCCCGGCGTGACCTGGGTGACCACGGCGCCGCGCTGCGCCGCAAGACCGAAGGCCTGGGCCAGTTCCGGCGTCAGATCCTGCGCCTGTGCGCCGAGCACGCCGCGCCGCACCTCGCCGTGCTCGACGAGCTGCGCCATGATTTCTTTCGCCATGTTGATGGGAATGGCGAAGCCGATGCCGACGTTGCCGCCGCTCTGCGACAGGATGGCGGTGTTGATGCCCACCAGTTCGCCGCGCAGATTGACCAGCGCGCCGCCGGAGTTGCCGGGATTGATCGAGGCATCGGTCTGGATGAAATCTTCATAGCCCTCGATGCCGAGGCCGGAGCGGCCGACGGCGCTGACGATGCCGGAGGTGACGGTCTGGCCGAGACCGAAGGGATTGCCGATGGCGACGACGAAGTCGCCGACGCGCAGCTGGTCCGAGTCTGTCGTCGTCACGGCCTGCAGATTTTCCGCCGGCACCTTGATCACCGCGACATCGGTTTCCGCATCGCTGCCCACCAGCTCCGCCTGCAGGGTACGGCCATCGGCCAGGTTGACGGAGATTTCATGGGCGCCGTCGATGACATGATGGTTGGTGACGATGTAGCCCTTGGCGGCATCCATCACCACGCCGGAACCGAGGCTCTGCGTAACGCGCTCGCGCGGTTGCTCCGGCACGTTGAAGAAGCGGCGGAAGTAGGGGTCGGACAGCAGAGGATTCTGCTGCACCGGCACGCGCGTGCGCGTGAAGATGTTCACCACCGCCGGTACCGTCTGTTCCAGCATCGGTGCCAGGGTCGGTAGCGGCGCGCCCTGGCTGTCGCCGGCGGGGAGGGCGGCGTGGACGGGAAGGCTGGCGGCAACGAGCAGCAGCAGGGCGGGGAGATGTTTGTGCATGTAGGGCCTCGGGGTCAGTGAATGAAGCGGCACGCGGGCCGTCGTCGGAGTTTGTTTCTTGTAGCAGAAGCAGTCTTAAGATTTGGTGAAATGCCGTGAACGAGTAGGAGCCGAGTCCTCTCGGCGAATGGTTGCCCAGGTTATGCACCGCTGCACGAGAGGACTCGGCTCCTACTGTGAATACTCAGCCTTGCACCTGAATGCGCCGCGCGCCGCCGCTGCGCACCCTGGGCAGGGTGATGCGCAGGATTCCGTTGCGGTAGCTGGCCCTGGCGCGGCTGTCGTCCACCTCGGCAGGCAGTGCCACGGCGCGTTCGAAGCGGCCGTAGGCGCACTCCATGACGTGATAGCGGCCGCGCTTCTCCTCGCGCTGCACGCGCTTCTCGCCGCGCACGCTGAGATAGCGGCCGTCGATGACGCTGATGTCGAACTGATCCCTTTCCATGCCGGGCGCCTCCAGCCGCACGACGACCTCGTCGTCGTTCTCCTGCACCTCGGCGGCGAGCAGGCCCCAGCGTGCGCTGTTGGCGGCGATCTGATCCTCGGCGGTCTCCACGCTGCCGCCATGCCGTGTCGGCGTGTAACGCGTCATCGCCTGCGCCGCGCGCTCGCGCAGCTGTTGCCAACCCTCGGCCACCGAATCCCAGGCGCGGGACAGGCCGTGACGGATCTGTTCCAGTGTGCTCATCGTCGTCTCCTTGTGATCGGCGTAATGAAAGACAGGATGTGTTGCGGCAAGTTCCCTTGTGGCCTGCCTGGCCCGGCATCACATCGCGGCAGAGCCGCTCCTACGAATACCGTGGCCTTTGTAGGAGCGGCTGCGCCGCGATACGGCCTGTCGTCTGGCTCGGTGCCGCATCGCGGCAGAGCCGCTCCTACGGATACCGTGGCCTTTGTAGGAGCGGATCGTATCCGCGATACAGCGCCAATCGGGGCACGGCAGGTCGCGAATACGATTCGCTCCTACGGATACCGTGCCTTTGTAGGAGCGGCTGCGCCGCGATACGGCCTGTCGTCGGGCCCGGCGCCATCGCGGCAGAGCCGCTCCTATGGATACCGTGGCCTTTGTAGGAGCGGCTACGCCGCGATACGGCCTGTCGTCTGGCTCCGCGCCCCATCGCGGCAGAGCCGCTCCTACGGATACCGTGGCCTTTGTAGGAGCGGCTGCGCCGCGATACGGCCTGTCGTCTGGCTCCGCGCCCCATCGCGGCAGAGCCGCTCCTACGGATACCGTGCCGTACAGGCGCGGCATCAACCCTCCATATGCCGCCTCGGATTGAACGGCATGCTGCGCGCCATCTCCTCGTAGAGCTTCTTCGCCTTGGTGCTGTCCGCCGGCGGCGTGACGATCTGCAGCACGGCGTATTGATCGCCGGGCGGCTGGCCGGGCAGGCCGCGGCCCTTGAGGCGCAGCTTCTGGCCGCTGTAGGCGCCGGCGGGGATCTTCATCTCCACCGCGCCGCCCAGGGTGGGCACGGCGACGCGGGCGCCGAGGGCGGCCTCCCAGGGCGTGATGGGCAGGTCGAGATGGATATCGCGCCCGTCCACCGTGTAGAGCGCATGCGGCTCGAACTCCACCTCCAGATACAGATCACCGGCCGGGCCGCCGCCCTGGCCGGGCGCACCCTTGCCGCCGAGGCGGATCTGCTGGCCGGCATTGATGCCGGCGGGGATGCGCACCTTGAGGGTGTGCGGGCGCAGGGTGACGTGGCCGCGGGCATCCACCTGCGGGGTCTCCAGGCGGATGGCGCGCTCGCCGCCGTGGAAGGCGTCTTCCAGGCGGATGCGAATTTTGGCGCGGCGGTCCTCGCCGCGCAGGCGGAAGCCGCCGCTGCCGCGACGCTGCTGGAAGGTGTCGCCGAAGGGGCTGCCGTGGCCGAACAGGCTCTCGAAGAAGTCGGAAAAATCGCTGCCGCTGAAACCGCCGCCGCCGCGGAATTCGAAGCCGGTGTCCCAGCCCGGCGGCGGGGTGAAGTCCTGACCGGCCTTCCAGTTGGCGCCGAGGCGATCGTAGGCGGCGCGCTTGTCCGGGTCCTGCAGGACCTCGTGCGCCTCATTCACCTCCTTGAAGCGCTCCTCGGCGTCCGGCTCCTTGCTGACGTCCGGATGGTACTTGCGCGCCAGCCTGCGGTAGGCGCGCTTGATGTCGTCCTGGGTGGCGCTGCGCTCCACGCCGAGGATTTTGTAGTAGTCCTTGTATCTCATACGCAACCAGGTGCGAGGGCGTCGGGATCAGGCTCGTGCCGGATTAACAGACGTAGGATGGGCAAAGCGACAGCGTGCCCATCGGCCATGTGCATGCTGCCAAATGATGGGCACGCTGACGCTTTGCCCATCCTACGTGTCTGGCTTTGCCCATCCTGCATCTGGCTTCCGGTTTTTGATCAGCCTTCGACCGTGATCTTGCGCGGCTGCACCTTCTCGTGTTTCGGCACGCGCACCTCCAGCACGCCGTTGTTGCTCCGGGCGGTGATTTTGTCGGTGTCGGCGGTGTCGGGCAGGCTGAAGCGGCGGAAGAAGCTGCCGTAGACGCGCTCCACCCGCTTGTAGCCTTCCTTCTCCTCCTTCTTCTCCGACTCGCGCTCGCCCTTGATGGTCAGCATGCCGTTCTCGGCGTGGACCTCGATGGCCTTGGGGTCGACGCCGGGGACATCGGCGTGAATGATGAAGCAGTCGGCCTCTTCCTTGATGTCCACGGCGGGCACCCAGTCGGATGCGGTGCTGATGCCGGTCTCCTCGCGGCCCTCGTAGGCGCGGTCCATCTCACGGCGCAGTTGGTCCAGCAGGCTCCAGGGATCGTAGCGAACCAGGCTCATGATTAACCTCCTCTTCGGTTGATGGGATAGCTGATCCCACATATGGGAATCGGGCGACGGCAGATCAAGGCCGCACCGTGGACAGGGAAATCATAGACGCCGTGCGGGCTGGCGGCCGGTTGGTGAGAACTCACTTGCGCCCATGCGGGCCGAAAAACGGCTATATTAGGGACACTACATATTGTGTCTCCATGCACAATTCTGGTGCCTGGCGTATCTTCATGAATCCACAAAGAAAATTTTTAATCCATTGTTTTGTAATAAATTTCTTTTTGTTGACAGTCCGGGCCGGCATCCCTAACCTATTGCGCCCATAACAACATATTGTGTTGAGCAGCATCAGGACCACGACGTGTCGCAGGAAGGCGGCGGCACCTGAGCAGACAACAATAAAGGGAGAATTGAATAAGTGACCAAGAGCACGGCACATCTCAAGGCAGTTTCCACCACAGTCACCGAAATTCCGTTCCAACCCGCGTCCCTGGACATCTGGGACAAGAAATACCGACTCAAGACCAAGTCCGGCGAAGTCATCGACCAGGCCATCGACGACACCTACCAGCGCGTCGCCCGCGCCCTGGCCGACGTCGAGGACACCCAGGAGAAGCGCGAGGAGTGGTACGGCCGCTTCCTGTGGGCGCTGCGCCAGGGCGCCATCCCGGCCGGCCGCATCACCTCCAACGCCGGCGCGCTGGCCTACAAGCCGGCTACCTCCACCATCAACTGCACCGTCTCCGGCACGGTGCGCGACTCCATGGACGACATCCTCGGCAAGGTGCACGAGGCGGGGCTGACCCTGAAGGCCGGCTGCGGCATCGGCTACGAGTTCTCCACCCTGCGTCCCAAGGGCGCCTTCGTCGCCGGCGCCGGTGCCTACACCTCCGGCCCGCTGTCCTTCATGGATATCTTCGACAAGATGTGTTTCACCGTCTCCTCCGCCGGCGGCCGCCGCGGCGCGCAGATGGCGACCTTCGACGTCGGCCACCCGGACGTGACGGACTTCATCCGCGCCAAGCGCGAGGACGGCCGCCTGCGCCAGTTCAACCTGTCGCTGCTGGTGACGCGCGACTTCATGGAGGCGGTCAAGGCCGACGCCGAGTGGGAACTGGCCTTCCCGCTGTCCGAGAAGGAAGTGGAGATCGACAGGATCGACCTGTCCGATCGCGCCAACGTGATCTGGCGCGAATGGCCCACCACCGAAGGCTATATCGCCAACGACGAGGGTCTGGTCGCCTGCAAGATCTACAAGACCATCCGCGCCCGTCGTCTGTGGGACATGATCATGGCCTCCACCTACGACTTCGCCGAACCGGGCTTCATCCTCATCGATCAGTACAACGAGATGAACAACAACTGGTTCTGCGAGAACATCCGCGCCACCAACCCCTGCGGCGAACAGGGCCTGCCGCCCTACGGCTCCTGCCTGCTCGGCTCCATCAACCTGACCAAGTTCGTCGTCGACCCGTTCACCGACAAGGCCCGCTTCGACTGGGACAGCTTCCGCGAAGCGGTGTCGGTGTTCACCCGCATGCTCGACAACGTGGTGGAGATCAACGGCCTGCCGCTGGAGCAGCAGCGCATCGAGATCACCACCAAGCGCCGCCACGGCATGGGCTACCTCGGCCTCGGCTCCACCCTGACCATGCTGCGCATGAAGTACGGTGACGACGACTCCGTCGCCTTCACCGAGCGCGTCACCCGCGAGATGGCCCTGGTCGGCTGGCGCACCGGTCTCGACCTGGCCAGGGAGAAGGGCCCCGCCCCGATCATGGAGCAGGAGTTCAAGATCACCGGCGACATGCTGCGCAAGCGCCCGGAGATGAAGAAGGACGGCTACAAGGTCGGCCAGAAGGTGAAGGGCAAGGTGCTGCACGCCCGCTACAGCCGCTACATGCAGCGCGTCGCCGAGGTCGATCCGGAACTGGTCAGCGAGCTGGCCGAGGTGGGCTGCCGCTTCACCCACCACAGCTCCATCGCCCCGACCGGCACCATCTCCCTGTCCCTGGCCAACAACGCCAGCAACGGCATCGAGCCCTCGTTCGCGCACCACTACTCGCGCAACGTGATCCGCGAAGGCAAGAAGACCAAGGAGAAGGTGGACGTGTTCTCCTTCGAACTGCTCGCCTACCGCGAACTGGTCAACCCGCAGGCCATGCCCTACGCCGACAAGCCGGAGCAGAACCTGCCCGAGTACTTCATCTCCGCCGATGAAGTCACCCCCAAGCAGCACGTCGACATCCAGGCCGCGGCGCAGAAGTGGATCGACTCCTCCATCTCCAAGACGGCGAACGTCCCCACCGACTTCCCCTACGAGGATTTCAAGGACATCTACCTCTACGCCTACGAACAGGACCTCAAGGGCTGCACCACCTTCCGCTTCAACCCCGAGGCCTTCCAGGGCGTCCTGGTCAAGGAAAAGGACCTGGAGAACACCACCTACCGCTTCGAACTGGAAGGCGGCCAGGTGCTGGAAGTGAAGGGCAACGAAGAGATCGAATACGACGGCGAAATGCACACCGCCGCCAACCTGTACGACGCCATCAAGGAAGGCTATTACGGCAAGTTCTGACCCGCCCAATCCCCTCTCCCCCAGGGAGACGACTACACGGATGTAGTCGGTTGGACACGCAGGGAGCATGTGGCCCAGGGTTAGGGTGAGGGGATAGAGAAAAGGACACAACAACAGCGTTTTGCCAGGGGGAAAGCCACGGCGGGCACGGAGAAAAACCAAAGCAGCTCCGTGCCCCCCGTTCTTAACCCCGGCTAAGGAGAAAACCACATGGCCATCAAGATCGAAAAGAAGATAGTCGGTTACGGCGTCGTCAAAGAAGAAGACAAGAAAGAAGCGGCCGCCGTCGCCGAGGTAAAGAAAGAGAGCAACGTCGTCCACCTCACCGAGACGCTGGAGCGCCCGGAGATGCTGCTCGGCTCCACCTACAAGGTGAAGACGCCGCTGTCCGAGCACGCCCTCTACGTCACCATCAACGACGTGATCCTGAACGCCGGCACCGAGCACGAACTGCGCCGCCCCTTCGAGGTGTTCATCAACTCGAAGAACATGGACCACTTCCAGTGGATAGTGGCCCTGACCCGCATCATCTCCGCCGTGTTCAGAAAAGGCGGCGACGTCACCTTCCTGGTGGAGGAACTGCGCTCGGTGTTCGACCCGCGCGGCGGCTACTTCAAGAAGGGCGGCAAATACATGCCCTCCCTGGTGGCCGAGATCGGCGACGCCATCGAATGCCACCTGCGCATGATCGGCCTGATCAAGAGCAACGACCTCGACGAACACCAGCGCAAGCTGATCGAGGAAAAGCGCGCCCAGTACAACGCCACCGTCAAGGACGCCGAGGCCAGGGAGCCGAGCGAATTCCCCGACGGCGCCCAGCTGTGCGGCAAGTGCCACACCAAGGCGGTGATACAGATGGATGGGTGTATGACTTGTCTGAACTGTGGCGATTCGAAGTGCGGTTGATGTGAGTTAGCCGCAGGGGATGCGAAGTGTGGGTTACCCCATAAGGTGCAACTGATACCCCATAACGTGCAGGTAAATACCCCAAAATTTGTGACTTCTGCATATTTTGGGCAAATAGAAAAGGCCACCCGCAAGGGTGGCCTTTTTTCGCTCCACCTGACTCGCAGCGCTGATGCGCCGCTCGCGGGTGAGTTCAATCGTTGGGCATGAAAGGAGAGGGTGGGCAAGATGATTGGCACTAGAGCCCGGTACTCGCTTGCTCAGTTCCTTGAGCTTTACGAAGTAGGGTTCGTGGTTGTCTTGCTCGGAAAGCACGGGATGCATGCGTCCGTTGAGAATGGAAGACTGTTATCGGATGTCCTTCAGTCTCTTCGCTCTGCAACCGACGCGGAGACGCTTTCGCTGCTTGACGAAATTGCGAGGACATCCGGTGATTTGCGGACACGTGTGAGTCCGCGGTATCGGTATGACGAACGGTTTTCGGATCTATGTCGCTGTCTTGAGCTTGATGGATACGTCATCGATCAGAAGAGGGTTGTGCAAACCGACCCATCGGTCAGCGATGCACCACCGTTGGAAGACGATCTGATTGACGCGCTAAAGGTATCTGGCCTGGATGATGCTCTTGCCATTGTGAGCAAGATCGACGCTTCGTCTGAGTCGTTTCGGTCGTCACCACCGAACTACAATGCTTGCCTCAATGATATCCGTATCGCATTGGAAACCTTGGCGAAATCCATAGCTGAAAAAGGTGAGTCGCAAACCGCTCCGCCTTACGATAAAACTAAATGGGGCTCCGTGATCAGTTTCCTACGGCAGGTAGGGTTCATTACACATGAAGAGGAGAAGGGGCTCGCGGGAGTCTATGGCTTCATAAGTCCGGGCTCGCATCGTCCAATAGGAATATCGGAGGAGCAGATGGCACGCCTCGGCAGATCTCTTGCGTTAAGCATGTGCTGGTTCTTGGTGAAGACTCACGAGGGTAGCATCTAATGCCAAACCAGCCAATCAAGCCGACGTTAGCCCGTTAAAAAGGGAGACAAATATTGTCAGTGAATAGGAGAATCATACTTAGCATGCTCGTATTTGTGAGTTTGCTTGGATGTGACCGTAGTTTGGTCACGCAGCCAGGGACACATATCATTACGACAGATGCTAATAGGGGCACTGAGATCGATGGTGTGAAAATTCAGTTTGTGACAATGTCATCAGAAGGCGCAATAAACTCACAGGAGTTTTATACAAGCAAAGGCGGGAAGATGGAGTTGATCGAGCGAACGGTCAAGGTGAGCGGTTTTTATATGGGCAAGGTAGGATACAGTTCATCGTGGTGTGCGGAAAAGCGGGGATACCGGGCTGTCGCAGCGAATGGACAAATGAATCATCATCTCAAATACAACCTGTTGATTGTTTTGGAGCCATCGGAGGAAGAGTGGCGATGTCAGGTTGTAGAAGAACGACGCGAATATGGTGGCGTGATCTCAACAAAGTTCATCAGGTTTCTACCAATCAAAGTCGAGAAAACAGAGAAAACAAACAAATTGGTCAGAAACAAACAAGGGGGGCAGTACCCTTAAAATAATTCCAAACCGCCGTGCAATAATTGGGGACAGACCCTGAGGAATCCCCACGAACTCCAGCGACAACCAGTTGATAGCAAAGGAATTAGAGGTGGACATGCATCGCCCGACGTGATCTTCTTGCGTTGTCTAGGCGCAAAGGAGAACCGGCGATGCATGCCACCGAGTTATTTGATAAGACGATTGGCCCGGCGTGT
>JBFLWM010000048.1:0-22676 GCA_040755915.1 Pseudomonadota bacterium | reverse complement strand
ATGAACCAGTTCGCCATCCTATATGACGATCGCTTTATTCGCGCAGTTCAGTAAAATGAATCCCGGCGAACCTAAATGAGAGAACGTATCAAACCCGCTTCACACACAGAAATTCTGACACTCCCCCGATCGCCACTCCGACACCCTGATACGGCACATCGACGATCTGCGTGCCGTCATTAACAAAGTTAAGGCCCGCCATTCTTTTGCCATCGTCGCGATGGTGGTGTTGCCCGAGCACCTGCACGCCGTCTGGCGGTTGCCTCCCGAAGATGCCGACTATCCTTTACGCTGGTCATTGATCAAGGCCGGATTTTCCCGCCTGCTGGACAAGACCGAATCCATCGGCGCCAGCCGGCAGGCCCGGCGCGAGCGGGGCATCTGGCAGCGGCGCTATTGGGAGCACCAGATCCGTGACGCCGATGATTTGGCTCGGCACGTGGATTATGTGCATTACAACCCGGTGAAGCATGGCTGGGTGTCGTGCGCCGCCGATTGGCCGCACTCGACCTTGCATGGCTATATCGAGCGGGGGATGGTGGCGGCGGATTGGGGTGGTGGTATCTACGGTGATTTGGGTCGTTGCGGCGAGCGGTGAGTGTTGGGCTTCCTGCGTCAGCCCAACCTACCACCCATCACGATGTAGGTTGGGCTGACGCAGGAAGCCCAACAGTTGTCGCTTATCGAGGTCAACATCATGGCCAAGCGTTCCTTCCCACTCTCCAAGGTCTACACCCTCCTCGAACCCGGCCCGGTGGTGCTGCTGACCACGGCGCACAAGGGACGCGCCAACGTCATGGCCATGTCCTGGCACACCATGCTGGAATTCGAGCCGCCGCTGGTGGGTTGCGTGGTGAGCAACCGCGACTTTTCCTTTGTTGCTCTGAAGGCAACCAAGGAGTGCGTCATCAACATCCCGACGGTGGAGCTGGCGGAGCAGGTGGTGGGTTGCGGCAATACCAGCGGGGCGGAGGTGGACAAGTTCGCCCGCTTCGGCCTGACGGCCAAACCGGCACGGCAGGTCGGGGCGCCGCTCATCGCCGAGTGTTACGCCAATCTGGAGTGCCGGGTGGTGGATACACGCATGGTCAATGCGTACTGTTTCTTCGTGCTGGAGGTGGTGCAGGCCTGGCGCGATACGGCGGTGAAGAACCCGCGCACGCTGCATCACGAGGGGCGGGGGACGTTCATGGTGGCGGGGGAGCGGATCAGGCTGCGCTCGCGCATGAAATAAAGCCGCACTATCCCGTGCTCCGGCCGGCGGGGACTGGCTATACTGGTTCCTGCAGATGCTGAAAGATGGTTGTGGTTCCTTCTCCCTCAGGGAGAAGGGCAGGATGAGGGGATTGAAAGTGGATGAGTTAAATCATTTACTCCCCTCACCCCAACCCTCTCCGTGGGGGAGAGGGGGCTTTCAGCAGTCCCCAATCAATCTCGCCATCATTTCTTAGTCGGAGGGAGTCCGATGTCCAGCCAACCGCAAACCGATGCCGCTGTGCAGCAGTGGCAGTTTTTTCGTGCCGGGGATTTCGATCAGGTATTGATCCGCAACGGCGCCGACCTGGCGGCGCTGGGGCAACTGGACAAGAAGCTGTGGGCCACGCTCAGTTGCCCGGTGCATGGCCTGGAGTTCGACACCCGTACCCTTCAGTTCATCGACTGCGACAACGACGATCGCATCCGCGTGCCGGAGATCCTGGCGGCCATCGATTTCTGTCGGCATTTGCTCAAGAGTCTCGATGTCATGGTGGAAGGCGGGCAGGCGCTGCCGCTGGAGCTCATCGACGACAGCCATGACGACGGCCGGCACATCCTGGCCTCGGCGCGGCGCATCCTGGCGAGTCTCGGCAGGGAGTCAGCTGCCAGCATCGGCGTGGACGATGTGGTAGCGGCGCACGAGGTGATGGCGAAGCTGCCCTGCAACGGCGACGGCGTCGTGCCGCCGTCGGCGGTGGACGATACCGCCCTGCGTGCGGTGGTGGAGGACATCGTGGCCAGCGTCGGCGGCGAGGCGGATCGCAGCGGCGAGGCCGGTGTTTCGGCGGACAGTCTGGCGCAGTTCTTCGAGGCGGCGCAGGCGCGCCTTGCCTGGCTGCAGGCGGCGCAGGCCGGAGCCGATATTCTTCCCCTTGGCGATGGCACCGCCGCGGCCCATGCGGCGCTGCTCGCCGTGCGCGAGAAGATCGACGATTTCTTCGTGCGCTGCCGTCTGGCGGCTTACGATGCACGCGCCGCTGCGCCGCTCAACCGTGCCGAGGCGGATTATGCCGCGCTGGCGGCGCGGCGCCTGAGTCGCAGTGACGAGGCGCTGGCCGAGTTTCCCCTGGCGGCGGTCACGGCGGAGGCGGCCTTGCCCTTGTCCCAGGGGGTGAACCCCGTCTGGCGCGCGGCACTGGAGCAGTTTCGTTCTGCCGTGGTGGTGCCGCTGCTGGGGGAGCGCATGGTTCTGTCCGAGGAGGACTGGCAGACGGTGCAGGCGCAGCTGGCGCCCTATGCCGCCTGGCTGGCGGCGCAGCCGGGCGCGACCCTGGAGCGGTTCGATGCGGCGCAGTTGCAGGCGCTGCTTGCCGGCGATGCCCGTGCGCGCATCGCGGCGCTGATCGAGCAGGACCTGAGCCTCAAGCCCGAGGTCGAGGCGATGGAGCAGGTGGAGCGGCTGGTGCGTTATGTGCGCGACCTGTGCGTGCTGCTGCGCAACTACATCTCCTTCGCCGATTTCTACAGCGGCAAACGCAAGGCCATCTTTCAGGCCGGCACGCTGTATCTGGATCAGCGCAGCTGCGAGCTGTGCCTGCGCGTCGATGACGCCGGCCGGCACGCGGCGCTCGCCAGCCTGAGCCGCACCTGCCTGGTGTATTGCGACTGCCGCCGCCGCGGCGGCAGCGAGAAGATGACCATCGCTGCGGCGGTGACCGCCGGCGATGGCGACGGGCTGATGGCGGGGCGCAATGGTCTGTTCATCGACCGCCAGGGCAACGACTGGGATGCGACGGTGACCAAGGTGATCGAGCATCCCATCAGCATCCGCCAGGCCTTCAGCGATCCCTACAAGAAGCTGGCGCGCTTCATCGGCGCGCAGGTGGAAAAGATGGCCGGTGCCCGGGCCAAGGCCGTCGACGATTCCCTCGCCGCCGGTGTGGAAGGCACGGCCAGGGTGGCAGAGGCAGGCAAGGCAGCGCCGGCACCCTTCGACGTCGCCAAGTTTGCCGGCATCTTCGCCGCCATCGGCCTCGCCCTCGGCGCCCTCGGCACGGCGCTGGCGGCGCTGGTCACCGGCCTGCTGTCGCTGGCCTGGTGGCAGATGCCGCTGGTCTTCGTCGGCCTGATCCTCGCCATCTCCGGGCCGTCCATGCTCATCGCCTGGATGAAGCTGCGCCAGCGCAATCTGGCGCCGCTGCTCGATGCCAACGGCTGGGCGGTGAATACCCGCGCCCGGATCAACATTCCCTTCGGCACCTCGCTCACCGCCCTGGCCCATCTGCCGCCGGGCTCGGCCCATACACTTCGCGACCCGTTTGCCGAGCAGCGCACACCCTGGGGCTGGTATCTGTTGCTGCTGGTCATCGTGGGCGGCGGGTTGTACTGGCTGTGGCAGAGCGGGGTGCTGGGCTGATCTTTGCGCATCACCGGCAGTTGGCTAAAATTTAACCAACTGCCTCTGCCGCGTGCCTGAACCATGGAAATTTCCGCTGCCAGCCGTATCGCCGCATTCCCGCCTCCGGCGGGGGAGCGGCGTGCTGCTGCCGACAACGCTGCGCCGGAAGATTCCACTCAGGCGGAGCAGGGGACTGCTGCACAGCGGGCAGTACCGGCGCAAGCACCCGAAGAACAGCGCATGTTGCAACAGTTGCAGGCGCGGGACCGCGAGGTGCGCGTCCACGAGCTGGCCCACGTCGCCGCCGGGGCCGGACTGGTGCGCAGCGGCGCGGCCTACAGCTATCAGCGCGGCCCCGATGGACGTTTCTACGCCGTCGGCGGCGAGGTCAGTATCGATACCGCGGCGGTGCCCGGCGACCCGGCGGCGACCGAGCGCAAGGCCGAGCAGATCATGCGCGCGGCGCTGGCACCGGCCGAACCCTCGGGCCAGGACCGCGCCGTGGCCGCGCAGGCGGCGCGCATGGCCGCCGAGGCGCGCCTGCAACAGGCGCTGGAGGCCGGCAGTTCCAACACGCCCGGCGACAACTCCCGTACCCCGCAGCTCGATCTCTACGCCTGACCGGTTGAACCCGGCGGCGAAAACCCCGAAACTGCACACCCACACCATTCCAATTCCAATAACGGGGAGCGCGGCATGAGCATCGGCGGATTTATCACCTGGGGCATCATCGCAGTCGTCGTCATCTACGTCATCGCCATCTACAACAATCTGGTGACGTTCAAGCATGCCGTGGCCAAGGCCTGGTCCAACATCGACGTACTGCTCAAGCAGCGTCACGACGAGCTGCCCAAGCTGGTCGAGGTGTGCAAGCAGTACATGAAGTTCGAGCAGGAGACGCTGGAAAAGGTGATGCTGGCGCGCTCCTCGGTGTCGGCGGCGCGTGAGCGCGGCGATGTCGGCGCCCTCGGCCAGGCGGAAACCCAGCTGCGTCTCGGCCTGGGCAACCTGTTCGCGGTGGCCGAGGCCTATCCCGACCTGAAGGCCAACGAGAACTTCCAGCACCTGCAGCACCGCATCTCCGGTCTGGAGAACGCCATCGCCGATCGGCGCGAGTTCTACAACGAGAGCGTCAACGTCAACAACGTGCGCATCGAGCAGTTCCCCGACGTGATCATCGCCCGCCTGTTCAACTTCGGCCCGAAGCAGCTGCTGGAGTTCAGCGAGGAAGAGAAGAAGGACGTGGACATCAAGGCGCTGTTCGGCTGATGCACTGTAGGAGCGGATCGTATCCGCGACTGCATCGGGTTCCCCCGACGCAGCATCGCGAATACGATTCGCTCCTACGGTTCCGGAATATCTGAACCGTGTTCGAATCCCTTATCCCGCCCGACTGGGCGCTGCGCGTGCAGCAGCTCGCGCCGGCCGAATTCTGGATCGGCACGGGCCTGCTCATCGCGCTCGCGCTGGGCGGTTTCTACGCCATTTTCCGTTTCCTCAAGCGCTATCACATCATCGAGGGCACGCCGACCTCCAGGGTGCGTTCCGCGGCGCAGGGTTATGTCGAGCTGGACGGCATCGGCTACCTGATGCCGGGAACGCCGATCATTGCCCCGCTGTCGGGGATCACCTGCACCTGGTACCACTACAAGGTGGAGGAGAAGACGGCCTCGGGCGGCGACAACCGCGAGCGCTGGCGCACGCTGCGCCAGGAGACCAGTGACGAACTGTTCCTGCTCAAGGACGACACCGGCGAGTGTGTCATCGATCCGGAAGGAGCCGAGGTGACGCCGGCCATCAGCGAAGTGTGGTACGGCGATACGCCGATGTGGGGCGGCGGCGCGCGGCGCGGTCGCATCGGCCGCTATCGCTATACCGAGAAGCGCATGCACCCCGGCGACATGCTGTACGCCATCGGCCAGTTCCGCAGCGTCGGCGGCTCGCAGGAACTGCCCAATACCCACGAGGAAGTGCGTCAGCTGCTGGCGGAGTGGAAGCGCGATCAGGTGTCGCTGCATGCCCGCTTCGACCGCAACAACGACGGCGTGCTCAGCGTCGATGAATGGGAGGCGGTGCGCAAGGCGGCATGGAAGGAGGTGCTGGCGGAACAGGCCAAGCGGGCGCGCGGGCCGGTGCATCATCTGCTGACCCGGCCGGACGACAGCCGCCGTCCCTTCATCCTTTCGGTGCTGCCGCAGGAGCTGTTGATCCGCCGCTATCGTGTCTATGCCGGCCTGTCGCTGCTGGTGTTTCTGCTGACGGGCAGCGCGGCGACGTGGATGCTGACGGCGCGGTTCGGTGGGTGAAGAGGGGCCGTAGCGGACGTTTAATCGCGAATACGATTCGCTCCTACAATGTGCGCACCATTCGTAGGAGCGAATCGTATTCGCGATGGCTGGGCCGGGTGCGAAGTGTCGATCTTTCCTACGCGACAACCCCATGCAACTGCCGGCCCAGGGCCAGCGTGTAGATCAGCACCGCCGGCACCTGGAAGAACAGCAGCAAGCCCTCGTACAGCAGACTCTCGAAACCTTCCCTGTTGTGCAGGCGGTTGATATGGCCGCCGATCCAGTGACTGACGTGGTGGGCCAGTGACTGCGTCAGCGGCGCCAGCAGCAGTATCGTCACCACCACCGTAGCGCCCGGCCAGTAGCTGACGGTCTTCACGTTCAGGGCCACGGTGAGCCAGTGGAACAACAGGGTGGACATGGCGATGGCCTGCACCGGCAGCACCAGACCTTTCAGGTTGCCGAGCAGCGGCGCCAGCGGCAGCAGCAGGCTGAGCACGAAGGCCGTGTTGATCAGCGTGCTGACGCGGCCGTCGTGCGCCCACAGCAGGTCCGGCATGGGCGGCGCCGCATCCAGTCCGAACACCCGCGGGTAGGCCAGCAGCAGAAACAGCAGCAGGGCCAGCACGCGGCACCAGGGCAGCAGCACATGCTCCACCATCCAGGCGGTGAAGCCCACGTCCTGCACCGCGTGGTGCAACCGTGCGGTGAAGTATTCCAGCACCATCACCACCAGGCCGTAGATCAGCAGGGCGCCGAGCAGCGGCGGGCTGAACAGGATGGTGAGCAGATCGTTGCCCGTCATGCGCGGGTGCGCTCCGGCTGCAGTCGGTCAGTGACCTGTGTCAGCATGCGTGTATCGGCACCATCCCGTCCGGTGTCGACGCGGATGCAATCCACGCGCTCATCCTCGCCGAGCGGTTCCTGGCTGGCGAGCTGCCGTTCCAGCACGGCCAGGCCGGCTTCGGAGGCATCCTTGCCGCGGGCGCTGCGCTGCTCGATGCGGCGGCGCAGTTCGGCCTCGCTGGCGTGGAATTCGACGATGAGAAAGGGGATGCCGAGGCGATCTGCCAACTGGCGGAACAGCGCGCGCTGGGCACGGCGCAGGAAGGTGGCATCGATCAGCACCGGCTGTCCGCTTTGCAGAATCATCTCTGCCATGGCGGCCAGATGCGCATAGGTCTGTTCGCCGGCCTGGGCGGTGTAGATGCCGCCATCGACGCCGGAGCCGCTGCGCGCCGTGGCCGTCAGGCCGAACAGGCGTTTGCGTTCCACGTCGGAGCGCAGGCGCACCAGGCCGAACTGTTCCAGCAATGCCTGGCTGTGGCGCGTCTTGCCCGAGCCGGACAGGCCGCGGGTGATGACCAGGAACGGTTGTCGTGGCACGGCATAGGCGGCGGCCAGTTGCAGATAGGCGGCGATGTCGCCGGCCGCCTGTTGCCGCACGGCGGTGTCGTCACCGGCCTGGCTGGCACGGATCGCCGCCACCTTGGCGCGCACCATGGCGCGATAGCTGAGGTACCAGGGCAGCAGGGGCAGGGCGGCATAGTCGCCGCTGTGCTGCAGGTAGGAGTCGAGAAAGCGCCAGGCATAGTCGCTGCGGCCGCGCGCCCGCAGGTCCATCATCAGGAAGGCGCTGTCGCTGATGGTGTCGATCCAGCGCAGGCCGTCGTTGAACTCGATGCCGTCGAAGGGGCAGGGCTGGCCGTCGAGCAGGACGATATTGCCGAGGTGCAGGTCGCCGTGGCATTCGCGGATGTGGCCGTCGGCGCGGCGCTGGGCCAGCAGGGGTGTCAGGCGCTCCTTTTCCCCGGCCGCCCAGACGGCCAGCCGCTGCATCTCCGCGCGCTGTGCGGCGTCACTCAGGCGCGGCGCGATCTGCTCGAAGTTCTCCCGCACCGGCTGCCAGGCCGCCTCCGGCGTGCCCCAGGGCGAGGCGGGGTCGACCCGCGCCGCGGCGGCGTGGAAGTCGGCGACGTTGCGGGCCAGGGTGTCGAGCAAGGGCGGTGTCAGCCGGCCGGCATGCAGCAGGTCGTCCAGCAACAGGCCGGGGGGAAAGCGCCGCATTTGCACCGCGTACTCAAGTATCGGGCCCTCGCCGCCGAAACAGGGACTATCGAGCGTGCCCGTCACGGGGACGGCCGTCAGATAGATCTGCGGCGCGGTGCGGCGGTTGAGACGGACTTCCTCCTCGCAGAAGCGGCGGCGCCGTTCCGGGGTGGAGTAGTCCAGGAAGCCGAGGTCGAGGGGTTTTTTCAGCTTGTAGGCGTGCTCGCCGGCAAGGAGCAGCCAGGAAATATGGGTTTCCAGCAGCTGCACGGCGGCAGGGCCGAGACGTGCCTGTTCGCGGCGCAGCAGGGTGTGGACCAGTTGCCGTTGGCGGGAAAGATCGTCGGACATGGTGTGATGGTGCCTTCAGCGGGGAGCAGCCACAAGATGCAGGAACAAATACACAGCAGCCATTCCCCGCGGGGGGCTGGTAAGATAGGGCGGCACAAGGCAAGAGGAGCCGAGCCGGTGGGCGTCTATTCGGTCGACAAATTGATGGCGGAGACACGGCGTCTGGCGGCCGAATACCGTCGCACGACCGGGCAGCCCCTGGCGGTGAGCGGCGAGATCGCCAAGTATGATGCGGCGCGCCTGCTCGATCTGGAGCCGTGCAAGGACCCCAATCTCGGCTATGACGCCGTCGGCCGCAGCGGCGAACGCGCCGGCCGCCGGGTGCAGATCAAGGGCCGCGCCATCTTCGACGAGAGCAAGGGCGGCCAGCGCATCGGCCAGCTCAAGCTGGAGCAGCAGTGGGACAGCGTGATGCTGGTGCTGATGGACGAGGAATTCGAGCCGTCGGAGATCTGGGAGGCGGAGCGCGACGCCATCGTCGAGGCCGTGCGCGAGGCGGAGAACAGCAACCGCAGCAAGCGCGGCCCCATGTCGGTGGCCAAGTTCAAGGCCATCGGTAGCCTGGTGTGGGCGCGGGACGAGGGTGAGGTCGCGGACGAGATTTGGGAAAACCGCTGATGCCCCGCAGGGCCGGCTTTAGCCGGCCAAGTAGCAGCGGGCGCGACACGGCGGGCTGAAGCCCGCCCTACAACGCAAGAAACACAGGCCTGCCCGTACCTTCCACAACCAGTCATCGCATGCACGATATCCACACCATCCTTTCCGCGGATGGCCCCTTCGCCCAGCTGATCCCCGGCTTCGCCCCACGCCTCCAGCAGCAGGAACTGGCCACGGCGGTGGCGGACGCGCTGGAACATCACCAGGTCTTCATCGCCGAGGCCGGCACCGGCACCGGCAAGACCTTCGCCTATCTGGTGCCGGCCCTGCTGTCCGGGCAGAAGGTGATCATCTCCACCGGCACCAAGAACCTGCAGGACCAGCTGTTCCACAAGGACCTGCCCCTGGTGCGCCAGGCGCTGGGCGTGCCGGTGGAGGTGGCCCTGCTCAAGGGGCGCGCCAATTACCTGTGCCTGCACCGCATGGAACTGGCCCTGGCCGAGGGACGGTTCCGCAGCCGCAGCGAGGTGTCCGACCTGCAACTGGTGCGTGAATGGTCCGGCCGTACCCGCAGCGGTGACATCGCGGAACTGACCGAGCTGGCGGAGGATGCGCCGTTGTGGCCGCAGGTGACCTCCACCGGCGACAACTGCCTCGGCAGCGAGTGCGGTCAGTACGACGACTGCCACCTGATGCAGGCGCGGCGCCGTGCGCAGGAGGCGGACGTGCTGGTGGTCAACCATCACCTGCTGTTTGCCGACATGGCCCTGAAGGGCGAGGGCTTCGGCGAACTGCTGCCCGGCGCCAATGCCTTCATCCTCGACGAGGCGCACCAGCTGCCGGAAACGGCCTCCAACTTCTTCGGCACCACGGTAAGCGGCAATCAGCTGCTGGAGCTGGTGGGCGACAGCATCGCCGAGGACCTGCGCGAGGCGGGCGAGAGCGGGCGGCTGCGCAGCGCCGCGGAACATCTGCAAAAGACGGTGAAGGATCTGCGTCTTGCCTTTGGTGTCGAACAGCGTCGTGGTTCATGGCGCGAGGTGGCGCAACTGCCCGGGTTCCAGTCGGTGCTCAACGAGGTGGATACGGCGCTCAAGGAATTGCACGCCCAGCTCAAGCCGCTGGCCGCGCGCGGCAAGGGGCTGGAGAGCTGTCTGCGTCGCTGCGAGGAGTTGATGTTGCGCTACGGTCAGGTGAGCGGCGACACGCCGCCGGATCAGATCCACTGGTTCGAGACGCACACCCGCTCGTTTTCGCTCAACCTGACACCGATGGACGTGGCGGCGCTGTTCCAGGCCCAGGTCAGTGCGCGGCCCTGCGCCTGGATCTTCACCTCGGCGACGCTGGCGGTGGGCGACAGCTTCGATCATTTCACCCATCGCCTCGGCCTCAATGAGGCCAGGGCGCAGCGCTGGGACAGCCCGTTCGATTTCGCCCGTCAGGCACTGCTGTACGTCCCGCCGGACATGCCCGATCCCAATGCCTACGGCTATACGGCGGCCGTCATCGAACAGGCCCTGCCGGTGCTGGAGGCCAGCCGCGGCCGCGCCTTCATCCTGTTCACCAGTCATCGCGCCCTGCAGGAGGCGGCGGGCCTGCTGGAAGGGCGTATCGAGTATCCGCTGCTGGTGCAGGGACAGATGCCGCGCTCGCGCCTGCTGGAACAGTTCCGCGCCCTCGGCAATGCGGTGCTGCTCGGCACCGGTTCGTTCTGGGAAGGCGTGGACGTGCGCGGCGAGGCGCTGTCCTGCGTCATCATCGACAAGCTGCCCTTTGCCTCGCCCGGCGATCCGGTGCTGCAGGCGCGCATCGAGGCGATGCGCGAACAGGGCGGCAATCCGTTCATGGAGTACCAGTTGCCGCAGGCGGTGATCACCCTCAAGCAGGGCGTGGGCCGCCTGATCCGTGACGTCAACGACCGCGGTGTGCTGATGCTGTGCGACCCGCGCCTGGGCAGCAAGTCCTACGGCCGGGTGTTCATCGACAGCCTGCCGCCCATGTCCAAGACACGCAAGCTGGAGGTGGTGCAGCGTTTTTTTGCGCAGGGTGATTGAGCCCCCCGGGACTTGCCGATAGACTTTTCATCCTCATCGTTCTCAACCAGGGAAGCAAACCATGAAACAGGCAGTGATTGCGGGTGCCATGGCGGTGGCAATGATCGGTGCGGGTGCGGCGCAGGCGGAAACCGGTTTCGGCGTCGGTGTGAAGGTCGGTACGCTGGGCATGGGGGCGGAGCTCACCAAGTCCCTCACCGACAACATCAATGGTCGCATCGGTTTCAACACTTACGATTTCAGCGACTCCGGCACCGAGGGCGATATCGATTACGACATCGACCTGGAGTGGCAGAGCACCGCGCTGCTGCTGGACTGGCACCCGTGGGGCGGCAGCTTCCGCCTGACGGCGGGTTATATCTTCAACGGCAACGAGCTGAAGATGAAGGCCAAGCCCTCCGCTACCTACACCGTCGGCAATACGACCTATGCCGCCTCCGACATCGCCAGCCTGACCGGTAACGTCACCTTCTCCGACGGCCCGTATGTGGGCCTGGGCTGGAGCAATGCGGGCAAGGCCGGTTTCGGCTTCAGCTTCGAGCTGGGCGCGGTCTATCAGGGCTCGCCCGATCTCAACCTGTCCGGCGAATGCACCAATGTGGCGGTGTGTGCCACCTTCGATGCCGAGCTGGCCAGGGAGGAGGCGCAGGCCCAGGCGGATCTCGATGAGTTCAAGTGGTATCCGCAGGTCGCCGTCGGCGTTTCCTACGGCTTCTGATTCACTGGCACAGCACAACGCCCGCACCGCCACCCGGTGCGGGCGTTGTTTTGTCCAGGGATGGACTTATGCCGCGGAGGCCATGGATGGCCGGGAGCGGCGCTTGTTCAGTGGATGGACTTATGCCGCGGAGGCCATGGATGGCCGGGAGCGGCGTCCCGCGCTTCGTGCGATAATCGCCTTTCCCATTTTCCACTGTTGCCGTCGTGAAGATACTCGCCCTCGAAAGCGCTACCGAATCCTGTTCCGTCGCCCTGCTGGACGGCGCCGCCGTGATTGCCCGCAGCCGGATGGCGCCGCGCGAGCACGCGGCGCTCCTGCTTCCCATGGTGCAGGAGGTGCTGGCCGAGGCCGGGCTGGTGCTGGCGGGACTCGATGCGATCGCCTTCGGTCGCGGTCCCGGCAGCTTTACCGGCGTGCGCATCGCCACCGGCGTCACCCAGGGACTGGCCTTTGCGGTCGATCTGCCCGTGTTGCCGGTTTCAACCCTGGCGGCGCTGGCTCAGGGGGCGCTGCGCGAGCTGGGTGCGCAGCAGGTGGCGGCCGCCATCGATGCGCGCATGGGCGAGGTGTACTGGGGACTGTATCGGGCGCAGGACGGCGTGATGACGCTGGAAGGCGAGGAGGGCGTGTTTGCCCCCGCGCTGGTGCCGCTGCCTCCCGGCGGCGGCTACACGGGTTATGGCAGCGGCTGGGCCACCTACGGCGATGTGCTGGCCAGGCGCTGCGGCATCACCGTGCATCAGGGGGAACGTTTTCCGCAGGCCGAGGATTTGTTGCCGCTGGCAGCGGCAGCGTGGCGGGCCGGTATGGCGGTCACTGCGGCGGAGGCCCAGCCCGTATATCTGCGCGACAAGGTCACGCACCAGCGGTAGGAGCGAATCGCATTCGCGATTAATGATCATTCCGGCGTTTCGCGTAGCAAGAAAGAGTATTACACCACCAGATCCAGCTGCTGCACCGTTCCCGCCCCGCCGTCTTCCTGGAGATAGATCCCGCTGGCGCGCACCGCACCCTGTAATGCATTTGCGTCGTCCTTGAGGGCGAACGGCGTTGCGGTCCGGCCCAGGTAGATGGCACCGACATTGCGCTCCAGCAATCCCACCAACTGGTCACTGTCCCCACCGTCGCGGCTCCAGACGAGCAGGCGGGCGAAGATGGCATCGCCTCCATCGATCCAGCCATTGCCGTCATCGTCATACTGCGCCAGATCGGCAAAGCCATCGCCACTCAGTGCGCCGAACAGTTCGCTGCCGTCGTTGATGTGGCCGTCGCCATTGCGGTCCAGCGCCAGAAAGCCGCTGTCGGGGCCGACGAAGGCGATTTCATCCGCCTGGCCATCCACATCGATATCGAAGGCGAAGGTGTGAGCGGTGAGTTCGGCGGCATTGCCTGCGAAGTTGATCACCAGCGGATCTTTCAGGGCGGCGCCGGCACGGATGTCGAGGCTGGTATGGCTGATGAATTCACGGCTCATGTTCAATTCGATGGCGAGCTGTATCTCGCGCCCGTCGGCCGTGCGCACACTGCCGTGGGCGGAGAATTGTGTGCTTTCCCTTTCCACGCGGATTTCCTCTGCGTGATATATCGCGCCCCCGCCGGTGCGCGTTATGTCGCTCGACGCAGATTGCGGGGGAGTCTCCACGGCTTTTTCTTTGTTGATCTCGCTGGCATCGAACAGCTCCAGTTTGCGGCCGGTGAGTCTTTCCACCAGCAACTTGAGGATGGTGACCTGCAGTTCGCCGGCGCTGTGCACCGTTGCATCGGCCTCACCTGTCTCAGCGGCGGGAGAAACCGTGGCGGTGG
Organism: Pseudomonadota bacterium; assembly: GCA_040755915.1. Lineage (GTDB taxonomy): Bacteria > Pseudomonadota > Gammaproteobacteria > Thiohalomonadales > Thiohalomonadaceae > Sulfurivermis. The sequence continues at coordinate 9,218 of JBFLWM010000048.1, read as the reverse complement.
TCAGAGGAGGGGGCGATGGCGGGGCAGGCGGCTGACGCGGCAACCCCTGGCCGAGGGCAAGGCTGGCGGAACTGGCACCCAAACGCAGCTGTTCGCTGGTGGACTGCATGGTGAGCTGCTGGCGGCCGTTCGGGTCATCCCGCCATACCGTGAGCGACTCGTGGCGGCGACGGTATTCCAGGTAGCTGTGGCTGCTGTGCAGTTGCAGGGCAGAGCTGGTGACGATCATGCTGCTCTCCGGACGGGACGGGCTTTGCACGCATTAGCGTCCCGCAGTCGGAGAACTTTAGAGGACAGTCAGTGTGACGGCAGGCGGCGGGGAATCTTTAGCGGCAAACGCACGGGTCATCATTCGGTTGCCAGCAGTAGGATGGGCAAAGCGTCTGCGTGCCCATCAGGTTGTCGTTGCTGCGACTTGATGGGCACGCTGCGCTTTGCCCATCCTACGATGTTGGCAGCAGCAGCTTTTCCAGCAGGCGTTCGTAGATGGCGCTCAGCGTATCGAGGTCGGCGACGCTGACGCATTCATTGACCTTGTGGATGGTGGCGTTGAGCGGCCCCAGCTCCAGCACCTGGGCGCCGGTGGGGGCGATGAAGCGGCCGTCCGAGGTACCGCCCTTGGTGTTGACCTCCGGCTCCACCCCGGCGATCTCGCGCACCGCGGCGACGGTGGCGGGCAGCAGCTCGCCGGTCTCGGTGAGGAAGGGGTGGCCCGACAGCGACCAGCGCAGGCTGTACTTGAGGCCGTGACGATCGAGCAGTGCCTCCACCTTCTTCTGCAATCCTTCCGACGTTTGTTCGGTGGAGAAGCGGAAGTTGAACATCACCTCCAGCGCGCCGGGGATCACGTTGTTGGCGCCGGTGCCGGCGTTGATGTTGGCGATCTGGAACGAGGTGGGCGGGAAGTAGTCGTTGCCGCGATCCCATTCGATGCCGCACAGCTCGACCATGGCCGGCGCGAAGCGGTGCACCGGGTTGTCGGCCAGGTGCGGATAGGCGACGTGGCCCTGCACGCCATACACGGTAAGGTAGCCGGTGAGCGAGCCGCGGCGGCCGTTCTTGATGCCGTCGCCCAGCACCTTGACGCTGGACGGCTCGCCCACCAGGCACCAGGTAATCTTCTCGTTGCGTTGTTCCAGTACCTCGATCACCTTCACGGTGCCGTCCACCGCGTCGCCTTCCTCGTCGGAGGTGAGCAGGTAGGCGATGGAGCCGTGATGTTGCGGATGGCGCGCCAGAAAGCGTTCGGTGGCGGTGACGAAGGCGGCGATGGAGCCCTTCATGTCGGCGGCGCCGCGGCCGTACAGCATGCCGTCGACCACCTCGGTGGCGTAGGGGGCATGGGTCCAGTTGGCCTCCGGTCCGGTGGGCACCACGTCGGTGTGGCCGGCGAAGCAGAACAGCGGGCCGTCGTTGCCGCGACGTGCCCACAGGTTGTCCACCGGGCCGAAGCGCAGGGGTTCGATGGTGAAACCGAGGGGACGCAGACGCTCGGCGATGAGCGGCTGGCAGCCGGCGTCGTCGGGCGTGACGGAGCGGCGGGCGATGAGTTCCTTGGCGAGGTCGAGGGTGGCGGACATGGCGGGGCTCAAGGTCGTTGGATTGCGCTATTAGGCCACAAAGTGTCGCTGTGGTGTAGGAGCGGCTCTGCCGCGATTGGGCGCCGAATCGCGGCAGAGCCGCTCCTACAGGCTAAACAGATTTTCGTATCCCGCTGCGGTAAAGCCGATCGTAATTTTGCCTTCATGCAGCAGCACCGGCCGCTTGATGAGCGTGGGATGCTCCAGCATCAGCCGCACCGCCGTGTCGTTGTCGCCGACCTGCCGCGCGTTTTCCGGCAACTGCCGCCAGGTGGTGCCGCGGGTGTTGATCAGCGTGGCGGTATCGACCTGCTGGAGCCAGGTATTCAGTGTGGCGGCATCGAGGCCGTCGGCACGCAGGTCGTGAAAGCGGTAGGGAATGGCGTGCGCGTCGAGCCAGGCGCGGGCCTTGCGCACGGTGTCGCAGTTCTTGATGCCGTAGAGGATAGTGGGCATGGTATGCATGCATTGCCCTCATCAAGTAGGCATGGAGTGGCTGCGCCACAAAGTATTGGGTGCGGGGAACCGCCCCGCACGCGGGTCACTTTGTTTGTCCCGCCAAAGAAAGTAACCAAAGAAATGCGGCCCCAATGTCTCGCCCTGCGGGTACCCTGCGCTTCTCGCCCAAGGCGGGTTCACTCGGCACCTCCATGTGCCTCGCCCATCGGGCCGCTTACGCGGTGCGATTAGGCAATCCTGCCGAATCGTCTTCCGACAGTACATCCCTGTACTGACGGAAGAATGCGCGCCATCCATGGCGCGCACCCTGCGGGCTATTTCCGCCTTGTGCTGCGATGCTCGGCGCGACATAGGGGAGAAGGCGCTGCTATCGCAGCTTTCAGATATCGCGCAGCAGTTCGTTGATGCCGACCTTGCCGCGGGTCTTCTCGTCCACCTTCTTGACGATCACCGCGCAGTACAGGCTGTACTTGCCGTCCTTGGAGGGCAGGTTGCCGGACACCACCACCGAACCGGCGGGGACGCGGCCGTAGTGCACTTCGCCGGTCTCGCGGTCGTAGATCTTGGTGGACTGGCCGATGTACACGCCCATGGAGATGACGGAGCCTTCCTCGACGATGACGCCTTCCACCACTTCGGAGCGGGCGCCGATGAAGCAGTTGTCCTCGATGATGGTCGGGGCGGCCTGCAGCGGCTCCAGTACGCCGCCGATGCCGACACCGCCGGACAGGTGCACGTTCTTGCCGATCTGGGCGCAGGAACCGACGGTGGCCCAGGTGTCGACCATGGTGCCGGAGTCGACGTAGGCGCCGATGTTGACGTAGGAGGGCATCAGCACCGCGCCCGGGGCGATGTAGGAGCCGCGACGGGCGGTGGCCGGCGGCACCACGCGCACGCCGCCTTCGCGGAAGTCGCGCGAGTTCATGTCGGCGTACTTGGACGGCACCTTGTCGAAGTAGTTGGTGAAGCCGCCCTTCATGAACTGGTTGTCGTTGATGCGGAAGGACAGCAGCACGGCCTTCTTCAGCCACTCGTTGACGGTCCACTTGCCGACGGACTGACGGTCGGCGACGCGCAGCTTGCCGCTGTCGAGCAGGCGGATGGCCTCTTCGACGGCCTCACGGACATGGGCCTCGGCATTGCGCGGGGTGATCTCGGCACGGCGCTCGAAGGCTTCTTCAATGACATTCTTGATATCGTTCATGCTTGTTCTCCGTATAAGAAAATCTTTAACCGCAAAGTACGCAAAGTTCGCTGAGTTGGAATCACCAAAAATCAGTTAACGAAATGCTTCGCGTACCTCGCGGTTACATGCCTGATACAAATTCGCGGATGCGGCGTGCCGCCTCCACGCATTCATCCATTTCCGCCACCAGCGCGATGCGCACGCGGTTGCGGCCGGGATTCATTCCGTGCGCCTCACGGGACAGGTAGCTGCCGGGCAGCACGGTGATGTGCTGCTGCGCGAACAGCTCGCGGGTGAAGCGCTCGTCGTCGATGGGGGTCTCCACCCACAGATAGAAACCGGCCGCCGGCTTTTCCACCTTGAGCACCGGCTGCAGGATTTCGATCACCGCATCGAACTTGCGCTGGTAGTAGGCGCGGTTCCCGGTGACGTGCGCCTCGTCCTGCCAGGCGCTGATGCTGGCGGCCTGGGTCGGCGGTGGCAGGGCGCAGCCCTGATAGGTGCGGTAGAGCAGGAACTTGTTCAGCACTTGCGCATCGCCGGCGACGAAGCCGGAGCGCAGGCCGGGCAGGTTGGAGCGCTTGGACAGCGAGTGGAACACCACGCAGCGGCGGAAGTCGTCACGGCCGAGGACGGCGCAGGCCTGCAACAGCCCGGCGGGCGGGTTGGCCTCGTCGTTGTACAGCTCGGAATAGCATTCGTCCGAAGCGATGACGAAATCGTGCCGGTCGGCCAGGGCGATGAGGCGCTGGAAATACTCAAGCGGCGCCACCGCACCGCTGGGATTGCCCGGCGAGCAGACATACAGCAGCTGGCACCGGCGCCACACCTCGGCCGGGACGGCGTCCAGGTCGGGCAGGAAGCCGGTGGCGGCGGTGGTATTCATGAACCACGGCGTGGCGCCGGCGAGCAGGGCGGCGCCTTCATAGATCTGGTAGAAGGGGTTCGGCATCAGGACCAGCGCCTCGCTGCTGCGGTCCACCACTGCCTGGGCGAAGGCGAACAGCGCCTCGCGGGTGCCGGCCACCGGCAGCACATGCCTCTCGGCGTCCACGCTGCCGTCCCTGAGGCGGAAGCGGCGGGTCAGCCACTGGACAATGGCGGCGCGCAGCTCGACGCGGCCCTTGGTGAGCGGATAGTTGGCCAGGCCGCCCAGATTGGCCACCAGTTCGTCGCGGATGAAGGCGGGCGGCTGGTGCTTGGGCTCGCCGATGGACAGCACGACGTGCGACAACTCCGCCGGCGGGGTCACTCCGGCCTTGAGCTGGGCAAGCTTTTCAAAGGGATAGGGCTGTAGCCTGTCGAGGTCCGGGTTCATTGCCTGAGGGTCTGTAGGGGCCGGAATTAAGGGTTGAAAAACGGCCCCGCATTATAAGAGGATGCCTCCGGGCCGTCCAACAAACCCAGTAAACCATTTAGTCCGCAAATGAACGCGAATGGACGCAAATTAGGCAAGTAAATCAATCTCCTGAGGCAGCTAGCACCGCCTCACCTGCCGGGTGAGCAACCCAGCTTAATGGAGCAATATGATTATTCGCGTCCATTTGCGTTTATTTGCGGACTTCTCAAGGTTTTCATTCGCGGACTGAATCGAGGTTTTCAGTGACCACCATGCACCTCCATCATGTCAGCCTGCTCATCGCCGATACCGCCCGCGCCCTGGCCTTTTACCGCGATATCCTCGGCCTGCCCGAGGCGCCACGTCCCGACCTGGGGTTCCCCGGTGCCTGGCTGGCTGTCGGTGGCCAGCAGATCCACCTGCTGGAGCTGCCCAACCCCGACCCGGTGCAGGGGCGGCCGGACCACGGCGGCCGCGACCGCCACGTGGCCCTGTCCTGTCCCGACCTGGACGGCCTCATCGCCCGCCTGGAGGCCGCCGGGATTCCCTACACCCGCAGCCGTTCCGGCCGGGCGGCGCTGTTCTGCCGCGATCCGGACGGCAATGCCGTGGAGTTGATCGCAGGCGGATAGGGGCATGTTGTGGTTTAATGTCGCCCCATGTTCCGGCCCCTCATCCTCTACATCGGTTTGCGCTACACGCGTGCCAAGCGGCGCAACCACTTCATCTCCTTCATCTCCCTCATCTCCATGCTCGGCATCACGCTGGGCGTGACGGCGCTGATTACCGTGCTGTCGGTGATGAACGGTTTTGAGCATGAGCTGCGCACCCGCATCCTGGGCATGACCTCCCACGCCACCATCAGCGGCTACGGCGCGCCGCTGCGCAACTGGCAGGAGGTGGCCGGGCTGGCGCGGCGCGATGCGCGCGTGCTCGGTGCGGCGCCCTACATCCAGAAGGAGGGCATGCTCATCGAGGGCCAGCGCGTCAACGGCGCACTGATCCGCGGCGTGCTGCCGGCAGAGGAGCCGGCAGTGTCCGAGGTGGGCGACAAGATGCTGACCGGCACGCTCGCTGAGCTGCGTGGCGGCGACTTCAACATCGTGCTCGGCGTCGATCTGGCGCGCATCCTCGGCGTGACGGTGGGCGACAAGGTCACCCTGGTGACGCCGTCGGCCAACGTCACCCCCGCCGGCGTGCTGCCGCGGCTGAAGCGCTTTACCGTCAGCGGCATCTTCGAGGTGGGCATGTACGAATACGACAGCGCCCTGGCGCTGGTGCACATGGATGATGCGGCGATCCTGTTCCGCATGCCGGGCGAGGTGAGCGGGGTGCGCCTGAAGCTGGAGGACATGTTCCGCGCGCCGTGGGTGGTGCGCGAACTGGCGCAGACCCTGCCGGGCAGTTACATGGTCAGCGACTGGACGCAGCAGCACGCCAACTTCTTCCGCGCCATCCGCACCGAGAAGACGGTGATGTTCGTGATTCTGTCGCTCATCGTCGCGGTGGCGGCATTCAACATCGTTTCCACCCTGGTGATGGTGGTGACCGACAAGAAGACCGACATCGCCATCCTGCGCACCCTCGGCCTGTCGCCGCGCGGTGTGATGGGGGTGTTCATGGTGCAGGGCACGGTGATCGGTTTCGTCGGCACGTTGTTCGGCGTCATCGGCGGCGTGCTGCTGGCGCTCAACGTGGAGACCATCGTGCCGGCCATCGAGCGGATGTTCTCGGTGCAGTTCCTGCCGGCGGACGTGTATTACATCAGCACGCTGCCGTCGCGCCTGAACGGCGCCGACGTGGTACGCATCGGCCTGCTGTCCTTCCTGCTCAGCGTGGTGGCCACCCTGTATCCGGCCTGGAGTGCAGCACGCACCCAGCCGGCGGAGGCCCTGCGTTATGAGTGAGGTGGTGCTGTCCTGTCACGACCTGGGCAAGACCTATACCGAAGGTCCGCAGGCGGTCGACGTGTTGCGCGAGGTAAGCCTCAGCGTGGCGCGTGGCGAGCGTGTCGCCGTGGTAGGCGCTTCCGGTTCCGGCAAGAGCACGCTGCTGCATCTGCTCGGTGGCCTCGACCTGCCGAGCAGCGGCCGCGTCGAGGTGGCGGGGCAGGACATGGCCAGTCTCGGCGAGGCGGCGCGCGGTCGTCTGCGCAACCGTGCCCTGGGTTTTGTTTACCAGTTTCATCACCTGCTGGCGGAGTTCACCGCACTGGAGAACGTCGCCATGCCGCTGCTCATCCAGGGCGCCGCGCCCGCCGAGGCGGCGCGCCGTGCCGGCGAGTTGCTGGAGCGCGTGGGGCTGGGCCGCCGGCAGAGCCACAAGCCGGGCGAGCTGTCCGGCGGCGAGCGTCAGCGTGCCGCCCTGGCCCGCGCCCTGGTCACGCAGCCGCAGTGCGTGCTGGCCGATGAGCCCACCGGCAATCTGGATCAGCACACCGCGGAGCAGGTGTATGCCCTGATGCTGGAATTGAACGAGGAGTTGCAGACCAGTTTCGTGGTGGTGACCCACGACATGGGACTCGCCGCGCGCATGCACCGCATACTGCGGCTGGAGGATGGCAGGATCGTGCCGTAGGAGCGAATCGTATTCGCGATAAGCCTTGGTGCAGAGATGCGGCAGTCGCGAATACGATTCGCTCCTACAATTTCTGCTCGAAGGTCTTGCGCAGCTCGCGTTCGCGCTTCTTGTGCTGCCAGTGGCGGACCAGGTGCAGGCGCCACAGGCCGCGCACCGCGGCATAGCCGAGCAGGCTGCTGATGATGCCCACCACGAAGCAGCCGAGCAGGAAGGGCTGCCAGATCACCGCCAGTTCCGCCTGCAGCCACTCGACGCTGAATTCGCTGTCCGTGGGGTGCAGCGGTACCCCCAGCAGCCAGCTGCCGACCTTGTAGCAGAAATAGAAGATCGGCGGCATGGTGATCGGGTTGGTGATCCACACCAGCGCAATGGACAGCGGCAGGTTCACCCGGAACAGGATCGCGAACAGCGCCGCCGGCAGCATCTGGAACGGCATCGGCATGAAGGCCCAGAACAGACCGTTGGCGAAGGCGCCGGAGGCGGAGCGGCGGTTGAGGTGGAACAGGTTGGGGTCGTGCAGCAGCGTGCCGAAGATGCGCAAATGCCTGTGTTCACGGATCACGCGGTGATCCGGCATTAGGCGCTTGAGGAATTTCTTCGGCATGATGGGCGGCAGGCGCCTGGGCTGAACGTGGGCGCCTATTATCCACAAACCATCAGGGACAGGAAACATGGTCGCAGGGACGCTGGCCTTCCTTCTTGGCATTGTCATCTTCCAGTGGCAGGCGGATATCCCGTCCGCCCCCTGGCTCATCCTCATGTTGCCCTTGCTGCTGCTGCCGTGGTGGCTGCCCCGCGCCTGGCAACCGTCGGCGCGGCTGGCGGCACTGGCGGCGGCGGGATTTCTCTGGGCCTGGCTCCATGCCGCGCTGGTTCTTGCGCAGCAATTGCCGGCGGCACTGGAGGGCGAGGAACTGGTGCTGGAGGGCGTCATCGCCACGCTGCCCGAGGCCGATGGCCGGCGCAGCCGTTTTGTGTTCGATACGGAGCGCCTGTTCTATCGGGGGGACGCCCTGCCGCCGCCGGGGCGGGTGCGTCTGGCCTGGTACCAGCCCTATCCCGTGCTGGAGGCGGGCCAGCGCTGGCGGCTGCAGGTGCGCCTGAAGCCACCGCACGGCATGGCCAATCCCGGCACCTTCGACTATGAAGGCTGGCTCTACCAGCAGCGCATCCGTGCCACCGGATATGTCAGGCCTGGAGGCGATACGTGGTTGCTGGCCGCCGACAGCGGCGAGTTTCCCCTGCAGCGGCTGCGCCAGCGCCTGCATGCGCAGCTGCGCGCCGCCGTGGGCGAGCATCCCCTCGGCGGTCTGGTCGCCGCGCTGGCGCTGGGCGAGCGCCAGGACATCGGGCGCGAGCAGTGGCTGCTGCTGCGCGCCACCGGCACCAACCATCTGGTCGCCATCTCGGGGCTGCACATCGGCATCATCGCCGGGCTGGTGTTTTTCCTCGTCCGTCGCCTGTGGCCCTGGCCGCAGCACCTGCCGGCACCCAAGGCGGCCGCCCTCGCGGCGCTCATCGCTGCCGCGCTGTATGCGGCGCTGGCCGGATTCTCCATTCCCACCCAGCGCGCCCTGATCATGGTGGCGGTGGCGATGCTGGCCCTGCTCGGCCAGCGTGCCCTGCGGCCGGTACGGGTGCTGGCCGTCGCCCTGCTGGCGGTGCTGCTGCTCGATCCGCTGGCGGTGCTGTCGCCCGGATTCTGGCTGTCCTTCGGTGCCGTGGCCCTGATCCTGTACGGCATGGGCGGACGGTTGGGCGGCAGCGGCTGGTGGTGGCGCTGGGGGCGGGTGCAGATGCTGGTGGCGCTGGGGCTCGCCCCGCTGCTGGCGGTGTGGTTCCAGCAGGTGCCGCTGCTTGGTGCCCTGGCCAATCTGCTGGCGGTACCCGGGGTGTCGCTGCTGGTGGTGCCGCTGGTACTGCTGGGCACGGCGCTGCTGTCGCTGTGGCCGGCGGCAGGAGCGGCGCTTCTGTCGCTGTCGCTGTCGGGACTGGAGGCATTGTGGTGGTGGCTGGAGTGGTGCGGCGGCCTGCTGCCGCCGCGCTGGAGCGTGCTGGCCGCCGTGCCGTGGAC
>JBFLWM010000047.1:0-18784 GCA_040755915.1 Pseudomonadota bacterium | reverse complement strand
ATCTGGTCAATGAGTTCTTTCGGGATGGTCGGCAGCACCGACGGCTTCTTCTTGCTCGTTTTGCTTGGCATACATGCTCCTTTCTGGTTTCATGTTATGCCTCAAACACAAAATTTATGACAGGCTCGGGCCCGACGTCCCATTTGCAGATCGGTGGACGAGAGAATGAGGCACACCTGCCATGCCCACTACTGCACAACCCCTGTCAGCTGTAACGGTGCGTTACAATTGATGCGTGGCAGGTCTGCAAGTATTATCATTTTGTTGGTTCCTACCTGGTTCTCCGGCCAGCATGGAGCACCTGTCATTCAACACACAAGGAGTGGCAAGCGTGAAAGACTTCCTTCGCGGTTTTCTCCAGGGCGCCAAAGAAACCCCTCTGGCATATTTCGCTCCTGCCATTGCCTTATGGCGTTTATTCGTCACCACAGCCGATTCTCTGATCGAAAAACAGAGAGCGAAGCCGGAACAGCGCTAGAAACAGACCGCCCCAAAGCACTGCGTCTCTCCGATGCGGTGGTGCGCATTGTGCTGGGCCATGTAATCTACGCAGCAGTCTTTGGTCATCGCCCTAAACTGTCGAGTTTCTGGACCAAATGTTGTGAGCGCAAGTGAGAATATCGCCTCAGCATTTGCATGCTCTTATGGCCGCTGATCGCCGACACTTCCTGATCGGATAGTCCCGCCTCAACCATCCTCGAGATGGCCTCGTGCCGCAGGTCGTGGAATCTCAACTCTTGAATCCCGGCTTGCTTCAGTGCTCGATACCAGGCCGGCTGAAATTGGTAACCGCGCCTTTTACCATCATGGCCCGGTTCACCCCAGAAAATCAGGTCTGTATCAATGGGGCGTATCGGATGAGACGCTGCCTCAGACAATATCCGGGTAGCCTCCCGCGTCAGAGGCACAGTTCTAGGTGTTCCATTCTTGGTTTCGGGCAGCAGAACGTAACGTTGGTGGAGATCGACGTGCTTTCTGCGAAGCCCGACGATTTCACCGGCTCGCATCCCGGTTTCTAACGCCAGCCGGACAATCCACCCTAGCATCGGGTTTGATGCGCGCGTACACGCTTCAATGAGCCGTTTTTCCTCATCTGGCTCAAGCCGCCGCTCCCTACCCTGCCCAGGGCTGGGCTTGCGGATGTTGCCCACAGGATTGAATGTCAGGCCGACGTCCCATTCTCGAATAGCCGTCGTGTAGAGGTGGGAGAGTAACGCCAGTTCCAGACGGACCGTGTTGTCGGCGCGTCCTTCGGACAGGCGTGTATCGCGATATTGTGCAACCAGCTGGGGGGTTACTGCGACAAGCCCATACTTGCCCAGATATTCGAGAAGGTTCTTGGCCTTTTTACGCTCGTTTTTCTGAGTAGAAGGGCGTTTTGTCGGGGTGACTTCGCGGAGGTAACGGTCCAAGGCTTCTGCGACAGTCATCTTCTCCGCTGGTGCGCGGTGAATGTAGATGCCGCGGATCATTTCGTCTTCGATGCGTCTGGCCCAGTCCTGGGCATCACGCTCGCGCCGGAAGGTTTTAACGGTTGTTGGCCAACCCTTGCGCCTTATAAGCGCCTTCCAAGTTCCAGAACTCGTCTTGGTGATCGTAGCCACAGTACACCTCCTAACATGGTTGAGAATAACCACATTACGAGGCCGGGTGTACCGCAGATGTACCGCGTGACAGGAGGATTTACCTGTGGATAACGGTAAATCCTTGTTTTAAATGGTGGCCAGGGGCGGAATCGAACCGTCGACACGCGGATTTTCAATCCGCTGCTCTACCAACTGAGCTACCTGGCCGAGAGGGCGCCTATTTAAACGGCAGGCGCCCGTTAAGTCAAGGAATAATCGGGACCCGATGCAGGGCGGACTTCAGTCCGCCAATGCGCGCCCCTGGATGCAGGGGTGACGGCGGACTGAAGTCCGCCCTACGTGCGCCCTGCGGTCAGGCCGAGGGCGGCACGTAGCCTTCCGGCCTGGTGGAGCCGCCGCTGAAGAAGAACTTGTCCATCTCCTGTTCCAGCATCTCGCGGTGCTTGGGGTTGATGGGCGACAGGCGGTATTCGTTGATCAGCATGGTCTGCTGGCGCAGCCACATCTGCCAGGCCTCTTTCGAGACGTTCTCGAAGATGCGCTTGCCCAGTTCGCCCGGATACGGCTGGCGCTCCAGACCCTCGGCCTCGCGGCCCAGCTTGACGCATTGCACCATACGGCTCATCGCTTGTTCCTCATTCATCGCGGCCCAGCCGCGCCAATAACCTCTTGATCGGCGCGGGAAGGCCCAGTTGATCGCAAAGGTCGGTTTTATACCAGACTGCGCCGGCCGCTTCCATGACCGCGCTGCCGGCGGCCGCCACCTGCACATGACGCGGCGCTATGTCGAGGTGGAAGTGGCTGAAGGTGTGGCGCAGGGTTGGCCAAGCCGTTTCCTGCTGCGCGCCGAGGCCGTGACGGCGGCACCATTGCGCCACCGACTCGTCCCCCAGCTCGGGCAGGGTCCACAGGCCGCCCCAGATGCCGCTGGGCGGGCGCTGCTCCAGCAACACCTCGCCGCGGTCGTTGGTCACCAGCAGCAGGGTGGTCCGGCGTTCCGGCAGGGTCTTGCGCGGCCGCGGCGCCGGGTAGCGCAGCGGCTCGCCCGCGGCATGGGCGGCGCACGCTGCCGCCTGCGGGCACTCGGCGCAGCGCGGCCGGCTGCGCGTGCACAGGGTCGCGCCGAGATCCATGATGGCCTGGGTGTAGTGGGCCACCCGCTCTGCGGGGGTGTGTTCCTCCGCCTTCTGCCACAGCAGGCGCTCCACTTCCGCCTGGCCCGGCCAGCCGTCGATGGCGTGGTAACGGGCGAGGACGCGGCGCACATTGCCGTCGAGAATGGGATGGCGCTGATTGTGCGCCAGGGCCAGGATGGCGCCGGCGGTGGAGCGGCCGATGCCGGGCAGGGCCAGCACCTGTTCCAGGTCGGGCGGAAACACGCCGCCGTGCTGCGCGGCGATCTGCGCCGCGGCGCGGTGCAGGTTGCGGGCGCGGCTGTAGTAGCCGAGGCCGCTCCACAGGGCGAGGACTTCATCAACAGTGGCGGCGGCCAGATCGGTGACGGCGGGAAAGCGCGCCATGAAGCGCTCGAAATAGGGGATGACCGTGGCCACCTGGGTCTGCTGCAGCATCACCTCCGACACCCACACCCGGTAGGGTGTGGGGTCGTGCTGCCAGGGCAGATCCTTGCGGCCGTGGTCGTCGTACCAGGCGAGCAGGCGTTGCGCAAAGCTCATCGCAGCTTGAGCGCGTCCTTCAGCTTCTGCTCGGCCTCCTCCCTGGCCTTTTTCTTCTCCGCATCGAGCTTCTGCTGCGCCTTTTTCTTTTCTGCCGCCGCGGCCTCTTTCGCCTTCCGCTGCTCGGCCGCCAGGGCCTCCTGCACCTTCTTCTTCTCCGCCTCCAGCGCCTGCTTGGCCTTTTCGTCCAGCAGCGCGCCCAGTTCGACGTTGAACTTGGGCTCGGTGAAGCTGCCGCTGATGCGCAGCGGCACGGTCAGGCCCTTGAGGTCGCTGAGCGTCTTGCCGCCCTGTCCTTCCAGCGTGCCGACGATGGCGGCGCGCACCAGATAGTCCAGCGCCTCGGTGGCGAGGTGGGCGGTGCCGCGGCCTTCGACGCGGAACAGCGGCGAGTTGGCCTTGAGGTCGGTGTTGGTCACCAGGCCGTCCTTGATGGTGACGCTGCCGCTGATGGCGGCGAAGTCGGTGCTGCGCACCTCGTCGGCCGGCGCCGGCTGCTTCTGGTAGGAGGCATAGGCATTGCGGATCAGCTGCGCGATGTTGATGCCGTTGACGGCGCCGTCGGTGAAACTGAACGCGGCCGTACCGTTGAGGCTCCTGCGCACCTGCATCGGCGCAATGCCGCGCGCGGTGAGCCTGGCGCTGACGTTGGCGGTGCCGGTGACGTAATCCTTGCCCATGAAATCCTTGAGCAGGGGGCCGGCCTGCACGCCGGCGAGCTTTTCGTCCATGCCGATGAGCGGCACATTGCCGCGCACATCGAAGCTGAGATTGCCGTCGTAGCCGCCGCCATACAGCTTCGCGCCCACCGGATGCACGCGCAGCAGACCGCCGGCCGCCTTCACCGTGGCATGGATGTCGGTGGAACGCAGGTTCATCACCTTGAGCTTGCCGATGCGGGCCGTGCCCTCCACATCCAGGGCACGCAACTGCGCGAGGGTCTCCGGCGGCAGCTGCGCGGCGCCGGCGGCCGCCGCGGTGGCCGGCGTGGCGGGAACGGGCTGCTCCTTGGGCGGCGGCAGATAACGATCGGCATCGATGGCATCGAGGGTGATGTCATAGCGCAATGCCGGCTGCTGGAAATTGCGCACCGAGGCCGCGCCGGTCAGGGTCGAGTCGTCAAAGCGCAGCTGCAGTTTGCTCAGCGCCGCGTGGTCGAGTCCGGCGGCAAAATCGAAACCGAGCGCGGCCTTGGTGAGGGCCGAGGGGTCGGCCATCTCCGGCAGGGCGATGCCGAGGGAGGCGAGCAGATCCTGCGGCACGAATTCGCCCAGCTCGATGCGGCCGTTGAACTGCGGCGCATCGATGATCCTGCTGCCTTGCAGCTGGCCCTTGATGGCCAGCCCCAGGGCCTGGATGTCCAGCGTGCTGACCTTGACGGTCTGCTGGCCGAGCGACAGATCGAAGGCGGCATCCACCCGGGTACCCTGCAGTGATGCCGGCTGCATCCCCGGCGGCAACTGCGCCTGGAACGGCGCCAGCAGGGTGGCGGCATCGCTCACGGCGATCTGGAGGCTGCCCCTGGCGTCGGGCTGCGCAAGGATGTTGGCGGCGTCCACCTTGCCCTGCACGGTGACGCCCTGCGCCTCCAGCCTGAGGCCGGCGATGCCGGCGGTCTGCGCCTTGAGATCGGCCTGCACATCCGCCTGCAGGCGGGCGCTGGCCTTGCCGCCGGGGATCAGCGCGCTCTGCACATCGGCGGCGAGGGTGGTGGTATCGAGGCGGTATTTCTGCCCCTGCAGATCCAGCGTGACATGGCTGGCGAAGCGGAGGTGGCCGCGCAGCTGCGGCTGGCTGCTGTCGACGTCGAACTCCAGCGCGATGTCGAAGGGCTCGTTGAGACGGATGGCGCTGATGGCCAGATTGAGGTGCTCGACGGCATAGCGTGCACCGGCCTGGCGATCATCCCATACGACCTTGGCATCACGCAGTTCCAGACCGCCGAGGGCCAGCGCACCGAGGGCGGCGGCAGGCTCGGCCGGTGCCGTTTCGGTCGGCTTCTTCTCCGCCGGTGCTGCCGGCGCAGCGGCGGCGGCGCCGACCAGATCATCCCAGTTGCTGCTGCCGTCGGCGCGGCGGCCGAGATTCGCTTCCAGGCCGTGCAGCACGATCTTTTCCATCTCCACTTCGCTGCGCAGCAGCGGCAGCAGCTTCACGCGCACATCGGCCGTGCCGATGCGCGCAAACGGCGCCGGACCGAAACCCTCGGCATTGCTCAGCTGCATCGCACCAAGACGCACGCCCAGCCAGGGAAACAGCGACAGCTCGATCTCGCCCTCGATGGTCAGCTCGCGGCCGGTGTGCTCCTTCACCGCCGCGCTGATCTCGTCGCGGTAGTCGTTGGGGTCGATGACCAGCGGAATGATGATCGCGGCGGCGACCACCGTGACAACCAGGGCCGTCACCAGCCAGGCAATGATCTTGAGGGTCTTTTTCATCGGAAGGCGTCCTGATCCATGGGCGATATGTGCGTCATCTTACACCGTAAGACGATGCACTGCAGACGCGGAAAGGCGCGGGGAAAACGGGGAAATTGGAGCGGGTGATGGGAATCGAACCCACGTAGTCAGCTTGGGAAGCTGAAGTTCTACCATTGAACTACACCCGCGACGGGCGGCCATCATACTACCGCCGCGCGGCACGCCTCAAGATAAAAGGGTGGCGGGGCACGGGCTGCCGGTGTGCGGTGCGCACCCTCACCGTCGGGGCCGGGCCCCTACAGGATCTCCCACACCGATTTGTACTTGTCGAACGGATCGGCGGCAGCCTGGGGTTTCGCCGCCGATGGCGCGCGCCGCGCCTGGTTTTCCACGCAGCGGAACATCTGGAACACCGTGGAGAATTCCAGCGGCTCGAACAGGGAGATCGGTATCTCGCGCCCGCCCGAGGTCAGCAGCAGACGCTTGTTGGCGAGCCCGGTCATGCACGGCAGCACCACGCGCAACTGCTCCTGTGCGTGACCGAGGAGGCAATCGATGGGGGCGCTCTGCTGGCCCTCCTGCTCGACACGGATCGCCGCCGGCACCACATGCTGCTGCAACTGCTTGATGCCCAGCTCGATGCTGCCGTCGGCGGCCACATGCAGCCAGCGCACCATGCCCAGACTCCAGTCACCGGTGTCTTCCGACGTACTGACAGCCACCAGGTCGCCGTCGCGCACGGCCCCCAGCCGCCCGGCGGGAAAACGCAGGCCGAACCCGCCGCTGCTGCGATTCACCAGATCACCGCGCACCAGGGTATAGCTCCTGGCCACCTCCACCTCAGACCAGGACTTGACCTGCTCCCGCGGCCGCACGGTGTACACCATGTCCCAGATGTCCGCCTCTTCGTCACGCTCGCCGACGAAACCGAGAGTGCGGGCGAAGGACTGTTTTTTATCCGCCTGGCCATCAAGAATGCGCAGCTCGGGAGATGCCGTAGCCGGTGCCTCATCCGCCTGCGGCGTCGTGACCCCTGACAGCAGGGCATGAATCTCGCGCAGGCCCAGCACCACGTGCACCACACCGCGCGCCGTCTCGCGCGCATCGTTGCGCTGCGGCGGACGCAGCCAGGACGACAACAGGACGGTCGCCAGATCGCGCGGCAGGGTTGCGCCATCGGGCAGCGTGATGCGTGCCGCGGCACGCTGCTGCGCCACCTGCCGCTCGATCTGCTCCAGCAGCGGCGCCATGTGCAGCAGGCGCAGGCTGCGCACATTCGGTTCACGCTCAGGCAACAGCTTCCACAACGGTCCCGGCGCCTGATCCTGATCGAGATCGATGCAGTAGGCGTCATTGCACAACTGCGGGTTGGCCGGCTGCATCAGCGTCAGTCCGGCGGTCCACTGCATCATGTGACGGCGAATTTCCTCTATCTGGATCGCCTGCAGGCGCTGGCGCGGCAGCATGGCGAGCAACAGCAGTTGCTTGTATTCGAAACCGAGGGTGGTGGACTCGCCGCCACCCAGGGGCGGCACGGCGACATCCAGCAAATGGTTCTCCTCCAGCAGGCGATAGGCACTGTGGATCATCTGCCAGGCGCCGGCCGGCGGCGGCAGGTGCAGCTGGTAGCGGATGCAGAAGATGCCGCTGAAATAACGCAGCATGCGGTGCAGTGCCGTGGTCCACACCCGCTCCCATTTGCGCTGACGGAACCAGTGCAGGCTGTCGCTCTGCTGCATCACGATCTGGTAGCCGATGATCATCGCCGCCTGCAGCTCGGTGGCCAGCTGCGCCACCCGCGCCGCCTTGGGGGCCAGGGGGAAGGGCTTGCCGCCGTAGTGCGGCTTGAGGGCGGTCAGGACGCCTTGCAGCGGCGGCGCCAGCTGTTCGAGAAGTTCGAGACGATGGTGAATATTGATGTCGAGGCGGTTGACCTCGTGCAGCGCCAGATAGAGCAGGCGTGCGGTTTCACCGACATGCCCCAGCGGCAGCTGCTGCAGCCAGGCGCGCACCGCCTCGGGCCGTGTGTCGAAGGCGCCTGGACCGGGTTTGACCTGCGTGGGGATGGCGAGATTGAGCGTCGGTATCATGAGTCGTTAACGGTGATGTATGCCTGACATCCCGTCATGCCCATATGCGCTCCTTGAACAGTGAGGGTTGGAATGCCCGCCGTGCAAATGGTTCCGCGCGACTTTACCACATATTCAGCATGGTTATAGCGTATTCCATACTTCGGTGTAGCGATCGGCCTCGGCGGCGGCCGCCTCCGGTGCGGCGGCGCGGTGGCGCCAGGCCTCCTGGGCAGCGAGACCGGCCTGATGGGCATGGGCAGGGGTATCGAACAGGAAGGCAGCAAAGCCGCTGGAGGCATCCAGCCGTTCCTGCAACACGATGGCCGCAGCGTGGCCGCGATAGCCCAGTTGCAGCACCTTGTGCTCGACACCGGGCAGGTTGGGTATGAACAGCGCCGTCTCGCCGGTGGCAGTGGTGCCGAGCAGGCTGCCCAGCGGTGCGCTGTGCCCGCTCTCGATACCGACCATCACCTCCACCGGCAGGGCTTCCAGGGCCAGGTGCTGTACGCCGAGAGAGACCGGCTTGCCCTCCACCGCCCGCAACCAGCACACGTAGCAGATCTCCCAGTGCGGCACTGCCTTGCTGCGCAGGCCGACGATCTCGCCCTCACGCAGCGGCTGCAGCGGCGCCGCCGTCAGCTCCAGGCCATAGCCGCTCTCGCTCTGATCCACCACGCGGGCGCTCACCGGCCGCGGCGGCGCGGTCGGCATCGTGTTCTGCAGCCAGGTGCGGAGATGCTCGTTTCCGTCGCCCTGCGCAAGATCCAGCGTTTGGGGCATGGTCGGCAACTTGCCGCCCAGCGCCTGATACAACGTACCGATCCCCACCAGCAACTGCATTTCCTGGCCGCGGCCGCGGCGCCGCTCGGCATGACGCCCGCGCGCGCCGCTCCAGGCATTGCGCAGGGTTTCGGTGCTGTCACGCGTGAGGCCATCGGGCAATGCCACCGACGGATCGGTCAGCAACTGTTCCAGATGATCGACCAGGAGACGTGTGTTGAGCACGGTGAACTTGCCGCGCCGGCCCATCGCTGCCGTGAAGTCCATGGGCAGTTCGGTCGGCGGGCTGTCGCTGTCGATGCGCACCCAGAAGCCGTATTCCACCGAGGTGGGGTCAAGCCGGATCAGCGGCAGCCATTGCTGCAGATGCCGTCCGAGGGCGTGCCACTGCTCGGTGCTGATGCGCGAGGGCGGTACCAGCGCGCACAGCAGCACACGCTTGTACTCGTCCAGCACCGTCGTGGTGCTGTCCGTGCCGGCCAGGGGCGGTACCGGCCAGCGCATGCGTCCGGCCTTGCCCTCATGACGGAAGATGCGATGCACCGTGCGCCATACGCCGCGCGGATAGGGCAGGTGCTGCCACTGGTAGTCGCTCAGGATGTTGCCCAGATAATGCAGCATGCGATGGGCGGCAAGCGCCTTGCGCGGCTTGCGTCCCCACGGCTTGTACCATGGCTGGTGACGCACGCCCTCCAGCACCAGACGATAGCCGACGACCAGTTCCACCTGCAGGTCGACCGCGAGGCGCGCCACCTGCTGCGCCTTTTCCGGCAGGGGAAAGGGCTGGCCGAAGTAGTGATGCTGCAACGCCGGCAGCACCAGCGCCAGCGGCTGGGCCAGCCGCTCCAGAAAGGCCAGTCGGTGATTGGGCGGCACCTGGGTGCGGTTCACCTCGTACAGCGCCATGAATATCTCGCGGCAACTCTCGCCGACGCTGCCCATGGGCAGCTGCGCGAACCAGCGGTCGAGGGCGGTCGGCCGGGTGTCGAATGAGTCCGCCGTCGCTCTGCGCAATACGGGAAGATCAAACAGGAGACGAGGCTTCATGGTGGCGGCGGCTCAGCGATGAGATATCGGCATACGATAGCGCGGTGCGGGGACGGGCGCCAAGAACGCTAATTGCGGAACAGCGCCGCAATCTCGTCCCGATAGCGCGCCTGCACCTCGCGGCGGCGCAGCTTCATGGTCGGCGTGAGCAGGCCGTTGTCGATGCTCCACGGCTCCAGTGTCGCGGCAACGCGGCGCACCTTGGCGTAACCGGGAAAATCGCGCAGCAACGCGCCGATGCGCTGATGCAGGACGCGCTGCAGCACCGGCGCGTGCAGGCTGTCTGCCGCCGCCGGGTCGAGGCCGAGCTGTTGCGCCAGTGCTGGCCACAGGTCGGGATTCAACACCACCAGCGCCGCCAGATGCGCCTCGCCCTCGCCCAGCAGCATGGCATGGTCGAACAGCGGGTCGAGCAGGATCGCGCCCTCCATCTCCGACGGCGGCACCTTTTCGCCATTGGACAGCACCAGGATATCCTTCAGGCGCCCGGTGATGTGGATGCGGCCCGACGCATCGAGCTGCACCTGATCGCCGGTGTGCAGCCAGCCCGCCTCGTCGATGATCGCCCGTGTCGCCTCCGGCTGCTGCCAGTAGCCCAGCATCGCGTTGGGGCCGCGCACCAGCAGCTCGTCGTCGCTGCCGAGGCGCACCTCGATGCCGGGCAGCGGCCGCCCCACGCTGGCCGGCTCGTTGTCACCGGGCAGGTTGACGCTCACCACCGGACTGGTCTCGGTCAGGCCGTAACCCTGCACCAGGTCTAGCCCCAGCGACAGGAAGAAGCGCGCCATCGCCGGCGCCAGGGCGGCACCGCCGCTCACCGCCAGGCGCAGGCGGCCGCCCAGGCGCTCGGTCACCTTGCGCGCCACCAGCCGGTGCAGCAGCGGCCAGAACAGCAGCGGCCACGACCAGCCGGCGCGGCCCTGTCGCCAGAGAAAACGCCGCCAGCCGACCGCCAGCGTGGCATGGAACAGCAGGCGCGCCGGTAGCGGCCGCTGCGCGAGGCCGTCGCGGATGCGGGCATGGACCCGCTCGAACACCCGCGGCACGGCGATGAGGATGGAGGGGCGCTGGGTCTGCAGGTCCTCGGCCAGCTGCTGCACCGAGCGGGCATAGGCCACGGCGCAGCCGGCCATCATCGGCAGGTAGTAGCCGGCCATGCGCTCCAGCATGTGCGACAGCGGCAGGAAGGACAGGAACAGATCGCCGGGCACGAACCGCTCCAGCGTGAGCGCCGCCTCGGCGTTGCTGAGGATGTTGTGGTGGCTGAGCATCACCCCCTTGGGACGGCCGGTGGTGCCGGAGGTGTAGACGATGGTGGCGAGCCCGGCGGGGTCACCCTGCCGCTCCGCCAGGGCCTGCCCGCCCGGCGGCGGCAGCCAGGCCGCCAGCGCCACGGCGCGCGGGCCACAGTCCCGACCGTCGCCATCACCGGCGACGATGATGCGCTGCAAGCCGGGCACCGCCTCCAGTGCGGCGCGCAGCCGGCCGTAACGCTCCTCCTGCACCAGCAGCACGCGCACCCCGGCGTCCTGGACTATATAAGTGGTGTTGTCCGGACGGTCCTCCAGATACAGCGGCACCACCACCAGCCCCAGCCCCAGCGCCGCCTGCTCGAACCACACCCACAGCGGACCGTTGCGCAGCAGCAGGGCGACCCGTTCGCCCGGCGCCAGACCCTCGGCCGCCAGGGCCTGCTGCCAGCGCGCCACCTCGCGCCCGGCCTCGCCCCAGCTCCAGTCGCACCACTGGCCGGCGGCACGGTCGAAGCTGCGGTAGGCCGGATGGTCCGGCGTGCGCCGCACACGTTCGCGCAGCAGGCCGTCCAGGGTGCCGGCCTGCTGCGGTGAGATGTAATCGGTGCTGTCGTGCCCCATGTGCCCATGCTGTTCAGGGAGATGTCCGCTTCATGGTAGCCCGGGTTTGACGACCGCGGCCAGCAACCGCTAGGCTTCCGCCCCATGAAAATTCACGTCAACGGAGAGGCCCGCGAGGTGCCCGACAACTACACCGCCGCCGAACTGGTCGAGGCCATGGACCTTGCCGGCAAGCGCATCGCCATGGAAGTGAACATGGAGATCGTGCCGCGCAGCAGCTATGCGACGCACCGCTTCCAGCCCGGCGACAAGGTCGAGGTCGTCCAGGCCATCGGCGGCGGCTGAACGCCGCCGCGCGTATAATCCGTCATTCATTCACGCATCACACTGCCGCAGGAACACCCCATGCCCAACATCGATGACCCGCTGGTGATTGCCGGCAAGACCTACCGTTCCCGCCTGCTCACCGGCACCGGCAAGTACAAGGATCTGGACGAAACCCAGCGCGCCACCGAGGCCGCCGGCGCCGAGATCATCACCGTGGCGATCCGCCGCACCAACATCGGCCAGAATCCCGGCGAACCCAACCTGCTCGACGTGCTGCCGCCCGATCGCTACACCTATCTGCCCAACACCGCCGGCTGCTACAACGTCGACGATGCGGTGCGCACCTGCCGCCTGGCACGCGAACTGCTCGACGGCCACGACCTGGTGAAGCTGGAGGTGCTGGGCGACGAGAAGACCCTCTATCCCGACGTCGTCGCCACCCTCAAGGCCGCCGAGATCCTGATCAAGGACGGCTTCAAGGTGATGGTCTACACCTCCGACGATCCGATCGTCGCCAAGCGCCTGGAAGAGATGGGCTGCGTGGCGGTGATGCCGCTGGCCGGTCCCATCGGCTCCGGTCTCGGCATCCAGAACCGCTACAACATCCTGGAGATCGTGCAGAACGCGAAGGTACCGATCCTGGTCGATGCCGGCGTCGGCACCGCCTCGGACGCCACCATCGCCATGGAGCTGGGCTGCGACGGCGTCCTGATGAACACCGCCATTGCCCAGGCGAAGGATCCGGTGCTGATGGCCTCGGCCATGAAAAAGGCCATCGAGGCCGGCCGCGAGGCCTTCCGCGCCGGACGCATGCCGCGCAAGCGCTACGCCAGCGCCTCCTCGCCCATCGACGGCACGTTCTTCTAATCCCATGTGTAGGAGCGAATCGTATTCGCGATATGTGCCTGTCCCGGCATGCGGTCGCGAATACGATTCGCTCCTACAATAGTCCACCATGGACATTCTCCTGCTCAGCAACGGAACGCCGCAACGGCTCGACCGCCTGCCGGACCTGCCGCAGGAGGGATTCCTCTGGCTCGATTTCACCCGCGAACTGGAACCGGACTGGTATGCCGCGGTGGAGCAGCTCACCGAGCGCAAGATCCACGAGCGCCACATCAACGACAGCTTCAACAACGCCCACCCGTCGTTCTTCGACTCCACCTCCGATTACGACATGGTGATCTTCCGCAGCCTGGCGCCGGAGCTGGAGGAGGGTGAGTTCGCCACCCGGCCCATCGCCTTCTTCCTGTTCGATGGCCTGCTGGTGACGGTGCAATCCGGCACCAGCCGTTCGGTGAAGTGGATCAAGGAGCGCCTGCTGGCCCACACCGGGCGCGTGCCGGTGGACCCGGCCGGCCTGATGCAGCAGATGCTCAGCGCCATGGTGGATCGCTTCCTCGCCCTGCGCGAACCGCTCACGCTGCAGATGGAGGACTGGGCCGACAAGCTGCTCGACCCGCGCCACCCCTTCGACGACTGGTATGTGGTGATGGGCCACCGCAGCCAGCTGCGCCGGCTGGAGATCCTGTGCGAGGAGCAGGAGGACGCCCTGCTCGCCTGGCGCGACAACACCCGTTTCGAGATCAGCGAACACCTCAACGTGCGCTACACCGACCTGCTCGAACACATCCGCCGCGTCACCAAGTTCGCCCTCACCCAGCAACACGAGGTGGAGGCCCTGGTGCAGCTGCACTTCTCCGCCGTGGCGCACCGCACCAACCAGATCATGCGCACCCTGACGGTGATCTCCGCCATCTTCATGCCGCTGATGCTCATCGCCAGCATCTACGGCATGAATTTCGACCACATGCCGGAACTGGCCCAACCCTACGGCTACTTCCTGGTCCTCGGTGGCATGGCGGTGCTGGCCAGCGCCCTGCTGCTGCTGTTCCGCCTCAAGAAGTGGTTCTGACGCCGCGTCACGGGCGCGGCATTTCCTTGATGTACAGATCGCGCTGCGGATAGGGGATGGTGATCCCCGCCTGCTTGAAGGCACGCCAGATCGCCAGATTGATCGCCGAGCGCACGGTACCCACGCCCTCCTCCGGGTCGTCGATCCACACGCGCAGCTCCAGCAGGATGCCGTTGTCGGCAAATTCCATCAGGCGTACCGATGGTGCCGGTTCGGCCACGACACGATCGGACACCTTGACCGCCTCCAGCATCAGCGCCATCGCCTGCTCCGGATCATCGTTGTAGCTGATCTGCACCGGGATGCGCACCCGCACATGGCGATCGGTGTAACTCCAGTTGATCACCTCCGAGGTGATCAGGTTTTCATTGGGGATCAGCGTCTCCACACCGTCGCGGTTGCGCACCACCACATAGCGCGCACGCAGCTCCTCCACCCAGCCGAATTTGTCGCCGACGGTAATCACATCGCCCGGTTTGATGGAACGATCCAGCACCAGAATGAAGCCGCTGATGAAGTTGCTGGCGATGCGCTGCAAACCGAAACCGATACCGACGCCGAGGGCGCCGCCGAATACCGTCAGCGTCGTGAGATCGATGCCCACGGCATTGAGCGCCAGCAGCACGGCCAGGGTCAGCAGGAAGAATTTGCTGAACTTGATCAGGGCCACCTGCAGGGCGGGGGTGACGTGGGGCGAGGCCTTCATGCGCCGTTCCAGCACGCCGGACAGCCAGAACGCCAGTGTCATCAGCAGGCCCACCAGCAGGACCAGCTTGAGCGCGGACAGCAGCGAGATGCGATTGCTGCCGAAGGTGATCGCCAGATCGTCCAGCGCCTGCAGCACCGCCGGCAGCCAGCCCAGCAGGTGCAGGGCCACCAGCGCCCAGACGGTGAAGCCGATGATGTTCTCCCATGCCTTCAGCATGGGTGTCACCGAAAACCCCTTGCGCAGGCCGTACACCAGGAAGCGGATGGCCGCCAGCGACAGCAGCAGCGGCACCGCCAGGTTCAGCACGGCGGTGGTGATGCCCAGCGCGTGCAGGATGGCGCGGCCGATGAGCACGCCGAGCAGCATGGTGAAGGGAAACATCACCCGCTGCACCGAGCGCAGGGTGAAACGTTGCAGGCCGCGGAGCGCTTCCAGATCGCGCCCGCCCAGGGAACGGTGCACCGCCCAGGCGCCCGCCGCCGCCAGCAGCAACACCGCCAGTTGATACCAGGCGGACAGGTGACCCAGCTCGCGCCACCAGACCGTCAATTCCGCAATGATCGAGTCTTCCACAGTGTTTACCGTTGTATCGACATGGGCATCCAATCTACTCTAGGCGAGGCACGGCACCAAGCGCGGGGTTTTGCCGCCGCACAAGAGCGCCTAAAATGTGCGCCCCGCCCGAGGAAACCGCCGTGACCGAAACCGAACGCCCGCACCGTGCCATCCGCTCCTATACCCTGCGCCAGGGCCGCCTGACCCCGGCCCAGCAACGCGCCATGGACGAGCTGTTTCCGCGCTTCGGCGTGCCGGGCGGCGAGACGCCGCTCGACCTCGCTACGATCTTCGGCCGCAGCGCGCCGCGCGTCCTGGAGATCGGCTTCGGCAACGGCGACTCCCTCGCCGCCATCGCCCAGGCCCATCCCGACAACGACTACCTCGGCATCGAGGTGCATACCCCCGGTGTCGGCCACCTGCTGCTCAGGATAGAAGAACTCGCACTGACCAACCTGCGCGTGATGCGCGACGATGCGGTGGAAGTGCTCACCCGGCGCATCGCCGACGCCTCGCTGGACGCGGTGTATCTATTCTTCGCCGACCCCTGGCCCAAGAAGCGCCACCACAAGCGCCGCATCGTGCAGGAAGAATTTGCCCAGCTGCTGCGCCGCAAGCTGAAAATCGGCGGCCACTTCCACATGGCCACCGACTGGGAAGACTACGCCCGGCACATGCTCGAAGTGATGAACGTCGCCGCGGGCTTTCGCAACACCTCGCCCAGCGGCGATTACGTGCCGCGCCCCGACTATCGCCCGCTCACCAAGTTCGAGCAGCGCGGCCAGCGCCTCGGCCACGGCGTGTGGGATCTGATCTTCGAGCGCATCGACTGACCTGCTTGCGCTTCCCCGCCGCGGGGAAGCTATACTCGCGCAGGGACAGGATCGTCCCCGTCATGGCTATCAAGGAGGATGCCCATGCCCGCACTCATCCGCAGTACCGTCCTGCTCACCCTGCTCCTCGCCGGCACCGCTCGCGCCGCCACCTTCCAGCGCTGGACCGATGCCGAGGGCCGCATCCACTACGGTGACGCCGCCCCGGCCGGCGCCGCTGTCGAAGAGGTGGAGATCGATCCCGATCACAACGTCCACGAAGCGCCGCCCGTGCCGCGCTTCACCCCGGCCGCACCGAAGAAGCGCCCGCCCCGCAGCGACGCCGCGGCGCAACGTGAAACCCGCGAGCGTCAGGAGCGGGCAGAGAAATGCGCCGACTACCAGGAGAAATTCGAACACCTGCGCGCGCGCATGCGCGCCGGCTACAAGGCCAGCGAATACAACCGACTGATGGAACAGGAAGAGACGCTGCGCCGGAAGATCAAGACCTACTGCGACTGATCGTCCGCAGCACGATACCGGGGCCGGTGCTAGTATCAGGCTATTGGGAAAATCCGTACGCAGAGACGGTGGCCCACGCAACGACCCAGGCGCAAGGGAGAGGGAACATGAAACGCTCTGGCTACAACCACGCATGGCTGGTGCTCGGCGCACTCGGCCTCGTACTCGGCGGCCCGCTCCAGGCGGCCGAAACAGACAGCAAACCGGCCGTGGAAGACGAAGCGCCGGTCCGCACGCTCAAACGCCCCCTCCCCGCCACCGTCAGGCCGGCCACAGAAGAGGCCAAACCGGCCGCTCCCGCCACCGTAACCCCGCGCACCACGACGCCCGCCGCCCCCAGGACGGTCGCGCCGGCCGCACCCAAGGCAGTGGCTCCGTCGCACACCGCACCCAGGGCTGCACCAGCACCGGTGGCCGCACCGAAGGCCACCACCCGCACACCGGCCCCGGAAAAGCCACCGGAACGCGCACCTTCCCGCGCAGCGCCCGGCACCGCCACGCTGACCGTGCAAAGTCCCAACGGCGGCGAGACATTCGCGCCGGGCAGCCGCCTGCAGGTGCAGTGGCAGGCCAGCGGCGTGTCCGGCCCCGGCACCATCCAGCTGCTGCGCGACGAGCGCCAGGTGGCGGTCATCGCCGCCTCAATCAACCTGTCACAGGGCAAGACCAGCTGGCGCATACCGAAGGATCTCAAGGCCGGCAGCTACACCGTGCGCATCCAGAGCCGCGATCGCAAATACAGCGACACCAGCGATCAACCGTTCACCATCGGGGCCGCCAGAAGCAGCGGGGCAAAACCCTCCGCCAAGACCGAGCGGGAACGCGGTCAGCGCCCCACCGCCGCCGCGGCAGGCGCCGCAGCCACGCCGGACGACGGCAGCGCACAGGCGGCGCCGGACAGCGAAACGACACCGGCCGCACCCGGACTGGGCTTCATCGCACCGACCATCAACACGGCGTGGTGCACCAACCAGTCGCATGAATTCCGCTGGAACTCGACGCTGCCGGCCAACAGCCACGTCGCCATCGACCTGATGCGCTCGGACGGCACGACACTGTGGCAGGCCGTCGCGGCCAACGCGCCCGACACCGGCAGTTACACCTGGCCCGGCCTGACCGATGCACAGTTCTCCTCCGGCATGATCAGCCTGCGACCGCGCATCAAGAGCAGCGACAACAGCGTGGTGCAGATGGGCGGGGCGCTGCATTTCGGCAAGCCGCTGATGCTCAACGCGCCGCAGAGCAATCACACCTGGCGCAAGGGATCGCAATACACCATCCGCTGGACCCAGCTGTGCGACCTGCCGGCACCGGCCACCCTCGAACTGCTCAACGCCGCGCAACAGCCGGTGCTGACCATCGCCGACGGCCTGCCCACCGCCGGGCACCACATGCCGCGCTGGTTTGAGTGGACCGTGCCCGACGACCTGGCGCCGGGTACCTATCACATCCGCGTACGCACCGCCGACAACCAGCTGGCCCGCACCGGCTCGTTCAAGATCGCCAATCCGGTCAGCGTCGCCGTCAGCAGCAGCCTCACCTTCACCCAGCCGGCCAACAACGCCGCCTGGTGCACCAACCAGCCGCACGAATTCCGCTGGAACAGCACACTGCCCGCCAACACGCGGGTCAGGATCGATCTGATGGAGGCCAACGGCGAAACCGTCTGGCGCAGTATCGTCGCCGACATCCCCAACAGCGGCAGCTATGCCTGGAACGGCTACACCGACGCCCAGTTCGGCTTCGGCATGGGCAGCTTCCGCCCGCGCATCGCCACCCTCGACAACAGCGCCGTCACCGTGGGTGATCGCTTCCACATCGGCAAACACCTGTTCCTCGAAGCGCCGAAGAGCAACTACACCTGGCGCCACGGCGCGTCCTACGACATCCTCTGGACCCAGCTGTGCGACCTGCCCGCACCGGTCAGCGTGGAGCTGCTCGACACCGGCAAGCAACCCGTCGCAACGTTGGCCAGCGGCCTCGGCACCGCCGGCTCCTCCGGCCGGCAGATCTACAAGTGGACCGTGCCCAACAACCTCACCCCCGGCACCTACCACATCCGCGTACGCACCGCCGACGGCCAATACATGGAAGAAAGCTCCTTCACCATCGCAGCGCCGTCGCAGTTCTGATCCTCGAAAAACAAATGGCGGCGAGGCCAATAACCCCGCCGCCCTTTTCATATAGGTTGAGCAGAGGAACGAAGCTCAACAATGCGACATCTACGCCCGACCTACCGCACTACCGTACCAAGAAAATAAATCTGTCCCCTTTACGTTCGTCTCCTTTACGTTCTTGCGGGGGTATCCATGCGGCCATTCTCCTTGTCAGTTGGTAGGTTGGGCTGAGGTACGAAGCCCAACAACGCCCCATGCAAAAACCGTTGGGCTTCCTTCGTCAGCCCAACCTACCGCGCTGGGTGTCGGTGAAACGGGTGGCGCTGGCCAGTAGAGGATCTTCGGGGGATTTGCCTTGCAGGAGGGCGTTATTGGCGCCTTCACGGAGTTGACGTTGGATGTCTGAAGGGTTAGATGTGGCGCTCATGCCAT
>JBFLWM010000046.1:0-23188 GCA_040755915.1 Pseudomonadota bacterium | reverse complement strand
ACCCACGTCATCCGCGGCGACGACCACCTCAACAACACACCGCGCCAGATCAATATCCTGCGCGCCCTCGGCGTGGAGCCGCCGACCTATGCGCACCTGCCGATGATCCTGGGCGAGGACGGCCAGAAGCTGTCCAAGCGCCACGGTGCCGCCAGCGTCACCGACTACCGTGAGGAAGGCTATCTGCCGACCGCACTGCTCAATTACCTGGCGCGTCTGGGCTGGTCCCACGGCGATCAGGAGATCTTCAGTATCGACGAGCTGATCCAGCTGTTCGATATCGCCGAGATCAACAACTCGGCCTCGGCGCTCAACATGAGCAAGCTGCAGTGGCTCAACCAGCACTACATGAAGACCATGGACCCGGTGCACGTGGCGCACCATCTGCGCTATCAGCTCGGCAAGCTGGGCATCGACCCGAGCAGCGGTCCCGATCCGGTGGAGGTGGTGAAGGCCTATGCCGAGCGCGCCAAGACCCTGGCCGAAATGGCGGCGCAGGCCGCCTGGCTGTATCGCGATTTCGAGGAGTACGATGCCGACGCGGCGAAGAAACATCTGCGCCCGGTGGCGCTGGAGCCGCTGCTCAAGGTGCGCGAGGCCCTCGCGCAATTGCCGGAGTGGGAACCGCAGGCCCTGCACGCCACGGTGGAGCAGGTGGCCACGTCCATGGAGCTCAAGATGGGCAAGCTCGCACAGCCGCTGCGCGTGGCGGTGGTCGGTGCCGCCGCCTCGCCGGGCATCGACGTGACCCTGCACCTGCTCGGCCGCGAGGCCACGCTGCGCCGCATCGACCGTGCAGCGGATTTCATCCGCGCCCGCGCCGAAGACAACTGATTACAGAAGAATCCATAAAGGAATACGCCAGCATGGGCAGTAATGACACCAGCGCCCCTTCCAATTTCATCCGCCAGATCATCGACCAGGACCTGGCAGCGGGCAAAAACGACGGCCGTGTCGCCACACGCTTTCCGCCCGAACCGAACGGCTATCTGCACATCGGTCATGCCAAGTCCATCTGCCTGAATTTCGGTATCGCGCGTGATTACAAAGGTACCTGCAACCTGCGCTTCGACGACACCAATCCGCACAAGGAGAACATGGAGTTCGTCGAGTCGATCCAGAACGATGTGCGCTGGCTCGGCTTCTCCTGGGGCGACAAGGTGTACTACGCCTCCGATTATTTCGAGCAGCTGTACCAGTTTGCGGTGGAGCTGATCGAGAAGGGCCTGGCCTATGTCTGCGACCTGTCGGCGGAAGAGACGCGCGCCTATCGCGGTACGCTCACCGAGCCGGGTAGGGAGAGTCCCTACCGCAACCGTACCGTGGCGGAGAACCTCGACCTGTTCCGGCGCATGCGTGCCGGCGAGTTCCCCGATGGCGCCCGCGTGCTGCGCGCCAAAATCGACATGGCATCGCCCAACATCAATCTGCGCGACCCGACGCTGTACCGTATCCGCCACGGCGTGATCCATCACCAGACCGGCGCCGAGTGGTGCATCTATCCGATGTATGACTACACCCATCCGATCTCCGACGCGCTGGAGGGCATCACCCATTCCCTCTGCACCCTGGAGTTCGAGGACCATCGTCCGCTGTACGACTGGGTGCTGGACAACATCACCATTCCCTGCCATCCGCAGCAGATCGAATTCTCGCGCCTCAACCTGCAGTACACGGTGATGAGCAAGCGCAAGTTGACCCAGCTGGTGGACGAAGGCTTCGTCGAGGGCTGGGACGACCCGCGCATGCCGACCATCGCCGGCATGCGCCGCCGCGGCTACAGTCCGGCGTCGGTGCGCGATTTCTGCGATCGCATCGGCATCACCAAGTCCGACAACACGGTGGAGATGAGCCTGCTGGAAAACTGCGTGCGCGAAGACCTCAACGTGCGCGCGCCGCGCCGCATGGCGGTGCTGCGTCCGCTCAAGGTGGTGATCGAGAACTATCTGGAAGATCAGGTGGAGATGCTCGACTGCGCCAACCATCCGCAGGACGAATCCATGGGCAGCCGCCAGCTGCCGTTCTGCCGTGAGATCTACATCGATGCCGAGGACTTCCGCGAGGTGCCGCCGCCGAAATACAAGCGTCTGGTGGCCGGTGGCGAGGTGCGTCTGCGTAATTCCTATGTCATTCGCTGTGACCAGGTGATCAAGGATGCGCAGGGCGAAGTGATCGAACTGCGGTGCAGCTACGACCCGGCCACGCTCGGCGTCAATCCGGAAGGGCGCAAGATCAAGGGCGTGATTCACTGGGTGTCCGCGCGCCATGCGGTGGAGGCGGAGGTACGCCTGTATGACCGTTTGTTCAGTGTACCCAGCCCCGATGCGGCCGCGGCGAAGGAGGGCAAGGACTACAAGGATTTCCTCAACGCCGATTCACTGCGCACGCTGACCCGCTGCTATCTGGAGCCGGCGCTGGCAGATGCTGGCCCGGGTGATGCCTTCCAGTTCGAACGGGAAGGCTATTTCTGCCTGGATGCACAACGTACCGCCAGTGGTGGCGCCATATGGAATCGCACGGTCACGCTGCGTGATTCCTGGGCTAAAATCGGCCAGCAGGGTGAATGAAACGGGTCTTAAATTTACGCTTGACAGAGGGCGGCATTTCATTAAAATGGCGCTCTCTTTAGTACCGGGGCTATAGCTCAGCTGGGAGAGCGCTTGCATGGCATGCAAGAGGTCGACGGTTCGATCCCGTCTAGCTCCACCAAATTCCAGGGACTGCATCGCAACACGCAGTCCCGGTTTTTTTCTAGACATGCAGTTTTGTCCCCTTCGTCTAGAGGCCTAGGACATCGCCCTTTCACGGCGGCGACAGGGGTTCGACTCCCCTAGGGGACGCCAATCAGGAAACCCGGTTACCGGAAGGTGGCCGGGTTTTTTGTTTTCTGTTCCGACGATATTGAGTGCCTTCAGAGAGCGCTCGGTGCGTCTTGCACAACAAAAAGCCCCGGTCACCGCAGTGACCGGGGCTTTTTGTTGCTGATGCAATGCGGTTTAGATGTAGTAGTCCTTCAGCGGCGGGAAGCCGTTGAACTCGACCGCACTGTAGGTGGTGGTGTAGGCGCCGGTGGACAGCCAGTAGAGGCGGTCGCCGATGGCCAGGTTGAGCGGCAGCGGGTACTTGTAGTCCTCGTACATGATGTCGGCGCTGTCGCAGGTGGGGCCGGCGATGACGGACTCTTCCAGCTCGCCGTTCTTTTCCACGTAGATGGGGAACTTGATCGATTCGTCCAGTGTTTCGATCAGGCCGGAGAACTTGCCCACATCGACATACACCCAGCGGTTCAGGGCGGTGCGCGCCTTGCGCGAGATCAGCACTACCTCGCTCACCAGCACGCCGGCATTGGCCACCAGGGAGCGGCCCGGTTCGAGGATGATTTCGGGCAGTTCTTCACCGAAGTCCTCCACCAGGAAGCGGGTGATTTCCTCGGCGTAGGTTTCCATGTCGTTGGTGCGCGACATGTAGTTGGCGGGAAAGCCGCCACCCATGTTGATCATCTTGAGCTGAATGCCGTCTTCTTCGCTCAAACGTTCGAAGATGACCTTGACCTTGGCGATGGCCGCGTCCCAGGTGCCGATGTCGCGCTGCTGTGAACCGACGTGGAAGGAGACGCCATAGGGTTCCAGACCAAGGTCGCGCGCCATGATCAGCAGGTCCATGGCCATGTCGGTCTGGCAGCCGAACTTGCGCGACAGCGGCCAGTCGGCGGTCTGCGTGCCCTCGGTGAGGATGCGCACATAGACCCTGGAGCCGGGGGCCGCCTTGGCGATGTTGCGCAGATCGGCCTCGGAGTCGGTGGCGAACAGGCGCACGCCCTTTTCGTAAAAGTAGCGGATGTCCTTGCTCTTCTTGATGGTGTTGCCGTAGCTGATACGGTCAGCGGTTACGCCAAGTCCCATCACCTTGTCCAGCTCGTAGATGGAGGCAATGTCGAAATTGGCGCCCTTGTCGCGCACCAGTTCGATGATGGCCGGCGCCGGGTTGGCCTTGACGGCGTAATACACCTTGGCGAAGGGGAATCCTTTCACCAGCTCATCGTACTGACGACTGACCGTGGCCGTGTCGACCACCAGGAACGGCGTCTCTTTGGTATCGGCGAAGGCCTTGATGCGGGCAAAGGTTTCGCGGTCGAAGTAGTCGTCGAGCTTGAAGGGCATTGCTGGGGCCTCGCCAGGAAAAAGGTTGGCGCTATTCTAGGTGCTGAGCCATGTCCCTACTAGGGGCGGGGGGCGATGAAACGGATTTTTTTCTGTCCGGCGGGAGAGGGTGTCAGGCTGCGGGCGGCTGGATGCCGTGCAGCAGGAGCGCCATCGCCCGGCGGTTGAATTCGGCCGGGTCGTCGGCAAAGCCCGTCTCCGGCAGGTGGCGCAGTACGCGGCGGGCATCGAAAAAGAACAGGTTGCCGGCGAGCAGCAGCACGGCGATCAGGGCCGGTTCGACATCCTGGCGCAGCTCGCCCTGATGCTGCCCGGCCTTGATGAGGTGGAGCAGGCGCAGGAAGTTGTCGCCGAAAACCTGCTCGGCCAGCTCCTTGGCACATTCATCGCTGCTCTGACGCACCTCGCGCTGGATCAGCCGCGCGCTGCGTTCGTTGCGCAGCAGGGACGCCAGGTGGTGGGTGACAAAGCGCTGCAGGCGTTCAACGACGGGGCCGGCCTGCTGTTCCAGCTCATCCAGCAGGTCCGCCGAGTCGTTGGCGCAGGCGCTGCGGAGGACCTCCAGATACAACGTCCGCTTGGTGCTGAAGTGATGGAATACATTGGCCTTGCTGACACCGGCGGCGCGGGCGATCTCGTTCATGGACACGGCGTCGTAGCCGCGCGAGGCGAACAGGCCCTCGGCGGCTGCCAGTATGGCGCGGGCACCCTCGCTGGGGAGGGGGGGCAGGTGGCCGGGGACTTCGCTCATGGGACAACCTCGCTGACTGACCGGTCGGTCAGTCGCAAGCCTAGCGGCTTTGCCGGCGGTATACAACGAATCCCGTGTACTGAGGATGAGCGGGGGCCCTCCTGGCGGCAAAAGGGGGGCGGGAAGGGGAATGAATGACGCGGGCGGCCGCAGGAGCGGCGCGCCCGCCTCATCTGGTTTCAGAGGGGGGAGAAGAAGAGGGCCAGGGTCGTGCGGCGACGTTCGATCAGGCGCTGGTAGAGCTCATGGGCCCAGCGTTCGGCGTCATCGCCGCAGGCGTTAAGACTGTTGAGGCCGGTGTGCAGGTGTTCCAGTTCCCGTTCCAGGCGGGTCTTCAATTGTGCCAGACCGGCCTGGAGTTCCTGGTGGACGATAGCGGCATCCATGGCAAATTCTCCCTGTTAATTGTCCGGTATCAGGTTGGCAGCTTCCGGGACTGGCCGCTGTAGGAAAATTCCTATAGTGCTGTAAGTCAAAAAAGGAACAGCCAGTACACCAGGACATTCAGGGCGGTGAGCGGGATACCGACGCGGGCGAATTCCAGGAAGGACAGGGTGGCGCCGTGGCGCTCGGCGCTCTGCACCACGATGATGTTGCTGGCGGCGCCGAGCAGCAGCAGATTGCCGGCCACCGTACTGCCGGCGGCGAGCAGCATCAGGGTGGCCGTATCGGCCGGTTGCAGCAGCGGCAGGTAGAGGGCCACCAGCGGCACGTTGGAGATGAGCTGACTGAGCAGCACACCGAGACCGAGCACGGTGCCGGGCGCGTGCAGGTCGAGGTCGGCCGAGGCGAGCTGGCGCTGGAAGACACCGCTCTGCCAGACGCTGGCCATCAGCACGAACATGGCGGCAAAGAAGATCAGCGTCGGCCAGTCCACCCCGCGCAGGCGCACGCCGATGTGGCGCGTCAGCAGGAGCGGCAGGGCGGCGATGAGGGCGATGTGACTGAGGTGCAGCGTCGGTTCCGTCGGCAGCAGGGCCAGCGCCATCTTGGCCCCGATCAGGAGCAGCAGCAGGAGCATGGCGATCCTGACCCGCTGTGTCAGTGCCGCGTCGGTGGGTGTGACGGCAGCATGCACCAGCGGCGTGCGGTGAAATTCGCGGCGGAACATCCAGCGCAGCAGGCCGTAGGCGATGAACAGGTTGAGCAGGGTGGGCAGGGCCAGGTAGCGGGCGAAGGTGAGGAAGGGGCTCTCCACGTTGCCCCACAGGGCGATGAGCAGGTTCTGCGGATTGCCGATGGGGCTCATTGCGCTGCCCAGGGTGACGGCGAAGCACAGTGCCAGCAGTGTCAGTCGCGGCGCGATGTTGTGCTCACGGGCCAGGCGCAGTACCAGCGGTGTGCCGATGATGGCGAGGGTATCGTTCATCAGCAGCGCCGAGCTCAGGGCGCCGCCGAACAGGATCAGCAGGATCAGGCTGTCGCTGCTGCGGGCGCGGCTGAACAGGCCGTAGGCCAGGGCATACAGATAGCCGCTTTGCACCAGGGCCTGGCCGATGACGAACATGCCGAACAGAAACAGCATCACATCCCAGTCGATGGCCTGCCATGCCGCTAGTGGCGCGATCTGCCCGGTGACCAGCACCGCCACCGCCCCGCCCAGCATCGCCTGCCAGATGGCAATGCGGAAGCGGCCGATGCGCCGCGCGGCGATGAGCGCGAAGACGGCCAGCAGGATGAGGAGGGAAAGATTCACGACGGCGGTCCGTACGGTGGCAAATGCCGCTTATTCAGCGGGCAGGTGTGGAGGCGGCGCAAGGGTTATCGCTGCTCGTCCTGCAGCCGCTCCACCCACAGCCGGGTGGCGCCGGCCACCGCCGCCGGCATGACGATCAGGTTGACCAGCGGGATCAGGGTGGCCAGCAGCACAGCACCGCCGAAACCGAGGCCGAGCAGCGGCTGGCCGCGCAGCCGTCGGCGCTGGGCGGCAAAGCGCAGACCGTGATTGCCGAGCGGATAGTCGAGGTACTGCAACGCCAGCATCCAGGCGGAGAACAGTGCCCACAGCAGGGGCGCGGCGAGATTCAGCAGCGGCACCAGGAACAGCAGGCCGAGGGGGATGGCCCAGAGCAGGAAATAGCCCAGCTTGCGCAGCTCGTCGAGCAGTGCCTGGGGCGCCTCGCGCAGCGCCTGACGCAGACTGCCGCCGCCGGGGGGCGCGGCGCCGGTGAGCAGCCGTTCCACCGCTTCTGCCAGCAGGCCGTTGAACGGCGCGGCGATGAAGTTGGCGACGAGGGTGAAGGTGAAGAACACGAGGATTGCCGCCACCAGTCCGAAGACCAGCCACAGCAGCCAGGCGAGCCAGGCCAGCCATTCGGGCAGGGAGGGCAGCAGGCTGTCCACCAGGGCACCGAACTCGCCGGCGGCGAGCCACAGCAGCAGGCCGAACACCAACACATTCACGCCCAGCGGCAGCAACACGTATGGCCACAGGGGCGGGCGGAGCAGCAGGCGAAATCCGGCCAGCAGGTAACCGAAACCGGACAGGGGTTGGTGCAGCGGTTCCATCAGTGTTTCTCCTTGCTTGTCGTAAGTGCCTGGCGTGCCAGCAGGGCAGTGCCGTAGGCGGCCTGGGTGTGCAGCGGCTTCGGCATCGGCACTTGCAGCAGGGCTTGGCGCAGCATGGTCCACGCCGTATTGTGCGCGCCGCCACCCACCGTGCGTACGCTGACGGGCCAGGGGGCCCCCAGTTCCGCCAGCAATTGGTAGCCGCGCTGCTCGATGCGGGCGATGCCCTCCAGCAGTCCCTGAAAAAATACCGCATCATCGTCCGGCCGTGGGGTCAGCCGCGGCGGCAGGGCCGGGTCGCAGACGGGGAAGCGCTCGCCCGGCGCCGGCAGCGGATAGTAATCGAGTCCGGTGGGACGCTCCGGACGCAGCCGCGGCGTCAGCGCCGCCATCGCGGCATCAGTGAAGAACTGGCGCAGCACGGCGCCGCCGCTGTTGGAGCCGCCGCCCACCAGCCATCTGTTTCCCAGCGGCTGGCTGTAGACCCCGTATTCCGGGGCGTGGATCGGCTGTTCACTGATCACCTTCAGGACCAGGGTAGAACCGAGCGAGGTCACCGCTTCGCCCGGCTGTGCCGCGCCGGTGGCGAGAAAGGCCGCGGTGCTGTCGGTGGTGCCGGCGGCGAGCACGGTGTCCGATGCGAAGCCGTGACGCCGGCACCATGCCGGCTGCACCTGACCGATGGCTGTGCCCGGCGTCACCACCTGCGGCAGCAGATGGCGAGGGACACCCAGCTGTGCCAGCCAGCCCGGCCAGCCGGGGTTGAGCGCGTCATAGCCGCTCTTCAGGCAATTGTTGGCGTCGCTGACGCCCCGGCGGCCGCCGAGCAGGCCGTTGAGGTAGTCGGCCTGGGTGAGCAGGTACGCGGCCTGTTCTGCGCCGGGCTGCTTGAGCAGCCAGAGCAGCTTGGCGAGGCCCGATGCGGTGCCGTGGGCAGCGGACTCGCGTGGCGCCACGGCGGCGATGGTTGCCGCCTCGACGGTGGCGCGGCCGTCGTTGTACATCAGGGCAGGTCCCAGCGGTGCGCCGGCGGCATCGGCCAGCAGCACCGTGCCGGAGGTGCCGTCCACGGCGATGGCACCGATGCGTTCAGCGGGTATGAGGTCGACGAGCCGGTCGAGCAGTGCCTCCAGGGCGGTGGCCCAGAGGGACGGCTCCTGTTCCACCGCCACCCCGTGTCGCACGGGGGGCGGCAGCGGCAGGCTCACTTCGGCCTGGACCGAACCGTCACGGTCGATGGCGATGGCGCGGCAGCCGGAGGTGCCGAAGTCGATACCGACGGCGAGTGTGCGGTCGTTCCGCGTCATGCGCGACGGCCTATGCTTGGATCAGTACCCTTCATAGGAGAGACATGATGACACGCATCAGTGGACTGCTGGTATTGACCGTTGTGGTGCTGGGTGGCTGTGCCACGCCAGTGCTGGATGAGAGTGCGCCCGGCTACCGCCTGCCGCCGGGCACGGCAGTGGTGTTGCAGCAAGACCTGGCAGTCCCCGCGGGGCATGCACGGGTGTTTCTGCAGCAGGGCCGGGTGGTGGCCAAGCACCGTCTCGATGTCTACCGGCCGCACTGCAACTTCGAGCAGCGGACCGTGAGTGATAGCACCGCCGTCATCGCCGCCGATCGCTTTACCGTGACGGCGGTGAGCGAGGGGGAGGATTTTGTTGTGCAGCGTCGCTTCTTCGTCTATGCCGCGCTGAGTCTTGCGGGGGATGATACCAGCCCATCCCAGATCAACCGCTATTTTCACTACACCCTGGCCTCGTCGCAGCAGCCGGGCGTGATGCGTCTGACCTGCCATGGTGGTTTCGATCTGCCCGGGGCGGCGCAGTTGCCGAGTCTGGCGGACATGCGTGCCGCCCTGGGCGAGGTGGCGTCGATCGAACGGCCTTAAGGCAGGTGTACCGGTTGCGGCGGGTTCCAGTCGGCGGCGCGATGCTCCACCACCACGGTGGTCCAGATGCCGCCGCGCACGTTGAACTTGCCGGTCAGGCGCATGAAGCGGGGCTGGGTGGCGCGCACCAGGTCGTCGAGGATGCGGTTGGTGACCGCCTCGTGGAAGGCGCCTTCCTCGCGGAACGACCAGACGTACATCTTGAGGGACTTCAGTTCGACGCATTTCTGGGCCGGTACGTAGTCCAGGTACAGGGTGGCGAAGTCGGGCTGGCCGGTCTTGGGGCACAGGCAGGTGAACTCGGGAATCTCGATGCGGATGGTATAATCCCGACCCGGCATCGGGTTGTCGAAGGTTTCCAGGTCCTTGCTCGGTTGGGTAGGCATGGCGGTGGCTTTCATGGTAGCTTTGCGGGCCGGCGATTCTAGCGAAAAACAGCCGGGAAGGCATGCCGAATCGTCCTGTTTTCGGCGTGCGGCAGGGAGGCACGGGGCTCCAGCGCCCACCTACCGTTTTCTCATTTTTCTTGTCTCTCAATCGGTTAGGTTGATATAGACCCAATAATTATGCGCCTGAGCAAGATCAAACTGTCCGGCTTCAAGTCCTTTGTCGACCCCACCACCATTCCCCTGCCCAGCAACCTGGTGGGCGTGGTCGGACCCAACGGCTGCGGCAAGTCCAACGTCATCGACGCCGTGCGCTGGGTGATGGGTGAAAGCTCCGCCAAGCACCTGCGCGGCGACTCCATGGCGGACGTGATCTTCAACGGCTCCACCTCGCGCAAGCCGGTGGGCCAGGCCACCATCGAGCTGGTGTTTGACAACAGCGACGGCCAGATCGGCGGCCAGTACGCCCAGTACGGCGAGATATCCATCAGCCGCACCGTGACCCGCGACGGTCAGTCCATCTATCACCTCAACGGCAGCCGCTGCCGCCGCCGCGACATCACCGATATCTTCCTCGGCACCGGCCTCGGGCCGCGCAGCTACGCCATCATCGAGCAGGGCACCATTTCGCGCCTCATCGAGGCCAAGCCGGAAGAACTGCGCATCTTCCTGGAAGAGGCGGCGGGCATCTCCAAGTACAAGGAGCGCCGGCGCGAAACCGAGAACCGCATGAAGCACACGCGGGAGAATCTCGATCGCCTCAACGACCTGCGCGAGGAGCTGGACAAGCAGCTCGCCCACCTGAACCGCCAGGCGCGCACCGCCGAGCGCTACAAGGAACTGAAGCAGGAGGAGCGCCTG
This sequence comes from Pseudomonadota bacterium, assembly GCA_040755915.1. Lineage (GTDB taxonomy): Bacteria > Pseudomonadota > Gammaproteobacteria > Thiohalomonadales > Thiohalomonadaceae > Sulfurivermis. Next base: position 12,628 of record JBFLWM010000046.1, on the reverse strand, counting down.
GTCAAGGGCCAGTTGCAGGCCCTGCGCTGGCGCGGCCTGGATGGCGAGGCGCACCTGGTGGAAGGCCAGATCAGCGAACAGGAGACGGGGCTGGAGGCGCAGCTGGCACGCCAGCGCAACGCCGAGGCCGGCATCGAGCGTCTGCGTGAGGAACACGTCGAGGCCACCGATACCTTCAACGGCGTGCAGAGCACCTTCTATAGCGTGGGCGCCGATATCGCCCGCCTGGAGCAGTCCATCCAGCATGCCCGCGAGCGCCGTCAGCAGCAGCAACAGGATCTGAACCAGGTGGAGCGCTCGTGGAACGAGGCGCAGGCGCACATGGAGTCGGACCGGCGCAAGCTCGACGAGCTGGCCGCCGCCCTGAGCGAGCAGGAGCCGGCGCTGGAGAGCACGCAGCAGGAAGAACAGCTCGGCGCCGCCGCCCTGGCCGCGGCGGAAGAGGCGATGCACGCCTGGCAGGGGCAGTGGGACGAATTCAATCACCAGGCCGCCGAATCCTCGCAGACCGCCCAGGTGGAGCGCGCGCGCCTGCAGCAGCTGGAGCAGCAGGCCAATCAGCAGCGCCAGCGCCTGCAGCGTCTGGAAGAAGAGCAGAAGATGCTGTCCACCGACGCCCTGGAGGAAGAGGTGGCGATGTTGCGCGAGCAGCAGGCGGAGGCGGAGATGCAGGCCGCCGGCCTGCAGGAGCAGGTGAGCGATTGCCTGAGCCGCATCGGCACGCAGCGCGAACAGAACAATGCCACCTCCGCCGAACTGGATCGGCTGCGCACCGAGTTGCACAGCCGCCGCGGCCGTCACGCCTCACTGGAGGCCTTGCAGCAGGCGGCGCTGGGCAAGCGTCAGGGGGCCGTCACGGCCTGGCTGGAGCGGCAGGGCCTGGCCGGCGCCCAGCGTCTGGCGCAGGGGCTGGCGGTGGAAAGCGGCTGGGAGCGGGCGGTGGAAACCGTGCTCGGCAGCAGCCTGGAGGCCGTGTGTGTCGATGGCATCGACCCGCTGGCCGAAGTGTTGCAGGGGCTGGAGCAGGGTCACCTGACCCTGTTTGACACCCGGGCCAGCGGTGCCGCCGCCAGCGGCACGCTGGCGAGCAAGGTGCAGGCACCGTGGAGCGTGGCCGGTCTGCTCGGCGGCATTCACACCGCCGACAGTCTGGCCGCGGCGCTGGCCCTGCGCCCGCGTCTTGCCGCCCATGAGTCGGTGATTACCCGCGATGGCCTGTGGCTGGGACAGAGCTGGCTGCGGGTGGCGCGTGAGGCCGACGAACACGCCGGCGTGCTGCAGCGCGAACAGGAGCTGCGTGAGCTGAACAGCACGCTGACGCAGCTGGAGCAGCAGGTGGGGGCCGCCGAGCAGCAACTGGTTGATGGCCGCGAGCAGTTGCGTCGTCTGGAGGAGGAACGCGAGGCGCTGCAGCGCCAGCTCAATGAGGCCAACCGCCGTTCCGCCGAACACAAGGCCCAGTTGTCCGGCAAGCAGGCGCGCCTGGAACAGATTCGTCAGCGCCATGAACGCCTGCAGGGCGAGGCGCAGGAGTTGCAGCGCCAGCAACAGGAAGCCGACGCCGAGATGGAGCAGGCGCGCAGCCGTCTGCATCAGGCCCTGGCGCTGATGGAGGAAAATGCCATCCGCCGCGAGGAGTTGTCGCGTGAGCGCGAGGAGCGCCGCGGCGCGCTGGAGCAGGCGCGCGAGCAGGCGCGCACGGCGCGCGAGGCCGCCCACGGCATCGCCCTGCGCCTGCAGGGTATGCGCACCGAACGCAGCAGCACCGAACAGGCGCTGGAGCGCATGGAGAGCCAGCTCGCCATGCTGGCGGAGCGGCGTGAGGAATTGCGCCTGGCCCTGGGCGAGGGCGATGCCCCGATTCAGGCGATGGCCGAGGAACTGGCTGCCCATCTCAACCGCCGCATGGAGGTGGAGAAGCAGCTGGCCGAGGCGCGCAAGCGGGTGGAGAACATCGATCATGAGCTGCGCCGCCTGGAGCATGACCGTCTTGCCACCGAGCGGCAGGTACAGGAAGTGCGCTCCACCCTGGAACGCCTGCGCATGCACGGCCAGGAGCTGAAGGTGCGGCGCCAGACCCTGCACGAGGCGGTGACCGAGGCCGGCTTCGAGCTGGAGGCGCTGCTCAACGAAATGCCCGAGCAGGCCGACGAGCAGGGCTGGGAGCAGCAGCTGGACGAGCTGGGGCAGAAGATTCAGCGCCTCGGCCCCATCAACCTCGCCGCCATCGACGAATACGAACAGCAGTCCGAGCGCAAAAATTATCTCGATGCGCAGAACAAGGACCTGGCCGAGGCCCTGGAGACGCTGGAAAACGCCATCCGCAAGATCGATCGCGAGACGCGCACCCGCTTCAAGGAAACCTTCGACAAGGTCAACAAGGGCATCCAGGAAAAATTCCCGCGCCTGTTCGGCGGCGGTCATGCCTATCTGGAGCTGACCGGCGAAGACCTGCTCGATACCGGCGTCACCGTCATGGCACGGCCGCCCGGCAAGCGCAACAGCACCATCCATCTGTTGTCCGGCGGTGAGAAGGCATTGACTGCCGTGGCGCTGGTGTTCTCCATCTTCGATCTCAACCCGTCGCCGTTCTGCATGCTGGACGAGGTGGATGCGCCGCTGGATGAGGCGAACGTCGGCCGCTTCTGCAACATGGTGAAGGAGATGTCCGAGCGCGTGCAGTTCATCTTCATCACCCACAACAAGGCGACCATGGAACTGGCCACCCATCTCACCGGCGTGACCATGCACGAGCCGGGCGTGTCGCGCATGGTGGCGGTGGACGTGGACGAGGCGGTGGAACTGGCGGCGGTGTAACCGTTATGGATGCCTTGCGCGTAAGTCTGCTGCTCATCGGCGTTGCCGTCATCGTCGCCATCTATCTGTGGGATCGCTGGCGCCGGCGCCGCGGCACGCAGGACGACATCATCGACGCACCGCTGAGCGATGATGAGTATGCGGCGGCCGGCGACGACGATTGGGACGTGATCCCGTTGCTGCGCCATGCCGTGCGCGGCGTACCGGTGGATGATGCCCATCTGCGCGAATTTGCCGGTATCAACGGCCGCGAGGCCAAGGCGGCAGTGACCGAAGACGTGGTGGCTGATTCCTTCGCTGCGACACCGGCATCAGAAAGCGAGCCGCCGCCGGCCGAGCAACTGCTGGTATTGAGCGTAATCACCCAGGAAGGCGAATTCTTCAGCGGTCCGACCCTGTCCGATCTGTTCGAGCGCCTCGGCCTGCAGTATGGCGACATGCGTATCTTTCATCGCCTCGACGCCGCCAGCGGCGAGACGGTATTCAGTGTAGTGAGCATCATCGAGCCGGGCTATTTCGATCTGGAAACCCTGCACGAACTGCGTACGCCGGGGCTGGCCCTGTTCATGCGCCTGCCGGGACCGGAGGATGGCCGCGCGGCCTTCGAGGACATGTATGCCACCGCACAGGCCCTGGCCGCCGCCCAGGAGGGGCGTATCGGCGATCAGGCCCGCAATCTGCTGACCGATGCTGCTCTGACGCAGATGCGCGCCCAGGCCGCGCGTTACCGCGCCATCGGATCATGAGCGGCGTGCCTGCCGAGGCACAGCAGCGCGCCGCCGCGCTGCGTGCCGAGCTTGCCCATCACAATCATCTCTATTACGTGCTCGATGCGCCGGAGATCCCGGATGCCGAGTACGACCGCCTGTTCCGTGAGTTGCAGGAACTGGAACAGACCTATCCTGTCCTGCGCACGGCCGATTCTCCCACCCAGCGCGTGGGCGGCGCGGCGCTGGAGCGATTTGCTCCGGTGCGCCATGCCGTGCCGATGTTGTCCATCCGCACCGAAACCGATTCCGGTCCCGACGGTGCGCGCAGTTTCGATGCGCGCGTGCGCCGCGAGCTGGGCCTGGATGCTGCCGATGCGCCGGTGGAGTATGCCGCCGAACTGAAGTTCGACGGCCTGGCCATCAATCTGCGCTACGAGCGCGGTGTGCTGGTACAGGCGGCGACACGTGGTGACGGCGAGACCGGCGAGGATGTGACGCAGAACGTGCGTACCGTCGGCGCGGTACCGCTGCGCCTGCGCGGCATCGAGGCGCCGGTGCTCGAGGTGCGCGGCGAGATCTACATGCGGCGCGACGCCTTTGACCGTCTCAACGAGCGGCAGCGCGCGGCAGGCGAGAAGACCTTCGTCAACCCGCGCAACGCCGCCGCCGGTTCCATCCGCCAGCTCGATCCTTCCATTGCCGCGCGCCGACCGCTCAGTTTCTTTGCCTATGGTCTCGGCGCCGTGGACGGCTGGGCGGTGCCGCCGACGCACGGCGCGTTGCTCGATGCCCTGCAGGCCGCCGGCCTGCCGGTATGCGCCGAGCGTGCGGTGGTGCAGGGCGCCGACGGCCTGGTGGCGTTCCATCAGCGCATTGCCGCGCGCCGCGATGAACTGCCCTTCGATATCGACGGCGTGGTGTACAAGGTGAACAGCCTGGCCTTGCAGCAGCGCCTCGGCTTCGTTACGCGCGAGCCGAAGTGGGCGGTGGCGCACAAGTACCCGGCGCAGGAACAGCTCACCGTGGTGCGCGCCATCGACATCCAGGTGGGACGTACCGGCAAGCTGACCCCGGTGGCCAAGCTGGAGCCGGTGTTTGTCGGCGGCGTCACTGTCACCAATGCCACGCTGCATAACGAAGACGAGGTGCGGCGCAAGGATGTGCGCATCGGCGACACGGTGATCGTGCGCCGTGCCGGCGATGTAATACCCGAGGTGGTGGGTGTGGTGACGGAGAGGCGTCCGGCCGATGTCGGTGCGCCGTTCAATCTGTACGCGCAGCTCGGCGGCCAGTGCCCCGTGTGTGGCAGTGCCATCGCCCGCGAGGAGGGTGCTGCCGACTGGCATTGCACCGGTGGTCTGTATTGTCCGGCGCAGCGCAAGAATGCCGTCCTGCACTTCGCCGGCCGCCGCGCCATGGATATCGAGGGGTTGGGCGACAAGCTGGTGGAACAATTGGTCGACGGCGGGCTGGTGCATGATGTAGCCGATCTGTACGGGTTGCGCACAGGACAACTTGAAGTACTTGAACGCATGGGTGAAAAATCAGCGTTCAACCTGATTGCTGCGATTGGTAAAAGTCGTGACACCACGCTGGCCCGTTTCCTGTTCGCCCTTGGCATCCCCGAGGTGGGGGAGGCTACCGCCGCGGCGCTGGCTGCGTATTTCGGCACCCTGGAGGCCTTGCAGCAGGCGGCGGCGGAGTATGCGGCGGCATTGGCTTTAACCGATGATGAAACCGGTGCTGCACGCGCGCGCCGTCTCAGGGAGCAGGCTTTACAGCAGGTACCTGACGTCGGTCCCGAGGTGGCGGAGCGCATAGCCACGTTCTTTTCCGAACCGCACAACCTGACGGTGATCGCGCGCCTGCGTGCTGCCGGTGTACAGTGGCCGGAAGTCGTGGTGGAGCGCGGTGCCCAGCCGCTGGCCGGCAAGACCTTCGTGCTTACCGGCACGCTGGTGTCGATGTCGCGTGACCAGGCGAAGGAGAAATTGCAGGCGCTTGGCGCCAAGGTGGCCGGCAGCGTGTCGAAAAAGACGGATTACGTGGTGGCCGGCAGTGAGGCCGGTTCCAAGCTGACCAGGGCCGAGGAACTGGGTGTTGCCGTGCTGGATGAGGCGGGGCTGCTGGAAATGTTGGAGCAATCATGAAGCGCAAGGGCATCATCCTCGCCGGCGGTTCCGGCACACGGCTGTATCCATTGACCATGACGGTGAGCAAACAGCTGCTGCCGATATACGACAAGCCAATGATCTACTATCCGGTCAGCACCCTGCTGCTGGCCGGCATCCGCGACATCCTGATCATCTCCACGCCCCATGACCTGCCGCGGTTTCGTGAACTGCTGGGTGACGGCAGCCAGTGGGGCGTCAGCTTCTCCTATGCCGAACAGCCGCGGCCGGAAGGTCTGGCACAGGCGTTCGTCATCGGCAGTGACTTCGTCGGCAATGAGCCCTCGGCCCTGATCCTGGGTGACAACATCTTTTATGGTCATGAGCTGACCGAGGACCTGCAGCGCGCCACAGTCCGCAGTGAGGGGGCAACGGTATTTGCCTACCGGGTGAAGAATGCCCGTGCCTATGGCGTGGTTGAGTTCGATGCAGAGGGGCGGGCGATTTCCATCGAGGAAAAGCCGGCGCAACCGCGCTCCAATTATGCGGTCACCGGATTGTATTTCTACGATAGCCAGGTGGTCGATATCGCGCGCGACCTCAAACCGTCGGCACGAGGCGAACTGGAGATCACCGATGTCAACCGGAAGTACCTGGAGCAGGGCCGTCTGCAGGTGGAGGTCATGGGACGTGGTGCCGCCTGGCTGGACAGCGGCACCCATGAATCGTTGTTGCAGGCCAGTCTGTTCATTCAGACCATCGAAGAGCGGCAGGGGCTGAAGATCGCCTGTCCGGAGGAGATTGCCTGGCGCATGGGATATATCGATGCCGAGCAGGTGCTGCGTCTGGCGCAACCGTATCGCAATAACGGCTACGGCGATTATCTGCGTCAGATCGTGCAGGAGCGGATATTCTGATGCGCTTTCTCCCCACAGCCATTCCGGATGTCTTCGTCATTGAGCCGCAGGTGTTCGGTGACGAGCGGGGTTTCTTCATGGAAACCTATCATCGTGCGCGTTTCACTGCCGCCGGCATCGACGCCGATTTCGTGCAGGACAATCACAGCCGTTCGGTCAGAGGCACGCTGCGCGGTCTGCATTATCAGATTCAACAGGCACAGGGCAAGCTGGTGCGGGTGGTGCAGGGCGAGGTGTTTGATGTGGCGGTGGATATGCGTCGTTCATCCCCAACTTTCGGCCAATGGGTGGGCGAGATCCTGTCAGCGGAGAACAAGCGTCAGATGTGGGTGCCGCCCGGTTTTGCCCATGGTTTTTATGTGTTGAGTGACAGCGCCGACTTTGTCTACAAGTGCACCGCACTGTATGCGCCGGAGCATGAACGGTGCGTGCGCTGGGATGATGCCGCGCTGGCCATCGCCTGGCCGCTGGTGGATGGTGCCGCACCCCTGGTTTCGACCAAGGATGCCGCCGGTGTGTCATTCCGTGAGGCGGAGTGTTATCCATGAAGGTATTGGTTTGCGGTGCCAGCGGACAGCTTGGACACATGTTGTGTGCTACGGCCCCCGGCCATGTGCAGTTGGAGGCCCGCAATTCCGCGCAGTTGGATGTAAGCGATCTCACCGAGGTGGCGCGCGAGGTTGCTGCGCTTCGACCCGCCGTGATCATCAATGCGGCGGGCTACACTGCGGTGGATCGCGCCGAGCAGGAGCCGGAACATGCCCATGCGGTGAATGCGCGCGGGCCGGCGCATCTGGCCCAGGCGGCGACGCAGTGCGGCGCACGGCTGATTCACGTCTCCACCGATTACGTGTTCGACGGCACGGCATCGCGGCCCTACCGGCCGCTGGATGCGTGCCATCCCCTTGGTGTCTATGGGGCCAGCAAGCGGGCGGGGGAGGCGGCGGTCCTGGCCATGGCCAGCCAGGGGCTCATCGTGCGCACTTCCTGGCTGTATGCGGCGCAGGGCAACAACTTCGTGCATACCATGCTGCGTCTGATGCGGGAGCGCAGCGAGCTGGGTGTGGTGGCCGATCAGATTGGCAGTCCCACCTGGGCCGGCACGTTGGCCACCGCCCTGTGGGCGGCAGTACAGCGGCCACAACTGCATGGCATCTATCACTGGGCCGATCTGGGTGTGGCCTCGTGGTATGACTTTGCCGTGGCGATTCAGGAAGAGGCGCTGGCCGCCGGCCTGCTGACGCGGGCGATACCCCTGCGGCCGCTGCGCAGCGAAGAGTATCCCACCCCCGCGCGCCGGCCAGCCTACAGCGTACTGGATACCAGCGACGCGCGGCGGGACTTTGAGTCGACCGGCATGCACTGGCGTGCGGCCTTGCGAATGATGCTGAGGGAATTAACCAACGATGCGTAAGCTGCTGGTCACCGGCGGCGCCGGTTTCATCGGCGTCAACTTCGTACACTACTGGCTGGCGCGGCATCCCGGCGATCGGCTGGTGGTGCTGGACGCGCTTACCTATGCCGGCAATCCGGCGAGCCTGCAATCTGCGGCCGGCAATCCCGCATATCGTTTCGTGCATGGCGACATATGCGATCAGTCCCTGGTGGAGCGCATACTGCGTGAGGAGGGTATTGATACCGTCGTGCACTTTGCCGCCGAGTCGCATGTGGATCGTTCCATCAGCGGCCCCGATGCCTTTATCTCCAGCAACGTGGTCGGCACCCATGTCCTGCTCAAGGCGGCCAAGGCGGTGTGGTTCGACGGTCATGGTGTCTGGCGGGAGCGCGCTCTGTTCCATCACGTGTCCACCGACGAGGTATACGGTTCACTCAGCGAGGATGCCCCGGCGTTCACCGAACAGACACCCTATGCCCCGAACTCACCCTACGCCGCCTCCAAGGCGGCGTCGGATCACCTGGTGCGTGCCTATCACCACACCTATGGCATGCCGGTAACCACCAGCAACTGCTCCAATAATTACGGCCCCTATCAGTTTCCCGAGAAGCTGATCCCTCTGATGTTGGTCAATGCCCTGCAGGGCAAGCCCCTCCCTGTTTATGGCGACGGCCGCAATGTGCGTGACTGGCTCTACGTGGATGACCACTGCCGTGGCATCGAACTGGTGATGGAGAAGGGACGGCGCGGGGAGACCTACAACATCGGCGGCAACAACGAATGGCACAACATCGACATCGTGCAGTTGCTGTGTCGCCTGCTTGATGAGCGCTTTGCCGCCGATACAGAGCTGCGCGGCCGCTTTCCCCAGGCGCCGGCGGCCAGCGGACGGTCCACTGCCGAGCTCATTACCTACGTCACCGATCGGCCGGGACATGACCGCCGCTATGCCATCAATGCTGACAAGGCACGGAAGGAACTGGGTTATGTGCCGCAGGAAACCTTTGAAAGCGGCATCCGCAAGACGCTGGCCTGGTATCTGGACAGCGAGGTCTGGTGGCGCGGGATTCTGGATGGCAGTTATCGACAGTGAACAACTGTCGCCATGCACGCATACGGCAAGAACTCCTTTTCTTGCCGTATGCGTTTTCAGGCTAGACCTTGAATCGACCGACCAGGGCCTCCAGCTCATCTGCCAGACGGCGGATGTCGGCCGAGGCTGCTGCCGTCTGATGTGAACCCTCTGCCGACATTTCGGCGATGTGGCTGATGTTGCTGATGTTCTTGTTCAGCTCTTCGGCCACCGCGCTCTGTTCCTCCACCGCGCTGGCGATTTGCGTATTCATGTCGGAAATCACGCCCACGGCCGAGGCAATGGCATCCAGTGATTCGCCGGCACTGCGTGCCTGAGTAACCGTTTCCTGGGCGCGGGCACGGCCCTTCTCCATGGTGCGTGCAGCCGCGACCGCGGCTTCCTGCAGTTGCCCAATCATCGACTCGATTTCCTGGGTCGATTTCTGCGTGCGCTGGGCCAGTACGCGTACCTCGTCGGCGACGACGGCAAAGCCGCGGCCCTGTTCGCCGGCGCGGGCGGCCTCGATGGCCGCGTTGAGGGCCAGCAGGTTGGTCTGTTCGGCGACGCCCCGGATGACATCGAGCACGGCGCCGATGTTGCGGCTGTCCGACTCCAGTTGCTGCATGGCGCTGGCGGCCTGTTCGACCTCACCGGCCAGGGTGTTGATGGCGCGAATGGTTTGCCCCACCTCCCGCCATCGCCGCCGAACCCTTCTGTCTCGGCGGCGCTCACAACCTGATGGTCACCCTTTCGGTGGGGATGGCGTTGCTGACACCGGAGATTTGCGGCGGCGACCTGTCCGCCTGCGCGGAACGACTGGTGGCGCAGGCCGATGAGGCGGTATACCGGGCCAAGCAGGGTGGGCGCAACCGGGTGGAGTGGGGCGGGTAGGGAATGTTCCCGGCCTGTCGGCAGTGCAGAGGGCGCACCCTGCAAGCCTTCATGCCATGGCCCGACGGTAATTCGCCCGCGGAGCGGGCTCCTACAGGGATTGTTCCGTTGCTGCAGGAGCCGAGTCCCCTCGGCGAAGGGGGCCTGGGACAGGCGCTGTCTTTGCCCACGGAACGGGCTCCTGCGGATAATCAGGCGCTGATGCGCGCATCGCTGCAACTCATGCCCATCCTGTGGGCAATTCACCAAGTCTGGCAGTTCATTCCTTTGCTGCAAGAAGCGCATTTCCCTGTCAAATTGCGTTACAGTTAATCTTGACAAGATGGTTGCGACAGGGGTGCATCGTGGGACAGAAAGTCGCAGTAGCCACGGCGGTACGATTGCTGGGCATCAAGCGATCGGAGTTGCAGCATTTGATCCATGACGGTGAATTGCCGGCGCCGGAAGGCATGGTGGATGTGGATCTGCTGCGCCAGCTGTATCCGCGCCTGGCCTTGCAGGAGTCGCCGGTACTGGAGCGTGTGCAGCTGATCAAGACCACGGCCTTTTCGCGTCGTGTACGCAGCACCCTGACCCCGGATCACGATGAACTGGAGATTCAGCTCAGGAAGCGCAACGCCGAACTCTCGCTCGAGCGGGCCATGGCAAAAAAATACCGGGAGATCATCGACCAGTTGTGCCGCAAGCTGGATGCCATGCAGGACTGCAGTGATGATGTCCAGCGCAGGGTGGTGCATGACATAAACCGCTGGCTGCTGGAGCAGCTGGAAAAAAAATAGCCCCGCCCATGACCCATCATATCCGGCTGCTGCCCAGTGGGCGCGAATTCGAGGCCGAGGCCCGGGAGACCGTGCTGGAGGCCGCATTGCGCAATGGCGTCAATATCCCCTACAACTGCAGTGGTGGCAGTTGCGGCGTCTGCAAGGCACGGCTGATCTCCGGCAGCATTGCCAATCCCCGTTTCCATGATTACGCCTTCACTGAAGCCGACAAGGCGCAGGGGCAGCTGCTGTTGTGCAGCGTCAGTGCCGGCAGCGATCTGGTACTGGAAGTCAGCGAGATCGGTGACGTCGCGCAGATTCCCCTGCAGCAGGTTGCCACCCGTGTTGCGCATATCGAACGCATCGGTGAACACTACGTGATCCTTACCCTGCGCACCCCGCGCAGCCAGACGCTGCAGTTTCTCGCCGGTCAGCATGTGGAGTTGCGCATCGGCAACGGCATGAGCTGTGACGCGGCCATTGCCAGCTGCCCCTGCAATGGCATGTTGTTGCAGTTTCATCTGGCACAACGTGCCGATGAGGCTTTCCCGTATCACGTCTTTCGCAAGTTGCACGCCAATGACGTGGTACAGGTGAGTGGCCCGTTTGGCGACTTTACCCTGGATGAAAGCTCACGTCGTCCCATCGTCATGGTGGCCCAGGATACCGGGTTTGCGCCGCTCAAGAGCCTGATCGAGCATGCCCTTGCACTCGAACTGTCGCAGCCGATCAGTCTGGTCTGGGTCAGCGCCCATGATGACGGCTTTTATCTGGCCAATCTGTGCCGCTCCTGGGTGGATGCCCTGGACAACTTCAGTTATCAGCCCCTGCACCTGGAAAGTGGCGGCGAGATCATTGCCGCCGAGGTCATCGCCGGGAGCATCGCGGCGGTGGGGCAATGTGATTTTTACCTGGCCACTGGTACGGCGTTGCGTGAGGGTCTGCTCAGGTCGCTCACGGCGCACGGCGCGGTGGCGGATCGGATATTTGCCATGGAGAAACGTCAATGTGGAATGCGATGAAGTTTGCCGTAATGCTGTGCGTGGTACTGGTGGCTGCAGGCTGCACCAACCGCGATGACTGGTCGCGGCGCATCAGCGATGCCGCTGCCGGTGTGGCGGGCCAGGGGAAGCTGGGCGAGGCCGAGATTGTCGCCGGCCTCAAGGAGGCCCTGCAGGTAGGGACGCAGCGGGCGGTGAAGCTGTTGGGCAAGAAGGGTGGCTATCTCGACGACCTGCAGGTGCGCATCCCCTTGCCGGAGTCGCTGCGCAAGGTGGAGCGGACACTGCGTGATTTCGGACAGGACAAGGTGGTGGATGACTTTATCGGCACCTTGAATCGTGCGGCAGAGCGTGCGGCGCCGGAGGCGGTGGATATCTTCGTCGATATCATCAGCAGCATGACGCTGGAGGACGCACGCAATATTCTTCATGGCCCGGATGATGCCGCCACACAGTTCTTCCGTCAGCGTTCCGAGATGCGGCTGAGCAGGAAATTCCGGCCGGTGATTGAACAGGCCACCGCCAAGGTGGGCGTCACCTCGGCCTACAAGGACATGCTGCGTCGTGCCGGGCCGCTGGCCTCGCTCATCGACAAGGAGGCGCAGGATCTCGACGGCTATATCACCTCCCGTGCCCTTGATGGTCTGTTCCTCAAGCTGGCGGCGGAGGAGAAGCTGATTCGTGAAAATCCGGCGGCACGCACCACCGAGTTGCTGCGCAAGGTGTTTGGCAGCAAGGGATAAGTTAATACCGTAGGAGCCGAGTCCTCTCGGCGAAGGGTGCCTGGGATAGGCGCTGTCTTCGCCCGCGGAGCGGGCTCCTACGGGGATGGCTCTTTGTTTGTTGTAGGAGCCGAGTCCTCTCGGCGAGCGATGTCTGGGATAGGCGTTGTCTTCGCCCGCGGAGCGGGCTCCTGCGGGGATGGCATTTTGTTTGTTGTAGGAGCCGA
>JBFLWM010000045.1:0-74635 GCA_040755915.1 Pseudomonadota bacterium | reverse complement strand
CGTCCTTGCCGATGGCTATGAGTTCGAAGGCCGCACCTTCCGGTCGCTCAGCGCGGTGGCCAGGGAGATCACCGGGACGCGCTGGAACGGCAAGGTCTTTTTCGGGCTGAAGAAGGTTTACGGCAGAAAAGCCGAGGGAGGTTCGGATGCTTGATAACAGCAATGTCGCGCCGGGCAAGAACAAGACCCTGCGCTGTGCCATCTACACCCGCAAGAGCCACGAGGAAGGTCTCGAACAGGAGTTCAACTCGTTGGATGCCCAACGGGAATCGGCGGAACACTATATCGAAGCTCAGAGGATGCGGGGCTGGACGGCTCTGCCGGATCGCTATGACGATGGTGGTTTCTCGGGCGGGAACATGGAGCGTCCGGGGCTGCGCCGCCTGCTGGCGGACATCGACGCCGGGAAGATCGATGTGATCGTCGTCTACAAGGTCGACCGGCTGTCCCGCTCGCTGCTGGACTTCATGAAGATGATCGACCTCTTCAACGAGAAGGGTGTCAGCTTCGTCTCGGTCACCCAGCACTTCAGCACCACCGATCCCACCGGCCGAATGTTTCTCGGTATCCTGATCACCTTCGCCCAGTACGAGCGGGAGGTCATCGCCGAACGCATCCGGGACAAGGTGGCGGCAGCCAAGCGCCGGGGGAAATACTGCGGCGGCGTACCCATCCTCGGATACGACGTCGACAGGGACAACAAGAAGCTGCTGGTCAACCCAGATGAAGCCAGGACGGTGCAGTACATCTTCCGCCGCTTCATCCAGATCGGCTCGGCCAAGAAGCTGGGCCAGGAATTGAACGAACAGGGATACCGCACCAAGGCCTGGACCACCAAGAAAGGCAAGGTGCGTGAGGGCTCCGAATGGAACACCGCCCACATCTACCGGCTGCTCAATAACCGGATCTATATCGGCGAGATCGCCCACAAGGACCGCAGCTACCCCGGTGAGCACGAAGGGATCATCGACCGGGCGACCTGGGACAAGGTTCAGGCCATCCTGGAGGACAACAAACCGGTCAAGGTTTCCATGGCCAGAACCAAAATGGTCGCCCCACTGAAAGGCGTCATTCGCTGCGGCCACTGCGGATGCGCGATGGGACCGACCTACGCCCGCAAGAACGGCCGCCACTACACCTATTACATCTGCCAGAAGGACAGCAAGCGGACCTTGAGCCGGTGTCCCCTCAAACGGATTCCCGCCGGGGACATCGAGCAGGCGGTGATCGAGCAGTTGAGCGCGGTGTTCCGCACACCGACGCTGGTGGCCAAAACCTACTTCGCGGCCCGGGACATCGAGCAGGTGGAGCGGGAGCGGCTGTTCAAGCAGAAAGCCCAACTCGAGATGGAGCTGTCGCAGGCGCGGGAGCAGGCACTCGAACTGATGAAGCCCGGCAGCGATCAGCCGGGCAAGGCAGAGATGCTGACGACCGTCAACCGCCAGGCGGTCGAGCTCTCGAAACAACTGACGCACGTGAGCGAGCGATGCAGAGCCTACCGGGGGAACAGCATCACGGAACAGGATGTATCGGAGGCCTTCCAGAATGTCGAAGGCTTCTGGGAAGACCTTTTCCCGGTGGAGCGAAACCGGCTCATCCGCCTCCTGGTGGATAAGGTCGAGATCCGCGAGACCGGGATCGACATGGAGCTGCGCACCAACGGGCTGACAACGCTCATCGCCGAGCTGGCCGGTCTGGCATGCGAAGTCACCGAACGGAGGGCAAGCCGATGAAAATGAAGCCGACCATTACCGTTGCGGACAACGGCAACCTGCAGATCCACATCCCGATGCTGATCCGGCGCATGCGTGGCCGCAAGACGGTCATCGCTCCCCAGGCCCTGGATGGAGAAATCACCGGAGCGCAGGAACCGGTGCAGTCCGCCGTCCTCCAGGCGCTGGGCAGGGCCTTTTCCTGGGCCGACATCCTCGAATCCGGCCAGATCAGGTCCATCAGCGAGCTTGCCCGTACCCTCGACGTCGATGGCTCGTATGTGGCCCGCATTCTCAAGCTGACGACCCTGGCCCCCGACATCGTCGAAGCCCTGATCAACGGCGAGGAACCCAACGGGCTCTCGCTGGCCAAACTGACCCAGACCTTCCCGGAGGACTGGGCCGAGCAGCGCCGCCAGTTCGGCTTTGCCACCGACTGACGACCGGACCGGAGACCGCCCCAGAGAGCCGACCATCAGCGTCGGCTTTTCTTCTTTAGGGGGCAGGAAGCCGGAGTTGACCGCGCTTCTTTTCATGGCCGAGGCGGGCAATTTCGAAAAAAACGTCCGGTTGCGGCATCGAACGATGACCTAAGACAACCGTCAAAAATGGCAATCTGCCGCAAACCCATATCAATCAAGGATGTAACTTTCCGGACGCGCTTCGGACTTCGTCCGGAGAAAACAGAGAATCAGGGGCCAAACAGAGAAAGAAAGGCAGGAAGATGGGGAGAATCGGTGGTGCGGAGAGGTGCTTTGGAAAGATGTGAAACGGGCGCAAACCCTTTAGAAACAAGGGGAAAAAGAAAACCCGTCACCCCGGAGAATGACCCCAGAGAGACGGGTTTGTCTTTTCTAAATGGTGGAGGCGGCGGGAATCGAACCCGCGTCCGCAAGCCCTCTGCCATCGGCTCTACATGCTTATCCACGCCTATTGGTTTAACCGGCTGCTACCCGACGGGCAGGGAAGACAGACGGCGAGCCCGGTAAGGTTTTAGCGACGCGGCCCCGAACAAACCTTGTCGCGATCCTGTGAGAGTCGACCCCCGATTACGGACGCACAGGCACGGCTCCGGTCAGAGGGCACCCTACTGGGTTTTAAGCAGCGAGTGCGTAGTTGTCGTCGTTGGCAACTATTTGGTTTGCAGCGTGTTTTACGAGGTCACCGCACCTCGGCATGCACCTCCGGTTTCGCAACCCACGTCGAAGCCAGGTCGCCCCCATTGGTATCGGAACATTGGAGATGATACCGGCCGGGAAGTTCCCTGTCACCGGAAAACATTTCGCGTCAGCGCGAGCTTTTCATCAGGCGCTGCTTCTCGCGCTGCCAGTCGCGCTCGCGTTCGCTATCGCGCTTGTCGTGCGCCTGCTTGCCCTTGGCGAGACCCAGCTCCACCTTGCACAGGCCGCGTTTCCAGTACAGCGACAGGGCGAGCAGGGTGTAGCCCTTGCGCTCCACCGCGCCGATGAGCTTGTCCAGCTCCTGGCGGTGCATGAGCAGCTTGCGGGTACGCTTGGGATCGGGCACGTAGTGGGTGGAGACGGTGGCCAGCGGGGTGATCAGGGCGCCGAGCAGCCAGGCCTCGTTGTTCTTGATGATGACGTAGCTGTCCACCAGCTGGACGCGGCCGGCGCGCAGGCTCTTCACCTCCCAGCCTTCCAGGGCGATGCCGGCCTCGACACGGTCTTCGATGAAGAAGTCGTGGCGGGCCTTTTTGTTGGCGGCGATGGTGCTGGTGCCTTCGCCCTTGGTGGTTGAGCTCTGTTTTGCCATGGGGCGGCATTATACGGGGCTGTCGGAGCGGAAGCGATCGGCACGTGTTGAGGCGCGTGGCGAATTCGCCGACAATTGCCGGCATTTGATGAATTCGGGGAGAGTCATGAAGCCGTCGTCGCGGGAACCCATCCATGGCCAGTGGTCGTCACGCTGGGCCTTCGTGCTGGCCGCCACCGGTTCGGCGGTCGGTCTGGGCAATGTCTGGAAGTTCCCCTACATCACCGGCGAGAACGGCGGTGGCGCCTTCGTGCTGGTGTACCTGGTGTGCATCAGCCTGATCGGCATCCCCATCATGATGGCCGAGATCCTGCTCGGCCGTCGTGGCCGGCGCAGCCCCATCAACACCATGCGCCACCTGGCCCAGGAAGAGGGGCGGCATGGCGCCTGGCGCTATCTCGGCTGGCTGGGCATCCTCGCCGGCGTGCTGATTCTGTCCTATTACAGTGTCATCGCCGGCTGGGCGCTGGCCTATCTGGTGCGCACCGGCAGCGGCGTGTTCACCGGCCTCACCGCCGACGGCGTCAACAACATCTTCTACAGCCTGGTGGCGGACCCGGAACGGCTGCTGGCCTGGCACACCCTGTTTCTGACCATGACGATGGTGGTGGTGGCGCGCGGGGTGCGCAGCGGGCTGGAGCAGGCGGTGCGCTACCTGATGCCGCTGTTGCTGGTGTTGTTGCTGGTGCTGGTGGGCTACGCCATGAATACCGGCGCCTTCCAGCAGGCCCTGGTCTTCCTGTTCAATCCCGACTTCAGCAAGCTGAGTCCCAACAGCGTGATCATTGCCATGGGGCACGCCTTCTTTACCCTCAGTCTCGGCATGGGGGCCATCATGGTGTACGGTTCCTACCTGCCGCGCCATGTTTCCATCACCCATGCCACCTTTACCATTGCCGCAGCCGACACCCTGGTGGCCCTGCTGGCCGGCATGGCCATCTTTCCCATCGTGTTTGCCAACGGCCTGGCGCCCGGGGCGGGGCCGGGGCTCATCTTCCAGACCCTGCCCATCGCCTTCGGACGCATGCCGGGCGGCGAGTTTTTCGGTGCCGTGTTTTTTCTGCTGTTGATCTTCGCCGCCTGGACTTCGGCGATCTCGCTCATCGAGCCGCTGGTGGCCTACATGGTGGAAAACCTGCGCATGACCCGGGTGCGGGCCACGGCCCTGGCCGGCGGCGGCGCCTGGTTCCTGGGCCTGGGCACCATCTTCTCGTTCAACATCTGGTCGGGGGATCGCTACAAGCTGTGGGGACTGACCTTCTTCGACCTGCTCGATTATCTGACGGTGAACATCATGCTGCCGCTGGGGGGGCTGCTGATCGTGATCTTCGCGGTGTGGGTGATGCGGCGCGAGTCGGTCATGAGCGAGCTGGGGGTGAAGGACGGGCCGCTGTTTCGCATCTGGTACCTCGTCAGCCGCTATGTCACCCCGGTGGCCGTGTTGCTCATCTTCCTGCATGCCATCGGCGTGCTCCAACCCTTGCTGAACCCGTAACGTGACGACGATCCATAAAAGCGCCCTGGTGCCGTACAGCTGCGGCCAGATGTTTGCCTTGGTCAACGACATCGATGCCTATGCCAGTTTTTTGCCCTGGTGCCGTTCCAGCCGGGTGCTGTCGCGTACGCCGGATGAGGTGCATGCAACCATCGAAATCGCCCACGGCGGGCTGCACAAGTCCTTCACCACCCTGAACCGCCTGCAGCAGGACAAGATGATGGAGATGCGTCTGGTGGAGGGGCCGTTCCGCCATCTCGAGGGGTACTGGCGTTTCGATATCCTGGGCGACAAGGCCTGCAAGGTATCGCTGGATCTCGATTTCGAATTTTCCAATCGTCTGGTGGGGATGGCGCTGGGTCCGATATTCACCCAAATCGCCAATGCCCTGGTGGATTCCTTTTGCAAACGCGCGCGGGAAGTGTATGGAAAAGAGTGAGCATTTTCAGGTCGAAGTGGCCTACGCCCGGGACGAAGTGCAGGTGATCCTGCCGGTGGAGGTGGAGGAGGGTACGACGCTGCGCCAGGCCATCGAGCGTTCCGGGGTGCTGAACCGCTATCCGGAGATCGACCTGGCGGTCAACAAGGTCGGTGTGTTCGGGCGGTTGGCCAAGCTGGATGAGCCGCTGCGGGCGCGTGACCGGGTGGAGATCTACCGCCCGCTCATCGCCGATCCCAAGGAGGTGCGCAAGCAGCGCGCCGCCGAGGGCAAGCGCATGAAAAAAGGTGGCGGTGACGTCGAAGAGGCGGGCTGAGCGAAGTTGCCCGGGCTCCCGGCTAGCGCAGCTCCACCGGCTTCTCCTGGTATTCTGCCGGCGGGATGTCGCCGCGGGTTTCGATGCGGCTCAAACGCTCGTTGTCGAAATAGAGCGTGGCACCGTGGCGTACGGTTTCCTCGCGCCCGGGCGTGAGACTGTAGAAATAGTCCCAGCGGTTGTGGTGAAACGGATCGGTGAGCATGGGTGAGCCCATGATGAACAGCACCTGCCGCTTGTCCATGCCGATCTTGAGCTGCGCCAGCTTGTCCTGCGTCACCATGTTGCCCTGCTGGATATCGGGCTTATAGGCGCAGGCGCCAAGCGTGATGCACAACATCAAACAAATGATAATCTTTTGCATTGTCTTTCAGGGCTGCGTTATCGTGGCGCCATGATACCCCAACTGAGTCTGCCCAAGTGAGTGCCAAGGACAGTCAATATCTGAAAAAGGTCGGCCTCAAGGCCACGTTGCCGCGCCTGAAAATCCTGGAGATTCTGGAGTCGGCCGGCACCGCGCGTCATATGAGTGCCGAGGATGTATACAAGGCCCTGCTGGAGCATGGCGAGGATGTGGGACTTGCCACGGTGTACCGTGTGCTGACCCAGTTCGAGCAGGCCGGCATCCTGACCCGCCATCACTTCGAGGGCGGCCAGTCGGTGTTCGAGATGGACGAGGGCAAGCACCACGACCACATCCTGTGCACCCGTTGCGGCCGTGTTGACGAATTCGTCGATCCCACCATCGAGGAGCGGCAGAAGGCCATCGCCGACAGGTTCGGCTACGCCATGACCGACCATAGCCTGTACATCTATGGCGTCTGCAAGGAATGCCGGAAGAAGGACAAGACCCCGTAGGGTACGCACCCTGCATCAGGCCGGGGCGCTTTTCTTGCGCCCCTTGTTTTTGCTGCCTTGCGCCAGTGCCAGCATCTCGCGGGCGTGGGACAGGGTCTGTTCGGTGATGGTCATGCCCCCCAGCATGCGGGCGATCTCCTCCACCCGAGCTTCTGCATCCAGCGTCTTCACCGCGCTGCGCGTGGCTTCACCCCGGGTCTGTTTGCTCACCTGCAGATGCTGGTGGCCCTGAGCGGCCACCTGCGGCTGATGGGTGACGCACAGTACCTGACGTTCACCGCCCAGCGTGTGGAGCTGGCGGCCAACCATCTCGGCCACGCCGCCGCCGACACCCACATCCACCTCATCGAAGATCAGCGTGGGGATGCTGCCCTTGCCGGCGCTGATCACCTGGATGGCCAGACTGATGCGTGACAGCTCGCCGCCGGAGGCGACCTTGGCCAGCGGCTTGAGCGGCTGACCGGGATTGGCGCTGACCAGCAATTCGACACGCTCCAGGCCATGCGGTGCGGGTTCGTCGCCGTCCATCGGCTCCAGGGCCACTTCGAATCTGCCCCCCTTCATGCCCAGTTCGGCCATGTTGGCGCTGACCTGGGTCGCCAGGGCCTGCGCCGCCTTGCGGCGGCCGGCGGAGAGTTGCTTGGCCAGCTTCAGATAGTCATCGCGGCAGCGCCGGATCTCCGCCTCCAGGCCGTCGAGGCGCTGGCCGGCCTGTTCCAGCTCGGCCAGCTCCTGTTGCAGCCGTTCCAGCAGGGCGGGCAGCTCTGCGCCACCGCAGCGGTGCTTGCGCGCCAGTTCCTGCACGGCGGCTAGGCGTTGTTCGACCCAATTGAGTCGCCCGGGGTCGAGGTCGGCGCGGTCCAGATAGTGGCGCAGTTCGCTGGCCGCCTCACGTGCCTGGATGGCGGCGCTGTCCAGCAGTTCGCAGGCGCTGCCCAGTTGGTTGTCGATGGCCTGCAGTTCACGCAGTTCACCGAGGGTGCGCCCGAGCAGGCTGACCACCGCCATGTCGTCGCCCTCGTAGAGCAGGTCGAGGGCACGTTGGGCGCCCTCCTGCAGGCGGCTGGCATTGGCCAGACGGCCGTGTTCCTCTTCCAGCGCGGCAAGCTCATCGGCAGTGAAGCCGAGGGCCTCCAGCTCGCCCACCTGGTAGCGCAGCAGTTCCAGGCGCGAGTCGCGCTCGCCGGCGGCGCGGGTCAGCCGTTCCAGCTCCTGCTGCAGTTCGCGCCAGCGGCGCCAGGCGGCGCCCACCTGTTCCACCAGGGCGTCGTGGCCGGCATAGCCGTCCAGCAGCTGGCGTTGCAGGTCGCGCTTGAGCAGGGACTGGTGGGCGTGCTGGCCGTGGATGTCCACCAGTTGTTCGCCCAGCTCGCGCAGGCTCTGCACCGGCGCCGGCTGGCCGTTGATGTAGCCGCGCGAACCGCCGTCGGCACTCACCGTGCGGCGCAGGATGCATTCATCGTCCAGATTGAGCTCACGCTCCTCCAGCCAGGCGCGCACCGCGTCGTGGTCACGGATGTCGAAGGTGGCGCTGATCTCGGCGCGGTCGCAGCCGGCGCGCACTGTGCCGCTGTCGGCACGGTCGCCCAGCACCAGGCCGAGGGCGTCGAGCAGGATGGACTTGCCGGCACCGGTCTCGCCGGTGAGCACGGTCATGCCCGGGGCGAATTCCAGTTCCAGGTGTTCGACCAGGGCGAAGTTGCGGATGGCGAGGTGCCGGAGCATGGCGTGTGAGCCTGGGCCTAGCCCCAATTGAGCTTGTTGCGCAGGATGTGGAAGTGGTCGTGATCCACCGGATGGATCAGGCGCACCTTGTGCTCGGCCTTGCGTACCCGCACGCGGTCGCCGGCCATCAGGCCGAAGTTGATCTGGCCGTCGCAGGTGACCTGGGCATGGGCGTGGCCGGAGCCGCGAACCACGATCTCGATCAGGTTGCCGCCATCCACCACGATGGGGCGGTTGCTCATGGTGTGCGGGCAGATGGGCACTAGCACCACAGCATTGAGGCAGGGCTGCAGGATCGGGCCGCCACCGGACAGGGCATAGGCGGTGGAGCCGGTGGGGGTGGAGACGATCAGGCCGTCGGAGTGCAGATGGTTGAGGAAGTGGCCGTTGACGTAGGTTTCTGTCTCCAGCATGCGCGCCACGTCCCACTTGTGTACCACCACGTCGTTGAGGGCGACGCTTTCGTTGATGTGTTCGCCATCGCGCAGCACGGTGCAGTGCAGCAGGAAGCGCGTGTCCTCGTTGTACTGGCCGGCGAAGATTTCGTCCAGCTTCTGCTCCATCTCGCCGGGTGAGATATCGGTGAGGAAGCCGAGGCGGCCCTGGTTGATGCCGATGAGGGCGATGTCGAAGGGGGCGAGGGAGCGGGCGGCATTGAGCAGGGTACCGTCGCCGCCCACCACGATCACGGCGTCGCACTGGCGGCCGATGTCCTCGCGGCTGGCGACGGTGAGGCCATGGCCGCTCCATACTTCGGCGGTGGCCTCGTCCAGCAGGGCCTCGACCTGGCGGGAGGCGAGGTAATCGGTCAGCACCTGGAGCGAGGCCCCCACGTTGGGGTCGCCATACTTGCCGATAATCCCTACCCGCCCGAAAATGTCCGCCATCGTCGTCTCCGCAAAAATGGCGCTAACGTTAACATGGCCGCCGCCCTGCGCCAACCGACCTTGACACCCGTTTTCACGCCTTGATAATTTGCCCCGTTGGCACTCATATGGTGAGAGTGCCAACCGAATTCTGAAGGGTGCAATGAGCAAGGTATCCCCCACCGCCGTGTCCGACCGTGCCCAGCAGCTGCTCAAGCTGCTGGTGGAGCGTTATATCCGTGAGGGACAGCCGGTGGGTTCGCGCACCCTGGCGCGCGGGCAGGGGATGGACCTGAGCCCGGCCACCATCCGCAACGTGATGGCCGACCTGGAGGACCTGGGGCTGGTCAAGGCACCGCACACCTCTGC
Organism: Pseudomonadota bacterium; assembly: GCA_040755915.1. Classification (GTDB taxonomy): domain Bacteria; phylum Pseudomonadota; class Gammaproteobacteria; order Thiohalomonadales; family Thiohalomonadaceae; genus Sulfurivermis. Next base: position 65,082 of record JBFLWM010000045.1, on the reverse strand, counting down.
CGGCCGCATCCCCACGGTGCAGGGCTACCGCCTGTTCGTGGACAGCCTGCTGACCGTGAAGCCGCTGCAACCCGCCGAGGTGCGTGGCCTGCAGGCCAAGTTCGAGCAGGCCGCCGACCCCCAGCAGGTGCTGGTGACCGCGTCCTCGCTGCTGTCGGAGATCAGCGCCATGGCCGGCGTCATCATGATTCCGCGGCGCGAGCAGCCGACCGTGCGTCAGGTCGAGTTCATCGCCCTGTCCGGCAACCGTGTACTGGTGGTGCTGGTGCTGAACGGCAATCAGGTGCAGAACCGGATGATCACCACCTCGCGCCGCTATTCCCCGGCGGAGCTGACCCAGGCGGCCAATTACCTGAATCACGCCCTGGCGGGCAAGGACTTCACCAAGGTGCGCGATGCCCTGCTCGCCGAGATGCGCGAGACCCAGGAAAGCATCAACCAGCTGATGCTGGCCGCCATCGACATGGCCAACCGCACCTTCCAGGGCGGCGATGAGGGCGGTGATTATGTCTTGGCCGGCCAGACCAACCTGATGGGCTATGCCGAGATGGCCGACATCGACCGCCTGCGCCAGCTGTTCGATGCCTTCAACCGCAAGCGTGACATCCTGCACCTGCTGGACCAGGCCGCCCATGCCCAGGGCGTGCAGATCTTCATCGGCGAGGAATCGGGCTATGAGGTGCTGGATGCCTGCAGCGTGGTGACCTCGCCCTACGAGGTGGCGGGCGAGGTGGTCGGCGTGCTGGGCGTCATCGGCCCGACGCGCATGGCCTACGATCGCCTGATCCCGCTGGTGGATGTGACTGCCAAGTTGCTTGGCGCCGCCTTGAATCAGAACCAATAACCCCATATATACCGGTGCAATCACCCGCCGCGGTGGTGGGGCGTATGTATTTACCGTATTGATAACAAAAGAATTTGTCTGGAGCCGATATGAGTGAAGCGAATACTAAGCCCGATCCTGAAGCGACTGCCGAGGCCGCGCCGGGGCAGGAGCAGGCGGCCCCCGATGCAAAGGAGTTGTACCTGCAGCTGGAAGATGCGCGCAGCAAGGCCGACGAGCACTGGAACCAGGTGCTGCGCCTGCAGGCCGAGCTGGAAAACGGCCGCCGCCGTGCCGAGCGCGACGTGGAAAACGCACACAAATATGCCCTGGAGCGCTTCGCCCAGGACCTGCTGCCGGTGCGCGACAGCCTGGAACTGGCGCTGGCCGCCATCGGCAGCGACAGCGCGCTGGACCAGTTGCGCGAGGGCACCGAGCTGACCCTGAAGATGCTGACCCAGGCGATGGAGAAGTACGGCATCAAGGAGGTGAACCCGGTGGGCCAGCCGTTCAATCCGGAGCAGCACCAGGCCATGTCCATGCAGGAGAGCGCCGACGTTGGCGCCAACTGCGTGCTGGCGGTGATGCAGAAGGGCTACACCCTGAACGACCGCCTGGTTCGCCCCGCCCTGGTGGTGGTGGCCAAGGCGCCGGCCAGCGCCTGAGCGCCTTGAAACCAACGGCAAAGACCCTATTTAACATCTAGATATTGAGTCGGCCCGCAGACGTCGGGCCAGCAGCGAATCGGAGACGACAGACTATGGGCAAGATTATCGGTATCGACCTGGGCACCACCAACTCCTGCGTGGCGGTAATGGAGGGCGGCAAGCCGCGCGTCATCGAGAACAGCGAAGGCGATCGCACCACGCCGTCGGTGGTGGCATTTGCCGAGGACGGCGAGGTCATCGTCGGCCAGGCCGCCAAGCGCCAGGCGGTCACCAACCCGCAGAACACCCTGTTCGCAGTGAAGCGCCTCATCGGCCGCCGCTTCGACGAAAAGGAAGTGCAGAAGGACATCAAGTTGGTGCCCTACAAGATCATCAAGGCGGACAACAACGACGCCTGGGTGGAGGCGCGTGACAAGAAGATGGCTCCGCCGGAGATCTCCGCGCGCGTGCTGATGAAGATGAAGAAGACCGCCGAGGACTACCTGGGCGAGCCGGTCACCGAGGCGGTGATCACCGTTCCGGCCTACTTCAACGACTCCCAGCGCCAGGCCACCAAGGATGCCGGCAAGATCGCCGGTCTGGACGTGAAGCGCATCATCAACGAGCCTACCGCGGCGGCGCTCGCCTTCGGCATGGACAAGCAGGAGGGTGACCGCAAGATCGCGGTGTACGACCTCGGCGGCGGCACCTTCGACATCTCCATCATCGAGATCGCCGAGATCGACGGCGAGCACCAGTTCGAGGTGCTGTCCACCAACGGCGACACCTTCCTCGGCGGCGAGGACTTCGACAAGCGCGTCATCGACTACCTGGCGGATGAATTCAAGAAGTCCAACGGCATCGACCTGCGCGGCGACCCGCTGGCCATGCAGCGCCTGAAGGAGGCGGCCGAGAAGGCCAAGATCGAGCTGTCCTCCAGCCAGCAGAGCGACGTCAACCTGCCGTACATCACCGCCGATGCCAGCGGTCCCAAGCACCTCAACATCAAGCTGACCCGCGCCAAGCTGGAGTCGCTGGTGGAGGACCTCATCACCCGCACCATCGAGCCGTGCAAGACCGCCATCAAGGATGCCGGCGTGTCCCTGAGCGAAATCAGCGACGTGATCCTGGTCGGCGGCCAGTCCCGCATGCCCAAGGTGCAGGAAGCGGTGAAGAACTACTTCGGCAAGGAGCCGCGCAAGGACGTCAACCCGGACGAGGCGGTGGCCATCGGCGCGGCGATCCAGGGCGGCGTGCTCGGCGGCGAGGTGAAGGACGTGCTGCTGCTCGACGTCACCCCGCTGTCCCTCGGCATCGAGACCCTGGGCGGCGTGATGACCAAGCTGATCGACAAGAACACCACCATCCCGACCAAGGCGTCGCAGGTGTTCTCCACCGCCGACGACAACCAGACCGCGGTGACCGTGCACGTGCTGCAGGGCGAGCGCGAGATGGCCAGCGCCAACAAGTCGCTGGGGCGTTTCGATCTGTCCGACATCCCGCCGGCGCCGCGCGGTGTGCCGCAGGTCGAGGTCACCTTCGACATCGACGCCAACGGCATCCTGCACGTCTCCGCCAAGGACAAGGGCACCGGCAAGGAACAGAAGATCGTCATCAAGGCCTCCTCCGGCCTGTCGGACGATGAAGTGCAGCGCATGGTGAAGGACGCCGAGGCCCACGCCGCCGAGGACAAGAAGTTCCACGAGCTGGTCAGCGCGCGCAACCAGGCCGACAACCTGATCCACGCCACCCGCAAATCCATGGGTGAGCTGGGCGACAAGCTGGAGGCCGGGGAGAAGGACAGCATCGAGGCGGCCATCAAGGAGCTGGATGAAGCCATGAAGGGCGACGACAAGGACGCCATCGAAGCCAAGACCCAGGCCCTGGCCGCCGCGTCCGGCAAGATGGCCGAACGCCTCTACGCCCAGCAGGGTGCTGCGGGCGGTGAGGCCGGCGGCAGCGAGCAGGCCTCTGCCGGCGGCAAGGATGATGTGGTCGATGCCGAGTTCGAGGAAGTGGACGATAACAAGAAGTAAGCGGTGAGCATTCACCGCTGACAGGCGACAAGGGTCAAGCGCAGGCTTCGACCCTTGTTGCGTTTCATGCAGCCTGAACCGCGTAATCTGACAGCTGGGTTCCCATGAGCAAACGCGACTATTACGAAGTGCTGGGGGTGGCGAAGAACGCCACCGAGGCCGAGATCAAGAAGGCCTTCAAGCGTCTGGCGATGAAATACCATCCCGACCGCAATCCGGACGACAAGGCGGCGGAGGAAAAATTCAAGGAGGCCAAGGAGGCCTACGAGATCCTCACCGACGCGCAGAAGCGTGCGGCCTATGACCAGTTCGGTCATGCCGGTGTCGATCCCAGCGCCGGCGGCGGAGGCGGTTACGGTCCGGGCGGCGCCAGCTTCTCCGATATCTTCGGTGACGTGTTCGGCGACATCTTCGGCGGCGGTGCCGGCGCCCGGGGCGGCAGCCGTGCCTACCGCGGCAGCGACCTGCGCTACAACCTGGAGCTGTCGCTGGAAGAGGCGGTGATGGGCACCACGGTGAAGATCCGTGTGCCGACCCTGGTGGAGTGCGATGAATGCGAAGGCTCCGGCGCCAAGAAGGGCACCAGCGCGCAGACCTGTCCCACCTGCCACGGTCACGGCCAGGTGCGCATGCAGCAGGGCTTCTTCTCCCTGCAGCAGACCTGCCCGCGTTGCCACGGCAGCGGCAAGATCATCACCGACCCCTGCGGCAAGTGCCACGGCCAGGGCCGTATCCAGGAACAGAAGACGCTGTCGGTGAAGGTGCCGGCCGGCGTCGACGACGGCGATCGCATCCGCCTCAGCGGCGAGGGCGAGGCGGGTCTGCACGGTGGTCCGGCGGGCGACCTGTATGTGCAGATCCATGTGCGCGAGCACCCCATTTTCACCCGTGATGAAAACAATCTGGCCTGCGAGGTGCCTATCAGTTTCGTCACCGCCGCCCTCGGCGGCGAGCTGGACGTGCCGACCCTGGGTGGACGGGTCAAGCTGAAGATTCCGGCCGAGACCCAGAGCGGCAAGCTGTTCCGCCTGCGCGGCAAGGGCGTGAAATCGGTGCGCGGCGGCGATGTCGGCGACCTCATCTGCCGCGTGGTGGTGGAAACGCCGGTGAACCTCACCAGCAAGCAGAAAGAGCTGTTGCAGCAGTTCGAGGCCAGCCTCAACGGCGACAAGCACAGCCCCAAGGCCAGCTCCTGGCTGGACGGGGTGAAGAAATTCTTCGAGGATATGAAGCCCTGAGTTGCTGCAACAATGGCAGGCCGGCTGTCGAACCATGCCGGCCGCTACAGGAGGAGAGGGCATGAACAACGCATCGAACAAGCCCGACGGCGGGCGACGCCGTATGCTCGCGGCCGCCCTGGCCGGTGCCGGTGTGGCGCTGATGGGCGGCGCCAGGGCCGAGGATGAACTGCGCTTCCCCGGCGAAGACCCCACCCACAAGATCGTCTACCAGTTCAACAAGGCCGACCTCGGCTACCAGGACCACGTCATTTTCTCCATCGGCGCCGTGCTGCGCAAATACGGTGACGACGTGAAGATCGTGGTGGTGGCCTTCGCCGAAGGCATCCACATCCTGGGCAAGAAGCCGGGCCGCGAGGTGAAGGAGGAGATTCGCCAGCGCGTCTCCTCCCTGGCGCAGTATGGCGTCGAGTTTCACGCCTGCGGCAATACCATGAAGTCCCTGGGCTGGACCGAGGCTGACCTGCTGCCCTTTGCCAAGTACGTCGAGGTGGGCGCCGCCGACCTGATGGAGTTGCAGGAGCAGGGCTACGCCTACATCAGCTGGTAACGTATTGAAAGGAAATAACAAGATGATTCGAGTTGCAGTTACCGGCGCCGCCGGTCGCATGGGCCGGGTACTCATCGAGGCCTGCCAGCAGGCGGAAGGGGTGACCCTGGGCGCCGCCATCGAGCGGCCGGGCAGTTCCGTCATCGGTGTCGATGCCGGCGAACTGGCCGGTATCGGCCGCAACGGCGTCGCCGTGACGGACAATCTGGCCGCGGTGGCCGGCGAGTTTGACGTGCTCATCGATTTCACCCGCCCCGAGGTGACCCTGGCCAACCTGGCCGCGTGCCGGGCAGCGGGCAAGCGCATGGTGATCGGTACTACCGGTCTGGACGCGGCACAGAAGGCCACCCTGGCCGAGGCCGGCCAGGAGATCGGCATCGTCTCCGCGCCCAATATGAGCGTCGGTGTCAACCTGTGTCTCAAGCTGCTGGACATGGCCGCCCGCGTGCTGGGTGACGAAGTGGATATCGAAATCATCGAGGCCCACCATCGCCACAAGGTGGACGCCCCCTCCGGCACCGCCCTGGCCATGGGCGAGACGGTGGCCGCCGCCCTCGGTCGTGACCTGAAGGAGTGCGCGGTGTATGGCCGTCAGGGACATACCGGGGAGCGCGACCGCAAGACCATCGGTTTCGAGACCATCCGCGCCGGCGACATCGTCGGTGACCACACCGTGCTGTTCGCCGCCCTGGGCGAACGGGTGGAGATCACCCACAAGGCGTCCAGCCGCATGACCTTCGCCAAGGGGGCAGTGCGCGCTGCTGCCTGGCTGATGCAAAAGGAGCGCGGCCTGTATGACATGCAGGATGTGCTCGACCTGCGCTGAGCGGCACAGGTATAACCCTTTCGACAGCCAAATCAATGGGCGCATAAATTGCACGTTTACGCGCCTTCCGTTACAATTCGCGTCCACCTGAACGCCCGGCCTTAGCTGCCTGTCATACTCGGGGAGGCCCACGGCCTTTCCAACATGACCGGGCGCGCCGCCCGCGGCCATTCTTCTGAATCCGAGCGGGAAGGGTCCACCCAGGGCCCTTCCCGCTTTGCACATATAGACTTGACGTTACTGGAGGTTACCTTGCGGCAACCGGCCCTGCTGGCTCTGGAGGATGGGTCCCTGTTCTGGGGCGAATCGATCGGTAGCGAGGGACAGACCGTCGGCGAGGTGGTATTCAATACCGCCCTGACCGGCTATCAGGAGATCCTCACCGACCCCTCCTATGCCCGTCAGATCGTCACCCTGACCTACCCCCATATCGGCAACGTCGGCACCAACGACGAGGACGAGGAGTCCTCCCATGTCTATGCCGCGGGCCTGGTCATCCGCGAACTGGCCGCCGTCGCCAGCAACTGGCGCAGCCAGATGCCGCTGGACGAGTACCTGCGCAAGCACAAGGTCGTTGCCATTCACGGCATCGACACCCGTCGCCTGACCCGCATCCTGCGCGAGAAGGGCGCCCAGAACGGCTGTATCGTTGCCGGCGCCAGCATCGACGCCGAGGCAGCCCTGGCCGCCGCCCGCGGCTTCCCTGGCCTCAAGGGCATGGATCTGGCCAAGGAAGTCAGCACCCATATGCCCTACGAGTGGGCCCAGGGGAGCTGGACCCTCGAGGGCGGCCTGCCCAGTCATCCCGAGCCGCTGGAGGAGAAACTGCCGTTCCACGTGGTGGCCTTCGACTACGGCGTCAAGCGCAACATCCTGCGCATGCTGGTGGATCGCGGCTGCCGCATCACCGTGCTGCCGGCGCAGACCCCGGCGGAAGAGGTGATGAAGCTCAAGCCGGACGGCGTGTTCCTGTCCAACGGCCCCGGCGACCCGGCACCGTGCGACTACGCCATCCAGGCCATCAAGACCATCGTCGATGCCGGCATCCCCACCTACGGCATCTGTCTGGGCCACCAGTTGCTGGCCCTGGCCAGCGGTGCCACCACGGTGAAGATGAAGTTCGGCCACCACGGCGCCAACCACCCGGTGCAGGACCTGGACAGCCGGCAGGTGATGATCACCAGCCAGAACCACGGCTTCGCCGTGGACGAGGCCACCCTGCCGGCCACCCTGCGCGCCACCCACCGTTCGCTGTTCGACGGTTCGCTGCAGGGCATCCACCGCACCGACAAGCCGGCCTTCAGCTTCCAGGGCCACCCCGAGGCCAGCCCCGGTCCGCACGACGTGGCGCCGCTGTTCGACCACTTTGTCGAACTGATGAAACAACAGGGAGTCCGCAAATAAACGCGAATGGACGCAAATAGGAAAAGGATTTCCGAACGGGTAATCGGTTGTGCATTCGAGGTGAGCAACACCTTGGGGGCCGGGTTCCTGGAAAATGTTTATGAAAATGCGTTGGCTGTGGAGTTCACGCGCGCGGGAATCAGTTTTGACAGGCAACATGGCTTGTCTGTCAGTTACAAGGGTGAGTTTATCGGCCAATACGTGGCAGATTTCCTGGTGGAAAAGTGCTTGATTGTCGAAATAAAGGCGTTGTCACGTTTGGTTGCGGAGCACGAAGCTCAAGTCATGAATTACCTGAAGGCCACTGGATTGTCGGTGGGGCTGTTGTTGAATTTCGGGACTCCTCGTCTGGGTGTGCGGCGGATTGTATGGGGTCACGATGACAATCAAGCGGTTTGAAGATTTTATTTGCGTCCATTCGCGTTCATTTGCGGACTGAAAATTTAACAAAATGCCTAAGCGTACAGACATCCAAAGCATCCTGATCATCGGCGCCGGCCCCATCGTCATCGGCCAGGCCTGCGAGTTCGACTATTCCGGCGCCCAGGCATGCAAGGCGCTGAAGGAGGAGGGCTACCGGGTCATCCTGGTCAACTCCAATCCGGCCACCATCATGACCGACCCGGAGATGGCCGACGCCACCTACATCGAGCCCATCGTCTGGCAGACGGTGGCCAAGATCATCGAGAAGGAACGCCCGGATGCGCTGCTGCCCACCATGGGCGGCCAGACCGCACTCAACTGCGCCCTCGACCTTGCCAAGCACGGCGTGCTGGAACAGTTCGGCGTCGAGATGATCGGCGCCACCCGCGATGCCATCGACAAGGCCGAGGACCGCGACCGCTTCCGCAAGGCGATGCGCAAGATCGGCCTCGACATGCCGCGTTCGGCCATCGCCCACAGCATGGAAGAGGCGCTGCAGGTGCAGGCGCAGATCGGCTTCCCCACCATCATCCGTCCGTCCTTCACCATGGGCGGCTCGGGCGGCGGCATTGCCTACAACCGCCAGGAATTCATGGAGATCTGCGAGCGCGGTCTCGACCTGTCGCCCACCAACGAGCTGCTCATCGAGGAGTCGGCGCTGGGCTGGAAGGAATACGAGATGGAGGTGGTGCGCGACCGCAAGGACAACTGCATCATCATCTGCTCCATCGAGAACCTGGACCCGATGGGCGTGCATACCGGCGACTCCATCACCGTCGCCCCGGCGCAGACCCTGACCGACAAGGAATACCAGATCATGCGCGACGCCTCGCTGGCGGTGCTGCGCGAGATCGGCGTCGACACCGGCGGCTCCAACGTGCAGTTCGCCATCAATCCGGAAGACGGCCGCATGATCATCATCGAGATGAATCCGCGCGTGTCCCGTTCCTCCGCCCTGGCCTCCAAGGCCACCGGCTTCCCCATCGCCAAGGTGGCGGCCAAGCTGGCCGTGGGTTACACGCTGGACGAACTGCAGAACGACATCACCGGCGGCGCCACCCCGGCCTCGTTCGAGCCGTCCATCGACTACGTGGTCACCAAGGTGCCGCGTTTCACCTTCGAGAAATTCCCCAAGGCCGATGCCCGCCTGACCACCCAGATGAAGTCGGTGGGCGAGGTGATGGCCATCGGCCGCACCTTCCAGGAATCGCTGCAGAAGGCCCTGCGCGGCCTGGAAACCGGCAAGGACGGTTTCGACGAGGTGCTCGACACCACCGCCGAGAACGCCATGGATCGCCTGCGCCAGGAACTGCGCGTACCGAGCGCCGAGCGCCTGTGGTACGTGGGCGACGCCTTCCGCACCGGCATGAGCGTGGAAGAGGTGCACAGCCTGACCAAGATCGACCCCTGGTTCCTGGTGCAGATCGAGGAGCTGATCGCGCTGGAGAAAGATGTGCGCGCCAGGGGCATCGACGGCCTGGACAAGGCCACGATGTTCCAGTTGAAGCGCAAGGGCTTCTCCGATCGCCGCCTGGCCCATCTGGTCGGTGTGCGCGAGGGTGTGCTGCGCAACCATCGTCATCAGCTCGGCGTGCGTCCGGTGTACAAGCGTGTCGACACCTGCGCGGCGGAGTTTTCCACCTCCACCGCCTACATGTACTCCACCTACGAGGAGGAGTGCGAGGCGCAGCCGACGCAGCGCGACAAGATCATGGTGCTGGGTGGCGGTCCGAACCGCATCGGCCAGGGCATCGAGTTCGACTATTGCTGCGTGCATGCCGCGCTCGCCATGCGCGAGGACGGTTACGAGACCATCATGGTCAACTGCAATCCGGAGACCGTGTCCACCGACTACGACACCTCCGATCGCCTCTACTTCGAGCCGCTCACCCTCGAAGACGTGTTGGAAGTCATCCACCTGGAACAGCCCAAGGGCGTCATCGTGCAGTACGGCGGCCAGACCCCGCTCAAGCTCGCCCGTGACCTGGAGGCTGCCGGGGCGCCGATCATCGGCACCACGCCGGACTCCATCGACCTGGCCGAGGACCGCGAACGCTTCCAGAAGATGATCGACAAGCTGGGTCTGCGCCAGCCGCCCAACCGCACCGCGCGCAATCCGGAAGACGCCGTGCGCCTGGCCGAGGAGATCGGCTATCCGCTGGTGGTGCGCCCGTCCTACGTGCTGGGCGGCCGCGCCATGGAGATCGTCTACAACGAGGCCGAGCTGCGCACCTACATGCGTGATGCGGTGAAGGTATCCAACGAATCGCCGGTGCTGCTGGATCGTTTCCTCGACGATGCGGTGGAAGTGGACGTGGACGCCATCTGCGACGGCCAGGATGTGCTCATCGGCGGCATCATGGAACACATCGAACAGGCCGGCGTGCACTCCGGCGACTCCGCCTGTTCGCTGCCGCCCTACAACCTGACCGCTGAGGTGCAGGACGAGTTGCGCGTTCAGATCCGGGCCATGGCCAAGGAGCTGAAGGTCATCGGCCTGATGAACACCCAGTTCGCCATCCAGGGCGACAAGGTGTACGTGCTGGAAGTCAATCCGCGCGCCTCGCGCACCGTGCCCTTCGTCTCCAAGGCCACCGGCATGCAACTGGCCAAGATCGCCGCGCGCTGCATGGTGGGGCAGACCCTGGTGGCGCAGAATGCCACCAAGGAAGTGGTGCCGGACTACTACTCGGTGAAGGAAGCGGTATTCCCCTTCATCAAGTTCCCCGGCGTCGATCCCATCCTCGGCCCCGAGATGAAGTCCACCGGCGAGGTGATGGGGGTGGGGCGCAGCTTTGCCGAGGCCTATTTCAAGTCGCAGATCGGTGCTGGCGTGCTGCTGCCGAAGGGTGGCAAGGCCTTCGTCAGCGTACGTGACGCCGATCACAAGGGCGCGGTGCAGGTGAGTCGTTATCTGCTCGACCTGGGCTTCGAGATCCTCGCCACCCGCGGTACCGGCCGTGTGCTGGAGGAAGCCGGCATTCCGTTCACCCGCGTCAACAAGGTGACCGAGGATCGGCCGCACATCGTCGACATGATCAAGAACGATGAAATCAGCTTCATCGTCAACACCACCGCAGACAAGCAGGCCGTGGCCGACTCTTTCCTGATCCGCCGCGAGGCGCTGCAACACAAGGTGACCTATACCACCACCCTGGCCGGCGCCCTCGCCACCGCCAAGGCGCTGATGCAGCGTGACGCCAACAGCGTCAACCGTATCCAGGATCTGCATCTGGAGTTGCAGCCATGAGCAAGACCCCGATGACCCAGCGCGGCGCCGAGCGCCTGCGCGAGGAACTGAACGAGCTGAAGAGCGTGGCACGGCCGCGCGTGATCGCCGCCATTGCCGAGGCGCGCGCCCATGGCGACCTGAAGGAAAACGCCGAGTATCACGCCGCACGCGAACAGCAGGGCTTCATCGAGGGGCGCATCCAGGAGATCGAGGGCAAGCTGTCCAACGCCCAGATCATCGACCCGACGGCCCTCAATGCCGGCGGCAAGGTGGTGTTCGGTGCCACCGTGGTGCTGGTCGAGATGGATACCGAGGACGAGGTGACCTACCAGATCGTCGGTGAGGACGAGGCCGACATCAAGCAGAGCCGCATCTCCGTCACCTCGCCGGTGGCGCGTGCCCTGATCGGCAAGGAAGAAGGCGATATCGCCCAGGTGCAGGCCCCGGGCGGCCTGCGCGAATACGAAATCGTCGAAGTCCGTTACGAATAGGCGTGGGTCGGGTTAGCGCAGCGTAACCCGCCACGGTTGCTCACAATAGTGTTTCTGATCGGCGAACGCATTCTCCTCACTCTCTGGGTCGGTGCCCTGTGGGCCATCGGCTATCTGGCGGTGCCCACGCTGTTTGCCCAACTGGACGACCGCATGCTGGCCGGCATGTTGGCCGGCCGCATGTTCACCCTGGTCAGTTTCCTGGGCCTGTTCTGCGGCGGTGTGCTGATGCTGGGCGTCGTGTTCCGCGCTGGCAGGCAGGCGCTGCGCAGCACACGTTTCTGGCTGTTGCTGGTGATGCTTCTGCTGGTGGCGGCAGGGGAGTTTTTCCTGCAGCCGCTGATGGCGCAGCTGAAGGCAGAGGGACTGGCGGAGGGCAGTGCGCAGGCCGTGCAGTTCGCCCGCCTGCACGGCGTGGCTTCCGTGCTCTACCTGATCAACAGCCTGTGCGGCCTGCTGCTGATCGGCATGGGAAACAACTCACGAGGGTAGCTGCAGGCGCGGCTTTTCGGCACGGCGGTAGACTACCGCGATGTGACCGATGGTCTGCACCAGCTCACCACGGCTCTTTTCGCACAGTTCCCGGGTCAGGGCCTGACGCGCGTCGCGGTCCTCGCCGTTGACGCGTACCTTGATCAGTTCGTGGTGCTCCAGGGTGGAGTCCAGCTCCTGCAGCAGGGCGGCGCTCAGTCCGGCGTTGCCGACGATGATCACCGGCTTGAGGGCGTGGGCGAGTTTGCGCAGGTGGCGCTTTTGCGCTTGGGTCAGGGCCATGATGGACGGATACTCGGATAAACGGGCGCCTAGTGTAACGCGGAATCCCCGGCCGCAAAAATTGTTATTTGGTGGTTCTTTCGCATGAAGCGCAGCAAAAGCAGCACCCGCTGGCTCAAGGAGCATTTTGACGACATCTACGTGAAGCGGGCCCAGCAGGAGGGCTATCGCTCGCGTGCGGTCTACAAACTGCTCGAACTGAATGAAAAGGAGCGACTGCTCAAGCCCGGCATGACGGTGGTCGACCTTGGCGCCGCGCCCGGCAGCTGGTCGCAGCTGGCCGCCGACATCGTCGGCAAGCATGGCCGGGTAGTGGCGCTGGACATCCTGCCCATGGACCCGCTGCCCGGGGTGGAGATCATCGAGGGCGATTTCCGCGAGGAGAGCGTCCTGCACCAACTGCTGGCGGTCATCGGCGAGCGCCCGGTGGACGTTGTATTGTCGGACATGGCCCCCAATATCAGTGGCATGACCTCGGTGGACCTGCCGCGGGCCATGTACCTGGTGGAACTGGCGCTGGATCTGTGCCGTACCGTGCTGAAACCGGGGGGCGACTTCGTGGTGAAGGTGTTCCAGGGACCCGGTTCCGATGAGTTCGTAAAGGCCCTGCGCCAGCATTTCGCCAAGGTAGTGATCCGCAAGCCGGCGGCCTCGCGGCCGCGTTCGCGCGAGGTCTATATGGTGGCGAGGAACTATTCCGTGTAGTAACGTACTCTAACGTTGCGGGCAAGAATCGCCTGCGGCAAGCCGGAGACGCACTTTGAACGACATCGCAAAAAACATCATTCTTTGGGTGGTTATCGCCGTCATCCTCATGACGGTATTCAATAATTTCGGCCAGCAGCGTCAGGCCAGCCAGCCCCTGGAATACTCCCAGTTCATCACCGACGTGCGCGCCGGCCGTGTCAAGAGCGTGGAGATTGAAGGCCGTACCATCATCGGCACACGCGAGGACGGCGACCGCTTCATGACCTATGCACCGGATGACCCGGGCATGATGGCGGACCTGCTCAACAGCAATGTGCGCGTGGTGGCCAAGCCGCCCGAGGGCCAGAGTCTGCTGACCCAGATCTTCATTTCCTGGTTCCCCATGCTGCTGCTCATCGGCGTATGGATCTTCTTCATGCGCCAGATGCAGGGCGGCGGCGGCGGCCGCGGCGCCATGTCCTTCGGCAAGAGCCGCGCCCGCCTGCTGGGCGAGGATCAGGTGAAGGTGACCTTCGCCGACGTCGCCGGCGTGGAAGAGGCCAAGGAGGACGTGGGCGAGCTGGTCGAATTCCTGCGCGACCCTTCCAAGTTCACCAAGCTGGGCGGCAAGATCCCGCGCGGCGTGCTGATGGTCGGCCCGCCGGGCACCGGCAAGACCCTGCTCGCCAAGGCCATCGCCGGCGAGGCGCGCGTGCCGTTCTTCACCATCTCCGGTTCCGACTTCGTGGAGATGTTCGTCGGCGTCGGCGCCTCCCGCGTGCGTGACATGTTTGAGCAGGCCAAGAAGCATGCACCGTGCATCATCTTCATCGATGAAATCGACGCCGTCGGCCGTCATCGTGGTGCCGGCCTCGGCGGCGGTCACGACGAGCGCGAGCAGACCCTGAATCAGTTGCTGGTGGAGATGGACGGCTTCGAGGGCAACGAGGGCGTCATCGTCATCGCCGCCACCAACCGTCCCGACGTGCTGGACCCGGCCCTGCTGCGTCCCGGCCGTTTCGATCGCCAGGTGGTGGTGCCGCTGCCGGACGTGCGCGGTCGCGAGCAGATTCTGAAGGTGCACATGCGCAAGGTGCCCACGGCCACCGACGTGGAGCCGTCCATCATCGCCCGCGGCACGCCCGGTTTCTCCGGCGCCGACCTGGCCAACCTGGTCAACGAGGCGGCGCTGTTCGCCGCCCGTGCCGGCAAGACACTGGTGGGCATGAGCGAGTTCGAACGCGCCAAGGACAAGATCATGATGGGCTCGGAGCGCAAGTCCATGGTGATGAGCGAGGACGAGAAGAAGCTGACCGCCTATCATGAGGCGGGCCACGCCATTGTCGGCCGTCTGGTGCCGGATCATGACCCGGTACACAAGGTCTCGATCATCCCGCGCGGCCGCGCCCTCGGCGTCACCCTGTTCCTGCCGGAGCAGGATCGCTACAGCTACAGCAAGCAGCGCCTGGAGAGCCAGATCTCCAGCCTGTTCGGCGGCCGCATCGCCGAGGAGCTGATCTTCGGCCCCGAGAAGGTGACCACCGGTGCCTCCAACGACATCCAGCGCGCCACCGATCTGGCGCGCAACATGGTGACCAAGTGGGGCCTGTCGGAGAAACTCGGCCCGCTGACCTACAGCGAGGAGGAGGGCGAGGTGTTCCTCGGTCGTTCGGTGACCCAGCACAAGAATGTCTCCGACGAAACGGCGCATATCATCGACGAGGAAGTGCGCCTGTTCATCGACCGCAACTACGAGCGTTCCAGGCGCATTCTCACCGACAACATGGACAAGCTGCACACCATGGCCGATGCGTTGATGAAGTACGAAACCATCGATGCCGATCAGATCGACGACATCATGGCCGGCAAGCAGCCGCGGCCGCCGGTGGACTGGAATGATCGCGAGCCCAAGTCGGGTGCCGGCACGCCTGCCGGCAAGGATGAAGCCGCGGGCGGCACCCTGGGTGATCCGGCCAGCCAGCACTGAGTGCGGCGGCCAGTCCCCCGATGAAAAACCGGCAGCGCAAGCTGCCGGTTTTTTTTCACCCCGCGTAATGGCAGCGCAGCAGCCTTTGGTACAGGGCGTGTGCCTCCGCCTCCAGCGGATGATGGGCCTGCCGGTGCAGTGCCAGCAGGTATTCCGGCGCATCCATGGCCTCGTCCACTTGTGCCGGTGTCCAGGCCGGATGCTCAGCGCCGCGCTGACGCGCACGCCAGGCGGCGAGGCGTTCCTCGCCGCGCAGGAAGCGGCGGTAGGCATCTTCCGCGTGGGGCGCGGGGCCTGCGGCGACAAAGTGCCGTTCGGCGCCGCCGTCGAGCAGGCTGTGCACGAAGCCGTAGGCGTAGGGGTCGAGGCCGAGGGCGCGAAAGTACAGATAGGCGTGGCTGCACCGCTCGCAGTCATGACACCAGCGCGTGTGGGGCGTGACCTCCAGATGGCAGCTCACCTGATAGCTGCCGAATTCCGCGAAGTCCCGGTGCAACAGGGTGTGGATGGCGAGGTTGCCCAGCGCACCGATGGGATTGACCGCCCGCACCTGACCTCCGCTCAAGTCCTGCACCATACGATCCATCTCCAGGTTGGCCGCCTCGCCCTGCATGTAACGCTGCGGCAGCAGGTAGCCCTCGCGCTGCACCTTGTCCAGACCCGGCAGCAGCTCGTTGCTGAGCACGACCAGCGGCGCGCCGAAATAGCTGCAAAAGGGCAGCATGGCGAGGGCGTAGATGAAGTGCACCTGCACCTGATACAGACGGGTGGGCGGCGTCTTGAGCACCTCGTGATCCGACAGCAGCTGGATCTCGTTCACCAGCTGCAGGCAGTCCAGTCCGTGCTCGCCGCGCAGGTGTGAAACCAGCGGCTCGCGCAGCCTGGTGCCGCGCGGCAGCATGCGCTCGTCGATGTTGACCGGAATCACCTCGTAGCCGAGCCGGCGCAGGGTGGCGAGGCTGAGCAGGCTGTCCTTGCCGAAGCTGAGCGGCAGCACGGCGCGGCGCGGGTGCCACGACTGCTGCGGCAGGGGGGATGCCGGAGTGGCCGGGGCGAAGTGATGTTGCAGCGACTGGAAGCGGGCAAGCACCGCGCTGCTACTGTGTTCCGGCACGGCCTCGACCAGATTGGGCACGGCCTGGGCAAAGAGGGCGCGATAGCGCTCGAACAGCAGAGGTTCCGGGGTATCGTAACTGACGCGGGGGTGTTCGAGGATCAGCGGGGTGGCGAGGGTGGTGATGTAGGCCAGTTCGCGGATCAGTTCCGCCTTGGCCGGGTAGGCCTGCCAGACCTCGGATGGGTAGCGGAGTTCGCAGGGCGGGGCGCGGAAATGCTCCCCTCCCAACGCCAGGCTGAAGCCGCATGCGGTCGGCTCGACATGGAACTGCATCGGGCCGACCGTCGGCCAGGGTGGGCGGTCAGGCGACCGGGCCCGGACCAATGCGATCCTTGATCGTGCGCTCCGGATTCATCTCGATCTGCTTGAGCTTCTTGTTTTGCTGCTGCATCTGCTGTTGCTGTCCGGTCTGCTGTTGCTGTCCGGTCTGTTGTTGCATCTGCTTCTGTTCCTGTTCCCGCTTCTGCAGTTGCTGCTGCTGTACGGTGGGTTCCCAGCGCTTCGGGGCAGTCTGTTCTGCCTGCACGCCGGTGACGGCGAGGGTGGCAACGGCGGCGGCGGCAAGGGTGGTGACTTTCCTGGACATGGCGATGTTCTCCTTTACGAGGGGTGAAAAAATCATAGCGTATTTCCTTGTGCGGCGTGATCGTTTGCCCGTACAGCGGGATATTTGTTCCGTATAATTGCCGGCCATGATCCTCGACTGTGCCGGCAAGCCCCTTGACCTGTCCGTTCCCCGCGTGATGGGGATACTCAACGTGACCCCGGACTCCTTCTCCGATGGCGGCCGTTTCGTCGATCCGGCCGTGGCGGTGGCACGGGCGCGGCAGATGGTGGCGGAGGGGGCGTCGATTATTGATGTGGGCGGCGAGTCGACCCGGCCGGGGGCGGCGGCCGTCACAGCAGAAGACGAGATGGCGCGGGTGGTGCCGGTGATTGAGGCCCTGGCCGCCGAACTGCCGGTGCCGATCTCGGTGGACACCAGCAAGCCCGCGGTGATGCGGGCCGCGGTGGCAGCGGGGGCGGGGATGATCAACGACGTCTGCGCGCTGCAGCAGCCCGGTGCGCTGGCGGCGGCGGCGGAATGCGGCGTGCCGGTGTGCCTGATGCACATGCAGGGCGAGCCGCGCACCATGCAGCAGGCGCCGCATTACACCGACGTGGTGAATGAGGTGCGCGCATTTCTGGCTGAACGTGTTAAGGCCTGTGTCGCGGCAGGTATCGCGCGTGAACGGATCCTGCTCGACCCGGGTTTCGGTTTCGGCAAGACCCTGGCGCACAACCTGAGTCTGCTCAAGCATCTGCCGCTGTTGCAGGAGTTGGGTTTGCCGCTGCTGGTGGGCATGTCGCGCAAGAGCATGATCGGCGCGGTGCTGGATGCGCCGGTGGAGGAGCGGTTATATGGCAGTGTGGCCGCACATGCGTTGGCGCTGTGGCTGGGCGCGGCGGTGGTGCGGGTACACGACGTGAAGGCCACGGTGGATGCGCTGAAGCTGGTGCAGGCCGTGCAGCAGGCCGGGTGAGAATTGCAGGGACAACGACAGATGGCACGTAAATATTTCGGTACTGACGGCATCCGCGGCAAGGTGGGCGAGTTTCCCATTACCCCCGAGTTCATGCTCAAGCTGGGCTGGGCCGCTGGCCGCGTGTTGTCCGCCGGCCGGCACGGCGGCAAGGTGATCATCGGCAAGGACACGCGCATCTCCGGTTACATGTTCGAGTCTGCATTGGAAGCCGGGCTGTCGGCGGCCGGGCTGGACATCCGCCTGCTCGGGCCGATGCCGACACCGGCCATCGCCTATCTGACGCGCACCCTGCGCGCCACCGCCGGCATCGTCATCAGCGCCTCGCACAATCCTTACGAGGACAACGGCATCAAGTTCTTCTCCGCCGCGGGCACCAAGCTGCCCGACGAGGTGGAGCTGGCCATCGAGGCGGCGCTGGACGAGACCATGACCATGGCGCCGTCGGCCCACCTGGGCAAGGCCGAGCGCGTGGTGGATGCCGGCGGCCGCTACATCGAGTTCTGCAAGAGCACCTTCCCCAATACCCTGAGTCTGGAAGGCCTCAAGATCGTGGTGGACTGCGCCAACGGCGCCACCTATTTCGTGGCGCCGCGCGTGTTCCGCGAACTGGGCGCCGAGGTGATCAAGGTCGGCGCCGAGCCGGACGGACTCAATATCAACGTCGACTGTGGCTCTACCCATCCGGCGCTGCTGCAGCGCATGGTGCTGGAACACCAGGCCGACCTCGGCATCGCCTTCGACGGCGACGGTGATCGGGTGATCATGGTCGACCATAGCGGTGCCGTGGTCGACGGCGACGAGCTGCTGTTCATCATCGCCATGGAGCGCCACCGCCAGGGGGGACTCGCCGGCGTGGTGGGTACGCTGATGAGCAATCTCGGCATGGAGCATGCGCTGGCCGCCGCCGGCATCGGCTTCGAGCGCGCCAAGGTGGGCGACCGCTATGTGCTGGAGCGCATGAGTGCGCTGGGCTGGCCGCTGGGCGGCGAGTCGTCTGGTCACATCATCTGCCGCGACTGCACCACCACCGGCGACGGCATCATCTCCGCCCTGCAGGTGCTGGCGGCGCTGGCCCGCAGCGGCAACAGCCTGCATGCATTGAAGAGCGGCATGAGCAAATACCCGCAGAAGATGGTCAACGTGCGCCTGGCCCGGCCCGTGGATGTCATGGCCTCCAGTCTGGTGCAGGAGGCGGTGCGTGCGGCGGAGGCGGCCTTTGCCCGCAGCGGTCGCGTGCTGCTGCGTCCCTCCGGTACCGAACCGGTGGTGCGGGTGATGGCCGAGGGTGAGGACGCGGCCCTGGTGGAGCGCGTCGTGGCGGACCTTGCAGAGGCGGTGCGGCGCGCCATTGCCAATTGATTTATCCGCCGCCAGCGGGTAAGCTTCGGCGCTGTTTTTGCACCGATTTGGGGAGGTAGGGCTGATGCGACAACCGCTCGTGGCCGGTAACTGGAAGATGAACGGCTCCAGGGCCAGTATCAAGGCGCTGCTGGACGGCATCAAACAGGGGATCGGCGACGTGACCAAGGCGGAAGTCGTGGTGTGTGCCCCCTATATCTACCTGCCCGACGTCGAGGCGCAGCTCTCCGGCAGCCCCGTTGCCTGGGGTGCGCAGAATCTGAGCACCGAGGCCTCCGGCGCCTTCACCGGCGAGATTGCCGCCTCGATGCTGCTGGATTTCCACTGCCGTTACGTGATCGTAGGCCACTCCGAGCGCCGCTCGCTGTATGGCGAAACCGATGCGGTGGTGGCGAAGAAGTTTGCGGTGGCGCGCGCCGCCGGTCTGGTGCCGATCCTGTGTGTCGGCGAGACGCTGGCCGAGCGCGAGCAGGGCATCACCGAGCAGGTGGTGGCCCGGCAGTTACAGGCGGTTATTGAGCTGGAAGGCGTGGCGGCCCTGGCCGCCGCTGTCATCGCCTACGAGCCGGTGTGGGCCATCGGCACCGGCAAGACCGCCAGCCCGGAGCAGGCGCAGGAGGTGCATGCCTTCATTCGTCGCAGCATTGCTGCCAGCGATGCCGCTGTGGCGGACAAGGTGCAGATCCTGTACGGCGGCAGCATGAATGCCGGCAATGCCGCAGCACTGCTGGCGCAGGCCGATATCGACGGTGGTCTCATCGGCGGCGCCTCGCTCAAGGCGGAAGACTTTTTGACCATTTGCCGCGCCGCCAACTAGGGCGCCGGATAGAGAAAATGCAGACACTGATCGTAATCGTTCATGTATTGGCTGCGCTGGGCGTGATTGGCCTGGTGCTGCTGCAGCAGGGCAAGGGTGCCGATGCCGGTGCGGCCTTCGGCAGCGGCGCTTCCGCCACGGTGTTCGGTGCACGCGGCTCGGGTTCCTTCCTGACCCGCTCCACGGCCATTCTGGCCACGGTGTTTTTCCTCACCAGTCTGTCGCTGGCCTACTTCTCCGGCCGCAGCGCGGTGCCCGCCAGTGTCACCGAGATCGTGGCCCCGGCGGCCCCGGCTGCCGATGCCCCTGCCCCAGCGCAGGACAAGCCGGATCTTCCGGCGCCCAAGCAGTAACATCCAAGTTTCGCGGACGTGGTGGAATTGGTAGACACGCCATCTTGAGGGGGTGGTGGCGCAAGCCGTGTGGGTTCGAGTCCCACCGTCCGCACCAAACAGAAAACCCGGTCGATTTCGACCGGGTTTTTTTTCGCCATGACCATGGCATCGGGCGTGTTGTAGCAAGGAGTTGCATTGCCTCATGGTGTGTCGTCGGCAAGTGTTGCTGCGTTGTTGCGTGCGCAAATGCATACTGCGTGAGTGTTATCCCATAAAAAAATTAAAGGCATCCATAACTTCATGAAAGAAAAAGGGAAATGTCATGATTCAAACTTGACACCCGATCAACGCCTGGCCTAGACTCCCCGGACTCTAATAATCAGTAAAACAACATAATTATTCTGTCGGAATTTGCTGGGGTGTAATGCAAAATTCGGCGTTTGGGAGCGTAGGCAAGCATGCTGGAAAATTACCTGCCGATACTCGTCTTCGTGATCGTCGGCCTGCTGTTCGGTGCCTTCTTCATCGTCCTTGGTTTTGTCCTCGCTCCGCGCAAGCCGGATGCGGAAAAGCTTTCTGCCTATGAGTGCGGTTTCGAAGCCTTCGAAGACGCGCGCATGAAATTCGACGTGCGTTATTACCTCGTCGCCATCCTGTTCATCATCTTCGATCTGGAAATCGCCTTTCTGTTCCCCTGGGCCGTGACCCTGCGCGAGATCGGCATGTTCGGCTTCATGGCCATGATGCTGTTCCTCGGTCTGCTCGTTGTCGGTTTCATCTACGAGTGGAAGAAAGGGGCCCTGCAGTGGGAGTAGCCGTGCGCGCGCGTCACGGCCGGCCAGAGGCACTGTTCTGCCGTGGCCATGAGCAAATTGCATAACGAGGTATCCCGTGGGCATTGAAGGTATTCTGGAGAAGGGTTTCGTCACCACCTCCGCCGACAAGCTGATCAACTGGGCGCGCACCGGCTCGATGTGGCCGATGACCTTCGGCCTGGCCTGCTGCGCGGTGGAGATGATGCATGCCGGTGCCTCGCGTTACGACCTGGACCGCTTCGGCATCATCTTCCGTCCCAGTCCGCGCCAGTCCGACGTGATGATCGTCGCCGGCACCCTGTGCAACAAGATGGCCGCGCCGCTGCGCAAGGTCTATGACCAGATGCCGGAGCCGCGCTGGGTGATCTCCATGGGCTCCTGCGCCAATGGCGGCGGCTATTACCACTACTCCTATTCCGTGGTGCGCGGCTGCGACCGCATCGTGCCGGTCGACATCTACGTGCCCGGTTGCCCGCCGACGGCGGAGGCGCTGCTGTACGGCATTCTGCAACTGCAGAACAAGATCCGGCGCACCAGCACCATAGCCCGTTAACAGCGAGAGTCCTGCGGCATGTCTGATTACTATCAGAATCTTTCAACGCGTGTGCAGCAACGGCTGCAGGGCCGTATCGGCACCTGCACGGTGGCACTGGGCGAACTGACTGTTGAGGTGCCCAAGGCGAATCTGCTCGAGGTGTGCCGCGTGTTGCGCGACGAGGCGGAGTTCGCCTGCGAGCAGCTCATCGACCTGTGTGGGCTGGACTATTCCGCGTACGGTAACGGCGGCTGGAACGGCCCGCGCTATGCGGTGGCCTATCACCTGCTGTCGGTGCGCAACAGCCACCGCATCCGTCTCAAGGTGTTCACCGACGGCGAGGTGCCGCTGGTGGACTCGGTGGTATCCATCTGGAGTTCGGCCAACTGGTACGAGCGCGAGGCCTTCGACCTGTTCGGTATCGTGTTCGAAGGCCATCCCGATCTGCGCCGCATCCTCACCGACTACGGTTTCGTCGGTCATCCCTTCCGCAAGGATTTCCCCATCAGCGGCAATGTGGAGATGCGCTACGACCCGGAGAAGGGGCGTGTGGTGTACCAGCCGGTCAGCATCGAGCCGCGCAATCTGGTGCCGCGCGTCATCCGTCACGACCACCGTTATGTGACGCCGGAGATGCCGGCGGCGCAGGGAGACAAGTAACGTGGCCGAGATCCGCAATTTCACCCTCAACTTCGGTCCGCAGCATCCCGCGGCCCATGGCGTGTTGCGCCTGATCCTGGAGATGGATGGCGAGACCATCCAGCGCGCCGATCCGCATATCGGCCTGCTGCACCGCGCCACCGAGAAGCTGGCCGAACAGCGCCACTATGTGCAGAACCTGCCGTACATGGATCGTCTCGATTACGTGTCGATGATGTCCAACGAGCATGCCTACTGCCTGGCCGTGGAAAAGATGCTCGGCATCGACGTGCCGGAGCGGGCGCAGTACATCCGCGTGATGTTCGACGAAATCACCCGCATCCTCAATCATCTGCTGTGGATCGGCTCGCACGCCCTCGATGTGGGCGCCATGGCCATGTTCCTCTACGCCTTCCGCGAGCGCGAGGATCTGATGGACTGCTACGAGGCGGTATCCGGCGCGCGTCTGCACGCAGCCTATTACCGTCCGGGCGGCGTCTACCGCGACCTGCCGGAGCGCATGCCGCAGTACGACACCAGGGCCACCAAGTGGCACTCCGAGGCGTCGCTCAAGGCGGCCAACGGCAATCGCCAGGGCTCGCTGCTCGACTTCATCGAGGATTTCACCAACCGTTTCCCCGGTTATGTCGACGAGTACGAAACCCTGCTTACCGACAACCGCATCTGGAAGCAGCGTACCGTCGGCATCGGCGTGGTGTCGCCGGAGCGTGCCCTGCAGATGGGCTTCACCGGCCCCATGCTGCGTGGTTCCGGCGTGGCCTGGGATCTGCGCAAGAAGCAGCCCTACGAGGTGTATGACAGGCTGGCCTTCGATATCCCGGTGGGCAGCAACGGTGACAGCTACGATCGTTACCTGGTGCGCATCGAGGAGTTCCGCCAGTCCAACCGCATCATCAGGCAGTGCGTGGACTGGCTGCGCAGGAATCCCGGCCCGGTGATGGTGGACGATCACAAGGTCGCCCCGCCGCCGCGTGCCGAAATGAAGCAGGACATGGAAGCGCTGATCCACCACTTCAAGCTGGCCTCCGAGGGCATCAGCCTGCCGGCAGGGGAGGCCTATGCCGCGGTGGAGCATCCCAAGGGCGAGTTCGGCATCTATCTGGTGTCCGACGGCGCCAACAAACCCTATCGCATGAAGATCCGTGCCCCCGGATTCGCCCATCTGTCCGGTTTCGACGAGATGGTGCGCGGCCACATGCTGGCCGACGTGGTCACCGTGATCGGCACGCAGGACATCGTATTCGGAGAGATTGACCGCTGATGGCACAGGCAAATATCGAATTGCTGACGCCGGCCTCGCGTGCCGAGATCGACACCTGGGTCGCCAAGTATCCGTCCGAGCGCAGGCAGTCGGCGGTGATGGCGGCGCTGCGCATCGCCCAGGACCAGAACGGCGGCTGGCTGACCAACGAGCTGATGGATGCCGTGGCGGCCTATCTCGGGATGGCGCCCATCGCCGTGTACGAGGTGGCCACCTTCTATTCCATGTACCAGTTGGAGCCGGTCGGGCGTCACCGCATCAACGTCTGCACCAACATCTCCTGCCTGCTGCGTGGTTCCGACGAGGTGGTGGCGCATCTGCAAAAGCGCCTCGGCGTCAAGCTCGGCGAGACCACGGCCGACGGCCGCTTCACGCTGAAAGAGGTCGAATGCCTCGGCGCCTGCGTCAATGCGCCGGTGGCGCAGATTGCGCGGCAGTACTACGAGCAGCTCACCCCTGAGCTCATCGACCGCATCATCGACGGCCTGGAATAAGGGGGCGCACTGCAATGGCCAACGACGTCTGTTTCCGCACCCTGCACCTGGACAAGCCGTGGACGCTGGAGAGTTACCGCAGCGTGGGTGGCTATTCGGTATGGGAAAAGATCCTCAAGGAGAAGACCTCTCCCGACAGCATCATCGCCGAGCTGAAGACATCGGCCCTGCGCGGCCGCGGCGGTGCCGGTTTCCCCACCGGCCTGAAGTGGAGCTTCATGCCGCGCAATGTCGAGGGGCAGAAGTACGTGGTGTGCAACTCCGACGAGGGCGAGCCGGGCACCTGCAAGGACCGCGACATCCTGCGCTACAACCCGCACCAGCTGGTCGAGGGCATGGCCATCGCCGGCTACACCATCGGTGCGACCAAGGGTTACAACTACATCCGCGGCGAATTCTGGGAGCCCTATGAGCGCTTCCAGGCCGCCATCGAGGAGGCGCGTGCCGCGGGCCTGCTCGGCAAGAACATCATGGGTTCCGGTATCGATTTCGACATCGATGTGCACCTGGGCGCCGGCGCCTATGTGTGCGGCGAGGAAACCGCGCTGCTGGAATCCATCGAAGGCAAGAAGGGACAGCCGCGCTTCAAGCCGCCGTTCCCGGCCAGTTTTGGTCTGTACGGCCGCCCGACCACCATCAACAACACCGAATCGCTGGCCTCGGTGCCGGCGATCCTGCAGCACGGCGGCCAGTGGTTCCTCGAGCTGGGCAAGCCGAACAACGGCGGCACCAAGCTGTTTTCCGTTTCCGGCCACGTCAACAAGCCGGGCAACTACGAAGTGCCCATGGGCACGCCCTTCGCCGAGCTGCTGGAGATGGCCGGCGGCGTGTGGAAGGGGCGCAAGCTGAAGGCGGTGATTCCGGGCGGCAGCTCCACCCCGGTGCTGCCGGCGCCCATCGCCATGGACATGACCATGGATTACGACTCCATCTCCAAGGCCGGTTCCATGCTCGGTGCGGGCTCGGTCATCGTGATGGACGAGACCACCTGCATGGTGAAGGTGCTGGCGCGTCTGTCGCACTTCTACTACGAGGAGTCCTGCGGTCAGTGCACGCCGTGCCGCGAAGGCACCGGCTGGCTGGCGCGCATGGTGCACCGCATCGAGCACGGTGAAGGCCGGCCGGAGGATCTGGATCAGCTGGTGCGTTCCGCCAGCCAGATCGAAGGCCACACCATTTGCGCCCTGGGCGACGCGGCGGCGATGCCGGTGAAGAGCTTCCTCAAGCATTACCGCGACGAATTCCAGTACCACATCGATCACAAAAAGTGCATGGTGTGACACCAGCATGAGCGGCAGCCCTATGGTAACGATTGAGATCAATGGCAAACCGGTACAGGCCCGGCCCGGCGCAATGCTGATTGAGGCCGCCGACGAGGCCGGCATCACCATTCCGCGTTTCTGCTATCACAAGAAGCTGTCGGTGGCGGCCAGCTGCCGCATGTGCCTGGTGGAGGTGGAGAAGGTGGCCAAGCCGCTGCCCGCCTGCGCCACGCCGGTCACCGAAGGCATGAAGGTGTGGACCCGTTCGCCCAAGGCCATCGCCGCCCAGCGCAACGTGATGGAGTTCCTGCTTATCAACCATCCGCTCGACTGCCCGATCTGCGACCAGGGCGGCGAGTGTGACCTGCAGGAAATGGCCATGGGCTACGGCAAGGACGTGTCGCACTACAGCGAAGGCAAGCGTGTGGTGGCCTCGCCCGATATCGGCCCGCTGGTCGCCACCGACATGACGCGCTGTATCCACTGCACCCGCTGCGTGCGTTTCGGCGAGGAGATTGCCGGCGTCATGGAGCTGGGGGCACCGGGCCGCGGCGAGCACATGCACATCGGCACCTACGTGGAGAAATCACTGTCCTCCGAGGTGGCCGGCAACGTCATCGATCTGTGTCCGGTGGGCGCGCTCACCTCCAGGCCGTACCGCTACAGTGCGCGGCCGTGGGAACTGACCAGCCACAACTCGGTGTCGCCGCACGATTGTGTCGGCGCCAACCTGACCGTCGATGTGCGCGGCCGTCAGGTGATGCGCGTACGCCCGCGCGAGAACGACGAGGTCAACGAAGTCTGGCTGGCCGATCGCGATCGTTTCAGCTACCTGGCGCTCAATCACGCCGAACGCCTTGCCGCGCCGCAGGTGAAGCAGGACGGCGTGTGGCAGACGGTGGACTGGAATACCGCGCTCACCGCGGCCGCCCGCGGCCTGCGCAGCGTGGTGGAGCAGCACGGCGCGCAGCAGATCGGCGCGCTGGCCGGTTACGGTGCCACCACCGAAGAGTTCTATCTGTTGCAGAAGTTCGTACGCGGTCTCGGCAGCGACAATATCGATCACCGCCTGCGCCAGATCGATTTTGCAATGCAGGATGCCATGCCGGCCTTCCCCTGGCTCGGCCAGGCCCTGGCCGACCTGGACAATCTGGATGCCGCGTTGCTGGTCGGTTCCAACGTGCGCAAGGAGCAGCCGCTCGTCGCACTGCGCCTGCGCAAGGCGGCCCGTGCCGGTGCGCGCCTGCTGGCGGTCAATCCGATCGATTACGATTTCAATTTCCCGCTGGCCGGACGCCGTATCGTGGCGCCGGCACAGATGGCGCAGGAACTCATCGCCGTCGCCCAGGCCCTGATTGAACTGGGTGCCGAGGCGCCGGCCGGTTTTGCCGCGCTGGCGGCCGGCGTCAGCGTGACGGACGAGCACCGTGCCATGGCGCGTCAGTTGAAGGACGCCGCGCAATCCACCGTGCTGGTGGGCAATGCGGTGGCCCATCACGCCCGGCAGGGCGCGCTGCAGCAGCTGGCGGCCCTGGTGGCGCGCCTGTCGGGTTCCCGCTTCGGTTTCCTGAGCGAGGGCGGCAACAGTGCCGGCGCCTGGCTGGCCGGTGCCGTGCCCCACCGCCGCGCCGGTGGGGCGGCGGGGGCATCCGGGATGGATGTGCGCGCCATGCTGGCCGCCAAATTGAAAGCTTACGTGGTGCTCAATGCCGAGCCGGAGCTGGACTGCATCGACGGTGCCGCCGCGCGTGCTGCCCTGCAACAGGCCGGGTGCGTGGTGGCGCTGACGCCCTACGTGACCGACGCCATGCGCGACTATGCCGATGTGCTGCTGCCGGTGGCGCTGTTCCCGGAAACCTCCGGTACCCTGGTCAATGCCGAAGGGCGCTGGCAGAGCTTCAACGGTTGCACGGCGGCGCCGGGCGAGACCCGTCCGGGCTGGAAGGTGCTGCGCGTGCTGGGCAATCTGTGCAACCTGGAAGGCTTCGACTACGAGGCCTCCGACGAGGTACGACGTGAACTGGAGGCGGCGTGCAGCGCCGTGCTGCCGAGCAGCAAGATGGACTGGCAGGTGCCGGCGTCTGGTGACACGGGCAACGGCCTGACCCGTATCGTCGATTTTCCCATCTATGCGGTGGATGGCATGGTGCGGCGCAGTGCCGCCCTGCAACAGACCCCGGATGCCACCGGCGGTGTGGCGCGCCTCAATGCGGCCACCGCGGCGCAGCACGGCGTGGCCGGCGCGGCCAAGGTGCAGGTGGTGCAGGGCGGTGGCAGCTGTCTGCTGCCCCTGGTTCTGGATGAGCGTGTCCCCGATGGTTGCGTGCAGGTACCGGCAGGTCTGAGCACCACCGCGGCATTGGGCGCGGTGGATGCAGCAGTGGAACTGAAGGCGGCCGAGTGAACGCCAGGGCGAGCGGAATAAACGCATGATCGAGATGTTGCAGACATTGGTAATGTGGGATGCGTGGCCGGCCGGCTTGCAGACGCTGGTCGTCATCATGCTGAAGATCGTGGCCATCCTGGCACCGCTGATGGTGGCCGTGGCCTATTACACCTACTTCGAGCGCAAGGTCATCGGCTACATGCATGTGCGCATCGGCCCCAACCGTGTCGGTCCGCGCGGCTGGCTGCAGCCCATCGCCGACGCCGTGAAGCTGATGTTCAAGGAAATCGTCATTCCCAGCGGGGCGGACAAGAAGGTGTTCCTCATCGCGCCGGTGCTGGCGATGGCCCCGGCCCTGGCCATGTGGGCGGTGATCCCCTTCAACGACACCCTGGTGCTGGCCGACATCAACGCCAGCCTGCTGTACGTGCTGGCCATCGGTTCGATGGGTGTCTACGGCATCATCCTGGCGGGCTGGGCCTCCAACTCCAAATACGCCTTCCTCGGCGCCATGCGTTCGGCGGCCCAGATGGTGTCCTACGAGATCGCCATGGGCTTTGCCCTGGTAGTGGTACTGATGGCCGCCGGCAGCCTCAATCTGGGTGACATCGTGCGCGCCCAGCAGGGCGAATACGGCCTGTTCAGCTGGTACTGGCTGCCGCTGCTGCCGATGATGGTGGTGTACTTCATCTCCGGGGTGGCGGAAACCAACCGTGCGCCGTTCGATCTGGCCGAGGGCGAGTCGGAGATCGTGGCCGGTTTCCACGTCGATTATTCCGGCACCACCTTCGCGGTGTTCTTCCTCGCCGAATACGCCAACATGATCATTGTCGGCATGCTGTCCGCGCTGCTGTTCATGGGCGGCTGGCTGTCGCCGTTCCAGGGCTGGACCGATTCCTGGCTGGGCCAGCCCAGCCTGTTCTGGCTGCTGGCCAAGGCCTCCATCTTCCTGTTCCTGTTCCTGTGGTTCCGCGCCACCTTCCCGCGCTATCGCTACGACCAGCTGATGCGTCTGGGTTGGAAGGTGTTCATTCCGCTCACCATCATCTGGCTGGTGCTCGTCGGTGCGGCCATCATGGCCGGGCTGGAGCCCTGGTTCGGCAAGGCGTGAGGAGACGGCCATGAAAGCACTGACACGTTTCTTCAAGAGCCTGTTCCTGCTGGAACTGCTGCAGGGCATGCGCCTCACCGGGCGCTACATGTTCGAACGCAAGATCACCGTGCAATATCCGGAGGAGAAGGCGCCACTGTCACCGCGTTTCCGCGGCCTGCATGCCCAGCGCCGCTACCCCAACGGCGAGGAGCGCTGCATCGCCTGCAAGCTGTGCGAGGTGGTCTGTCCGGCACTGGCCATCACCATCGAGTCGGCGCAGCGCGAGGACGGCAGCCGCCGCACCACGCGCTATGACATCGACCTGACCAAGTGCATCTTCTGCGGCTTCTGCGAGGAGGCCTGCCCGGTGGACGCCATCGTCGAGACCAACATCTATGAGTATCACGGCGAGCAGCGTGGCGACCTCCTGATGACCAAGGACAAGCTGCTGGCAGTGGGCGACAGGTACGAGCAGCAGATCGCGGCGGATCGGGCGGCCGACGCCCCGTATCGCTAACGCATGGGAATCCTGGCATGACCTTCGAGCAGATTCTGTTTTACGCCTTTTCCGCCATCCTGGTGTTTTCCGCCGGCATGGTCATTACGGTGCGCAATCCGGTGCATGCGATCCTGTTCCTGGTGCTGTCGTTCTTCACCAGCGCCGCGCTGTGGCTGCTGCTGGAGGCGGAGTTCCTCGCCATCACCCTGGTGCTGGTCTACGTCGGCGCGGTGATGGTGCTGTTCCTGTTTGTGGTGATGATGCTGGACCTGAACACCGCCCCCATGCGCGAGGGCTTTGCGCGTTATCTGCCGGTCGGTGTTGCAGTGGCAATTGGGGTGGTGCTGGTAATGGCCTGGGCGCTTACTCAGCAGCAGTTTGAGCAAATGCCGGTACCGAGTAGGCATGGTGCCGACTACTCCAATACCCGCGAACTGGGACTGCTGCTGTATACCACCTACGTCTATCCGTTCGAGATCGCCGCCGTGATCCTGCTGGTGGCCATCGTCGCAGCCATCGCCCTGACCCTGCGCCAGCGCGGCGGCACCAAGACGCAGAATATTTCCGAGCAGGTGGCGGTGCGGCGCGACGACCGTGTGCGTCTGGTGCAGATGGACGCGGAACAGCGCAAGTAAGCGAGGCCCGAGAAGAATGATCCCACTTTCCAATTATCTGATTCTGGGCGCCATCCTGTTCTGCATCAGCATGGCCGGCGTGTTCATCAACCGCAAGAACCTGATCATCCTGCTGATGTGCGTGGAGCTGATGCTGCTGGCGGTGAACATGAATTTCATCGCCTTCTCCCATTATCTGGGCGATGCCGCCGGGCAGGTGTTCGTGTTCTTCATCCTCACGGTGGCCGCGGCCGAGGCCGCCATCGGCCTGGCCATACTGGTGGTGTTGTTCCGCAACCGGCGCAGCATCAATGTCGCCGATCTGGATAGCCTGAAGGGGTAGGCCCGTGCTCGACAACCTGCACAACGTAAATATCGCCATTGTCGCGGCGCCGCTCATCGGTGCAGCCGTTGCCGGGCTGTTCGGCGGCGCCATCGGTCGCGTCGGCGCGCATACCGCTACCATCATCGGCGTGGCCATCGCCTTCCTGCTGTCGCTGGTGATGTTCAATCATGTGGTGATCCAGGATGGCGGCACGGTCGCCCACAGCGTCTACACCTGGCTGGTGTCCGACGGTATCACCTTCGAGGTGGGGTTCCTGGTCGACAAGCTGTCGGTGATGATGATGGTGGTGGTCACCTTCGTCTCGCTGATGGTGCATGTCTACACCATCGGTTACATGGCCCATGACGAGGAAAACTGGCCGGAGGGCAGCGGCGCCGGCAGGAATTCCTACCAGCGTTTCTTCAGCTACATCTCGCTGTTCACCTTCTCCATGCTGATGCTGGTGATGGCCAACAACTTCATGCAGCTGTTCTTCGGCTGGGAGGCGGTAGGCCTGGTGTCCTATCTGCTGATCGGTTTCTGGCTCAAGCGCCCCAGCGCGGTGTATGCCAACCTCAAGGCCTTCCTGGTCAACCGCGTCGGCGACTTCGGATTCCTGCTCGGCATTGCCGGCGTGCTGATGTACTTCAACACCCTGGACTATGCCGCGGTGTTCAACGCCGCCGCGCTGCAGAAGGATCTGACGGTTGCGCTGTGGCCGGGGGCCGAGTGGAGCGTGATGACGGTGATCTGCATCCTGCTGTTCATCGGCGCCATGGGCAAATCGGCGCAGGTGCCGCTGCATGTCTGGCTGCCGGATTCGATGGAGGGCCCGACGCCGATCTCTGCCCTGATCCACGCCGCCACCATGGTAACTGCCGGTATCTTCATGGTGGCGCGCATGTCGCCGCTGTTCGAACTGTCGGAGACGGCGCTGTCCTTCGTCCTGATCATCGGCGCCATCACCGCGCTGTTCATGGGCTTCCTCGGCATCATCCAGAACGACATCAAGCGCGTGGTGGCCTATTCCACCCTGTCGCAGCTCGGCTACATGACCGTGGCGCTGGGTGCCTCGGCCTATGCCGCCGGCGTGTTCCACCTGATGACCCACGCCTTCTTCAAGGCGCTGCTGTTCCTCGCCGCCGGTTCGGTGATCATCGCCATGCACCACGAGCAGGACATGCGCCGCATGGGCGGTTTGCGCAAGTACATGCCGATCACCTGGATCACTTCGCTCATCGGCTCTCTCGCCCTGATCGGCACTCCCGGTTTTGCCGGCTTCTTCTCCAAGGACCTGATCATCGAGGCAGTGCATGCCTCGCAGCTGCCCGGCGCCGGTTTCGCCTACTTCTGCGTGCTGGCCGGCGTGTTTGTCACCGCCTTCTATTCCTTCCGCATGTACTTCCTGGTGTTCCACGGCAAGGAGCGTTTCCGTGATGCGCACCATGGCCACGGTCACGATGCCCATGGTCACCACGGTGTGCACGAGCCGCATGAAACGCCCTGGGTGGTGACCCTGCCGCTCATCGCCCTGGCGGTGCCCTCGGTGCTGGCGGGCGGGATGTACATCAGCGAGATGGGCTTCGGCAATTTCTTCGGTGCCGCCATCCAGGTGTTGCCGCAGCATGACGTGCTGGCGGAACTGGGCCGGGATTATCACGGTGCGCTGGGCATGGTGCTGCACGGTTTCCTTACCGCGCCGTTCTGGCTGGCGCTGGCCGGTGTGGTCACCGCCTGGCTGCTGTACATGAAGTTCACCCACGTGCCGGCGCTGATCCAGGCGCGGCTGCAGTTCCTGCATACCCTGCTGGACCAGAAATACTATGCCGATCGCTTCAACGACTGGTTTTTCGCCGGCGGCAGCCGCGGCATCGGCCGTCTGCTGTGGCAGTGGGGTGACGTGCGCTTCATCGATGGTCTGCTGGTCAACGGCAGCGCGCGTACCGTGGGCTGGCTGGCGGCGGTGGTGCGCCACGTGCAGTCCGGCTACCTGTATCACTACGCCTTCGCCATGATCCTGGGGCTGCTGCTGATGTTCGCCCTGTTCGTCGTCGCCGGATAACAAGAAAGGTACGGCTGCATGTTCGCTGATTTGCCACTGCTCAGTCTGGTCATCTGGACCCCCATCGTCGGCGGCCTGCTGGTGCTCGCCGCGGGGAGCCGCAATGCCCTCGAGGCCAAGGTCCTGGCGCTGCTGGTGGCGCTGGCCACCTTCCTGCTGTCGTTGCCGCTGTATTCCGGCTTCGATACCACCACCGCGGCGATGCAGTTCACCGAGTTCCGCCCGTGGATTGCCACCTGGTCGATCAATTACCACCTCGGCGTCGACGGCATCTCCATGCCGCTGATCCTGCTCACCACCTTCACCACGGTGCTGGTGGTGATTGCCGGCTGGGAGGTGATCCAGAACAAGCCGGCGCAGTACATGGCTTCCTTCCTGATCATGGCCGGCCTGATGAACGGTGTGTTCGCCGCACTGGATGCGATGCTGTTCTATGTATTCTGGGAGGCGATGCTGATCCCGATGTTCATCGTCATCGGTGTGTGGGGCGGCCCGCGGCGCATCTACGCCACCCTCAAATTCTTCCTCTACACCTTCCTCGGCTCGGTGTTCATGCTGGTGGCGCTGATCTGGATGTACCTGCAGTCGGGCAGCTTCGCCATCCTCGATCTCCATGCCATGCCGCTCGGCCTGCAGGCGCAGGTGCTGATCTTCCTGGCCTTCCTGCTGGCCTTTGCGGTGAAGGTGCCGATGTGGCCGGTGCATACCTGGTTGCCGGACGCCCACGTTGAGGCGCCCACCGGCGGTTCGGTGGTGCTGGCAGCGATCATGCTGAAGCTGGGCGCCTACGGTTTCCTGCGCTTCTCCCTGCCCATCACTCCGGATGCCAGCCAGCAGCTGGACTGGCTGATGATTGCGCTGTCCCTCATCGCCGTGGTGTACATCGGTTTCGTCGCCCTGGTACAGCAGGACATGAAGAAGCTGATCGCCTATTCGTCCATTTCGCACATGGGTTTCGTCACCCTCGGCATGTTCATCGCCTGGCGCATTGCCGCCAATACCGGCAGCATGCAGGGCGCCGGCATGGGCATCGAAGGCGCCATGGTGCAGATGATTTCCCACGGCTTCATCTCCGGCGCCATGTTCCTTTGCGTCGGTGTGCTGTACGACCGGCTGCACAGCCGCGAGATCGCCGACTACGGCGGCGTGGCCCACGTCATGCCGCGCTTCGCCGGCTTCATGGTGCTGTTCGCCATGGCCAATGCCGGCCTGCCCGGCACCTCCGGCTTCGTCGGCGAGTTCATGGTGATCCTGGCCAGCTTCAAGGCCAATTTCTGGTTCGCCTTCTTCGCTGCCACCACCCTGATCCTCGGCGCCGCCTACACCCTGTGGATGGTGCGGCGCGTGGTGTACGGCGAGGTCGGCAGCGACAAGGTGGCCGCCCTCAAGGACATCAATGGCCGTGAATTCCTGATCCTCGGCGTGCTGGCGCTGATGGTGCTGCTGTTCGGCCTGTGGCCGGCGCCGTTGCTGGACGTGATGCGTCCGACGGTGGAGCACCTGGTGCAGCACATGGCCGTATCCAAGCTGTAACAAGCCGTAAGCGGAGAGACGCTTGATGAGTTTCGCGATGCCCGATTTCATGCCCGCCCTGCCCGAGATGTTCCTGCTCGGCATGACCTGCTTCATCCTGTTGCTGGACCTGTTCCTCAGCGAGCGCAACCGCGTGGTCACCTACCTGCTGGCGCAGTCCACCCTGCTCGGTGCGCTGCTGCTCACCGTCAGCCTGTACGAAGAGGGCAGGGCGCTGACCTTCTCCGACACCTTCGTCAGCGATCCCATGGGCTCGGTGCTGAAGGCCTTCATCTATCTGGCCACCTTCTTCGTGTTCCTCTATGCCAAGGACTACCTGCGCGCGCGCAACATGTTCAAGGGTGAGTTCTATATCCTCGGCCTGCTCGGCGTGCTGGGCATGAACGTGCTGGTGTCGGCCCACAGCCTGCTCACCATCTACCTGGGCCTGGAGCTGTTGTCGCTGTCGATGTATGCGATGGTCGCCCTGCAGCGTGATTCCCTGCAGGCCTCCGAGGCGGCGATGAAATATTTCGTGCTGGGTGCCATGGCCTCGGCCATGCTGCTGTACGGCATGTCCATGCTCTACGGCATCACCGGCAGCCTGGATCTGGGCCAGATCAACGGCGGCACCGCCGCGCTGCAGGACAACGGCATGCTGCTGGCCTTCGCCCTGGTGTTCATCGTCATCGGCGTCGCCTTCAAGCTCGGTGCGGTGCCGTTCCACATGTGGCTGCCCGATGTCTATCATGGCGCGCCCACGGCGGTGACCCTGTATCTGAGCTCGGCCCCCAAGCTGGCGGCCTTCGCCATGCTGATGCGTCTGCTGGTGGATGGGTTGGCCGGTCTGCAGGAGCAGTGGGAAGGAATGCTGATCCTGCTCACCGTGCTGTCGCTGGCCGCCGGCAACCTGATCGCCATCGCGCAGACCAATCTGAAGCGCATGCTGGCCTATTCGGCCATTTCCCACGTCGGTTTCCTGTTGCTCGGTGTGCTGTCCGGCACCCAGGCCGGTTATGCCGCCGCCATGTTCTACGCCATCGTTTACGTGCTCATGGGGCTGGGCGGCTTCGGCATGATCGTGCTGATGAGCCGTGCCGGTTTCGAGGCCGATCGCATCGAGGACTTCAAGGGGCTCAACGAGCGCAGCCCGTGGTTTGCCCTGATGATGCTGATCCTGATGTTCTCCATGGCCGGTGTGCCGCCGTTTCTCGGCTTCTGGTCCAAGCTGGCGGTGATCCAGGCGGCGGTCGGTGCAGACCTGGTATGGCTGGCCGCGGTGGCGGTGGTGTTCTCGGTGATCGGTGCCTTCTACTACCTGCGCGTGGTCAAGGTGATGTACTTCGACAAGGCCGAGGCCGGCGCCCCCGGGGTGCATGCCGGTCTGGACCTGCGCGTGGTCCTGAGTGCCAACAGCCTGGCGGTACTCGGCCTGGGGCTGTTCCCCGGTGGCCTGCTGGCGCTGTGCGTCGCGGCGCTGGCGTGAGAGCTGGCTTGACCGGGCCGTGGTGATGGCCGAAACTGCCGCACCGAGATACGAAGCGAAACCTGTCCCATGCTCTCCGCCCTGTCCCTGATCATCGTCGCCGTTGTTGCCGCCAACCTGCCCTGGTTGAGCGAGCGCATTTTGCTGGTGCGCCGTCCCGGTGACGCCGGCAAGGGAGCATGGTGGCGCTGGCTGGAGTGGCTGCTGCTGTATTGCATCGTCGGCGGCCTGGCCCTGGGTCTGGAAAACAAGCTCAACGGCGAGATCTATCCCCAGGGCTGGGAGTTCTACGCCATCACCCTCTGCCTGTTCCTGGTGTTTGCCCTGCCCGGATTCCTCTATCGCTACGAATTCAGGCACTTGCTGGAACGGCGCTGATTTTTTCCCGTTTGCCGGCGGCTTCCCTTGCTATGGTGGGGCATGATATGTAAAATGCGCCTCCATCGAATGCGGGGTGGAGCAGTCCGGTAGCTCGTCGGGCTCATAACCCGAAGGTCGTAGGTTCAAATCCTGCCCCCGCTACCACTCGATTTGATGCAAAGGCCCCGTTATCGGGGCTTTTTGTTATGGTCACTGCGCCGCCATGCCGGGGGCTGCGCTGGGGCCATATCCCGGGTATAACCTAGCGTTTTTAATGGAAAAACGCTAGAATGCCGGGCCATAGTTGAAGCACTGGAGTGGGCCTTGGGCCCATTTTTTATTTTCGGGGTTGGTGCAGGTGACACAGGCAGCCAAACAGTTGCAGCAGTTGCTGGAGCCGGGGGTTACGGCCCTCGGTTACGAACTGCTGGGCATCGAGCACCTGGCGCAGGGGCGCCACTCGGTGCTGCGCCTGTACATCGACAGCCCGGACGGCATCACCGTGGAGGATTGCGAGCGGGTGAGCCATCAGGTCAGCGGCGTGCTGGAGGTGGAAGACCCCATCAAGGGGCAGTACACCCTCGAGGTATCGTCGCCGGGACTGGATCGGCCGCTGTTCAAGCCGGAGCACTACGCGCGTTTCATCGGTGAAGTGGTTTCGCTGCGCCTGGCGCGACCGCTGGGCGATCGGCGCAAGTTCAAGGGCCGCCTGCTGGCGCTGCGCGACGAGGCGGTGGTGATCGATCAGGACGGTACCGAGGTGGTATTGCCGCTGGAAGATATCGACAAAGCGCATCTGGTGCCGCAGTGGTAGGCGCCGGCGCAGTTTGAAGTTACGAAGATACGGGCTCTATAGAGGCTGGATATGAACAAAGAAATCCTGATGGTTGTCGACGCGGTGTCGAACGAAAAGGGCGTGGCCAAGGAAATCATTTTCGAGGCCCTGGAAGCCGCCCTGGCCACCGCCACCAAGAAGCGCTACGGCAGCGAGGTCGACGTGCGCGTGTGCATCGACCGCCAGACCGGCGACTACGAGACCTTCCGCCGCTGGCTGGTGGTGGACGACAGCGAAGGCCTGCCGCTGGAGCATCCGACCCGCGAGTACACGCTGAGTGCGGCGCGCGAGGATGACGCCAACATGCAGCCCGGTGACTACATCGAGGAGCAGGTGGAGTCGGTGTCCTTCGGCCGTATCGCCGCCCAGACCGCCAAGCAGGTCATCGTGCAGAAGGTGCGCGAGGCGGAGCGTGCCCAGGTGGTCGACCAGTACCAGGGCCGTGTCGGCGAGCTGCTCAACGGCGTGGTCAAGCGTCTGGAGCGCGGCAGCGTGATCCTCGACATGGGCAACAATATCGAGGCCCTGATCAGCCGTGAGCACCTGATTCCGCGTGAGGCCATTCGTCCCGGCGACCGCGTGCGCGGTTATCTCTATGACGTGCATTCCGAGCCGCGCGGCCCGCAGCTGTTCGTCAGCCGCACCATGCCGGAGTTCCTGGTGGAGCTGTTCAAGCTGGAGGTGCCGGAGGTCGGCGAGGGACTCATCGAGATCAAGGCCGCGGCCCGCGATCCCGGCTCCCGCGCCAAGATCGCCGTCAAGTCCAACGACCAGCGCATCGACCCGGTCGGCGCCTGCGTCGGCATGCGCGGTTCGCGCGTGCAGACCGTGACCAACGAGCTGAACGGCGAGCGCATCGACATCATCCTGTGGAACGACAATCCGGCGCAGTTCGTCATCAATGCCATGTCACCGGCAGAAGTGGTTTCCATCGTCATGGACGAGGAAAGCCACACCATGGATATCGCGGTGGAAGAGGCGCAGCTGGCGCAGGCCATCGGCCGCAACGGCCAGAATGTGCGTCTGGCCACCGAGCTCACCGGCTGGAATCTCAACGTGATGAGCGAGAGCCAGGCCGAGGAGAAGAGCGAGGAAGAGGCCCAGGCCCTGGTCAAGCTGTTCATGGAGCAGCTCGACGTGGATGAAGAGGTGGCTGCCATCCTGGTACAGGAAGGTTTTTCCAGCATCGAGGAAGTGGCCTATGTGCCGGTGCAGGAAATGCTGGAAATCGAGGAGTTCGACGAGGCCATCGTCGAGGAGCTGCGTGCCCGCGCCAAGGACATTCTGGTGACGCGCGAGATCAGCAGCGAGGAGCACGGCGGCAAGGAGCCGGCCGAGGATCTGCTGGCAATGGATGGCATGGACCAGCAGACGGCTTTCGCACTGGCCGATATCGGCGCGCAGACCATGGAAGACCTGGCCGAACTGGCGGTGGACGACCTCATGCAGATCGAAGGCATGGATGAGGCACGCGCCGCCAACCTGATTATGACCGCACGCAAACCCTGGTTCGAGGACGACTCCCAGGGTTGAGGCAGGAGTATCGTTGCATGTCAGAAGTGACCGTCAAGCATTTTGCAGAAACCATCGGCATCGCTGTCGATCGGCTGTTGGTCCAGTTGCAGGAGGCCGGCGTGACCGCGCACGATGCTGACGGAACGCTGTCCGATCAGGATAAGGCGAAGCTGCTGGCGTATCTGCGCGAGAAGCACGGCGCGGCTGCGCCGGAGGCAGAACCGGCGGCCGAGGCCGGTCCGACCAAGATCACGCTGAGCCGGCGCACCACCAGCGAGCTGAAGGTGCCGAGTACCGGCGGCAAGGCCAAGACGGTCACCGTGCAGGTGCGCAAGAAGCGTACCTACGTCAAGCGCAGCCTGGTGGACGAAGCGCCGGCTGAGGAAGAGACCAGCAAGCAGCGCGCCGACGAAGAAGTGGTGGAGCGGCTGGAGCAGCAGCTGCGCGCCGACGCCGAGCGTGCGGCGGAAGACGCCCGCCGCCGTGCCGAGGAGGATGCCATGCGGCATGCCGAAGAAGCGGCACGCATGCAGGCCGAGGCCGAGGCACGTCGCCAGGCCGAGGAAGAGGCGCGTCGTTCGGCGGCCGCCGTTGTCGAACGCCCGGCCGAGCCGGCCCCCGCCAAGGCGGCGGAAAAGCCCGCCAAGCCGGCCCGTCCGGCTGCCGCGCCGGCCAAGGTGGAGCGCGAGGCACCCAAGGGCGGCAAGAAGGGCAGTGGTCGCCGTCGCGATGGTGATGAGGACATGGGCGGCCGCGAAGAATTGCATGTGGCCCCCGGCAAGGGCGGCCGCCGCGGCAGCAAGAAGCGCCCGACCCGTGTGGCGGTGGCCGCCAGCGGCGGCGGGCAGCACGGCTTCGCCATGCCCACCGCGCCGGTGGTGCGCGAGGTCGCCATTCCGGAAACCATCACCGTGGGCGAACTGGCGCAGAAGATGTCGGTGAAGGCGGCCGAGGTCATCAAGTTCATGATGAAGATGGGCAGCATGGTCACCATCAACCAGGTGCTGGACCAGGACACTGCCGTGCTGGTGGTGGAAGAACTCGGCCACACGGCGAAGGTGCTGAAGACCGATGCCCTGGAAGACGAGATCGCCGTGGTGGAAGAGGCCGGCGCCGCCGAGCCGCGTCCGCCGGTGGTTACCATCATGGGCCATGTCGACCACGGCAAGACTTCGCTGCTCGACTACATCCGCCGCACCCGCGTCGCCGCGGGCGAGGCCGGCGGCATCACCCAGCACATCGGTGCCTATCACGTGGAAACGCCGCGCGGCGTGATCACCTTCCTGGATACCCCGGGCCATGCCGCGTTCACCGCCATGCGTGCCCGCGGTGCCCAGGCCACGGACATTGTGGTGCTGGTGGTGGCGGCCGATGACGGTGTCATGCCGCAGACCAAGGAAGCCATCCAGCACGCCAAGGCGGCCGGTGTGCCGCTGGTGGTGGCGGTAAACAAGATCGACAAGCCCGAGGCCGATCCGGATCGGGTGAAGAACGAACTGGCGCAGCAGGACGTCATCCCGGAGGACTGGGGCGGCGACACCATGTTCGCCCATGTTTCCGCCAAGACCGGTGACGGCATCGACCAGTTGCTGGAGAACATCCTGCTGCAGGCCGAGGTGCTGGAGCTGACGGCGGTGAAGGAAGGCCGTGCCAGCGGCGTCGTCATCGAATCGCGTCTCGACAAGGGCCGCGGTGCCGTGGCGACCATCCTGGTGCAGAGCGGTACCCTGCGCAAGGGCGATGTGCTTTTGGCCGGCCACGAGTTCGGCCGCGTGCGCGCCATGCTGGATGAAACCGGCCATCCCATCGAGGAGGCCGGCCCGTCCATCCCGGTTGAAGTGCTCGGCCTGTCCGGCACGCCGTCTGCCGGCGAAACGGCCGTGGTCGTCGCCGACGAGCGCAAGGCGCGCGAAGTGGCACTGTTCCGTCAGGGCAAGTTCCGCGACGTCAAGTTCGCCAAGCAGCAGCAGGCCAAGCTGGAGGACATGTTCACCCAGATGCAGGAAGGCGAGGTCAACACTCTCAACATCCTGCTCAAGGCCGACGTACAGGGCTCCCTGGAGGCCATCTCCGATTCGCTGCTCAAGCTGTCCACCGACGAGGTGAAGGTAAAGATCGTCGCCAGCGGCGTCGGCGGCATCAGCGAGTCCGACGTCAATCTGGCGGTGGCCTCCAACGCCATCATCATCGGCTTCAACGTCCGTGCCGACGGCAGCGCCAAGCGCATGATCGAGGAGCAGGGCGTCGATCTGCACTACTACAGCATCATTTACGAACTGCTGGATGAAGTGAAGAACGCCATGACCGGCATGCTGAAGCCGGAATTCAAGGAAGAGATCATCGGCCTGGCCGAGGTGCGCGACGTGTTCCGCTCACCCAAGTTCGGTGCCGTGGCGGGCTGCATGGTGGTGGACGGCGTGGTCAAGCGCAACAATCCGATCCGCGTGCTGCGCGACAACGTGGTGATCTACGAGGGCGAGCTGGAATCGCTGCGCCGCTTCAAGGATGACGTTGCCGAGGTCAAGCAGGGCTTCGAGTGCGGCATCGGCGTGAAGAACTACAACGACGTGCGCCCGGGCGACCAGATCGAGGTCTACGAGCGCGTCCAGGTGCAGCGTACGCTCTGAGTCCATGGCCCAGTCCACACGCAGCCGCCGCGTGGGTGAGCAGATGCAGCGCGAGCTGGCGCTGCTCATCCAGCGGGAACTCAAGGACCCGCGCCTGGGGATGATTACCGTCTCCGGCGTGGAGGTGACGCGCGATTTCGCCCATGCCAAGGTGTTCGTCACCGTGCTCAGCGACGATCCGGCACAGGTGGCGCAGTCGCTCGAAGGCCTGCGTCACGCCGCCGGCTTCCTGCGCCGTGAATTGGGCCGCCGCATGCAGCTGCGTACCATCCCGGAACTCCATTTTGCCCATGACACTTCCGTCGAGCGGGGTACGCGCCTGTCGGCCCTGATCGACCAGGCCGTCGCCGCCGACGGCCACAAGAAAGACGACTGAGGAACAATGACACGTCGCCAGCGCCAGCGGGGCCGTGAGGTCAACGGCATCCTGCTCCTTGATAAACCCATCGGCATCACCTCCAACGACGCCCTGCAGCAGGTCAAACGCCTGTTCGACGCGCGCAAGGCAGGCCACACCGGCAACCTCGACCCCATGGCCAGCGGCCTGCTGCCGTTGTGCCTGGGTGAGGCGACCAAGGTGTCCGCCTTCCTGCTCGACGCCGACAAGCGCTACCGTGGTACCTGCAAGCTGGGTGTGCGCACCAATACCGGCGACGCCGACGGCGAGGCCATCGAGACCCGTCCGGTAGGCGCCTACAGCGAGGCTCAGGTGCGCGAGGTGCTGGCCCGCTTTAGCGGCGAGATCGAGCAGATTCCCCCCATGCACTCCGCCATCAAGCACCAGGGGCAGCCGCTGTACAAGCTGGCGCACCAGGGGCTGGAGGTGGAGCGCCAGCCGCGTCGGGTCACCATTTATGAACTGAACCTGGTCCGCCTTGACGGCGATGAGCTGGAGATCGAGGTGCACTGCTCCAAGGGGACCTACATCCGTACCCTGGCCGAGGACATCGGCGCTGCCCTGGGTTGCGGCGCCCACCTCAACCAGTTGCGCCGCACCATGGCCGGCCCGTTCAGCGAGGCCGGCATGGTGACCCTGGACCAGCTCAAACAACTGTTGCTGGAGGGCGGCCAGGAAGCCATCGACGCCCTGCTGCTGCCCATCGAGGAGGCCCTGGCCGGCTGGCCGGAGGTCCATCTGACCGCCAACCTGGCCTATTACGTGCGCCAGGGGCAGGCGGTGCAGGTGTCCCAGGCACCCACCCGGGGCTGGGTCCGCCTGTTCGGCCCGGAGGGCGATTTCATTGGCGTCGGCCACATCCTGGACGATGGCCGGGTGGCCCCGAAACGGCTGTTCCATGCGGCTTAAGTCCGTAATTTCACTTGTTTACTCATTCCACGCCCGGTTAAAATACCGCGCTTAAACCTCACCCCAGTTTAGGAGTTGTAGTTAGATGTCTCTGAACGCCACCCAGAAAGCTGAAATCGTCAAGGACCACGGCAAGGCCGCGACCGACACCGGTTCCGCCGAAGTGCAGATTGCCCTGCTGTCCGCCCGCATCGATGACCTGTCCGGTCACTTCAAGGAGCACACCCACGATCACCACTCGCGCCAGGGTCTGCTGCGCATGGTCAGCAAGCGCCGCAAGCTGCTCGACTACCTGAAGGGCAAGGACATCGAGCGCTACCGCGCCATCGTTGCCCGCCTCGGCCTGCGCAAGTAATCCACGGCCGCACCGGCCCCGCCACCAGAAGGGAATACGACGTGACTCCAGTTGTAAAAGAATTCAAATACGGCGATCGAACCGTTCGTCTGGAAACCGGTGAAATTGCACGTCAGGCCTCTGGCGCCGTCATGGTGAGCATGGGCGATACGGTGGTGCTGGTGACGGCGGTGGCCATCGCCGAGGCGGTGGAAGGGCGTGATTTCTTCCCGCTCACGGTGAACTACCAGGAGCGTACCTACGCGGCCGGCAAGATCCCCGGCGGTTTCTTCCGTCGCGAGGGCCGTCCCAGCGAGAAGGAAACCCTGACCGCCCGCCTTATCGATCGTCCGCTGCGTCCGCTGTTCCCCGAAGGTTTCACCAACGAAGTCCAGGTCATCGCCACCGTCGTCTCCCTGGATCCGGAAATCGATCCGGACATCCCGTCGATGATCGGTGCCTCCGCCGCCCTGTGCCTGGCCGGCGTGCCGTTCAAGGGCCCCATCGGCGGCGCCCGCGTCGGTTACAAGGATGGCCAGTACCTGCTCAATCCCGGCATGACCGCGCTGCAGAGCTCGGAACTGGACCTGGTGGTGGCCGGTACCGCCAACGCCGTGCTGATGGTGGAGTCGGAAGCGCGCGGGCTGTCGGAAGAGGTGATGCTGGGGGCCGTGATCTTCGGTCACGACCAGATGCAGACGGTGATCAAGGCGATCAACGAGCTGGTGGCCGAGGCCAAGGTAGTTCCCTGGGATTGGCAGCCGCCGCCGGCGGACGCCACCCTGAAGTCCCGCGTTGCTGAACTGGGTGAGGCTGCGTTCAGCGAGGCATATACCATCAAGGAAAAGCAGGTCCGTTATGCGCGTCTGAACCAGATCCGCAGCGAGATCATGCAGAAGCTCAGCGGCGAAGGTGCCGAGCCCTGCTTCCCGGCGGAGAAAGTGCGCGTCGCCATCGAAACCCTGGAATACAACACCGTGCGCGGCAGCATCCTGGCCGGCAAGCCGCGTATCGAC
The DNA here is from genome assembly GCA_040755915.1 of Pseudomonadota bacterium. Classification (GTDB taxonomy): domain Bacteria; phylum Pseudomonadota; class Gammaproteobacteria; order Thiohalomonadales; family Thiohalomonadaceae; genus Sulfurivermis. Next base: position 21,813 of record JBFLWM010000045.1, on the reverse strand, counting down.
GGCCGCGATACCCGCACCGTGCGTCCCATCACCATCCGTACCGGCGTGCTGCCGCGTACTCATGGCTCCGCCCTGTTCACCCGCGGCGAGACCCAGGCGCTGGTTGTGACCACCCTCGGTACCGCCCGTGATGCGCAGATCATCGATGCCCTCGAAGGCGAGCGCAAAGAAGGCTTCATGTTCCACTACAACTTCCCGCCCTACTGCGTCGGCGAAACCGGCATGGTGGGTAGCCCGAAGCGCCGCGAGATCGGCCACGGCCGCCTGGCCAAGCGTGGCGTGCAGGCGGTGATGCCGAACATGGACACCTTCCCGTACAGCGTGCGCGTGGTGTCCGAGATCACCGAGTCCAACGGTTCCAGCTCCATGGCCTCCGTATGCGGTTCCAGCCTCGCCCTGATGGATGCCGGTGTGCCCATCAAGGCGCCGGTGGCCGGCGTGGCCATGGGCCTGATCAAGGAAGGCGACAAGTTCGCCATTCTCACCGACATCATGGGCGACGAGGACCACCTCGGCGATATGGACTTCAAGGTGGCCGGCACTGAAAGCGGTATCAGCGCGCTGCAGATGGACATCAAGATCGACGGCATTACCCGCGAGATCATGGAAGTCGCTCTGAAGCAGGCCCGTGAAGGCCGTCTGCACATCCTGGGCGAGATGAACAAGGTGATCTCCAGGCCGCGTGAGCAGATGTCCGAGTTTGCACCGCGTTACGAGACCTTCAAGATCAACCCGGACAAGATCCGCGACGTCATCGGCAAGGGCGGCGCCACCATCCGCGCCCTCACCGAGGAGACCGGCACCAGCATCGACATCAGCGATGACGGTACCGTCAAGATTGCCTCCGTGGACGGTGCTGCCGCCAAGGAAGCCCGCCGCCGCATCGAGCAGCTTACCGCCGACGTGGAAGTGGGCATGATCTACGAAGGCCGCGTGGCCAAGCTGATGGACTTCGGTGCCTTTGTCACCATCCTGCCGGGCAAGGACGGTCTGGTGCATATCTCCCAGATCTCCGACGAGCGTGTCGAGAAGGTGAGCGACAAGCTGGCCGAAGGCGACCTGATCAAGGTGAAGGTGCTGGAAGTGGACAAGCAGGGCCGTATCCGCCTGTCCATGAAGGCGCTGGCGGAATAAGCTGCCGCCGGACAAATGAAGTGCAGAAGGGGCCGCAAGGCCCCTTTTGTTTGATGCGCCCCGCATACCGGCAATCGTAAAACTGATGGAACGACTGTACACCTTCAGCGACTTCTTCACGCCTCATCAGCGCCTGGTGCTGGCGCTGCTGTGTGCTGCGCTGGCCCTGATGCTGGCGTCGCAGGCCTCGCCGTGGACTGTCCTGCCGTTGCTGTGCGGTCTTTTCTTGCTGTGGGATTACATACGCAACAGCGGCGTATGGATCGGCTTTCGCGCCTTTCGTCAGGGACAACTGCCGCGCGTGCGGCGCAGCCTGCGGAGTGTGCGCTGGCCACAATTGCTGTCGCCGTGCAGTCGCGCCTATTACCACTGGCTGCGCGGTGTGCTGGAGGCCGCCGACGGCCGGCTGGAGGCGGCGCGGGTGCATCTGCTGGTGGCGGCCACCGGCGCCCTGCGCACGGAAAATGATCGCAGCCTGGTGCAATGCCTGCTGGCGGAACTGGCCCTGCAACAGGGCAACCGCGCTGCGGCTGCCGAGCATGTGCGCCTCGCCAATGCCCTGGGGCACCATGGCGAGGTGGCACATATCATCACTGCCCTGCGGAGACGGCTGGATGGCGCGGTCTGAGCCGTGGAGCCAGTGGCAGTCAGGAACGCTGTTCATTCGTGGTGAACTGGATGGCGCACACAGCGACGGTTTCCGCGCGGAGCTGACAGCCCTGGGCACACTGCCGGATCCTCTGGTGGTGGACCTGAGCGGATTCGATATCGCCGATGGTCTGGCCGCGGTGGCGGCGGTGAATGCCCTGCGTGCGCTGGCACACGGTCGCCGTATGGTGTTGCGCGCGGCGCCGCAGATTCTCGCCCATAACCTCTATCGCGTCGGCGATCTGGAGCAGGGCAGCGTGCAGTTGGAGGCAACGCGCGAGGACGAGCCCTACGGTTGAGGTGTCTGCTTGTTTCAGCGGAAATGAATTGACTAAAATCAGTTTTCCGCAGAACAGGGGACTTCACCGTGCATGCCGTCATTCAACCCTGCGCCGTCGACGCGGCGCTCCTGCAGGCGCGGGCACACGAACTGGTTGAGGCCGGCAGAATCCTGCACAGCCAAGGCTGGGTACCCGCCACCAGCGGCAATTTTTCCGCCCGCCTGTCACCCGACTTCGCCGCCATCACGGCATCCGGCCGCCACAAGGGTCTGCTCACCGAGCAGGACATCATGGTGGTGGACCTGGCAGGACAGCCGCACAATGATGCACGGCGGCCGTCGGCGGAAACCCTGTTGCACACCATGCTCTACCAGCGCTTTCCTGCGGTAAACGCCGTATTGCATACCCACTCGGTCAATGCCACCCTGTTGTCGCGCCAGAGCGGCGATGAGCTGTTGCTGGAGGGTTACGAGCTGCTCAAGGCCTTCTCCGGTGTGCATACCCACGACACCTGCCTCGCCGTGCCGGTGTTTGCCAATGATCAGGACATCCCGCGGTTGGCGCGGCAGGTAGCGGAATATCTGGATACCCACGCCGATGTGCATGGCTATCTGATCCGCGGCCATGGCCTGTATACCTGGGGCCGCGACGTAACGGAGGCACTGCGCCATGTCGAGGCCTTCGAGTTTCTGTTTCAATGCGAGCTGCATCAACTGCGAGGATGATTGCATGAGCCGTCTGGAGATCCGTCGTGCCGCTGATGGCGCCGTCGAAACCGTATGCACCGAGCATGGCACCATCGCTGCGCAGCTGTCCGCGCTGGGCGTGCGCTTCGAGCGCTGGCAGGCCAGCGCGCCGCTGAGTGCCGCGGCGGGGCAGGATGAGGTGCTGGCGGCCTATCGTGAGCCGGTGGAGCGGCTGACGCGCGAATATGGCTTCCAGTCGGTGGATGTGGTCAGTTTGCGCCCGGATCACCCGCAGCGGGCGGAGCTGCGCGGCAAGTTTCTCGCCGAACATGTGCATGCCGACTTCGAGGTGCGTTTCTTTGTCGATGGCAGCGGCCTGTTCTACCTGCACGTCGGCGAGCACATCTACATGGTGCTGTGCGAGCAGGGTGATTTGATCTCGGTGCCGGCCGACACACCGCACTGGTTCGACATGGGTGAGCATCCCGACTTCAAGTGCATCCGCCTGTTCACCGTCCCGGATGGCTGGGTGGCGCAGTTTACCGGCAGCGGCATCGCCGCGCACTTCCCCAGTTTCGATCAGTTCGTGGCAGCATGATCCGCGCCATCCTTACCGACATCGAGGGCACCACCTCGTCGCTGTCCTTCGTCAAGGATGTGTTGTTCCCCTATGCACGCCGGCAGATGGATGACTTTCTGTGGGCGCACGCCGCCGAACCGGCAGTGGCGGAGCAGCTCAGTGCGGTCAGCGCCACGGTCGGCAGGGTGCTCAGCCTGGCCGAGGCGGGCGCGCAGTTGCGGCAATGGATCGATGAAGATCGCAAGATCACGCCGTTGAAGGCGCTGCAGGGCATGATCTGGGAGGCGGGCTACCGCAACGGCGACTTCACCGGCCATGTCTACGCCGATGCGGCACAGCGCCTGCGTGCCTGGCAGGCGGCCCGGGTGCGCCTGTATGTATTCTCCTCCGGTTCGGTGCAGGCGCAGAGGCTGCTGTTCGGCTACAGTGATCATGGCGATCTGACGCCGTTGTTCAGCGGCTACTTCGACACCACCAGCGGCAACAAGCGCGATCCGGCGGCTTATGCCACTATCGCCGCCGCCATCGGTTTGCCGCCGCAGGAAATATTGTTCCTGTCCGACATCGTCGAGGAACTGGACGCTGCCCAGGCCGCCGGCATGCGCACCTGCCAGCTGGTACGCAACGGCGCGCTGGATGCCGGTGCACGCCATCGGCAGGAAGCGGATTTCAGCGGCATCACGCTCTAGCCGGTCTGAACGTAACGCAGCGCCCTGATGTTCAGGATTCTGTCACGCACAGCATACACAGGAGACATGTCATGGCTCTGACCCCTTCGACCATGCTGGAACTCGGTACCCCGGCTCCCGATTTCGAACTGCCGGAGCCGGCGACCGGGGCCAGCGTCAGCCGCCGTCAGTTCGCCGGCAAGCCGCTGTTGGTGGTGTTTACCTGCAATCACTGCCCCTACGTCAAGCACATCGCCGAGGCATTCACTGACTTCGCGCGCGAGTATCAGGAGCATGGTCTGGCCGTGGTGGCGATCAGTGCCAACGATCCGGCCCACCGCGCCGAGGATGGGCCGGAGTTCATGGCGCAGGAGGCAAAGGCGCGGGGCAATCCCTATCCATATCTGTACGATGCGACGCAGGCGGTGGCCAAGGCCTATCGCGCCGCCTGTACCCCGGATTTTTTCCTGTTCGATGCCGATCATCATCTGGTGTACCGTGGCCAGTTCGACGACAGCCGTCCCGGCAACAAGCTGCCAGTCACCGGCGCAGATCTGCGGGATGCTGTGAAAGCGGTCCTGGCCGGTCTGCCGGTGCCCGACGAGCAGCGCCCCAGCATGGGGTGTAACATCAAGTGGAAACCGGGCAACGAGCCGGAGTATTACGGCTGACTTATCCTGGCTGAATCCAGCATAGATCAATAAATGGCGCTTCCGGTCGCCGCGCGGCGACTCTGCGGTGCTGCTTCATTGCAGCACCGCTGTCCGTGGCGTAGACTCAAAACCGTGTGCGTTACCGCGATAAGCCGGCGCTCACACGGAGCTGTGCGACGCACCACACGGTGTCGACAGCACGTGCTGCAAAACAACCAATAACGTGGCCGGGCGGGCGCGGCGCACGGCGGTGCAGTGCGGGTACGCCCATGCGTTTGCAAACCAAATTGCTGGCGGTGTTTGCTGCGGTATTCCTCAGCCTGTATCTGGCCGTGGAATACCATCAGTATCGCGAAAACCGTGCGGCCGTCGCAGCGCAACTGCTGCAGGAGGCCGAGGTGATTGCCGGTACCCTGCAGGCCGTGCGCCGGGTCTACCAGCATCAGTTCATTGCCGCCGGCCTGCCGGTCAATGACGAAACCATCGGTTTCCTTCCGGCCCATGCCATGCCGCGCATCTCTGCGGAATTCCTCCACTTCGTGCGCACCGGCCTGTCGTTCAACAACGTCTCCGATCGGGCACGCAATCCGCAGAATGCCGCCGATGCCGTGGAGCTGGAGGCGATCAATCATTTCCGCACCGACACCGCGGCCAGCTATCGCATGGTGCCCTTCACCACCGCGGAGGGGCGGCGCTTCTATCACTATGCCAAGCCGCTGCGTATCGAGCAGTACTGTCTGAAGTGCCATGGCAGCCGCCAGGACGCCCCGGATACCATCCGTGCACACTATGACGCCGGCTTCGATTATCAGCTCGGGGACGTGCGCGGCATCCTGAGCATCAAGCTGCCCGCCGACGAGCTCGAGCAGCGCATCATAGCGCGCCAGACCCGTGAGATGGGCACCCGGCTGGCGGCTTTTGCCGCCGCCTTCATCCTGTTGTTCCTGTTGTTGCAACGGGTGGTGGTGCGGCGCCTGGCCCTGCTCAAGGCGCCCATGCAGCGGCTGCGCGACGGCGACTATGCGGCGCGTGTGGCGCTGGACGGCACCGACGAGCTGGGCGAGGTGGCTGCATCCTTCAATGCCATGGCAGAGGCCGTGGCCGGCAGCAAGGCGCAGGTCGAACACGAGCGGGTCTTTCTGCAAACCGTCATCGACGGTGCTCTCGACCCGATCATGGTGATAGGTGCCGACTACCAGGTCATGATGATGAATCGCGCTGCCCGCCGCTATCTGGAGAAGGGGCAGGAACTGCCCATGCGTTGCCATCAGGTATCCCACAAACAGGATCAGCCTTGCGGCGGCAATGGCCATCCCTGTCCGCTGGACGAGGTGCGGCGCACCCTGCGCCCGGTCACCATGGTGCATGAGCACGTGTTGGCCGACGGCAGCCGCCGCCTGTTCGAGCTGGAGGCCACGCCGCTGCTGGATGTGGATGGCGGTTTTACCGGCATCATCGAAACCTCCCGCGACATTACCCAGCGCGTGCAGGCAGAGGAGCGCCTGCGCAAGCTGTCGCAGGCGGTGGAACAGAGCCCGGTTTCGGTGATCATCACCGATCTCGAAGGTGCCATCGAATACGTCAATCCCAAGTTCGAGGAAGTCACCGGCTATTGCCTTGATGAGGTGCGCGGCGGCAATCCGCGTCTGCTCAAGAGTGGTCACACCGCGCAGAGCGATTATCGTGTGTTGTGGGAAACGATCATGCGCGGCGAGATCTGGCGTGGCGAGTTCCTCAACCGGCGCAAGAATGGCGAACTGTTCTGGGAATATGCTTCCATCTCGCCGATTCGCAATGCCCGCGGTGAGATTGATCATTTTCTCGCCGTCAAGGAAGACATTACGGTACGCAAGGAATACGAACAGCGTCTGCTGCATCAGGAGAGTTACGATGCGTTGACCGAGCTGCCCAACCGTGTTCTTGGTGCCGACCGTGTCGCCCAGGCTGTAGTACGGGCGCGGCGCGAAGGGCGCAGTGTGGGAGTGGTGTCACTGGACCTGGATAATTTCAAGAATATCAACGACAGCCTTGGCCATGGCAGCGGTGATGAGCTACTGCTGCAGCTGGCGCGTCGTCTGGTGGCGGCCATGCGCGAGGGTGATACCGTCGCCCGCCTGGGTGGCGACGAGTTTCTGATCGTTCTGGCCGATCTCGCCACGGTGGACGACGTCGAACGTGTGCTGGACAAGATGCGCAGCGTCTTCGAACGGCCGTTCATCGTTGAGGAGAAGAATATCTACATCACGCCCAGCATCGGTGTCACGGTGGCACCGGACGACAGCGAGGACGTCCATATCCTGTTGCGCAATGCCGATGCCGCCCTGCATCGTGCCAAGGAGCTGGGGCGAAACACGACCCAGTTCTTCACGCCGGAGATGAACGAGCGGGCTGTCAAGCGACTGGAGCTGGAGTCGCAGCTGCGTCATGCGCAGGAGCGGGGCGAGTTGTCGCTGCATTATCAGCCGCAGGTGATCAGTGGCAGCGGGCGGGTCGTTGGAGCCGAGGCCTTGTTGCGTTGGCACAACCCCACCTTTGGCATGGTCAGTCCGGATCGTTTTATTCCCCTGGCCGAGGAGACCGGTCTGATCGTGTCGATCGGCCGCTGGGTGCTGGAGGCGGCCTGCCGCGAGGCAGCGGGCTGGCCGCAGCCACTGCGGGTGAGTGTCAATGTGTCATCGCGCCAGTTCCGCGATGGTGCGCTGGTGGAGACTGTGGCTGCCGTGCTGGCGGAAACCGGGCTGGCAGCGGATCAGCTGGAACTGGAGGTTACGGAAAGTCTGTTGCTGGAAGATGTCGAGGGAACCGCAGGCATACTCGAGCGGCTGCAACTGCTGGGTGTGCGCATCGCCCTGGATGATTTCGGTACCGGTTATTCGTCGCTCAGCTATCTCAAGCGCTTTCCCTTTGGCGTGTTGAAAATCGATCGCAGCTTCGTCAATGACATCATCGATGATCCGGATGATGCGGCGCTGTGCGAGGCGATCATCCAGATGGCCCATGTACTGAATCTCAAGGTCATCGCCGAGGGTGTCGAGACGGCGGAGCAGCTGGAGTATCTCTCGGCCCGCGGCGTCGACCTGGTACAGGGGTATTTTTACAGCCGACCATTACCGGCGGCGGAGTTTCTTGCCTATCTGGCGCAGGCGCCGAAATAGTCGCTTTCCGTCTGTGTTGAACCCGGCAGCTTCTGCCGCAGGCGCGGCCCTGGTCATCGCGCCAGCGTGATGGTGTTTCCCGGTTGAAACTTTGCCTGTGCCGGCGTAGCCTGCAATGCAATCAGCCAATTGCATCGTTTGCCATGGGAAAATCACACGACATCCGCAGGCAGGAAATCGTCGAGGCGACCCTGGAGCTGGCCGCCGAACAAGGCATCAAGAATCTCACCACCCAGGCCATCGCCGCACGGGTGGGCATCGCCCAGCCCACCATCTTCCGCCACTTCAAGAGCCGTGACGCGATCTTCGGTGCCGTCGTCGGCTGGGCGGCAGATCATCTGTTGCAGGTACTGGAGCAACTGGAGCACGAACACACGCCGCCCGACGACCGTCTGCGGCGCCTGTTGCAACAGCAACTGGCCTTCATCGGCAAGCGGCGCGGCATTCCGCGAGTGGTGTTTTCCGATCGCCTGCAGGTGGAGTCGCCGGCCCTCAAGGCGGCGGTGCGCGAGATCTATCAACGCCTGCTGGTGCGTATTGCCGACCTGCTGGAGGAGGGACGTGTCTGCGGATGTTTCCGTGCCGACCTCGACGCGGAGCAGGGGGCACGCTATATCGGTGCCCTTTTGCAGGGGACCGTCATGCGCTGGTCGATTCAGGATTTTTCCTATCCACTGGAGACGGAGGCGGAGAGCCTGTGGAGCTTCCTGCGTCCGGCACTGGAGCGGCGCGAGGTGGGGGAACGATGAAGATCAGCTTCCATGGCGCGGCAGGGGAAGTGACCGGATCCTGCTATCTGGTGGAGACGGAACAGGTAAAATTTCTGGTCGATTGCGGCATGTTCCAGGGATCGCCGGAAACCGAGGCACGCAATCGTCGCCCCTTTCCCTTTGAGGCACGGCATATCGACTTCGTGCTGCTGACCCATGCCCACATCGATCACAGCGGTCTGCTGCCCAGGCTGGTACTGGCCGGCTTCAGGGGGCCGATCTACACCACGGCGGCGACCGCCGATCTGCTGGCCGTGATGTTGCCGGACAGCGGCCATCTTCAGGAGATGGAGGCCGAACGCACGCAACGCTATATCAGGCGCGGCGGCAAGCCGCGCTATCAGTCGGCCGAGCCGCTGTACACGGTGCGGGATGCCCTGCACAGCCTGGAACAGATCGAGCCGCTGGCCTATGACCGCGACGTCGAGCCGCATGCCACGGTACGCTGCTGTTTCCGCGATGCCGGCCATATCCTCGGTTCGGCCATCGTCGAGGTATGGGTGCAGGAAGGCTACCGTCGTACCAAGCTGGTGTTCTCCGGCGATCTCGGTCAGCCGAATCGCCCGATCCTGCGTGACCCCGCCATTATCGAGCAGGCCGATATCCTGCTGGTCGAGTCCACCTACGGCAACCGTCTGCACAAGGACATGAATACCACCCTGGACGAATTCGTCGCGGCGGTGAACGACACCCTGCTGCGCAAGCAGGGCAACGTGATCGTTCCCGCCTTTGCCGTGGGGCGCACGCAGGAGTTGCTCTATCACTTTCATGAGCTGACGCGGCAGGGGCGTTTCAAGAATCTGAATATCTTTGTCGACTCGCCCATGGCCACCGAGGTCACGCGCATCACCATGCAGCACATGCAGCTGTTCGACGCGGCGGCCAGGGAACTGGCCGCCTGGCGAGCCGCCGGCCGCGGGCTGCCAATCCTCAAATTCACCGGCTCGGTGGAGGATTCCATGGCGCTGAATAACATCCACGGCGGTGTAGTGATCATCTCGGCCAGCGGCATGTGTGACGGCGGCCGCATCAAGCACCACCTGCGGCATAATCTGGGGCGGCGCGAGAACAGCATTCTCATTACCGGCTTTCAGGCCGAGGGCACCCTCGGCCGGCGTCTGGTCGATCAGGCCGAATCGGTGCGTATCTTCGGCCAGGACGTGCCGGTGCGGGCGGATATCTATACTTTGGGAGGTTTTTCTGCCCACGCCGATCAGGCGGCCCTGCTGCGCTGGCTGCGTGCCTTCCGCGATCCGCCACGGCGGACCTTCGTGGTGCACGGCGAGGCGGCGACGGCGGCGATATTTGCCGAGACCGTCGTCAGGGAGCTGGGATGGAAGGCACAGGTGCCCGCCCAAGGGGAGCATGTGACGATTTGATGCCGTCCTAGCGGCGGTGAGGAGAACAAGAATGAAAAAACAGGCGCTCGCCATCCGTCATGTCGCGTTCGAGGATGCCGGCAGTTTTGCCGTGGTGCTGGAGCAGCTCGGCTATGAGCTGCGCTACCTGGAGGCCGGTGTGGACGATCTCGCCGCCATCGATGCGGCAGTTCCCGATCTGCTGCTGATTCTGGGCGGTCCCATCGGTGCCTACGAGGAGGAGCTCTATCCATTCCTGCACGACGAGCTGCGCCTCATCGGCAAGCGTCTGGCGGCGCAGCGGCCGATCGTCGGCATCTGTCTTGGCGCACAACTGATGGCACGCGCCCTCGGTGCACAGGTGTATCCCGGTAAAGAGGGCAAGGAGATCGGTTGGGCACCATTGCAGCTGACCGAGCCCGGGGAGACTTCGCCACTGCGCCATCTGGCACCGGAGTTGACGCCGGTGCTGCACTGGCATGGCGATACCTTTGACCTCCCGGCGGGAGCCGAGCGCCTGGCCGGTACACTGCGTTATCCCAATCAGGCCTTTGCCGTCGGCCGGCATGCCCTGGCCCTGCAGTTTCACCCGGAGGTGACGGCAGCCGGCATGGAGCGCTGGTTCATCGGTCATGCCTGTGAAATCGGAGCCACCGCGGGCATCAGCGTGCCGCAACTGCGTGCTGAGACGGCACACTGGGCGGCAGGCTTGCTGCGGCAGGGGCAGGCCATGATGCGGGACTGGCTGCAAGCCGTGCCGTCCTAGCCGCGCGCTTTCCACCCGGAGCTCACCGTGTATCTGTTCCGCATGCGCCAACTGCTGTTCCTGCTGCTGGGACTGATTACGTTCATTTCCCTGGCCGCGGTGGGGTGGGGCGGCCGGCTGGCGGCGCATGATCTGCACGAGGCCCGTCAACTGCTGCACATCAATGAGATCTCCGAGCTCACCTTGCAGCTCAACACCAATTCGGCCATGGAACGCGGCATCACCGCCGCCCTGCTGGCTAATCCGGCCGCTGGCAGCGAAACCATGACCATGGAGATGCAGCGCCTGCGGCGCCTGAATGAAGAGCGGGTCATCGACCTGCTGGCGGCAGCGGAAACATTGTTGGAGAGTGATTTTCAGTCATCCCTGCACAATGCACTCGATGGTCTGCGGCGTGAACGCCAGAACCTGCTGCGGGCCCGCGGCACCGCCGATGTGATGTTGCAGCACAGGGAGCGGGGTGGCGAGGCCTACTTCGTCGCGGCCATAACGGATTTCATCGAGGCCACGGCTGCCGTGCGCCATCGTGCCCTGGCGATGGCCGGTCACAGTGACGTATTGCGACACGAGCATCTGGCCTCGAAAGATGCGCTGTACACGGCCAGCGAGTATACCGGCCGTGAGCGGGCGCTGCTGGGGATTGCCATCGCGCAGGGGCGTGCCCTTTCCCGCAGCGAGCAGGAGGCGCTGCTGGGCATGCGCCATACCGCACAGGTGGCGCTGGCCCAGCTGGATGCCGCGGTAGCGGCCTTCAGTGGTCATTCCGCGGTGACCACGTCCCATGCGGTGATGAATGCAGAATTCCGGCGCCGCTACCATGTGTTACGCGAGCAGGTCTACGATGCTGCCGTGCAGGGCAAGGACTATCCAGTCGATGTGGCTACCTGGTACGGGGAGGCAACCCGGGGCATCAATTCAATCATCGCGCTGGGTGGGGCGATCAATGATGTGGTGAGCCAGCAGGCCATGCGCAAGGTGCAGCGCGCAAGGGAGATCGTCGTGGTGTTCACCCTGGCCGCGGTGCTGGTCGTACTGATGCTGCTGGCCGCTGCCATGATCATCCGCCGCCGGGTCATTGTGCCGCTGCGCCAGCTGGAACGCGCCGCAGACGCCATCGGCCGGGGGGACTATGCACGGCCGCTGCATTTGCCGCATGGGGATGAGCTGGGCGAGCTGGGGGCAACCCTGGAAAAGATGCGTCTGAGCCTGCTCGAGCAGATGCAGGAGCGCGACCGTATCGAAGGGCTGTTGCGCAGCAGCGCGCAGCGCTTCCGCAATCTGGTGGAGAGTACCAACGACTGGCTGTGGGAGATCGACGGTGTGGGGCGCTATACCTACGTCAGCCCGCAGATACGCAGCATACTCGGCTATGAGCCGGACGAGGTGATCGGGCGTACGCCCTTCGAGCTGATGCAGGCGGGGGAGGCGGCGCGTCTGGAAACGGTGTTCACCGAACTGGTGGCACAGCGTGCACCGATTCGGAGCCTGGAAAATCTCAATCGCCACAAGGATGGCCGGCTGGTCGTGCTGGAAACCAACGGTGTGCCGGTATTCGACGAGGACGGTGCCTTCGCCGGTTACCGTGGCATCGATCGTGATGTGACCGAGCGGCGCCAGGTGGAGCAGGCCCAGCGCGAGTCAGAGCGTCGTTTCCGCGATCTGCTGGAGAACATGCAGCTGATGGCCGTCATGCTGGACGATGGAGGCAATATCACCTTCATCAATGACTGTCTGCTGCGCAGCACCGGGCGGAAGCGGCAGGAGGTGATGGGCAGCAACTGGTTCGAACTGTTTATCGCGGAGGAGTCGCGTGGTGTGTTGCGTGCCGCCTATCTGCGCATGATGGCAGGCGGCCAGCCGGCCTCGCCCCATGAATACGAGATCGTGGCCGTGGACGGCACGCGGCGGCGCGTGGTGTGGAATACCATCGTGATCCACGGCCCCGATGAGCGTCCGGCCGGCAGTGCCAGCGTCGGCGCCGATGTCACCGAGCAGCGCAGGAGCGAGGCGGAAACGCAAAAGCTGTTGCGCGTGGCGGAGCAGACCGATGATGCCGTAATGATCACCGACCCAGCGGGAAATATTGAGTATGTCAACGCCGCCTTCGAACGTGAAACCGGCTATCTCCGCGCGGAGGTGATCGGTCAATCCTCGCGTATCCTGCATTCCGGTGTGCAGGATGAGGGGTTCTACAAGAAGATGTGGGACACCATCTCTTCCGGCCATTCCTTCCGTGCGCTGATGGTCAACCGGCGCAAGGCCGGCGATCTGTTCTATGAGGAGAAGACCATCACGCCGCTGCGTGATGCCGGTGGCACCATTACCCATTATCTGTCCACCTCCAAGGATGTCACCGAGCGACGCCGCATGGATGAGCAGTTGCAGCAATCGGAGAAGCTGGCATCCATCGGTCAGCTGGCAGCCGGTGTGGCCCACGAGATCAATAATCCGGTGGGTTACATCAGTTCCAATATCGCCACTCTCGCCCGCTATATGGATGGCATTTTCCGGCTGCTCGATGCCTATGAAGAGGCGGAGCGGGCCCTGGCCGATGCCGAGTTGCGAAGCCGCCTGCAGGCTCTCCGGGAGGAAGTAGACCTGGCGTATCTGCGTGGTGATATCCGGGCTCTGATCGATGAATCCGGTGAAGGGGTGGCGCGGGTGAAGAAGATCGTCCAGGACTTGAAGGACTTCTCTCGCCAGGAAGAGGCCGAGTGGCAGTTGGCCGATCTGCACAAGGGACTGGAGAGCACACTCAATATCGTGCACAACGAACTCAAGTACAAGGCGGAAGTGGTGCGTGAGTTCGCTGACCTGCCGCTGGTGGAGTGCATCCCGTCGCAGCTCAATCAGGTGTTCATGAACCTGCTGGTCAATGCCGCCCAGGCCATCGAGGAGCACGGTGTGATTCATGTGCGCAGCGGCCTTGACGGCAGCTGGTGCTGGGTTGAGGTGGAGGACAACGGCAAGGGCATCCCGTCCGAGCACATCAACCGCCTGTTTGAACCCTTCTTCACCACCAAGCCGGTGGGCAAGGGGACGGGGCTGGGGCTGTCCATCTCCTATGGCATCGTGCAGAAGCACGGTGGGCGCATCGAGGTGGACAGCGAGCCTGGTCATGGCAGCCGCTTCCGCGTCTGGTTGCCGTTGCGGCAGTCTGGCGCGGATATTTCCAGGGAGGGACAGGAACAATGACGCAGCGTGTGTTGCTGGTAGTCGATGATGAGGAAAATATCCTGCGGGCGGTGGTTCGGTTGCTGCGCCGCGACGGTTATACGGTGCTGACGGCGACCGGCGGACAGCAGGGACTGGAGCTGCTGGCGCAGCGTCCGGTCGGCGTGATACTCAGTGACCAGCGCATGCCAGGAATGACCGGCAGTGAATTTCTCGAACGCGCCAAGGCGCTGCGTCCGCAGACCGTGCGTCTCATGCTGTCGGGTTATACCGATCTGCAGTCGGTAACCGATGCCATCAATCGTGGCGCCATCTACAAGTTTCTGACCAAGCCATGGGATGACGAATTGTTGCGGGCAAACATCCGTGAGGCCTTTGAACATCACGAACTGCGTGCCGAACGTGATCGTCTGGCCGGTGAGTTGCAAGCGCTCAACCAGCAACTGGCGGCATCCAATCTTGGCCTGCAACAGCGCGTAGACAGCCAGGGGAGGGAGCTGGATCAGCATCACCGTCTGCTGGATCTGTCACGGGAAATTCTTGAGCACCTGCCGGTCGGTGTGTTGGGAATCAGCGAGGAGGGTGTCGTGGCGGTAGCCAACTCCATGGCCCATGCCCTGGTGGGGCAGGCCCCCGGGGTGTTGCTCGGTCACAATGCTGCCCAGGTGTTGCCCCAGGCCTTGCGTAAAGTTTGCCAGGCCGCGGTGCAGCGCCAGACCCTGGAACAGCCTCACATCACGGTTGGTGAAGGGCGCCCGCTGACGGTACATGCCACCCGGCTGGGCGCGGCGCCCGGCTGCCATGGCAGTGTGCTGGTACTGGTGCCGGAGCGGGAAGGTCCCGGCGGGCCGGCCTGAATCGCCGCCGGTCCTGCACCAGCAGCGTTCAGTCACTCACTCGGGCGTGCAGCGTGCGATACAGGGCAAAGGCCTTGCGCACCTGCTCGCGCAATTCGTCGTCGTCCCATGGCTTGCTGAAGTATTTGTGGATGACGCCATCGTTGACGGCATGGCTGACCTCTTCCAGATCGCCATGCCCGCTCAGCACGATACGCACGGTGTCCGGATAGATGCCCTTGACCCGCTGAAAAAAGCTGATGCCGTTCATGTCCGGCATGCGTTGATCGCTGATGATGACGCCGGCACCGTGCAGGGCCAGCAAATCAAATGCCTCTTTGGTATTGCCTGCAGTGAGGACGCGATAGCCGTCGTGCTGGAACACGCGGGCGAGCGCCTTGAGCATGTTGCGTTCATCATCCAGCAATAGCAGGGTTTCGTGCGGCGCATCGTGCTGCGGCAGGTTCAGGCGGGTGCCGTCCAGCAGCAGTTGCGCCAGCTCACCCGGAGGCAGTGGCCGGCTGAACAGATAACCCTGCAGCTGGTCGCAGCCCTTGTCGCGCAGATACACCGCCTGGGCCTCGGTCTCCACTCCCTCCGCCACTACGGTCAGGCGCAGGCTCTCGGCCATGGCGATGATGGTCATGGCGATGGTGGCCTGGTCCGGCGCGGTGGTGATGTGGGTGACGAAGCTGCGATCAATTTTCAGCGTGTCGAAGGGAAAGCGTCCCAGATGCGAGAGGCTGGAATAGCCGGTTCCGAAATCATCGACGGCCAGGCTGATGCCCAGCGCCTTCAATTGCTGCAATACCTCGGCAGTGGCGTCCGGTGACTCCATTACCGCGCTTTCAGTCAGTTCCAGTTCAAGGTAGCGCGGCTCCAGCCCGGACTCCTCCAGCACCCGTGCCACGGAAACCACCAGCGAAGGCTGGCGCAGCTGTTGGGCGGAGAGATTCACGGCCACGCTGATGGGCGGCAGGCCGGCCTCCTGCCAGCGGCGATTCTGGCGGCAGGCCTCGCGCAGCGCCCATTCGCCGAGGGACTGGATCAGTCCGGTTTCCTCCGCCACCGGAATGAAGCGCACCGGCGAGATCCAGCCCTCGGTGGGGTGACACCAGCGTGCCAGTGCCTCGACACCGATGATGTGGCCGCTGGTCAGATCAACCTTGGGCTGGTAGTGCAATTCCAGTTCTCCCTGCTCCAGGGCGCGGCGCAGGGCATGCTCCAGGGACAGGCGTGCCGCCACTTCGGCATTCAACTCTTCGGTATAGAAGCGGTAGTGATTGCGGCCCTCGCGTGCCGCCTCGTGCTGTGCCGTGGTGGCGTTGCGCAGCAAGGTGCCGAGATCGTCGCCATCCTGTGGCATCAGGCTGATACCGATATGCAGTGTGAGGCGCAGTTCGTGTCCTTCCAGCTCGATGGGTTGCGCCACCGCGTCGATCATGCGCTGGGCCACGGCGCTGGCATCGTCGGCCTGCTGTACATCGGTCAGCAGTACCACGAACTCGTCACCGCCGTAGCGTGCCACGGTGTCGTGGCCGCGTGCCACCTGATTGAGGCGCTTGCCGATGGTGCGCAGCACGGCATCGCCGATGCGATGGCCCAGGCTGTCATTGATCAGTTTGAAACGGCTCAGGTCGAGGGACAGCACCGCCAGCAGGCCGTCGTCACGGCGGTTGACGACAGCCTGGGCAAAGCGCTGGCTCAACAGGTTGCGGTTGGGCAGCTGGGTCAATTCGTCGTAATAGGCAAAGAAATTGAGCTGTTCCTCCAGCTTCTTGCGTTCGCTGATGTCATGCTGCAAACCGACGTAGTGGGTGATTTCACCCTGCGCATTGCGCACCGGGCTGATGGATACCAGCTCCCAGTACAGTTCACCGCTCTTGCGTTTGTTGATGAGTTCGCCTTCCCACACCTTGCCCTGGCGAATGGTGTTCCACAGTTCACGGTAGCGCTCGATCGAAGTGCGTCCTGACTTGAGCAGGTTGAGCTTGCCGCCGCGCACCTCGTCGGCGTTATAGCCGGTGGTGCGGCTGAACTGCGGATTGACGTATTCGACGATGCCCTGCGGGTCGGTGATGATTACCGAGCTGACGCTCTGTTCGATGGCCTGGCTCAGTTTGCGCAGTTCTGTTTCGGTGTTGATGCGCTCGCTGACATCCTTGCTGCTGGAGATGTAGTGGGTGACCGCACCGCTGCTGTCGCGCACCGGGCTGATGGCGACCTCTTCATAGTAGGGGGTGCCGTCGGCGCGGCAGTTGGTGAGGGTGGCGCGGAACACCTCGCCGCGGCTCAAGGCCTCGTGGAAGCGTTGATACAGGGCGGGATCATTGAGCTCGCTCTTGAACATGGCAGCGTTCTTGCCGAGCACCTGTTCACGGCGGTAGCCGCGGATGCGCTCGAAGGCGGTGTTGACGTATTCGATGGTGCGGTCGTGGTCGGTGATGATCACCGAGTCGGCACTCTGCTCCAGTGCCAGGGAGAAGATTCGCAGCCGTGCCGCATCGGCCTCGCGCTGGCGCAGATCGTCGAGCAGGGTCAGACGCATGCGTTCGAAGGCGGCCGCCAGATGCCCCAGTTCGTCGTTGCGGAAGGTGGGGAGGGGTTGGTTCAGATTGCCCTTGCTGATGGTGTCTGCAGCCGCCTCCAGCCGCTTGAGCGGCAGCAGGATGCGGCGGCGGATACTGCGCACGACGAGGAAGAACACCACGCTGGTGATCAGCAGCGCCAGGACCAGCAGTGAACTGTCGAGCAGGGCCTTGTGGCGCAGCTGCGCGATCTCCCGGCGCAGATGGCCGCTCATCGCCTCCGACAGGGCGATGATGGTGTCGATGGCCTGGGTCGCCTCGGTGTACCAGAGTTCGGCATCAACGGGATAGGGTTCGCCGCTGCGGCTGGCGGCGTAGACCTGCTGCCGCAGTTCCTCGTAGCGGGACAGAAAGACACTGGTGACATTGGCCGAGGCCAGGGTCAGTTCGCGTGAGGCAGGAAACTGGCGCACGATGCGCTCGGCACGGGTCAGGGCCACGTCGACGACGTTGCGGTATTGCTGCAGCTGCGCCAGTTCGAATTCGCTCAGGGGACGGTGGCGGGCGATGGCGGCACCGACGATGGCGCGTTCGCGGCCGGCGTATTCGCTGACCGTGAACAGCGCCTCCTTCATCACCGGATTCGGCATGTAGGAATACATGTTGCCCGGCAGCGGCACCATGCAGGCGCGGCGCACATCGGCCATGGCCTCGATGTGGCGCGTGGCCTGCGCAATCCAGGCGTCTGCCCCGCCGGGCAGGCTGTGCTGGTCAATCAGGCTGCGGCTGGCTTCCAGTTCACCGCGGCTGTGTGCCAGGTCGTGCAGGGCGAGGGTGAGCGGATGGCTGGGAGGCAGGTTGTTGATGGTCTGGGCGTTGTCCAGCAGGTGCTGGTACTGCCGATCGACGGTCTGGCGCTGCCGCCGCATCTCCTCCTGCATGTTGGATTGCGGTTCCTCGCTGGAGAGCAGGGCAGCGGTGATGCCGCGTTCCATGGCCATCACGGCGCTGGCGCGCAGGGACAGGTCGGCGAGGTGGTTGGTCTGTTCGATCCAGGTGACGGCGTGGAGTTTCTCACGCGCCTCGCGGAATTCCCACAGGCTGCCCGCCAGGATCAGCAGGCCGAGCAGGGCCAGCAGCGTGATGAGCAGACGGCGTATGGACATCGGTACCCCCCCTTACCGGCGCATTGTTTTTGTTGTCGCCGTGCGCACGGTTTATGGGTTGTTTGGTGTGTGCGCCAGCCATTATTCATTACCAACTTTTATGGTAAGGAATAGGCCTATGTCGACACTGTAAGTGGGGCATCTGCAAAAAGCAAGGCCGCGGGCGTCGCCGCCCGCGGCCTTTGTTTTGGGTAGGAGCGGATCGTATCCGCGATACAGCGCCGGGCAGAAGCACGCCGGCCGCGAATACGATTCGCTCTTACAGTGTTACTTGTGCGCCCGGTTGTGCACCAGGTCGTCCACTACCGCCGGATCGGCCAGAGTGGAGGTATCGCCCAGGCTGTCGGTCTCGTTGGCGGCGATCTTGCGCAGGATGCGGCGCATGATCTTGCCGGAACGGGTCTTGGGCAGGCCGGGGGCCCACTGGATGACGTCGGGCGAGGCGATGGGGCCGATCTCGCTGCGCACCAGCTGCACCAGCTCCTTCTTCAGCGCATCGGACGGCTCGATGCCCTTCACCAGGGTGACGTAGCAGTAGATGCCCTGACCCTTGATGTCGTGCGGGAAGCCGACGACGGCGGCCTCGGCGACGGACTCGTGCAGCACCAGGGCGCTTTCGATCTCGGCGGTGCCCATGCGGTGGCCGGAGATGTTGAGCACATCGTCGACGCGGCCGGTGATCCAGTAATAGCCGTCCTTGTCGCGCTTGGCGCCGTCGCCGGTGAAGTACATGCCGGGATAGGTCTTGAAGTAGGTGTCGACGAAGCGCTGGTGGTCGCCGTAGACGCTGCGCATCTGGCCCGGCCAGGGACGGGTGATCACCAGGTTGCCCTCGCACTCGCCATCCAGGATGTTGCCCTCGTTGTCGACAATGGCCGGGGCCACGCCGAAGAACGGTTTGGTGGCGGAGCCCGGCTTCAGTGCGGTGGCGCCCGGCAGCGGGGTGATCAGGTGGCCGCCGGTCTCGGTCTGCCACCAGGTGTCGACGATGGGGCAGCGCTCCTCGCCGACGATGTGGTAGTACCACTCCCAGGCCTCGGGATTGATCGGCTCGCCCACGGTGCCGAGCAGGCGCAGCGACTTGCGCGAGGTCTTCTTCACCGGATCGGCGCCTTCGCGCATCAGCGCGCGGATGGCGGTGGGGGCGGTGTAGAAGATGTTCACCTGGTGCTTGTCGATCACCTGCCAGAAGCGCGAGGCATCCGGGTAGGAGGGGATGCCCTCGAACATCAGGCTGATGGCGCCGTTGGCCAGCGGACCGTAGACGATGTAGGTGTGGCCGGTGACCCAGCCCACGTCGGCGGTACACCAGTAGATGTCGCCGTCGTGGTAGTCGAAGGTGTACTTGTGGGTCATTGCCGCGAACAGCAGGTAGCCGCCGGTGGTGTGCAGCACGCCCTTGGGCTTGCCGGTGGAGCCGGAGGTGTAGAGGATGAACAGCGGGTCTTCGGCGTCCATTTCCTCGGGCTGGCAGTCGGGGGAGGCCTTGGCCATCGCCTCGTGGTACCACACGTCGCGGCCATCCTTCCAGGCGATGTTGCCGCCGGTGCGCTTGACCACCAGCACGGTATGCACGTTGGGGCACTGCAGCAGGGCCTTGTCGGTGTTGCCCTTCAGCGGCACGGCCTTCTTGCCGCGCAGGCCTTCATCGGCGGTGATCACCACCTGGCAGTCGGAGTCGAGGATACGGTCCTTGAGGGATTCCGGCGAGAAGCCGCCGAACACCACGGAGTGCACCGCGCCGATGCGGGCGCAGGCGAGCATGGCGACGGAGGCCTCGGGGATCATCGGCATGTAGATGCAGACGCGGTCTCCCTTCTTGACGCCGCGGCTCTTCAGCACGTTGGCGAACTTGCTCACCTCGGCGTGCAGCTCGCGATAGGTGATCTTCTTGTCTTCGGCCGGGTCATCGCCCTCCCAGATCAGGGCGACCTGGTCGCCGCGCTTGTCCAGGTGGCGGTCCAGGCAGTTGTAGGAGACGTTGAGCTTGCCGCCTTCGAACCAGCGGATGTGGCCCTTGTGGTAGTCCCACTCGGAGACCTTGTTCCACGGCTTGGACCAGGTGAGGAAGGTCTTGGCCTGCTCGGCCCAGAAACCGTCCGGGTCCTTGATGGACTGCTGGTACATCGCCTCGTATTTGGCGTTGTCGATGTGGGCATGGGCAGCGAAGTCGGAGGGTACGGGATATACCTTGGTCTCGGACATGGGTTTCTCCTAGGTCAATAAAGGCTATGGCAAAAGCTTCAAGTTAATTACGGTTGCACGCACGCTCATGGCGCCGCGCGTGGCCGCAGGTGGTGAACGGAATCCGTTTACCGGTGCTCTTTTGTAGTTTTATTGTCTCCCGATGCAGGGCACGCGTCGGCGCCCCGCGGCGGCCGCCCACATCGCTGAAACCGGCCGCACCCCGCTCCGAAACGGGGTCGCCCACTATACCATGCGACCGGCTTGCGTGGGGCATCATGGCCGCAGCATCAGGTCTTTCAGCGGCAGCGGGTGGCTGCCGTCGCGCTCCGCCAGTTGGGCCAGATACAGCTCGGCGGCGGCGAGGGCGTCGGTCAGGGCGTTGTGGGCGCGATAACGGGGCAGGTTGTAGCGGTTGCGCAGGTTGCCGAGGCGCATCTCACCGGGCCGGATGCCGTGATTGCGCCGTTCGAGGCTGCGCTGGGCGATGTACTGGGTGTCGATGACGGGAATCAGAAAACCGCTGCCATAGAGCTGTTCGCAGGCCGCATTGAGAAATCCCAGTTCGACCCGGGCGTGATGGGCGATCAGCACCTTGCCGGCGAGCAGCGGCAGCAGGTCGGCCATCACGGCGGCGAGATCCTCGCCGCAGGCGGCGGCATCATCGGTGATTTGATGGATGACCGCGCTGGCCTCGGGGATGGCGCAGTGCTGGCGCACCAGCCGGTGCTGTGCCGAGGCGAGCTCGATGCGGTTGCCGTGCAGCAGGACCCAGCCGAAGCTGATGATGGCGTCCTTTTTGGCATCCAGTCCGGTGGTTTCCAGATCCAGCGCCAGATAGTCCAGTTTGCGGCAGTCGCTCCTGGTGGCGGCGAAGGGGGTCTCCAGATAATCGCGCAACGGCCCCGGTGCCGTCCTTGCCGCGAGGCGCCGGCGCCGGTAATCCAGGCTGAGCAGCCACTCCAGCATCAGTAGAAACGCCCGGTCTGGTAGCGCTGGGCCAGGGCGGTCTGCAGGGCGCTGATGGCAGAGAAGGCATCCTTCAGATGGTTGCGCTCCAGCGGTGTCAGTTCCTCCGGCGTGACGTAATTGTCCGGCGGCATGCCCTGCTTGATCTGTCGTGCCTGATGGCGCGCGCGCAGGGTGCCGATGAACTCGAAGGCGTCTTCCAGATTGGCGGCGCCGTCGGCGCTGAGCGAGTGGGCGTCGGCGGCGGCCTTGAGCCG
>JBFLWM010000044.1:0-57024 GCA_040755915.1 Pseudomonadota bacterium | reverse complement strand
AGAGTCCTCTTCGGAGATCCTTTTGTTTGTTTGGCGACTACAAAAAGATCATTTCTCGCCTTGCATGTCTACCCTCTAAGTTATAACCGATTGTTTTAGATCATAATTTTGTGGGGAGCCGTCAGGGACAGACCACGGTTTTCCGTGGTTGTTCGTCCGCGCCAACCCTGGCGCGCCCCCTGCGGGCAATTCCGCCCCGGGCTACGTTGCTCGGCGAAACAAAGGGGGTTGAAAGTCAAAGGCAGCTCGCCTGACGGCATCGCCGGGGAAGCGTGCGCTGTGCGCACGCGTCAGAACTAAAAACCGTTTTCTGTCCCGGATTGTTCCGATTCGGGCTGCGATGCTCGGCGCGGCAGACGGGGTTTTAACCCGGCTCGCCTGCGGCATCGCGCGGGTGGCGTGCACTATCGCGAGTATTCGCTCTCGGTTATTGTTATAGAACTTTTATTTCATGAATGGGTACTCATATGGCACTACTTGGACCTAAAGCCGATGAATACAGAACCTATGCCTATCGCACATTCAAGTCAGAATTCTCGAATCTAAATAGACTCCATTGGTTTTTTTCATACGCATCTCGCAGAGTAGAAACAGAAATAAATTCCGTCAGTGAAACCATCGCATCCACTAGATTCATTGGGGATATTCTTCCCGCAAATAATTTTGCATCCAAAAGTCTTGGTATCACGCCCGCCAAATTTGCACTGGAAGTTGACGAACATATAGAGCATCTACGACTGGTTCTCTTGGTAAAGGCATGCGCTGCGGCCGAGGACTTTATACATAAATACTGCCAATACTGGGCAATTTCTGCCGGATATGTTGGCCACAAACAAAACAAGGTAAACAAGATAGGAAATGCAATCATCGCACCTGCAATGATAAGCAATATCGCAAAGTCTACGACATATATTGAAGAGCTAACAAGCGCATCTCTCGGCCCCAAAAAAGGAACACTAGGTCCAGCATATGATCTGCGCTGCGCAGCAGCACACAACGGAGGAATTATAGATCATGAAATATTGAAGAAGGTTCAGTTTTCAGGGATAGATATTGGAGATCGCATTAAGCTCGGCTGGCACGAATTCCATAGGTATATAGACGCTATTTTTGATGTTTGCAGTAGAATTGAGCTAATAATTAATCCAACCACTCGCCATAAAGTCGAAGTAAATTGGCTGCTTCAGGACATCTTTGATCGCGACCCATCCCTAGATGCGACAAGTGCAAGAAAGATACTTATCGACAATTATGGCTACGGGTCATCCCCATCATCTGCACCTTCAAAGAGAAAAATAGCAGCAATATTTAACAAACCCTATTCATAAATAGCTAGCCACCCGAACACCCTTGGACAAACCGTCTTTCGGGAAATTGCAAATCAAAGGGGTCAGCACCCTTAAATCTATTCTAAACAGATACTGCGTGCGCGCAGCGCACGCCTCCACCGCGATGCCGTCAGGCGAGCTGCCTTTGACTTTTCACCCCATTTGTCTCGCCGAGCAACGCAGCCCGGAGCGGAATAGCCCGAAGGGGGCGCGCCATGGATGGCGCGCATTCTTCCGTCGGCACACGGACGTGCCGTCGGAAGAACCCGCTCTGGGCGAGTAGCGCAGGGAACCGCGATAGCGGCGAGACATCGGGGCGGCCTTTCTTTTCGTTAGTTTTCTTTGGCCGAGCAAAGAAAAGTAACACGTCGTACGGGGGCGGAACCCCGACCCAATCAACCCGCGCAGCGCACCATTTATCCCCTCATCCCGTCCTTCTCCCCGAGGGAGAAGGAACCCTCCACTTGAGCACAGCAACGACGTATAGCCCGGACACCATATCTGGCCAGCACTCATCGCGGCAGAGCCGCTCCTACATTTGCGCCAACGCCCCCTGCACCAACTCAACCAGCGCCGCCAGCGTATCCTCCGCCAACTCACCCTCTCCCATCTCGATCCCGACAATAACGATCTCACCCGGCAGGCCTCCCAGGGCCCGCCCCAGTGCCAGGGCATCGGCGACACCGAAACCATGCGTCGACATCAGGCCTGTTTCTGCACTCAGCTGTGCAACCGAAAAACGCCGCACGCTGCCGGCGGGGAGGCCGGAGTGCATGGCGTCGATGATGATGGCGGCGTCGGCCTGTCCCAGCAGCGTGAGCAAGCGGCTGCCGGGGCGATCGCTTTGTTCAAACTTGATATCGAGATGGGGAAACTGCGCGGCAAGTGATTGCCGCTCAAGAGCCGCAACGGCCTGCCAGCCGAGGCGATCGGCACCAAAGGGGGAGCCGACGCCGAGGATGAGGATGGATTTGTGTGGCATGGGTTTCATGTGGGAGGCCGGCTTGCCGGACGATTGCGGCACCTGAAAAGTCATCGCCCGATAAATCGGGCTCCCACCGGCTGCGGTGCGCGGTGCGCACCTTGCCCGCCCTGTAGGAGCCGAGTCCTCTCGGCGAATGGGTGGCTGCGCTACGCGCCCATTCGCCCACGGAGTGGGCTCCTACCGTGATCAGTCCCGTTTGATGTTTACCTTGAGGAAATGCGTGGCACAGGAGATGCACGGGTCGTAGTTGCGGATCACCGTCTCGCCGCGCAGGCGGATTTCGTCGTCCGGCTTGTCCAGGCCCATCGCTTCCAGCGAGCGGCGCAGGTCGTCCTCGATGCGCGCCTGGTTCTGGCTGGTGGGCGGCACGATGGTGGCCTGCACCACGCGGCCCTGCGCGTCCAGCTCGTAGCGGTGCCAGAGGATGCCGCGCGGCGCCTCGGTGCAGCCGTAGCCGACGCCGGCGCGCGGCGTGACCTCCACATAGGGCGAGTCGGGGACCGTGTAATTCTCCAGAATGCGGATCGCCTCCAGCAGCGCGAAGTGCAGCTCCACCGCGCGGGCCAGGGCACTGTGGAACATGTTGTTGCTGGGGAAGCGCGCCTTGGTCTGTTCCAGATTGGCGCGCACGGCCTCGGGCAACTGGGCGTAGTTCAGGTTGACACGGGCCAGCGGGCCGACCAGGTAGGGCTTGCCGTGCAGGTGGCAGTGCAACGCATTGGCATGCGGGATGTGGCTCTCCTGGAAGTGCTGATGGAATTCGCTGATGTCGATATCGAGGCCGTCGTCGGAAACGATGCGGCCTTCATTGAAGGCATACTCATCCGGATGGCGCAGGGCGACGGAGGTGAAGCTCTGCGGGTCATCGGGCAGGTCGAGGGCAGCCACCCAGCGCACCAGCGCCTCCACTTCGGGGAGAGCAGCACGGCACTCTTCCAGCTTGGCGGCCATCTCGGCGGCACGCGGCGCGTGGAAGAAACCGCCGGCACGGACGCCGACCGGGTGTACGGAACGGGCGCCGAGCAGGCGCACCAGGCTGTTGCCCAGCTCCTGCAGGCGCAGGCCGCGCTTCACCTCCTCCGGATGGTCCGCCGCCATGGCGATGGCGGATTCATAGCCGAGGAAATCGGGCAGGGCCAGCAGGTGGATGTGCAGGGCGTGGCTTTCGATCCACTCGCCGCAGTAGAACAGGCGGCGCATCTCGCGCACCCACGGCGTCGGCTTCGCGCCAAAGATGGACTCGATGGCGTGGGCCGCGCTCATCTGGTAGGCCACCGGGCAGATGCCGCAGATGCGCGCCACGATGTCCGGCACCTCGGCATAGCTGCGTCCCTCGAGGAATTTTTCGAACAGGCGCGGCGGCTCGAAGATGCGCAGCTTGAGGTCGGTGATGCGACCGTCGCGCACCTCCAGCTCCATGGCGCCCTCACCCTCGACGCGGGCGAGGACCGGCACGTTGATGCTGATGTCGCGCCGTTCAGTCATGATTCTTCTCCTGCCAGCGCACACCTTCGGCATGGAAGGCCGGCGCACCGTTGTTGATGAACAGGAAGCGGTGGGCGATCGCCTCGGGCAACAGGCCGAACCCCTCGAAGCGCCGCGCCAGCGCCGCCGTTTCCGGGTTCTCCGCCGGGCCGAAACAGGCATAGCAGTCGCGGCCGAAGCTGGGACACAGCGCGCCGCAGCCGGTGCGCGTCACCGGCCCCATGCACGGCACCCCCCTGGTCACCATGACGCAGACGGTGCCCTTGCGCTTGCATTCCAGACAGACCTTCTCCGTCTCCTCGCGCGGTGCCACGCCGAACAGCAGGTCGCGCACCGCCAGCACCACCTGGCGGCTGTTCACCGGACAGCCCCACAGCTCCAGATCGACGCGCACGTGCTGGGACACCGCAGTGGAAGTGGGCAGGAAGGGAACGTGCTCGGGACCGGCATATACCCCGGCCAGCCAGGCATTGCCGTCGGCCATGTTGCGCAAGGCCTGCAGGCCGCCGGCGGTGGCACAGGCGCCCAGCGTCACCAGATACTTGCTGTTTTCACGCACGCGCTTGATGCGCTCCAGCTCGTGCGGGGTGGAGACGCTGCCCTCGACGAAGGCCAGGTCCACCTTGGCGTTCTCGTCCAGATAGCCGGCCTCGGCAAAGTGGATGATGTCGACCAGTTCGTTCAGCTGCAACAGCCCCTCGCCCAAATTCAGGAAGGCGAGCTGGCAACCGTCGCAGGAGGAAAACTTGTGTACGGCGACTCTTGGTTTCATGGTCAGAATCCCTTTACGCCGAGCAGTTCTTTGACTTCCGGATAACAGAACACCGGGCCGTCCTTGCACACGAAATTGCCGCCGTGCTGGCAGTGGCCACAGCGGCCGGCGCCGCACTGCATGTTGCGCTCCATGGACAGCCACAGTTCCTGTTCCGGAATGCCGCGCTTGAGCATGTCGTCGATCACCGCGCGCATCATCCCCTCCGGTCCGCACATCATGACGATGCTCCGCGCCGGGTCGATATGTGCCTCGTCGAACAGCACCGGGATATGGCCGACGCGGAACGGCCAGCCCTGCCCCCCCTGGCTGGCGGCGAGCAGCACCTGGGTATTGGGCAACCTGGCCCATTCCTCGTAACGCTTCTGCCAGATGAGGTCGGCGGCGTGCTTGACGCCCTGCATGATCACCAGCCGGCCGTAGCGCTCGCGCCGGCGCAGCACGTAGTTGATTACCGATACCACCGGCGCGCAGCCGAGACCGCCGGTGGCGATGATCACATCACGCCCCTCTGCCTCCGTTACCGGCCAGCCGCGGCCAAAGGCGCCGCGCACACCGATGCGGTCACCCACCTTGAGCGCGGCGAGGCCGCGGGTGATGCGGCCGACGATGCGGATGGTGTGGTCGTACATGTGCTCGTCTTCCGGGTCGGAGACGATGGAGATCGGCACCTCGCCGACGCCGTGCAGATACAGCATATTGAACTGACCCGGCCGGAAGCTGTAGGCCTGGTGCACGGCCGGATCGGTGAAGCGCAGCCGCAGGGTAAAGATGGTCGGCGATTCCTCGATACGTTCGACGATCTCCGCCTCGTGCGGCAACATGGCAAGCGACGTGGGCTGTGGTGCGTTCATGACGGTTTCTTGCCTCTGGTTCAGGACTGCTAGGCACTCTTCTGTTCGATGACATCCAGCATCTGCACCACCTGGCGCGAGAGCGGCTCGATCTTGAGATATTGCTGCTCCGCCTCGGCCATCTTGCCGGCCTCGCGCAGATCAATGATGCTGCGAATCAGCTTGTGCAGTTCTTCATGCGGCTTTTCCAGCTGGCGCATTTCGGTCATGCCGCCGTACTTCTGCATGCCCTCGCCGTAATACCACTTGCCCAGCACGCAATCCTTGTGCGACACGGCCTGATCGCGCGTCAGGCTGCCGCGGCCATCGAGATAGGCGCGCAACTTGCCCTTCCAGGCCAGGTGCGCTGTCTTGGCGGCGGACAGGTCGGCGCCCTGGACACTGGTACGGAAGCGGGCCACCAGGGCACGCAGCTTGTCCATGTGCTCATGGATATCTTCGGTGGAGGCCACGGTATCGGCAGCGGTGC
Organism: Pseudomonadota bacterium; assembly: GCA_040755915.1. Lineage (GTDB taxonomy): Bacteria > Pseudomonadota > Gammaproteobacteria > Thiohalomonadales > Thiohalomonadaceae > Sulfurivermis. The sequence goes on along the minus strand of JBFLWM010000044.1, from coordinate 51,131 downwards.
GCGTGGTCTGCTCGGCGACACCGGCGATATTGGTGATGGAGCGATCCATCTCCTCGGCAACATGACTCTGCTCCTCCGCCGCGGTGGCAATCTGGTTGCTCATGTCGGTGATGGTGGCCACCGATCGCACAATGCGATCCAGCACGGCACCGGCCTCGCTGGTCGCAGACACCGTGCTCTGCGCCCGTTGACGGCTCTGCTCCATCATCTCCGCCGCCTTGCGCGACTGGGTTTGCAGGCGTTCGATGATGGCGCGAATCTCTTCCGTCGACTTCTGCGTGCGCTGCGCCAACACGCGCACCTCGTCGGCCACGACGGCAAAACCGCGGCCCTGCTCACCGGCGCGCGCCGCCTCGATGGCCGCATTGAGCGCCAGCAGGTTGGTCTGCTCGGCGATGCCGTTGATCACCTCCAGCACCTGTCCCACTTCACGACTGTCATCCTCCAGCTGCGCCATCACGCTGGCGCCCTGCTCCACCTGCTGGGCCAGGCTGTCGATGCTGTCGATGGTCTGGGTCACCACGCGACGACCGTTCTCCGCCTCCTCCTTGGCCTGCCCTGCCGCCTCGGCGGTGTGCGAGGTATTGCGCGCCACCTCCTGCACGGTGGCTGCCATTTCATTCATGGCAGTGGCGATCTGATCGATCTCCGAGTGCTGCTGCTGCACGCCGCGCATGGTTTCCTCCAGGCGCTGCGCCACGCTGTCGATGGTGCTGCTCACCTGCGCCGTGCCCTGGGTCACGCCACCGACAATCTGCCCCATGTGCGACACCATGTCGTTGTAGGCGGTGAACATCTGGCCGATCTCATTTTCCTTGTTCTCCACCGTCAGGGTATGGGAGAAGTCACCGGCCCCCACCGACTTGAGATGCTCGCGCAGGCGATCGATCTGCTGCATCAGCACGGTCATGCCGAACATGCGGCCGAAGGTCACCAGCAGCAGGATGCCCAGGGTCGAGCCGAGCGCCACATAAAGCTGCTGCTGGGCATCCGCCTTTGCCAGGGCCTCCATCATCAGAACCGCGGCATTCATTTCCTTCAGCACCACGGGGGAGCGCTGCTGGATGGCACGCAGCTGGTCGGGGTTGCGGCTGTCCACATAACTGAGGATATCCGCCTTGTAGTCTTGCCACAGTTGCTCCACCTTCTTCAGCTGTTCACGCACGCCCTTGTTGCTTACCGCCGTAATGCCACGCTCGGCATTACCCTCGAGCAGGGCGCGATGCGCGTCCTCGAACTGCTTGATGGTGGTTAGCACAGTATCCTTGCTCTCCACGCCCTGGCCGGCGAGCAGTGCCTCCTTGGCCAGCTTCTGGCTCAGCATGCGCTGGGCACCGGCGACATTGATGCCGGTGGCATCATTGCCGAAAGAAAAATAGAGATCAGCCGCCACCACCGCCGCGAACACGAAGATCAGCGTGTAGGAGAACAGAAACTGCTTGTCCAGGCTGCGGATGCCGATGAGACGCAGAATCTGCTGGATGACGTGGGATATCAGCTGTCGCATGGTCATTGCTCCTCTTTTTAATTTTTATCCATCACGCCGAATGCATCAGGCACTGCACAGGGCAGCGGCCTCGGCGGTGATATCGATGGCCGCCGGGCACCAGCTGATGCAGCGGCCACAACCGACACAGCCGGAGCGACCGTACTGGTCGTGCCAGCTGCCCAGCTTGTGGGTCAGCCACTGGCGGTAGCGGAATTTCGTTTCGGCGCGAATCACCACACCGTGGATATAGCTGTGTCCTTCGGTAAAACAGGAGTCCCATTGCCGGTAGTGCACGCTGCTGCCGCCGTCCAGCGCCGGTTCATCGCGCTCGCTGTGGCAGAAGCAGGTGGGACAAACCGCAGTACAGTTGCCGCAGGACAGGCAGCGCGCCGCCACGTCATCCCAGCGCGCGTGCTCCAGGCGTGCAAACAGCGTATCCCGCAGGTTGCGCCCCGGCAGGGTGCGGCTCTGCTGCGCGGCGGCGGCCGCATTCTGCTGCTGGGCCAGTGCGCGCTGCACATCGCTGGCCGGTTCCAGATACAGTTCACGCAGGATATTGCCACCGGCCGGCGTGCCACTGCGCACGATATAGCCGTCATCCAGCTCATCCAGCACCAGGTCGAAACCGGCCTGCGCCTCGGGGCCGTCGCCGGTGGAAGCGCAGAAGCAGGTGTCAGCCGGATGGGAACAGTTCACCGCCACCAGGAACAGGCGTTCACGGCGCGCGGCGTAATACGGGTCGTTGTGGTGGAAATGCAGATCATGAATCTGCAACGCGGCGAGGTCGCAGGCGCGCACCCCGATCACGGCGGTGGGCGTGTTGTGCAGCGGTGCCGGTGCAAAGCCGTCCCCCTGCGTGGCCTGCCAGAGACTTTCGCGCGGCGCGAAGGTCAGCGGCTTCAGCGCCTGCGGGCCGGTGGCCCAGGCAAAGCTGCGCTCGCCGCCGCCGGCCTCCAGCCGATAGCTGCCGGGCGCCTGCCGATCCCGCATGCCCTGCGGCAGGCGGGCAATGTCTTCCAGGGCGTCATACACGATGGCGCCATCACGCACCTGCGGACCGATGCAATGAAATCCAACCGTACGCAATTTGTCGAGCAGGCGCTGCAATTCCTGGCGGGGGAGAAACTGGTATTCGGCCATCGACTTCATCCCTTGCGTTATTATCGAGAATGTTGCCCGCGTGTGTCATTGGGCAAGCATCCGGGTTAAGCTTAACCCGTATATTTGCCGAATGACAGGTGCCGCACGGCGATCAATCGCGCTGACCTGCGTTACCGGACACAACTGTCATCCAGTGGTCACGGAGCCCGCGCATGAGCGAGCAGCAGAACTCCACCGAAGAGGCGATGAACCGCGTGCTGGAAGCCGAGCGCGCCGCCCATGCCGCTGTTGCGGAGTGCGCGGCCCGGGCGACGGCCCTGGTCGATGCCGCGCAGCAGCAGGCACGTCGCATACACAGCCGCACCGACAGCCGCATCAGTCAGGTCCATGCTCATTGCGCCCTGGCCCTCGGCCGTCAGGTGGAGCAACTGTTGCAGCAGGAAGCGGACAACACCGCCGCCAGCGAACTCGATGCCGCCATGCATGACGTGCTCGCTGCGGCAGTCGAGCGGCTGGCACAATCCCTCACTGATGATGTGGCCGGCGATGACTGAACTCAGCCGCCATGCCTATGCCCAGGTGCGGCTGCAGTCCCGTTACGGCCAGTTGCCCGACGCGGCCGTCTGGCAACGGCTGGAAGGCATCACGGCCCTGGGGCACTTTCTGCAGACCGCACGCACCACCGGCCTGCGTCCCTGGCTGCTCAACATCGCCGCCCACGGCGACAGCCATGCCATGGAAACCTCGCTGCGCCGCCAGCTGCGCCAGCACATCGCCGAGGTGGCACGCTGGCTGCCGCCCCCCTGGCGCCCGGCCGCGGCCTGGTGCAGCCTGTTGCCCGACCTGCCGGCCCTGCAGCACCTGCGCGGCGGGGGCGAGATCCCGGCCTGGCTGCACGAAGACGAACACCTCAAGCCCTACACCCACGATCTGCACGCCCTGCGCCTGCAGGCCCTGCGCGACTCCCCCTATGCGCCGCTGCTCGGTGACGATAACGGCGCCGGCCCGGCAGCGGCCTGGGCCGCCCACTGGCGCCGGCTGTGGCCGGCCGAAGCGACAGCGGCCGAGCGCGCGGCCCTGGAGGAACTGGCGACACTGTTTGCGGATCACTACGCCATCCTGCGCAGCGACCCCGGCCAGGACAGCCGGCGCGCCCGCGACGAGCTGGAGCGGCGCCTGCGCCTCGGCTTCCGCCGCCATCCGCGTCAGCCCGCCACCGCCTTCTACTACCTCGCCCTGTGCGGCCTCACCCTGCAGCGGCTGCGCGGCCTGCTCGCCCGCCTGCTCCTGTTCCCCCTGGAGCGCGCCTCATGAACTTCAGCCTGCGCCCGCAACCGGCACGCTGGTTCGAACTGCTCACCGCACGCGAGGATCTGACCCTGGCCGTGGAAACCCTGGCGCGCACCGGGGCGGTGGAACTGGAAACCCACAGTGAAACGGCCACACCGCTGGTGCTGCCCGATCTGCGCGGCCGGCTGGAGGAATACAACCGCCTCGCCCAGCACTACCAGCGCTACTGGCCGCAGGATGAACTGCGTCCCTCCAACCTGCCGGGCCGCCCGGTGGATACCCTCAACCACGCCCTGTTGCGCCTGTATGCCTGGCGCGACGCCGCCGATACCCTGGTACGCCGCAACGAAGCCCTGCGCGGCGAGCTGTATGAAGTGGAGATGCTGCGCGAAATGCTGCTGGCGCAGAACGAAATCACCCTCGACCTCGGCCTGCTGGCCGGTGCCGGCCCGGCCCTGGCGGCGCGGCTGTTCGTGCTGCCGCCACGCACGCGCATCGCCCAGCTTCCCGCCGCCATCCTGCACACCAGCGTGCACGGCAAGGTGCATGACTTCCTGCTGGTGGTGGGACCACCGGCGGAGGTGGATCTGCTGGAGCAGGAACTGACCCTGCTCAAGGGGAGACCGATGCACCTGCCGGCCTGGCTGCGGCGCGGCACCGCCGCCTCCCTCGCCGCCCTCGACGAGCGCGCCGCCGCCATCCACACCGAACAGGACGCACTGGAAAAACAACTGGCACAAGTGCAGGAGGCACATCAGCTGGCCGAGGCCCTGGGCGATATTGCACGTCTGGAGTGGTTCCTCACCCACGTCGAGGCCCTGCCGGTGAGCGAAACCTTCGCCTGGGTCACCGGCTGGACCTCGGATCTGGACGGCAAGGTGCTGCAACAGGCCCTCGACCGCGCCCGGGCCCGCGCCCTGCTGCGCTTCCCCGACCCGCCGCGTGACAAGACGCCGCCAATGGTGTTCCACAATCCATGGTGGGCACAGCCCTTCGAACTGTTCGCGCGCCTGCTCGGCACGCCGGCCAGGGACGAGGCCGATCCGAGCCGGTTGCTGGTGTTCATCGTGCCGCTGATGTTCGGCTACATGTTCGGCGACCTCGGCCAGGGCCTGGTGCTGCTCCTCGCCGGCCTGCTGCTGGCGCGCCGCTTCCCCACCCTGCGCCTGCTGGTACCCGGCGGCCTGGCATCGATGCTGTTCGGCCTGCTGTTCGGCAGCGTGTTCAGCCGTGAAGACATCATCCCGCCCCTCTGGCTGCATCCCCTCGATCAGCCGCTGCTGGTGCTCGCCATTCCCCTGCTCGGCGGCGTGCTGCTGCTCCTGCTCGGCCTGCTGCTCAACGGCATCGAGGCGTACTGGCGCGGCGCATTGCGCGACTGGCTCGCCATGGACGCCGCCCTGCTGCTGATCTATCTCGGCCTGCTCGGCCTGCTGCTCACCCCCTACGCCGCGCTGGCGGCGCTGGCCGGCCTGTTCTGGTATCTCGGTGCACGGCTGCAGCGGGCGCGGGGTGATCTGCGCGTCCTCGGCGGCGCCGTCGGCCGCCTGCTGGAGTACACCATGCAGCTCATCGTCAACACCCTGTCCTTCACCCGCGTCGGCGCCTTCTGCCTGGCCCATGCCGGACTGTCGGTGGCGGTGGTCGGTCTGGCGGAGGCCGGCGGCCATCCCCTGCTGTCGGCCATCATCCTGTTGTTGGGCAACGGGGTGATCATTATTCTGGAAGGACTGGTGGTATCGATACAGGTCACCCGCCTGGTGCTGTTCGAATTTTTCATTCGTTTCCTGCGTGGCGAGGGGCGCCGCTTCCAGCCGCTCCCGGCGCCGTCGCAGCGGACACAACGATGAAAGAAACGCACAGCCTGTTTGGATAACAAGGAGAACAGCATGACACCACGCACCAAGATCGCCGCCTTCATGGTCGCCCTGGCCGCCGTCATCGCCCTCGGCGCCACCGCATTGCTCGGCATCGAACCGGCGCGCGCAGCGGAGGCCGCGGCCGCCGCCAGCGACCTGCCGCCGGGCGTACTGCAATGGGGCTTTCTCGCCGCCGCCCTGGCCACCGGCATGTCGTCGCTGGCCGCCGGCTACGCGGTGGCCATGGTCGGCAGTGCCGCCATCGGCGCCCTGGCCGAGAAGCCGGAACTGCTCGGCCGCGTGCTGATCCTGGTGGGCCTGGCGGAAGGCATCGCCATCTACGGCCTGATCATCTCGATCCTGATTCTCAATCGGCTGGTATGAAGCCGGTCTTCGGCGCAGGCAGCGGCGGCCATGACCCCCATCTTCATCGGTGATGAAACCAGCGCGGCGGGCTATCGCCTCGCCGGGTTGCGCACGCGCAGCCCGCGCGCCGACGAGGTGCTGGAAGTCTTCCGCTGGGCCTGCGCGGAAACCGACCTGCTGCTGCTCGGCGTGGCACAGGCACGGCAGCTGCCTGCGGAAGAGCTGGCGGACGCGCTGCACCGATTGCAGCCGCAGATCCTCATCGTGCCGGACATCCAGCAGCAGATCCCCATGCGTGATCTGCCGGTGCGCATCCGCACCCAACTGGGGATGAAGGTATGAGCGAAGCGCACAGCGTAGTGGAGGCGCAGGTGGAGACGCTGCTGGCGCTGGTGGAACAGCACCGCGCCGAACGCTGCGGCGAGCTGCTGGCGCAGGCCGCCGAACGGCGCCAGGCCCTGCTGAGCGCGGCCTATGGCGAGGCACGTGCGCGCGTGCGCGAAGCCATCCTCACCGAGCGGCGCCGCGGCCAGGACAAGCTCGACGCCACCCGCGCGCAACTGGAGACCCGCGCCCGCCAGCAGCAGCACCGCACGGCCCTGCTGTTGCTGCAGCACGGCTGGGAGCTGCTGGGCCAGGCGGTGCTGCAGCGCTGGAAATCGGCGCCGCAACGCCGGCAGTGGGTATGCGGCCTGCTGCACCAGGCGCTGCAACGGCTGCCGCGCTGCAGCTGGGTGATCGAACATCCGCCGGGCTGGGATCTGGCCGAGTGCGCCGAAATGCAGGAACAACTTCGCACACACTGCGGCACCTTGCCGGAACTGCGCGCCAACGACCAGATCGATGCCGGTCTGCGCATCTGTGCCGCGGGCGCCTGCCTCGACGGCACGCTGGAGGGCCTGCTGGCCGATCGCAGCGCCATCGAGGCGCAACTGCTGGCGCAGCTGCACCGCCTGCTCAACGTGCATCAGTCACGTACGGAGAGCGGCGCATGAGCCGCGCCGTGCTGAGCTGGATCGGCGGACCGGTGCTGCGCGCGCGCAGTGAGGGTCCGTTCCACATCAACGAGGCGGTCGCCGTCGGCGAGCGCCGCCTGCTCGGCGAGGTGATCCGCATCGAACGGGACGAGATCGTGGTGCAGGTGTACGAGGACACCAGCGGCCTGCGCCCCGGCGATCACGTCACGGGCAGCGGCTTGCCGCTGGCGGTGCCGCTCGGCCCCGCCCTGCTCGGCAACATCTTCGACGGCCTGTTGCGGCCGCTGGCGCGGCAGGGCGACTCGGTCTACGTGCAACCCGGCATGTACGAACCGCCGGCGACCGTGTTTCCCTTCGCGCCGCTGGTGCAGGCGGGGCAGCGCCTGGCGCCCGGCACCCCCTTCGGCCGCGTCACACCGGCCCAGGGACGCGCGCAACTGTGCCTGATCCCGCCCGACGTGCAGGGCAAGGTGCTGTCCATCGCGGCCGCCGGCGAATACGCCGACAACGCGCCGCTGTGCGTGCTGGAGACACCGGATGGCTATCGGCGCGACATTGCCATGAGCCACCGCTGGGCGGTGCGGCGCAACCGCCCGGTGGCGCAACGCCTGCCGGCGAGCGGTCCGATGCTCACCGGCCAGCGCGTGCTGGACACGCTGTTTCCGGTGGCGCGCGGCGGCAAGGCGGCCCTGCCGGGCGGCTTCGGCACCGGCAAGACGGTGCTGCAGGAGGCGCTGGCCAAGGGCTGTGACGCCGACATCATCATCTATGTCGGCTGCGGCGAGCGCGGCAACGAAATGGCCGGCGTGCTGCACGAGTTCCCGCAGCTGGATGACCCGCAGAGCGGCCGCCCGCTGATGGAGCGCACGGTGATCATCGCCAACACCTCCAACATGCCGGTGGCGGCACGCGAGGCGAGCATCTACACCGGCATCACGGTGGCCGAATATTTCCGCGATCAGGGACTGCACGTGGCGCTGATGGCCGACTCCACCAGCCGCTGGGCCGAGGCGCTGCGCGAGGTCTCGGGACGCCTGGGCGAACTGCCCGGCGAGGGCGGCTATCCCTCCTACCTGTCCAGCCGCCTGGCCGGTTTCTACGAACGTGCCGCGCGGGTGAAGACCCTGGCCGGCAGCGAAGGCTCGCTCACCATCATCGGCGCGGTGAGTCCGCCGTCGGGCGACTTCTCCGAACCGGTCACCACCCACACTAGGCGCTACGTGCGCTGCCTGTGGGCACTGGATTATGCCCGCGCCCATGCCCGCTTCTATCCGGCGGTCCATCCGCTGCAATCCTATTCGGAAGACGTGGCCGAGCTGGAGGCCTGGTGGCAGGCGGCAGGCAACCCGGAGTGGGCCGAGACACGCCGCCATTTCCTCCACCTGCTGGAGCAGCAGAACCAGCTGGAACGCATGGCGCGCATCGTCGGCAAGGACGCCCTGCCGCCGGCGCAGCAGCTCACCCTGCTGTGCGCGGAACTCATCAACGAAGGCTTCCTGCGCCAGTCCTCGCTGTCACCGGTGGACCGCTTCTGCTCGCCGAAACGGCAGAGCGCGATGATGCACCTGATCCATCGCTTCATCGAGCTGGCGCAACAGGCGCTCGCTGCCGGCATCGAAGTGGAAGATATCCAGGCCCTGCCCATCCTGCGCCGCCTGCACCGCATGGGCGAGGAGCTGGGCGAAGATGCCCTCGCCGGCTATGAATCCCTCGGCGCCGAGCTGGAGTCCGCCTTCACGCGGCTGGCGAAACACGATGCTTAAACCACTCACGTCGCTTACCGGATTAACTGGATGTCGCAGGATGAACAGGGTTCTTCCTGTTCATCCCGGAATATCCCGTTCATCCTGTCCGCTGTAGCATTTCCAACGCCGCCGCCAAGCCCATGCGCCCGAATCTCTACACCACAGGCAACATCACCGGCATCCAGGGTCCGCTGCTGTTCCTGCGCCGCACCGTCAACGTCGGCCTCAACGAGGCCGTGGAGGTCTACGGGCAGGACGGCAAGGCGCGTCAGGGACGCGTCGCCGCGCTGGACGACGACACACTGACGGTGGAGGTACTGGAAACGACCGACGGTCTGGCGCTGGCCAGCACACGCGTGCGCTTTCTCGGCGAACCGCTGCACTTCGCCGTGGGTCCCGACATCCTCGGCCGCATCTTCAACGGCGTCGGCCAGGTGATCGACGGCGGCCCGCCCATCGCCGCCCAGCACAGCCTGCGCATCGACGGCCTGGCCATCAATCCGGCGCAGCGCGCCCAGCCGCAGGACTTCATCGAGACCGGCATCTCCAGCATCGACCTGATGAACAGCCTGGTGCGCGGCCAGAAGCTGCCGATCTTCTCCGGCGGCGGCATGCCGCACGAGCGCATCGCCATCGAGATTGCGCGCCGCGCCCGCCTGCGCGGTGGTGCCAGCGGCGATTTCGCCATCGTCTTCGTCGGCATCGGCGCGCCGCACCACACGGCGGAAAATTTCCGCCGTGCCATGGAGAACAGCGGTGCGCTGGCGCACACGGTGATGTTCCTCAACCTGGCCTCCGACTCCAGCACCCAGCGTCTGCTCACCCCGCGCTATGCGCTCACCGCGGCGGAATATCTGGCCTTCGTCGAGGGCCGCCACGTGCTGGTGATCCTCACCGACATGACCAACTACTGCGAGGCCCTGCGCGAGGTGTCCGCCAGCCACGGCGAGGTCCCCAGCCGCAAGGGCTACCCCGGCTACATGTATTCGGACCTCGCCGTGCTGTACGAGCGCGCCGGCTGCATCAAGGACCGCCCCGGCTCGCTCACCCAGCTGCCGATCCTCACCATGCCGTCGGACGACATCAGCCATCCGATCCCCGATCTCACCGGCTACATCACCGAAGGCCAGATTGTGCTCGACCGCGACCTCGATCGGCGCGGCGTCTATCCGCCGGTCAAGGTGCTGCCCTCGCTGTCGCGCCTGATGAAGGACGGCATCGGCGCCGGCTATACCGACCCCGATCACCCGGCGCTGTCTAACCAGCTGTATGCGGCCTATGCCCGCGCAGTGCAGGTGCGTGTCCTCGCCAGCGTGGTCGGCGTCGACGGCCTGCCGGAGCTGGATCGCCGCTACCTCGACTTTGGTGACGCCTTCGAACAGCAGCTGGTGCAACAGCAGGAGGACCGCACGCTGGAGCAGAGCATGCAGCTGGGTTGGGAGTTGCTGCGCCGTCTGCCGCGCAGCGAGCTGCACCGCCTGTCCGATACGCAGATCACGGCGCACATCGCGGAGCCGGACGATGGCTGAACAGCGCATCGCCACGCCGTCGGTGCTGATGGAACTGCGCGAGGAGCGGCAGGTGGTGAAGGACGGCTACCGTTTCCTCGACGAGAAGCGCCTGCTGCTCGCCGCCGAGATCCTGCGCCAGCTGGACGAGTACGAACGGCTGCAGCGCAATTACCTGCAACTGCATCGCGCCGCGGCGGCCGCCCTGTCTGCCGCCGCGACGCGCCACGGCCTGCAGGGCCTGCAGGTCCACCCGGCGATGGCCATGGATGCGGCCTCCCTGCAACAGCAACGGCGCCGCTTTCTCGGCGTGCACCTGGCGGAATGCGAGCTGACCCTGCCCGACGGCAACGCCGCCGCGGCGGTAGACCCGTCTCCGGAGGCTCGGCACTGCATGCGCCTGTTTCGCGAACTGATACGCCACAGTGCACCGCTCGCTGCCATCAGCGGCAATCTGGAAAGATTGTTGCAGGAATACCGCCGCACCGAACGGCGCGCCCGCGCGCTGGAAGACGTCTTGCTGCCGGAGCTGGAGCAGGCGCTGGGCGAGATCGTGGTCCGCCTGGAAGAGCTGGATCAGGAAGAGGCCGTGCGCGTGCGGCTCGACTACGGCAAACGATGACGCCGTGTGATGCACGTCCTCTGAGAAGATGAACAAGATGCGGCAGGATTAACGAGCCGCCATTCACCCTGCCTCAGCCTCTCATCCTGTTCATCTCGTCCCGGGTTACTTATTTTCGTGATCCCCGGAGATATCAGCCCTCCAGGATGGTCAGCGCCGCCTGCAGGTGTTCCGCCGCCTCGACGCCGAGATCGGTGAGGTAGCCGCCGTCGGCCTGCGTCACCAGACCCTTGGCATGGAGGCGCTGCGCTGCCGCCACCGCCTGTTCCCCGGCGGAATGGTGCACCTTCAACCCCTCCTGCATCGAGGCCAGGTTGTACAACGCCAGCAACTTCATCTCGGCGATATGTTCTTCGTTCACTGCGTTGTTATGCGGCATGATGGTCCCCGTGCTCACTTGTAGCGAATCTTGAAAATCAGAATGGTCAGCGACAGCAGCAGGGTAATCACGTTGGCCACGATCACCGGCACTGCGCCGACAGTGAAACCATAAACGATCCACAGCAGGACGCCCAGACTGAACAGGGCGAACATCACCAGCGAGATGTCGCCGGCCGATCGGCTGCGCCACGTTTTGATCACCTGGGGCAGGAACGAGGCCGTGGTCAGGGTACCGGCCAGCAGGCCGAGCAGATTGGTCGCATCCATCCTCTCTCTCCGGATTCCCGTCGCAGGGCGGGCAGGCGTAGTGTCGGACAGTTGTCGCACCGCCACCACGCATATTTTGCCATATATCAATAAGTGATTGTTTTGTAATAATTTTTAACAATTAAACAGGTGCATTCGCCTCGTGTCCCGCTTATCATTGGTTCGCAAGCCGAGGGCGGATACCTCCAAGGAGGTAGTTTCGAACGGAGTCGCCAACCCCTGTGCAAAGACGACACCGAGCCCAAAGTGAACGAGCCATGAGCGCCTGTCCCTGCCGCCAAGATGAATGCCTGCTGTGCGAGTCCCTGCTGTTCTCCGGCCTGACCGGGACCCAGGTCTGTCGCATGCATGGCGTGATCCACAAGAAAGCCTATGACCCCAAGGCCGTGCTGTTCCGCGAGGGCACGCCGACCACTCATCTGTTCCTGCTCAAGTCCGGCTACGTCAAGCTCACCACCGCCCTGCCGGACGGCCGCAACCAGGGGCTGCGCCTCGGTGCCGCCTGGCAATTCATCGGACTGGAGGCCATGAGCGATCAGCGCTACCCCTATACTGCGGAGGCCATCACCCCCATCGAGGTGTGCATGGTGCGCTACAAGGACATGCTCAAGCTGCTGGAATACAACCCGCAGCTCTCCCTGCGCGTGATCAACGCCCTCAACCGCGAGCTGCAGCATTCCAACGCCATGATCCGCAATCTGGGCATGATGAGCTCCACCGAACGCGTGGCCTCCTTCCTGCTCTCCATCCTGCGAGCCGAGGCGGAAGAGGTGCATGAAATTCCCCTGCCGTTGTCGCGCACCGACATGGCGGAGATGCTGGGCCTGACCCTGGAAACCGTCAGCCGCGTGCTGTCGCGCATGACCCGCGACAAGATCATCTGGATGCAGCCGGGCGGACGCCTGCTGCGCATCATCGACGCGGCGCGGCTGGAACGGCTGGGCGGCGATGCGATGCAGGAGATCTGGCCGCGCGCAGTGCGCGCCTGACTGCGGGTTATGGCGCTTACGACAGGGCGCGCAGATAGCCGGTGACCTCCTCGCGGTCGTGGTACAGCTGGCGAAAACGCAGGCTGTAGCGCAGCCCCGCCGCAGACAGGCGCGCCTCGATGAGGGCAGCGCAGTGCTGCACCTCCTGATAGCGTTTCTTCATCGGCAGCTTGAGATTGAAGATGCATTCGCGGCACCAGCCCTGCGCCAGCCAGTCCGCCACCAGACGGGCAATGCGCGCCGGCTGCTCCACCATGTCGCATACCATCCAGTCCACCGCCCTGGCCGGCCGGTAGCGGAAACCATCCTCGCGGCGGTGTTCCACCAGGCCGCTGTCCATGAGCCGAGAATCCATCGGACCGTTATCCACCGCCACTACCCGCAGGTGGCGCTGCACCAGTTGCCAGGTCCAGCCGCCGGGCGCGGCGCCGAGATCCACTGCGCGCATCGCCGGTTGCAGACGCTGCTCGCGTTCGGCGGCGGTGAGAAAGGTCAGCAGCGCCTCCTCCAGCTTCAGGGTGGAACGGCTCGGCGCAGCGGCGGGAAACTTCAGGCGCGGGATGCCCATGTACCACGGGGCGGAGTTGGCCGGGTCGGAGAGGCCGATCCACGCCGTGCTGGAGTCGAGAAACAACACATGCAGGCGCGGCAGCGTGCGGTCCGCTGCATGCAGCCAGCCGCGCCGCTGCAGTTCCGCCGCGAGCGGCGTGGCCAGCTTGCGACACAGCACCTGCAGTTCCTTGGCCTCGTTGGTATCCGCCGTCTCCACCCACACCTCGCCCACCGTCACCGGACCCAGCGCCGCCAGCAACGGACCGATGCGATCGGTGAGCGGCAGGTCATCGACGCGCTGCGCCGCAAACATCTGGCGCGCAAAGATGAGACCACTGAACGGCAGGCGTTGCAGCAGATCCGCCGCTTGTCCCTCATAGGGATTGAACTCCACATAGGCACTGCCTGCGGCGGCGCGGCAATATCCGGCCACGCCGAGTGCGGCGGCCTGCTCCTGGATCTCGGCGGCGCACTCGCCCTCGAAGCCGGCACGACAATACAGAATCAGGCTGTGCATGAGGATCTCAGGTCCATGGGCCGCGACGGCCGGGCAGCAGGGCCAGGGCGCCGAGCACCACGGCAAACCACAGGGTGGCCAGACGGATGATCACCGTGGCGGCAACGGCCACGCCCGGCGACATGCCGTGCAGGGTCAGCAGGGTCACCATCGCCAGTTCGGCGCCGCCCAGGCCGCCGGGCAGAAAGCTGACCGCCCCCACCAGCATGGCGAAGGCATAGATGAACAGGGCGGTGAGCAGGTCGAGGTCGGTGCCCAGCACCTGCACCAGGTAGTAGAAGGCCACACCCTCGGCGCCCCACGCCACCACACCGAGCACCGCGCTGTAGAGCAGCAGCGGCAACGTAAACAGACGCGAGGAATGCAGCATGGTTTCGATCAGACCGGCGGCGAGTGCCGCCGCGCGGCCGTGAAAGCGCGTGCGCAGCCAGCCATCGAGCCGCACCAGCCAGGCGCGCTGCTGGATGCACAGCAGCAGCACCACCAGCACCGCGGCCATCAACACGATCACCCCGCGTCCCTGCGGCCAGGCGGCCAGGCCGATGGCCGCCAGCAGCAGGATCGCCATCAGATCGCCCAACCGTTCGGCGAGCAGCGCGGCCAGGCTGTGCGGCCAGGACACGCCGTGCGGTTGCAGCAACACGCAGCGCAGCGCCTCGCCGGCCTTGCCCGGGGTGGTGGTCAGGGCAAATCCGCCCAGATAGATGCGCAGGCTCTGCCGCCACGGCACGCGATGACCGAACAGCGCCAGGTAGTGCTGCCAGCGCGCAAAGCGCAGACCGTAGTTCACCAGGGACAGCAGCAGCAACAGCAGCAGCACCGGCAGCGACACCTGGCGCAGGGCGGCCACCACATCCTGCCAGCCACCCCACAGGGAAAAGCCCAGATAGCCGACGGCGGCGGCCACCACCGACAGGATCAGCGCACGCAGGCCGCGCACCGGCCGTGCCGGCACTTGCGTCATGCCAGCAACCAGATGGTGAACGCCGCCCACCCCAGCACGGTCACCAGCATGTGCGGGTCGCGCAACAGGTCGCGCGCCGGGTCCTCGCCGGCATCGCTGGTGAAGCTGAGGTAGAGATAGCGGAACAGGCCGTACAGCACGAAGGGCACGGTGTAGATGAGGTCGGTGGTGTGGTGCACGGCGATGGCATCGTCACTGATGGCATACAGGCTGTAGGCCAGCACCACGCCGGTGGCGCAGACGCCGATCATCACATCCAGCATGGGCAGCGAATAGTGCTGCAACACCTTGCGCGCCGGGGCGTCGCTGTGCTCCAGCACCGCCAGCTCGGCACGGCGCTTGGCAAAGCCGAGGAACAGCGTGACCATCAGACCGGTGAGCAGCAGCCAGGACGACGGCGGTATGCCGACGCCGATGGTGCCGGCGAGGATGCGCAGCATGAACCCGGCGGCGATGATGAACACATCCAGCACCACCACGTGCTTGAGGCGCCAGGTATAGAGCAGGTTCATCACGCCATAGGCGACGACGATGTACAACACCTGCGGCGAAGCGCTCCAGGCCAGCAGCAGGCCTGCCAGGCCGCACGACACACCCAGCACCACGGCCTGACCCGGCGTCACCGTCCCGGCCGCCAGCGGACGGTGCCTCTTGTGCGGGTGCAGCCGATCGGCCTCGCGGTCGGCCAGATCATTGATTACGTAGATGGCGCTGGAGATGAGACAGAAGGCGAGCGCCGCCAGCAGCACCGCCTGCACGATGGCGGTCTCGTCCCAGGCGTGGCCGAACATCAGACCGACAAAGACAAAGCCGTTCTTCAGCCACTGGTGCGGCCGCAGCAATTTGATCATCGCGCGCGGATTAAGCGCCATCTCCCTCTCCCGGCATGGTGCGGTAATAGGCGTGGTCGGCCAGTGCCAGCAGCTCACGGTCGCCGCGGCTGTCGCCGTAGGCATAGATCTCAACATCCGCCGCCGTGCCAAGCAACTGCTGCAGGCGCCGCACCTTCTCCGCGCCATAACAGTTGGCGCCGTCGTAGCGCCCGCTCACGCGGCCGGCGTCATCCACCGCCAGACGCGTCGCCAATACGTCATCGAAACCGGCCGCCCGCGCCCACGGCGCCACGTAATGTTCGATGGAGGCGGAGACCACCACGCAACGGTGCCCCTGCCGGCGGTGCCAGGCCAGACGCGCCAGGGCCTGCGGCCGCACCTGTCGCGGGATCTCCTGCTGCGCATAGTCGGCGCCGAGACGGCGCAGCTCCGCGTCAGACAGTCCGGCAAGGAAGCGGATCAGCACCCGCTCCTTGGCGACGTCACGCGGCACCAGCCGCAGCGCAAAGCCGCCAAGCGTGGGGAGTAACGGCAACGCGCCGCGCACCACGCCGCCCCTGCCGCGCAGCCGCAGCAGAAAGGGCAGCAGCGTGTCGCGGTAGGTGATGGTGCCGTCGAAATCGAAGACGGCGACGACCGGGCGCGCAATCACAGCTTGAGCCGCTTGAACAGACGCTCGGGGATGCTCGTGATGATGAGCATGATGTAGCGCCAGAACCACGGCACATAGATGACATCGCGACCGCGCTCAGCGGCCGTCACGATACGCGCACCGACATCCAGCGGTGAAGCCACCAGAAACAGGCCGGGCATGCCGAAGGTCATGGCCGTATCGACGAAGCCGGGCTTGATGGTGAGCACACGCACACCGGCGGGAAACAGCCGGTTGCGCAGCCCTTGCAGATACAGGGCGAAGGCGCCCTTGGCCGCGCCGTAGGTGTAATTGCTCTGGCGGCCGCGATCGCCGGCCACCGAGGCGATGCCGGCGATGAAACCACGGCCGCGCTGCTCCAGCTGATCGGCACAGAGGTTTAGGATCGACACCGCATCGACGAAATTGCGGTTGATGATGGTGAGGGTTTCACGGAAATCAGCCGCCGCCTGCGCCTGGCTGCCCAGATAACCGAAGGCCAGCAGCACGCCCTCCAGTTCCCCCATTTCTTCGGTCACCCGCTGCAGAAAGGCCGCATGGGAATCATGGGCCGCGGCATCGAAGGCGCCGAAATGCACCGCCACGCCATAGCGGATGGCGAGGTCCGCCGCATCGCGGCGCAGCGACTCCACGTCGCGGCCGGCCAGATACAGGCGGTAGCCGCGCTGCGCCCACGCCGCCGCCGCGCCGCGCGCGATGGCCGAGGTAGCCCCCAGGATCAGGATCGCGCCGCTCATGCCTCTTCCTCCATGCGCAAGCGGCGCGACAGGCTGGAGCTGAACACACCCTGCGGGTCCAGCTCACGGCGCACGCGCTGCCACTCGGCCAGCTGCGGATACATGGCACGCAGACTCGCCGGCGCCAGACGTGCATCCTTGGCCAGATACACGCGGCCGCCGTGCTGCAGCACCACCTCGTCAAAACTGTCGAGCAGCGCCAGCGTTGCCGCGCCCTGCATGGGCAGGTCCATGGCCAGGGTGTAGCCCTCCATGGGGAAGGACAGATACCCCGTCCCCTGCGCGCCCATGCGCTTCAGCACACCGAGGAAAGCGGGATGACCACTGGTGGCGAGACGCTGCAGCAATTGCTGCATCGCCGCCAGCGCCGTTGCCGTCGGCACCACGCACTGGTACTGCACGAAGCCGCGCCGACCGTACAGGCGGTTCCAGTTGTCCAGCGTGTCCAGCGGATAGAAGAAGGTGTCATAGTCCACCAGGAAGGGGGCATCGCGCCCTCCCTCGCGGCGGAAATAGCGGCTGTTGAAGGCACGGATGGAAAAACGGTTGAGCAACCAGCCGGGCATATCAAAGGGAATGTTGCGCACCTTGTGTGGCGCCAGGCGCAGCGGCGTCAGACGCCGGCCACCGGACAGTTCATCGCGTCCGGCATGATCGCCGTTCATCACCACGCCGCGTCCGAGCGCGGCACCGCGGCTCATCAGGTCCACCCAGGCCACGCTGTAGCGCGCA
The DNA here is from genome assembly GCA_040755915.1 of Pseudomonadota bacterium. GTDB lineage: Bacteria > Pseudomonadota > Gammaproteobacteria > Thiohalomonadales > Thiohalomonadaceae > Sulfurivermis. The sequence goes on along the minus strand of JBFLWM010000044.1, from coordinate 33,550 downwards.
TCATGGTCGGAATCCTGCAACAGGGCGAACAGCTGTTCCAGATTGGCGGCGCCCTGGTGGCGGGCGCGGATGTAGGCGCTCTCGATGGGCCGCAGCTGCAATTCCACTTCACCGATGATGCCGCTCAGCCCCATGCCGCCGACGGTGGCACGAAAGGCCTCGGCGTTTTCCTGCGCGGAACAGCGCAGGCGGCGGCCCCCGGCGGTGATCAGCTCCAGCTCGCGCACGCTGGTGCCGAAGGCGCCATCGTGATGATGATTCTTGCCGTGCACATCCGCCGCCACGCAGCCGCCCAGCGACACATGCCTGGTGCCCGGCGTCACCAGCGGAAACCAGCCGCGCGGCACGGTCAGGGCCAGCAGCTCGGCCAGGGTGACACCGGCCTCGGCGCGCACGATGCCCTTGTCGCGATCGAAGGCGAGAAAACGGTTGACCCGTTCGGTGAGCACCACACGGCCACCGGCGTTGAGGGCGGCATCACCGTAACTGCGCCCCTGGCCGCGCGCCAGCAAGGACGGCGCCTCCGACCACAGATCGGCATGGCGCTCCGGCCGCACCAGCTCGCAGCGCTGTACCGGGTAACGGCCCCAGCCGGAAATATCCTTTGGCAGTGTGTTCATTGACGCGGCAACCGTTTCACTTTTTCGCCGGGAAAATACTTGTCGTAAAAATAACACGCCCCCAAGGGAAGGTATCCCGGCAGGCGGTAAAACTGCTGTTGTGTCTGCCGCAGCACCTTCTTGCGGTATAGCTCGTAACGGAAACCGCGCCCCAGCAGCAGCACGTCCGTCACGCCGCGCACGCTGATCTCGCGGGTTTCGTACTGCTCGAAATAGCGGGCATGGTTTTCCACCCCCTTGCCGGCATAGACGAACAGGGCGATGTCCTTGCCGTCCAGGGCACGGTAATCGGTCAGCATGTCGTCCTGGCGGCCGTACTTGGAGGCCTCGCCGAACACAGCGAAGCGCTCGCCGGTGCGATGCTCGAGGATGGCGGAATAGACATAGCTCTCGGTGGCCAGGGCATAGCCATCCACATGCGGGCGCATCTGCTGCCAGAACTCCCCGCTGTGGCTGCCGAAAATCAAATCATGGTGCAGTACCGGCCGTCCCTTCAGGACCGCCGGCGGCATCAACAGCACTGCCGCAATCAGCACCAGGTGCAGTACGGAGAACCCGGCCATGAAACGCACGCTGCGTCGCAACTGGATGGTACTCAGGAGACGCGGCAGGAAGAGGAATAAAAATGGATAAAATGCCAGCACCCAGTGCAGGCCGATACGGGCGGTAAAAGACAGCACCAGGAACAGCACCAGCGGCAGCAGCCAGAGCCACAGAAAAAGATCCCGGCGCGCCAGGGCGCTGCGCAGCTCCTCGCGTCGCTGCCAGCCGTACCACAGCAGCCAGGGTGTCACCAGGTAGGCCAGCATCAGAACGTAGAACAACGGACTGGACCAGCTGAAGCTGCTGCCGCTGTGGCGGACGAACACGTTGAACAGGATGTTGTCCCAGCAATGGCAATAGTTCCACCACACGTTGAGCGCGGCAAAGGGCAGCACAGCCAGGAACAGCAGCAGCAAGCCGATGGCATTGCGGCGCGAGGGGCGCAGCAGCAACAAATAGACGCCGTAGGCGACACCGAGCAGAACCGCGAAATATTTGGCGAGAAAGGCCAGGCCGAGCAGTGCGCCGGCATAGACAAACCAGCGGTAACCTTCGCTGTCCAGGGCGCGCTTCAAGGCCAGGGCGGACAGGAAAGACAGCAGGATAAGCGGCGTATCGGTGCTGATCAGGACATTGACGATGTTGACCGGAGCCAGCAGATAGAGCAGCCCGATCAATATTGCCCGCTCCTCGCCCAGCTCGGCACGCAGCCAGCGATAAATGGCCCAGGCGATGAAGGAGGTCATCACATAGGAAGGCAGGCGCAGCCACCACTCCGCCGTACCCAGATACTGCAGCACATGCAGCCACCAGCCCACCATCGGCGGATGGTCGTAATAGCCCCAACCCGGATATTTGCCCCAGAGGAAGAAGTAGGCCTCGTCACCGGTCAACGGCAGCCACGCGGCCAGCAACAGCTTGAGCAGGGTCACCGCCAGCAGGGTGACCAGAAAGGTGCGGCGCGTTGCAGTCATGTCGGGGCGGTCAAGGGAAGAAACGCATATCCTGCGTAGCGGGAGAACTGCCGGCCATAGGCCCGGCGCGCAATGGCCGCCAGTATAGCAGCCTTGTCCGACGCGCCAATACTGCGTCCAATCACAGATTTGCTACACTGCCGCCATGCCACGTCTGCCCCAGCTCATCCCCGCCCTGTGCCTGCTCCTGCTGGCTACGGCAGCTCCAGCCGAAAGCTTTCGGCTGGAACCGTTCAGCGCGCGTTATTCGGTGCAGCTAAACGGCTTCAAGGTGGCCGAGATGGAACGTCGTCTGCACATCGACGGCAGCGGCGCCCCGGTACTGGAGCAAAATACCGAAACCACCGGCCTGGTGGCTCTATTCAAGAAAGACAAACTGGCGGAGCGCAGCGTTCTGGGAAATGACAGGCGCCGGCCGATTCCGCTCACCTACGATGCCCACTACACCGGCCGGTCAAAAGACATCAGGGAGCACATCGACTTTGACTGGCAAAGCAATGTCGCCACCTCGCGCTACCAGGAAAAGAGGCAGGAAATCTCACTGTCCGGCGACATGATGGACAAGCTGTCGCATCAGCTGATCCTGAGCAACGACATCGCGCAGGGAAGAAAAGAACTGGAATATACCGTGCTCGATCGCGGCAACATCAAGCACTACACCTACGAATGGCTGGGGTCGGAAGAGCTGGCGACCGCCCGCGGCCGGGTCACCACCATCAAGATAAAGCGCAAGGACACCACGCTCTGGCTGGCGCCGCAGTGGAACTACCTGCTGGTGCAGCTGATACAGAAAAACGATGACGGCACCATCGCCACCTATATCCAGAAGCAATAGACGGCAGCCTAGAACAAACGCAGCAGTTGCTGCATGATCTTCTGGAAGAACCCCCCCGGCGCCACGGTGATGCGCGCGTTGTCGACGTTGATCTCCTCCGGCGCATACATGGTGATCTCCACGCCGGCCTCGCGATACATCTCGTAGGACAGCTCCAGGTCGTCGGCCCAGCGCGACAGAAAGTCCTCGCTCGGCGTGATGCACACCACGCGGCCGATCTCGTCCTGGATCAGCTTGGAGGCGCAGCGCGGACAGGGCGGATGGGTGACGTAGACGGTACAGCCGCGCAGGTCGCGCTTGGCGAAGATCAGCGCATTTTCCTCGGCATGAATGGTGAGATTCAGCTTGCGGTTGCGGTCCACCAGGCGCTCGGTGGTGTCCGCCACGCCGGCGGCGAAGCCGTTGTAGCCGAGCGACACGATGCGGTTGCCGTCGGTAATCACCGCGCCCACCTGCGACGAGGGGTCCTTGCTCCAGGCGGAGATGTGGGCGGCGAGGCCGAGGAAACGGGTGTCCCACTTCTTCGTGGCGGCGGAGGGTTCCGTGCTGTTGGTCATTGTGGTGACTGCCGTATCGGTTGGGGCGGAGCGAGTGACAAGTTACAAGTTTCAAGTTGCAAGTTTCAAGAAAAAACCCGAAACCCATAAGAAAACGGGGCGGTAGTCCGCCCCGTCCACTTGCTACTTGTCACTTGCTACTTGTTACTGAATCACGATCTTCGGGAACTTGGCACTGTAGTCCTTGGCCTTCAGCGCCAGCTTGGCCGCCACGCGGCGGGCGATGTCGCGGTAGATCTGGGCGATGCGGCTGTCGGGCTCCGCCACCACGGTGGGCTTGCCGTTGTCGGCCTCTTCGCGGATGCGGATGTCCAGCGGCAGGGCGCCGAGGAACGGCACGCCGTACTGCTCGGCCATGCTCTGGCCGCCGCCCTGGCCGAAGATATGCTCTTCATGGCCGCACTTGGAACAGATGTGGATGGACATGTTCTCCACCACGCCGAGCACCGGCACCTCCACCTTCTCGAACATCTTATAGGCCTTGCGCGCGTCGAGCAGGGCGATGTCCTGCGGGGTGGTGACGATGACGGCGCCGGACACCGGCACCTTCTGCGCCAGGGTCAGCTGGGTGTCGCCGGTGCCGGGCGGCAGGTCGATGACCAGGTAGTCCACCTCGCGCCACTGGGTGTCATTGAGCAACTGCTCCAGGGCCTGGGTGACCATCGGGCCGCGCCAGATCATCGGGGTGTCCTCGTCGATGAGGTAGCCGATGGACATGGACTGCAGGCCGTGGCTCATCACCGGGTTGAGGGTCTGGCCGTCGCTGGACTCGGGGCGGGTGCCGCCCACGCCCAGCATGCGCGGCTGGCTCGGGCCGTAGATGTCGGCATCGAGGATGCCCACGGTGGCGCCTTCGGCGGCCAGGGCCAGGGCCAGGTTGACCGAGGTGGTGGACTTGCCGACGCCACCCTTGCCGGAGGCCACGGCGATGATGTTCTTGACGCCCTTGATGTGCTTGACGCCCTTCTGGGCGGCATGGGAGGCAATCAGGGTGTTGACCTTGACGGCGACGCCGGCGACACCGGCCACCGCCTCGACCTTGCCCTTGATGGCGGCGGTCAGCTCATCGGCATAGCCCTGGGCGGGGAAACCGAGCACCACCTCCACCGTCACCTTGTCGCCGTCGATGGCAATGTTCTTGATGCAGCCGGCGGAAACCAGATCCTTGTCCATATAAGGATCGACGTACTGCTTGATCGCATTCTCGACCTGCGCTTGGGTCACATTGGACATCTTGAGCACTCCTGAAAAGGCCGTCTCCGGGGAGCGGCGCAAAATTACCTAGCAATGAAATCGGGTATTGTACGGACCACGGGGCCGGATAGAAAGACCTGTAATGGTACCAGAGTATTCCCCTGCCCCGGTGTTCGGTGGCAAGTCCTGTCCATAATTGGTACTGTATGGCCCTTTTTCAAACCCCCGTAAGTCACTGATATCACCGCCATGACGGACATCCCCCGCAAGATTCTGGTCACCAGCGCCCTGCCCTATGCCAACGGACCCATCCACCTCGGCCATCTGGTGGAATATATCCAGACCGATATCTGGGTGCGTTTCCAGAAGCTGCGCGGCCACCAGTGCCATTACGTCTGTGCCGACGACACCCACGGCACGCCGATCATGCTGCGCGCGGAGAAGGAAGGCATCACCCCGGAACAGCTCATCGCCCGCGTCTGGGCCGAGCACAAGGCCGACTTCGACGGCTTCCTGGTGGATTTCGACAACTATTACTCCACCAACAGCCCGGAAACCCGCCACTACGCCGACGACATCTACACCAAGCTCAAGGCCGCCGGCCTCATCGAGGTGCGCGCCATTGAGCAGTACTACGACCCGGTGAAGGAGATGTTCCTGCCGGACCGCTTCATCAAGGGCGAATGCCCCAAGTGCCACGCCAAGGACCAGTACGGTGACTCCTGCGAGGCCTGCGGCACCACCTACTCGCCCACCGACCTGCTCAACCCCTATTCGGCAGTGTCCGGTGCCACGCCCATTCGCAAGCAGTCCGACCACCACTTCTTCAAGCTGGGCGCCTGCGCCGACTTCCTGCGCGGCTGGATCCAGCCGCCGCGGGTGCAGGCCGAATCGGCCAACAAGCTGGCCGAGTGGCTGGATGCCGGCCTGTCCGACTGGGACATCTCCCGCGACGCCCCCTACTTCGGCTTCGAGATCCCCGGCGCCCCCGGCAAGTACTACTACGTCTGGCTCGACGCCCCCATCGGCTACATGGGCAGCTTCAAGAATTACTGCGACAAGCACGGCCTCGACTTCGACGCCTTCTGGGACAAGCACAAGGCCGCCCAGGCCGGCACCGAGCTGTACCACTTCATCGGCAAGGACATCCTGTATTTCCACGCCCTGTTCTGGCCCGCCGAACTGGAGAGCGCCGGCTACCGCACGCCCACCGGCGTGTTCGCCCACGGCTTCCTCACCGTCAACGGCACCAAGATGTCCAAGTCGCGCGGCACCTTCATCACCGCGTCCAGCTACCTGCAACACCTCAACCCGGAATGGCTGCGCTACTACTTCGCCGCCAAGCTGGGCAGCGGCGTCGACGACATCGACCTGAATCTGGAAGACTTCGTCGCCCGCGTGAACTCGGACCTCATCGGCAAGTACGTCAACATCGCAAGCCGTGCGGCAGGATTTATTACGAAGTACTTCAACAGTGAATTGGCATCCCTTAGGGTCGAACCTCCGACCACAATTGAACGTCATCACTTAATTGAAGAACTGCTAGAAGAGCAGGAAATTATCCGCACGCATTTTGAAGATCGCCGCTTTAATCTCGCTGTGTCGGCAATAATGGGCCTCGCTGACAGAGTGAATCAATACTGGGATCAGCGTAAACCGTGGGAAAAAGCCAAGCTATTGGATGATCCTGCTGAGCGGTATGAATTGCATATAACTTGTAGCGCCACCATTGAGGCGTTCCGCATACTCACTGTCTATCTTGGTCCCATACTGCCAAAGATCGCAGCAGAGGTAAGGGAATTCCTGAATATCGACTCCCTTAACTGGGATGACCTAGGTAATACCTTGGCCGGTGGCCACCACATCAACGCTTATAAACACCTGATGACCCGCATCGACACCAAGCAGATCGATGCCCTCATCGCCGCCAACACCGCCAGTATGGCGTCGGCGGCCGACAGCCATTCCCAGGCGCGCCACGCCGAGCACCAACAGCACGAGACCAAGACCGTCATGGACCCCATTGCCGACACCATCAGCATCGACGACTTCGCCAAGGTGGACCTGCGCGTGGCGCGCATCGCCGCCGCGGCCTACGTGGAAGGGGCCGACAAGCTGCTGCAGCTCACCCTGGACCTGGGCGGCGAAACCCGCAACGTCTTTGCGGGCATCCGCTCCGCCTACGATCCCAAGGACCTGGTGGGCCGCCACACCGTGATGGTGGCCAACCTGGCGCCGCGCAAGATGAAATTCGGTCTGTCCGAGGGCATGGTGCTGGCCGCCGGCCCGGGCGGCAAGGACCTCTTCATCCTCAGCCCCGACAGCGGCGCGCAGCCCGGCATGCGCATCAAATAAGACGGATACAAGTTGCAGGCGCAAAGATACAAGGGGATTGCGAATGATCATTCTTGCCCGCCCGGCGCTTCTGCTATCTTTGCACTAGCCGATTTAGCTACTTGTATCCTTTAACTTTTATCCTGTCCCCGAGTTCATGACCGAATACGCCCTCATCCTCGTCAGCACGGTGCTGGTCAACAACTTCGTCCTGGTGAAGTTTCTTGGCCTGTGTCCGTTCATGGGCGTGTCGCGCAAGCTGGAGACCGCCATCGGCATGGGCCTGGCCACCACCTTCGTGCTCACCCTGTCCTCGGTCTGCGCCTACCTCACCAACGAATTCCTGCTGGCGCCGCTCGGCATCGAATACCTGCGCACCATCGCCTTCATCCTGGTCATCGCCGTGGTGGTGCAGTTCACCGAAATGGTGGTGCACAAGACCTCGCCGGTGCTGTATCAGGTACTCGGCATCTTCCTGCCGCTGATTACCACCAACTGCGCCGTGCTCGGCGTGGCGCTGCTCAACACCCAGGCGCAGCACAGCTTCCTCGAATCCGCCGTTTACGGCTTCGGCGCCGCGGTCGGCTTCTCCCTGGTGCTGGTGCTGTTCGCCGCCATGCGCGAGCGCATCACCGTCAGCGATGTCCCCGCCGTATTCCGCGGCCCCGCCATCGCCCTGATCACCGCCGGCCTGATGTCGATGGCGTTCATGGGCTTCTCCGGACTGGTGAAGGGCTAAGGGCTTGAGTCCGCGAATGAACGCAAATACACGCAAATTTGCAGAACATGGAACTGGCGCCGCATCGCGCATGAGCCGTATTCGCGTTTATTCGCGTTCATTTGCGGACTGCATTTAAGCGATGCTTACCGCAATCCTCGCCCTCACCCTGCTTGCGCTGGCCTTCGGCCTGCTGCTCGGCTATGCCGCCGTGCGCTTCAAGGTGGAGAGCGATCCCATCGTCGACAAGATCGACGCCATCCTGCCGCAGACGCAGTGCGGCCAGTGCGGCTTCGCCGGCTGCCATCCCTATGCCGAGGCCATCGCCAAGGGCGAGGTCGACATCAATCTATGCCCGCCCGGCGGTGAGACGGTGGTGCTGGCGCTGGCCGATCTGCTCGGCCGTGACGCCAAGCCGGTAGAGGGCGGCGCCAAGGAAAAAACGGTCGCCCATATCGACGAACAGACCTGCATCGGCTGCACCCTGTGCCTGCAGGCCTGTCCGGTGGACGCCATCCTCGGCGCCGCCAAGCAGATGCATACCATCATCGCCGACGAATGCACCGGCTGCGAACTGTGCGTGGAGCCCTGCCCGGTGGACTGCATCAGCATGATTCCCATCAAGGTGGAGCCCGCCACCTGGACCTGGCCCTACCCGGCCGCAACCACCCAGCCGGCGAACGCCTCATGACCAGTGCCGCCCACCCGACCAGCTCTGCGCGCAAGCTGTGGCATTTCCACGGCGGCCTGCACCTGCCCGACCACAAGGCGCTGTCCTGCGAACAGGCGATCGCCCCTGCCACACTGCCCAAACGGCTGGTGCTGCCCTTGCAGCAACACATCGGCGCACCGGCCAAACCCATTGTTGAAGTGGGTGATCGCGTCCTGAAAGGCCAGATCATCGGCCAGCCCGACGGTTTCGTCAGCGCCGCACTGCACGCGCCGACCTCGGGCACCGTGGTCGCCATCGAGGAGTTGCCGGTGCCACACCCCTCGGGCCTGAACGCTCCCTGCATCATCATCGAGAGTGACGGCGAGGACCGCTGGGGCGAACGGCAACCGCACGACAACTGGGCCGGCCTCGACCCCAGCGAGCTGCGCAACATCATCCGCGAGGCCGGTATCGTCGGCCTGGGCGGCGCCGGTTTCCCCAGCTTCATCAAGCTCAACCCCGGTGCACGCACCGAGGTGGATACGCTGATCCTCAACGCCGCCGAGTGCGAGCCCTACATCACCTGCGACGATCGTCTGATGCGCGAACGCGCCGACGAGGTCATCGCCGGGGCGCGCATCATGCGCCATGCACTGCACGCGCGCCGCGTGGTGATCGGCATCGAGGACAACAAGCCGCAGGCCCATGCCGCCCTGGGCGCAGCCCTGGCACGCATCGATCGCAGCGACATCGAACTGGTACAGGTGCCGACGCGGTATCCCACCGGCGGCGAGAAGCAGCTCATCAAGGTGCTCACCGGCAAGGAAGTGCCGTCGCAGGGCCTGCCCATCGACATCAACATCGTCTGCCACAACGTCGCCACCGCCGCCGCGGTACACCGCGCGGTGGAACTGGGCGAGCCGCTCATCACGCGCATCGTCACCGTCACCGGCCGCGGCGTAGCGCAACCGCGCAACCTGGAGGTGCTCATCGGCACCCCCGTCGACGACCTGCTGCAACAGTGCGGCGGCACCACGCCGATGCTGTCCCGCCTGGTGCTGGGCGGTCCGCTGATGGGCATCACCCTCGCGCACCGCGGCCTGCCCGTCACCAAGACCGGCAACTGCATCCTGGCCCTGACGCCGGGCGAATTCGGCCAGCATGGGCCGGTGCGCAACTGCATCCGCTGCGGCGAATGCGCCCGCGTCTGCCCCGCCAGTCTGCTGCCGCAACAGCTGTACTGGCACGCGCGCGCCAAGGATTTCGACAAGGTGCAGGACTACAACCTGTTCGACTGCATCGAATGCGGCTGCTGCACCTACGTCTGCCCGGCCAACCTGCCGCTGGTGCAGTACTACCGCTACGCCAAGACCACCATCTGGTCGCAGGCGCGCGACAAGAAGAGGGCCGAACTGGCGCGCGAGCGCCACGACTTCCGCCTGGAACGCCAGGAGCGCGAAAAGGCCGAGCGCGCCGCCAAGCTGGCGAAGAAGAAGGCCGCGCTGGAAGAATCCCCTGCCGCCGACAGCGAGGAGGCCAAGAAGGCTGCCATCAAGGCGGCGATGGAACGGGCCAAGGCCAAGCGCGAGGCGGCCGGCGTCGAGCCGAAGAACACCGAAAACCTCACCGCCGATCAGCAGCGCCAGATCGAAGAGGCCGAGGCACGGCGCGCGACGGAAAAAAAGAATGAGTCCGCGAATGAACGCGAATAAACGCAAATGCAAAATCATCAGCGATGACTGGACTGTCATTTATTGGCGTTCATTCGCGTTCATTCGCGGATAGAGATCGATAACCATGACCAATCCAGTCATCAGTTCGCCCCACGTCCACGGTCCGGCCAACGTCAGCAACGTCATGCTGCGCGTCGCCTACGCGCTGCTGCCGGCCATCGCCGGCAGCCTGTGGCTGTTCGGCTGGGGCGTGCTGGTCAACCTGCTCGTCGCCATCACCGCGGCGCTGGCCAGCGAGGCGGCAGTGCTCGCCCTGCGCCGCCGCCCGGTCCTCATCACCCTGCGTGACGGCAGCGCCCTGATCACCGCCATGCTGCTCGCCATCGCCCTGCCGCCGCTGGCGCCGTGGTGGCTGGTGGCGGTGGGCAGTGCCTTTGCCATCGTCTTCGCCAAGCAGTTGTACGGCGGCCTCGGCTTCAATCCGTTCAATCCGGCGATGGCGGGTTACGTGCTGCTGCTGGTGTCCTTCCCGCAGGAGATGACCTCCTGGGCGGCACCCGCCGGCCTGCGCAGCGCCGACCTCGGCCTGGTGCAGGTGCTGCTGTACAGCCTGAGCGGCACCCTGCCCGCCGACATTTCGCTGGATGCGCTCACCTCCGCCACCGCCCTCGACACCATGAAGGTGCAGCTGGGCATGGCACATACCGTGAACGAGATCCGCAGCAGTCCGATCTTCGGCCACCTTGGCGGCCAGGGCTGGGAGGCGATCAACGGCCTGGTTCTGCTCGGCGGGCTGTGGCTGCTGTGGCGCCGCGTCATCACCTGGCACGTGCCGGTGGCGGTGCTCGGCAGCCTGGCGCTGATCGCCACCCTGTTCCACCTCATCGCGCCCGAGCACTACGCCGGCCCGCTGTTCCATCTCGCCAGCGGCGGCGCCATGCTCGGTGCCTTCTTCATCGCCACCGACCCGGTGAGCGGTGCCACCAGCCCGCGCGGCCAGCTGGTGTTCGGCATCGGCATGGGCCTGCTGATCTTCGTCATCCGCACCTGGGGCGGCTTCCCCGACGGCGTCGCCTTTGCCGTGCTGCTGATGAACATGGCGGCCCCCACCATCGACTACTACACCCAGCCGCGGGTGTACGGCCACACCAGGGGATGACGATGCCGCTGAAGAAGATGCTGCTCAGCGCCTCCCTGCTCGGCCTGTTCGCGGTGCTGGGCACGGCCCTGGTCGCCTTCACCTACGAGAGCACCCACGAACGCATCGCGCAGAACGAGCGCAACACCCTGCTGCGCAGCCTGCATGCGCTGATCCCGCCCGAGCGCCACGACAACGACCCGGTCACCGACAGCATCGCAGTCACCGATACCGCCCTGCTCGGCAGCCCGCTGCCGCAGCAGGTGTACCGCGCGCGCAAGGACGGCGAGCCGGTGGCGCTGGCGCTCACCGCCGTCGCCCCCGACGGCTACAGCGGCGACATCGGTCTGCTCATCGCCATCAACCATGACGGCAGCCTCGCCGGCGTGCGCGTCACCGCCCACCGCGAAACGCCGGGCCTGGGCGACAAGGTGGACGTCGCCCGCACCGACTGGGTCCACGCCTTTGCCGGCCGCTCGCTGAGCAATCCGCTGCCCGACAAATGGAAGGTGAAAAAGGATGGCGGCGTGTTCGATCAGTTCACCGGCGCCACCGTCACACCGCGCGCCGTGGTAAAGGCGGTGCGCAACGCCCTCGACTACTATCAGCAGCACCGCGACACGCTGTTCGACGGCGGCCGTAGCGGCGCCGCACAGGAGGTCCCCCATGGCTGACAAGACCCTGCGCCAGATCGCCGGCGACGGCCTGTGGCACAACAATGTCGCCTTCGTGCAGATCCTCGGCCTGTGTCCGCTGCTGGCGGTGACCTCCAGCGTGGTCAACGGCCTCGGCCTCGGCCTCGCCACCCTGCTCACCCTGGTGCTGTCCAACGTCACCGTATCGGCGATCCGCAACCTGATCCGCCCGGACATCCGCATCCCGGTGTTCGTCATGCTCATCGCCAGCATCGTCACCGCCATCGAACTGGCGATGCATGCCTGGTTTCACGAACTGCACGGCATCCTCGGCATCTTCATCCCGCTGATCGTCACCAACTGCTCGATCCTTGGCCGCGCCGAGGCCTTCGCCTCCAAGAACAACATCGGCCGCTCCTTCGTCGACGGCCTCACCATGGGCCTGGGCTTCGCCGCCGCCCTGGTGCTGCTCGGCGCCATGCGCGAGCTGCTCGGCGCCGGCACCCTGTTCGACCAGGCCCACCTGATGTTCGGCGAGGCGGCGCGCGCCTTCCGCCTCACCGTGTTCGAGGACTACAAGGGCTTCCTCCTCGCCATCCTGCCGCCCGGCGCCTTCATCGGTCTGGGCCTGCTCATCGCGCTGAAGAATGTCATCGATCAGCGCCGTGCCGCCGCACCGCAGCCGGCACCTGCCGCCGCCGAATTGGCCGCAGAGTGAATGGTGGCAAGCGACAAGTACCGTGTTTGTTCCCACTTGTATCTTGTTACTTGTATCTTGAAACTGTTTTTCCCATGAATACCGCCAAGCGCCACGAAATCTTCACCCGCCTGCGGGCGGAAAATCCCGCCCCCACCACCGAACTCAACTACCGCACCCCGTTCGAACTGCTGGTGGCGGTGGTGCTGTCGGCGCAGGCCACCGACAAGGGCGTCAACAAGGCCACCGCCAAACTGTTTCCCGTCGCCAGCACGCCGCAGGCGATCCTCGACCTCGGCCTCGACGGACTGAAGGACTACGTCAAGACCATCGGCCTGTACAACAGCAAGGCGGAGAACATCATCAAGACCTGCCGCCTCCTGCTGGAACGGCACGGCGGCGAGGTGCCGGCCGAGCGCGCCGCGCTGGAGGCGCTGCCCGGCGTCGGCCGCAAGACCGCCAACGTGGTGCTCAACACCGCCTTCGGCCAGCCCACCATCGCCGTCGACACGCACATCTTCCGCGTCAGCAACCGCACCGGCATCGCGCCGGGCAAGACCGTGCTGGAAGTGGAGAAGAAACTGGAAAAGGTGGTGCCGGCGGAGTTCAGGCAGGACGCCCACCACTGGCTGATCCTGCACGGCCGCTATATCTGCGTGGCGCGCAAGCCCAAGTGTCCGGCCTGCATCATCGAGGACCTGTGCGAATACAGGCAGAAGACCACCGATGACGGCGAGACAAAGGCCAAACGGCCTGCAACCGCCAGGGGCGCGAAGTCCGCGAAGAAAAAATCATGACCCACGACAAAACCTGCCTGCGCGCCCCGCGCGCCTTTGCGGTGAGCTAACCATGCTGTTCGGCAATGATCGGACCGCGTTGCGCCGCTTCTACCTGGAGGCCTGGCGCAAGCTGCGCGACAACCAGCCGCTGGAACCGCTGGAGCGGCAGGTGGCCGAGGTGGTCAGTGAACACCCGGAATACCATGCCCTGCTGGAGAGCGAGGATACCCTGGTGCAGGACTACACACCGGAGATGGGCCAGTCCAATCCCTTCCTGCACATGGGCATGCACCTCGCCATCCGCGAACAGCTGGGCGGCGACCGGCCGGCCGGCATCGTCACCGCCTACCGCACCCTGCTGCTGCGTCTGGGCGATGCCCACACCGTGGAGCACCACATGATGGAGTGTCTGGGCCAGGCCCTGTGGGAGGCGCAGCGCGCCGGCCGTGCCCCCGACGAGGCGGCCTATCTCGACTGCCTTAAAAAGGGGTGAGATCGGGAAAGCAAAAGGCTTTCAGCGGTCGCGCAGCGACGCAACGCGACCTCCCGTTCTCGCACATATCCTGTTAACCTTCCGGAACCACCGCCTCGGTCGGCGGTCACATGTTTACCCCCGCGAGCGGAATCCATGATGCAAGGTTGGCGCAAGGCGATCATCTGGCTGGTGCTGCTGTGGCTGCCCGTACAAGGGTTTGCCGCCGGCTTCATGCCCTTCGCCTGTCACAACCATGCAGCGGCCGACCCGGCCGTGATGGATGCGCATCACCACGACGACCACGCCCATCATGGTCATGAGCTGCCCCCGGCCGATGATGACGACAACGCCAGTCATGACCTGGCCTGCGACAACTGCTCGCTGTGCCAGATGTGCGGCGCGCTGGCCCTGCCTGCCGACGTGCTCAAGGGACATCCCCAGCTGGCCGGCGGCGTCAGCGACAGCATGACGCCGCGGCTGCAATCCTTCATCCCCGCCCTGCCCCACCGACCACCCCGCAACCTCCTCGTCGCCTGACGTGACCCGCCGGTCATGGCGTGCACTGCTGCGCGCCGTCCCTGTGCGTTCCGTCCTGTCGTCCGGCTGTTTCGTTTCCGTACCCGACGAGGATCATCATGCGCATTCTGTTCACCCTGCTGCTGGCGCTGTGGGCGCCGCTGCTGACGGCCCATGAGGGCCACGATCACGGCGCTGCCGCTCCGGCACTGCCCGCCACCCCGCTGGCGCCCCGCTTCGAGGCGACAGCTTCCGGCCTGGAGCTGCTCGGCCGCCTGCACAACGGCACGCTCACCCTGTGGCTCGATGCCTGGGACAGCAACGCCCCGATCGCCGGCGCTGTCATTGATATGGAGTCCGGCGAGTGGAAGGCGACGGCACAGGAGCTAGAACCCGGCCTCTATCGCGCCGACGCCGGCCCACTGGCACAACCCGGTCGTCACAACCTGATGCTGTTCGTCCACGCCGGTGAAATCGATGAGGTGCTGCTCGCCACGCTGGAGGTGAGCGCGGAAGAGACCGTTGCCGCACCGACAACGGCGTGGCTCTGGCCCGGCGCCGCAACCCTGCTGGTATTGTCCGCCCTGGCCCTGCTGGCGGGACGCCGCCGCCTGAACCAGGCGGCGCCGCTCGCCGCCCTGCTGCTGGTGCTGCCCTTCAGTGACGGCCACAGCCACGAAGGTCACGATCACGGTACCCCGCCGCCTGCGCCGGTAACGGGCGATGCCATCCCCTCACGCCTGCCCGACGGCGGCCTGTTCCTGCCCAAACCCACCCAGCGCCTGCTGGACATCCGCACCCTGCCGACCAATGCGGGGACGCTGGCGCGCAGCGTTGAACTGATGGGCCATGTGATACCGGACCCCAATGCCAGCGGTACGGTACAGGCGCCGCGCGCCGGCCGTCTGCTGACCGGCCCCGACGGCCTGCCGCATCTGGGACAGGTCGTGCGCCGGGGCCAGATGCTGGCGCGGCTGGTGCCGCTGGCCGCCGCCATTGATCAGGGGGAGAAGGAGGCTCAGCTGGCGGAGATCAAGGGTGAGCTCGAAGTGGCGGAACGGCAGTTGCTGCGTCTGCAGCAGTTGCGCGACAGCGTCACGGAGAAGGAACTGGACGCCGCCGCCGTGGCGGTACGCAGTCTGCAGCGACGGCGCGATGCGGTGGCCGCCGGCCTGTACAAGGACGAGGCGCTCACCGCGCCCATCGACGGCGTAATCAGTCTCAGTACCGCCCGTGTCGGTGGTGTGGTCGCGGCCGGCGATACGCTGTTCGAGATCGTGCAGCCGCAACGGCTGTGGGTGGATGCCGTAGCCTACGACCCGGCCCTTGCCGGCCGCGTGCAGGAAGCCAGCGTGCGCCTCGCCTCCGGCACGGTGCTGTCGGCGCGCCTGCTCGGCGCCGGCACCCGGCTGCGCCAGCAGGCCGTGCCGCTGCAGTTCGAACTGCAGCCACCGCTGCCGCCGCTTGCCGTGGATGAAAAGGTGACGGTCTTCGCCCGCCTGGCCGACACGCGCCAGGGCGTGGCCGTACCGCGCACGGCGGTGACGCGCGGCCCGGCCGGCGAATGGCGCGTCTGGCTCAAGCAGGGTGCCGAACACTACGCACCGCAGCGCGTCACCATCGAACCGCTGGATGGCCTCAAAGTGGCGATCACCAGCGGCCTCGACGGCGGCGAGCGCGTGGTGGTGCAGGGCGCACCGCTGCTCGAGCAGATACGCTAGGAGGGCGCCATGTTTGACGCCATCATCTCCGCCAGCCTGCGCCAGCGCCTGCTGGTGCTCGCCGCTGCCGTGCTGCTCATGGCCTGGGGTGGGCTCAGCCTGCGTCAGATGGGCATCGACGTCTTTCCCGATCTCAACCGCCCCACCATCACGCTGATGACCGAGGCCTATGGCATGGCCCCGGAGGAAGTGGAACAGCTGGTCACCTTCCCCATCGAATCGGCCATGAACGGCATGCCCGGTGTGGTGCGTGTGCGTTCGGTGTCCGGCATCGGACTGTCCATCGTCTATGTGGAATTCGACTGGGGTACCGACATCTACCGCAACCGCCAGCAGGTGGCGGAACGCCTCACCCTGGTACGTGATCAAATCCCCGCCGGCATCACGCCGCACATGGGCGCCATCAGTTCCATCATGGGCGAGATCCTGCTGGTGGCGATCCCGCTGGCGGAAGGTGCCGACCCCATGGCGGCGCGCGAGGCCGCGGACTGGGTGATCCGCCCGCGCCTGCTAACCCTGCCCGGCGTGGCGCAGGTCATCGCCATCGGCGGCGAGGTGCGCCAATATCAGGTACTGCCCGATCCGCAGCGCATGGAAGATCTCGGCGTATCACTGGAACAGCTGGAGGACGCGCTGCGCGACTTCGCGGTCAACACCAGCGGCGGCTTTCTCGACAGTGCGGCGCGCGAATACCTGATCCGTCACATCGGCCGCACCACCCACCTCGATGATCTGCGCAATCTGGTGGTGGCCTGGCAGGACAATCGCCCGATCCTGCTGCGCCAGGTGGCGAGCGCCGAATACGGCGCGGCGGTGAAACGCGGCGACGCCGGCTTCAACGGCGCGCCGGCGGTGATCGTCTCGGTGCAGAAACAGCCGGGGGCGGATACCGTGCAGCTCACCGGGGCAGTGGAGAATGCACTCGCCGACCTGGCGCGCACGCTGCCGGACGGTGTCGGCCAACCGCAGATCCTGTTCCGCCAGGCTGATTTCATCGAGGCCTCGGTCGGCAACGTGGGCGAAGCGCTGCGCGACGGCGCCATCATGGTGGCGGTGGTGCTGTTCCTGTTCCTCCTCAACACGCGCACCACCTTCATTGCCCTCGCCGCCATTCCGCTGTCGCTGCTGATGACGGTGCTGGTGTTCCGCTGGTTCGGCCTGTCCATCAACACCATGACCCTGGGCGGCCTGGCCATCGCCATCGGCGAGCTGGTGGACGATGCGGTGGTCGGCATGGAGAACGTGTTCCGTCGCCTCAAGGCGCGCCGCGCCAGCGGCGCCCCGTTCGATGCGCTGCAGGTGATTGCAGAAGCCACCGCCGAGGTGCGCTCCGGCATCGTCTATGCCACGGCGATCATCGTGCTGGTGTTCGTGCCGCTGTTCGCCCTGCCCGGCATCGAAGGACGCCTGTTCACGCCGCTGGGTATCGCCTACATCGTCTCGATCCTCGCCAGCATGCTGGTGGCGGTTACCGTCACGCCGGTACTGTGTTACTACCTGCTGCCGCGCATGAAAAACCTGCCTGCCGACGACAGCCCGCTGGTGGCAAGGCTCAAGCAGTGGGATCGCAAGCTGCTGCACTGGTCTTTCGACCATCCGCGCCTGTTGCTGGGCGGTGCGCTGGCCATGGTGCTCGCCGCCGCCATTGCCGTCCCGTTCCTGCCACGCGCCTTCCTGCCGGCCTTTAACGAAGGCACGCTCACCATCAGCCTGCTGCTCAACCCGGGCACCAGCCTGAGCGAGTCCAATCGCATCGGCACCCTCGCCGAAGGTCTGGTGAGAACGGTGCCGGAAGTGGCACAGGTCGGCCGCCGCACCGGCCGCGCCGAACTGGACGAGCACGCCGAAGGCGTGCACAGCACCGAACTGGAGGTGGACCTGGAATCTTCCGGGCGTGATCGCGAGGCGATCATGGCCGACATCCGTCAGCGCCTCGCGCCACTGCCGGCGTCGGTGAGTCTGGGACAGCCCATCTCGCACCGCCTCGATCACCTGCTGTCCGGCATCCGGGCGCAGATCGCCATCAAGATCTTCGGCGACGACCTCGATACCCTGCGCGGCCTGGCCGCCGGCCTGCACGGCCGCCTGACGCAGATCGACGGTCTGGTCGATGTGCAGATCGAGAAACAGGTGCTGATCCCGCAGCAGGTGGTACGGCTGGACTATGCCCGCGCCGCCGCCTACGGCGTCAATCCGGCGCAACTGCTGTCGGCCCTGGAAACCCTGGTGGGCGGCTCCCGCGTCGCCCAGGTGATCGACGGCAACCGCCGCTTCGATGTAGTGCTGCGCCTGCCCGAGGAACAGCGCGGCGGCGATGCCCTGGCCGACCTGCTCATCGAGACACCGGCCGGCCATGTGCCGCTGCGCCTGGTCGCCGCCATCGAGGAGGTGGACGGCCCCAACCAGATCAGCCGTGACAACGGCCGCCGCCGCATCGTCGTCTCCGCCAACAGCGACGGCCGCGATCTGGGCGTGCTGATTCAGCAGGTACGTGCCGCCCTGGCCGCACAGCCGCTGCCCAGCGGCTATTTCTACAGTCTGGAGGGTCAGTTCCAGGCCCAGGAGCAGGCCACCCGGCTGATCGGCGGCCTGTCCCTGCTGTCGCTGCTGCTGGTGGTAGTCGTGCTGTACAGCCGCTACAAATCATGGCGCCTCACGGCGATGATCCTCGGCAGCATCCCGCTGGCCCTGGTGGGCAGCGTCGCCGCGCTGTGGCTCGCCGGCGAGCAGCTCAGCGTCGCCACCCTGATCGGCTTCATCACCCTCACCGGCATCGCCGCACGCAACGGCATTCTCAAGATCAGCCACTACCTCAATCTCGCCGTATTCGAGGGCGAGAGCTTCGGCCGCGAACTGATCGTGCGCGGCTCGCTTGAGCGGCTGACCCCGGTGCTGATGACCGCGCTGGTCACCGCCATCGCCCTGGTTCCGCTGCTGCTCGCCGGCGGCAGTCCCGGCAAGGAGATCCTGCACCCGGTGGCGGTGGTGATCTTCGGCGGCCTGGTCAGCGCCACCCTGCTCGACACCCTGCTCACCCCGGTGCTGTTCTGGCTGTGGGGCGAGAAACCTCTGCAACAACTGCTCGGCGAACAACGCGCCGAGGCCTATTGATCGAAAACCACTCACGCAAGGAGAAAACATGATGAAACTGCTGCACACCCTGCTCGCCGCTGCGGCACTGAGCTGCGCCAGTCTGGCCTTTGCCCACAGCGATGAATATCTCGACACCATCGTCACACCGCACGGCGGCCAGATGCGCATGGCCGGCATGCATCACTTCGAGCTGGTGGTGGAACAAGGCACGTTCACCGTCTACCTCACCGACCACGCCGACCAGCCGGTGGCCAGCGCCGGCGCCAGCGGCAGCGCCACCGTGCTGGTCGGCCGCAACCGCAGCACCATCGTCCTCACGCCTGCGGGCGACAATCGCCTCACCGGCAAGGGTGAATTCACCCTCGATGCCGCGATGCGTGTGGTGCTCAGCATCAGCGTCGCCGGCCAGCCCGCCGAGCAGGCCCGCTTCACGCCGCTGGCGCCGCGCCAGGTGAAGGCCATTGCCGCCGACCACAGCCACGACAGCACCGACGCCCACCATCATCACTGAGGCCGACAGGTCGCCCGCGGCACCATGCCGCGGGCGAGCGGCATTGCATTGACGTGCAGCGCACAAGGTGGGGATACTTGGCGCAACCATTTACACCCGTGACCCTGCCTGACACATGCCCCTGCGCTATTACCCGCTTTATGCCTTGCGTCCGATCCGGTGCCGGGCAGCCCCACGCACCTCTTCCAGTACGGCGCAATGGTTACCCGCAATCACGCTCGGCGCGGCCCTCGCTGTCCCCATCGGCGCACACGCCGCCTGCCGGATCGAATACAGCGATGGACTGGTCCAGGCACTCAGCCGCGCCACCGGACAATATGTCGCCAAATATCACGGCAACTTCTCCAGCCTGGCCCAGTGCGAGGCGGTACGACGCGACGCCATCGCCAAATCCGGCGATCCCTCGCTCGCCATGAACATGACATGCACCGGATGCAGCGCCACTGCACCGGGGCAGAGCGGCGCCTCGGGCCCGGCCCCCAACGCCGCCGCAGAGGCCGCCAAGAAAAAATTCGCGGCCCAGCAAAAGGCTGAACAACAGGCCGCGCAACAGCAGTTTTTCCACGACAAGCAGACGCTGTCACAGGAACTCAGGGGTGTCACTCCCGCCAGCGGCAGTGGTCTGGCATTGAAGCAGGCACCGGCAGCGGGCAGTGCGCGCCAACAGCTCGACTGCATCCTGACCGACTCACAAAAATCCGAAACCGATCCCTCGCGGCCGCCGGGCGGCGACTGGCAGAACCTGCGCGACTGCGCGCCCCATGCCCCGGCCGTGCCGCCGGTCCCCGAGCCGAAACCGGTCAGCCGTCCGGCCATGCCCGCCGATGCCGCAGCGGCAAAAGAATTTCTCGCCACCCTCGCCCGAAAGATCACCGATACGCGGCAACAACTGACCCGGCAGGATCAGGCCATCACGCGACTGGAACAGGAAGTCGCGCGTGAAGAGGCCAGTCAGCCGCTGACCGGCTTCAAGGATGCGCCCAGGGAAAGCGAGGCCTTGCGGCGGGCACGCGAGGCCTTGACGCAGGCCAGGGCGGCGCGACAGCGGTTGGCCGAGGAATTGCAGCGAATGGAAGCACAGAAAAAGTCCGCGCCCCACGAAGAATGAACGGGTGAAGAGCAGGAGACTTGAAGATGCATAGATTGATGATCGCCACACGGCGGCTGACCGGAGCATTGCCATGAATCAATACAAGCTGGTCCTGCCCGAACACCTGAACCATTACGGCTATCTGTTCGGCGGCAACATGCTGAAGTGGACCGACGAGTATTCCTGGATCGCTGCCAGCCTCGACTATCCGGGCTGCAAGTTCGTCACCATCGGCATGGACAAGGTGGAGTTCCGCAGGGGCGTGGACAAGGGAGCCATCCTGCGCTTCGACGTGCAGCGCGCCCATCAGGGCAATACCTCGGTGCGCTACGCCGTCAGCGTCTATGCCGACAATATCGAAACCGGTGGCGAGGAACTGGTATTCTCCACCCAGGTCACTTTTGTCTGTCTTGACGAGCACGGCAACAAGCGCGCGCTTCCCTGAGAAGACAGGTACGAGGGGCACGGTCCACTCCGTGCATGACGCGCTCGGACCTCGCCTCTAGTCCCTCGTGCCTTCGTTTAACGCTGCGGCAGATTGAGAACCACGCTCGGCGCGGTGACAGGATGCTCCGGCGGAACGATGAAGCCGTGATCGTTGTCATGGTGGCAAACCATGCACTGGGCGCGCATGGTACGAAAGGCATGCAGAAACGTTTCCCAATCCTGGCTGGCGATGGCCTTGTCGAATTCCACCATCCCCTGATCCAGAAAGACCTGCGCGGTGGCGGCGCGCTTGGGGCTGCTGATCTGCAACATTTCGATCAACTTGACGATCTCTTCCACCTGATACTGGGCAAACTCCCACTGCCCCAGCTTGCCGGCCCAATACAGGTTCTGGTAGCGCGCACCCACCTCGACCATCACGTGGGAAGTGGACGGCAGCGTCTTGATCATCTGCTCCACCTTGTCGGCCGTGGTGCCGCTCTTGCGCCAGTCCTTGTACTGTTCGGCCAGCGCCGCACCACACCACAGCATGGTCAGCCACAACAACGCCAGTGAGCGCATGTTACGCATCGGAGTCTCCTGTCCGGCAGCAATTTAGATCAATTCTAAATTGCGCGTGCCCGCAGGACAAGGAGTTACTGCTTGCGACCGATGAGTTCGATGGGGTAGCCGTCCGGATCGGCCACGAATGCAATCAGGGTGGTGCCGGCATTCATCGGACCGGGCTCGCGCAGGATGCGGCCGCCACGGGCGCGGATATCCTCCGCTGCGCGATAGACATCATCCACTTCCAGGGCGAGATGGCCGAAACCGCTGCCCAGCTCATAGCTGTCCACACCCCAGTTGTAGGTCAGCTCGATGACGCTGTTGTCCGCCTCGTCGCCGTAGCCGACAAAGGCGAGGGTGAACTTCCCCTCCGGATAGTCCTTGCGCCGCAACAGCTTCATGCCGAGAACCTCGGTATAGAAGCGAATGGAACGCTCCAGATCGCCGACGCGAATCATGGTGTGCAGTATGCGCATGGGTGTCCTCCTCCTGCGATCATCGAGATCATCGCGCAGCGTGCCGTGTCTCCAGCCACCACCGTCCGGGCTCAGGCGTTTTCCACGTCCTGCTGCAACTGCCGGACCTCCGCCGCCAGTATCTCGCTGAACGGACTGGGCGGCGCGATGCCGCTGCCCTGGGCATAGTCGATACCGGCCTTCTCCAGCGCCATCAGTACCGCCTCGCTCTCGGCAAATTCGGCAATCGTCTTCAGGCCGAGCACATGCCCCACCTGGTTGATGGACTCGACCATGGCGCGATCCACCTTGTCGAGCACCATGTCGCGCACGAAACCGCCATCGATCTTGAGATAGTCCACCGGCAATGTCTTGAGATAGCCGAAGGAGCTGAGACCGGAGCCGAAGTCGTCCAGGGCAAAGCTGCAACCCATGCCGCGCAGCACGCTCATGAAGCGGGTGGCCCGGGTCAGATTCGCAATGGCCGCAGTCTCCGTCACCTCGAAGCAGATGCTCTCGCAGGGAATGCCGGTGCGCTCGAACAGATCGATGACGTATTCGAGAAAGTGTTCGTCGCACAGCGACTGGCCGGAAAGATTGACCGCACACTCCACCGGCGGGAAGGCCAGCTCACCCTGGGCTGTGCGCAGTTGCGCAAATGTTTCGCGCAATACCCAGCGATCGATGGTCGGCATCAGATTGTAGCGCTCCGCCGCCGGGATGAAGGCGCCGGGAGGCACCACGCGGCCGGTTTCGTCGATCATGCGCAGCAGCACTTCGTAATGGGACACCACGCGATCACCGGCCACATGCGCCACCGGCTGGGCATACAGCACGAAGCGTTCGTTATCAAAGGCCGAGGACAGACGGTGCACCCACTCCATTTCGCCGTGTCGCTGTGCAACGGCGAGATCATCGGGCTGATAGACGTGAATGCGGTTGCGGCCATGGTCCTTGGCCACGTAACAGGCCGCGTCGGCCGCTGCGAGCACGTCGGCCAGTGTGCCGCTATCGGCGGCAATCGGCACCACGCCGATGGATACGCCGATATCAAAGCTCTTGTCATCCCAGGCAAAGCGGTAGTCGCGTATTGCGGCGCGAATACCCTCGGCGATGATGCAGGCCTTGTCCAGCGGGCAATGCTCCAGCAGGACGCCGAACTCGTCGCCACCCAAACGTGCCAGTACATCGGTTTCGCGCACACGCTGCTGCATCAGCTGGGCAATCTGGCCCAGCAGCTCATCACCCGCCTGATGACCACAGGTATCATTCACCACCTTGAACTGGTCGAGATCCATGTAGAACAGCACGCTGTTGCCGCCGCCGGCCTGCGCCTCGCGCAGCTTGTCCTCGGTACGCTTCTCGAACACACGGCGGTTGTACAGCCCGGTGAGCATGTCATGACTGGCCTGGTAACTGAGCTGGCGCGCCATCCCCATCACTTCGGTGATGTCGTGCAGGGCCAGCACCGCGCCAACGACGTGACCGAAATGGTCACGCATTGGCGCCGCGGTGATCTTGAGATGATAGCGACTGCCGTCGTCCTGAATCAGCACGCCTTCATCGGCGTGCACCGCACCGGCATCCAGGGTCAGGCACATGCGCACCAGATCTCCCAGCGACTCACCGGTGGCCTCGTCGACCAGACGCACCACCTCACGGTAATGCTTGCCGATTGCCTGTCCGGCAGTGAGTCGCAGCAGGCGCTCGGCCGTGGGATTGAGATAGTCGACGACACCGAATTCATCGGTAGTAATCACACCGTCGCCTATGGATTGCAGGGTAACCAGCGCCCGCTCCTTTTCGTGGTGCAACGCCTGTTGTGCCTGCTTCAGCTCGTTGATGTCACGGATGGTGCCTTCCAGACCCACGACCCTGCCGCGCTCGTCACGGATGAACTGGGCATTGAGCGAAACCCACACCCGCTGGCCGTTGCGGTGCTGCATATGTACTTCGTAGTTGCGCAGAACTCCGCCGCGGGCGTGCAGGTCATCGAGAAAGGTCTTGCCATAGCCTGTCACCGCATACAGATCGGCGATGCGTTTGCCGATGCATTCTTCCGGCTTGTACCCGAGCAGTTGCTCCATGGAGCGCGACACCGAACCGATGCGGCCGACGGGATCGGCACGATAGTAGGTGTCCTGCAGGTGATTGAGGATGCGGTTGAGCTCCTGCCAGGCATTGCGCGTCTTCTGCTCTGCGGCCACGCGCTCGGTGATATCGGTCATGACCCCCAGCAGACGCACCGGGCGGCCGCTGGCGTCACGCACCACCTCACCGGCATCACGCAAAACGCGGACGCGGCCATCGGCATGCTCGACGCGGAACTCGCGGCTGAACAAACCGCCGTCACGCAGGGCCTGCTCGGCATGGTGCTGGAAGGGGGCACGATCCTCCCAGTGGATGGCGCCCAGCAGCGTCTGCGGGGTGATCGTGCCACAGGGGCTCACGCCGAGCAGCGCACAGGCGGCATCGGAACAATGGATCTCGCCCCGCCCCAGATCCCATTCCCACTCCCCCAGGTCGGCGACGCGGCGTGCATGCACGAAATTGCTGTTCTGGCGTGCCAGTTCCGCCGCCTGTGCCGCGACACGGGCGGCTCTGCCCTGGCCGACGGCGACAATCCCGGACAGATGATGCAGCAGGGCAAGCAGCACGGCGGCATACAGCAAAACCAGCAGCCCCAGGGCCTGGTGGGCCTCGTCACCGAGTTGCAGGCAACGCACTGCCACCGGCAACAGAATGATGACGATGAAGAGGGAGCCACTCCATCGTCGCCCGGCATGGCTGAGCAGTGACGCCGCCGCCACCAGCGCGGGCAACAGCAACAGCCACGGCTGCTGCACGGGGGTCAACGGAGCAAACAGCGTCATCACGCTGCCCCAGAGCAGCGCCACGATGCCGGCGGCAATGGCGCAGGGAGCCAGCGCGGCCTCATCGCGCCACAGCAGCTGCACCGCCCCCCAGCCCAGATATGCCAGCACCAGGGCGATCAGCCATCCATACAGGCGCAGCGGCACCGCAGTATCGCGCAACAGCCAGCTCAGCAACAAACCCGCCAACATGCCGCCGGCCAGCACGATTGCTGCGTGGCGACTGCTGCGCAGCTCAGTCTCCGGCTTCATTTCATTGGATACATCCTGTAGCACGCTATATCCCTTCTGCTCTGTTCTTCTGCGCGACTGCTGCGCGAATCCTTCAGGTCCCGGCCGCCGCCTGCAAGGCACGCAGCTGCACGGCATGCGTCAGGACGTCGCGCAACGGCACCGGCATGCCGATGGCATGCCCCTGGGCATAGTCCACCTGCAGCGCGCGCAACGCCTCGAGTATCGCACCGGATTCGGCAAATTCGGCGATGGTTTCCAGGCCCATGACATGGCCGATTTGATTGATGGATTCCACCATAGCGAAATCCACCGAATCGCGCACCATGTCGCGGACAAAACTGCCATCGATCTTGAGGTAATCGACGCGCAGATTTTTGAGGTAGGCAAAGGAGCTGACGCCGCTGCCGAAGTCATCCAGGGCGAAACGGCAGCCCATGCCGTGCAGAACATTGATGAAGTGCATGGCGCGGCTGAGGTTGGAAATCGCCGCCGTCTCGGTTATCTCAAAGCAGATGCAGTCCGGCACCACATCAGCCTCATGGAACTGCTCGATGACGAAATCCAGGAAATGATCATCGCCAAGCGACTGGCCGGAGAGGTTGATGGTGCACTGGATCGGCGGGCGCTCGTGCGGCCCCTGCGCCTGACGCAGCTGGCCCAGCGTGGTACGCACGACCCAGCGGTCGATGGTCGGCATCAGATTGTAGCGTTCGGCGGCCGGGATGAAGGCCATCGGCGGGATCAGGTCGCCCTCGCTGCCGATCATGCGCATCAACACTTCATAGTGGCTGGGCACACCGTCTTCGCTGGCCAGCGGCACGATGGGCTGGGCATAGAGACGCAGCCGGTCATCTTCGAAGGCCTGGGTAATGCGGTGGACCCAGGCCATTTCACCGTGATGGTGCACCACCTCGCGGTCATCCGGCGTATAGACATGAATGCGGTTGCGCCCCAGGTCCTTGGCGACATAGCAGGCGGTATCGGCGGCGCTCAGCACCTCGGCCAGACGGCCTGTATGTTTGCCGATGGGAACGATGCCGATGCTGGCGCCGATCTCGAACGTCTTGCCCAGCCAGACAAAGCGGAATTCGCGTACCACCTGGCGCAACTCTTCGGCAATGGCCAGGGCATTGTCCAGGTCGCAGTCCTCCAGCAACACGCCGAACTCGTCGCCCCCCAGCCGTGCCACGGTGTCGGCCTCGCGCACGTGGCGCTGCAGCAGCGTGGACAACAGGACCAGCAATTCATCACCGGCACGATGACCACAGCTGTCGTTGACCAGCTTGAACTGATCGAGATCGATATAGAACATGGCGTGCTGACAATCGCTGCTGCGCGCACTGCGGATGGCGCCCTCCAGCAGGCGCTCGAATTCGCGGCGATTGACCAGCCCGGTCAGCATGTCATGACTGGCCTGGTAACCCAGCTGCCGGGCGATGCCCATCACCTCGGTCAGGTCGTGCAGCACCAGGGCCGCACCGATGACCTGGCCGTTGCTGTCACGCATCGGCGCCGCGCTGATGTTGATGTTGAATTCGGCACCATCCTCATGGGTCAGCACGCCGTCATCGGCGTGCACCTGGGCGCCGTCCTGGCTCAGGCACAGGCTCACCAGATCGGCCAGCGCCTCGCCGGTGGCCTCATCCACCAGATTGAGCACCTCGAGGTAATGCCGGCCGATGGCGCGGCCATTCTCCCAGGCCGTCAGCCGCTCGCCGACCGGATTGATGTAATCGATGATGCCGCTGGTGTCGGTGGTGATGACGCCGTCGCCGATGGACTGCAGCGTAACCAGCTGGCGCTCCTTCTCCTGCTGCAGTCGCCACTCCACCTGCTTGCGCCGGCGCACCTCCTGTTCGAGGCGGGTGTTGATCAGCTGCAGCTCGCTGGCGCGCACCGGCACGTCACACTGTCCGTCATCCTCGCCGCACAGCTGGCGTTGCATCTGTGCCAGGGCCGCGATGCGCGGCATCCAGCGCCAGAACCCCATAGCCAGCAGGGCAATACCCGCTACATATCCTGCCTCATAGGACAGAATGCGCGCAGCATCCAGTGTTTGCGGGAGAGCAACAGGCGAGAGATCACCGGCGAGATCCAGCAGGCCGGCGACGAATACCAGCACGAACCCCGACCAGATGACACGCCAGCCCGGTTGCCGCGCCAGGCCGTACGTGCGCCCAACACGCCACAGCAGGACGACAATCAGTCCCAGCAGTACGGCGCGCAGGCTCTCGACTACGATGTCATTCATCGTTGACCAGCCACTCCTCCAGGAAAGAAACGTGTGGCCAATGGCGGACGGCTACATGGCCGTCCGCTCTTTATCGACGTTTGCGGCTCAACGGCCGCGCTTGGCGGCGATGCGCATGCGCAGGGCATTCAGCTTGATGAAGCCCTCGGCGTCCTTCTGGTTGTAGGCGCCGGCATCGTCCTCGAAGGTGGCGATGTTGGCATCGAACAGCGAATCGTTCTCCGACTTGCGCCCGGCGACGATGACGTTGCCCTTGTACAGCTTGAGGCGCACCACGCCGTTCACGTGCTCCTGCGAGGCGTCGATCATCTCCTGCAGCATCTTGCGCTCCGGGCTCCACCAGTAGCCGTTGTAGATCAGGCTGGCATAGCGCGGCATCAGCTCATCCTTCAGGTGGGCCACTTCGCGGTCCAGGGTGAGCGACTCGATGGCGCGATGGCCCTTGAGCATCACCGTGCCGGCCGGGGTTTCATAGGCGCCGCGCGACTTCATGCCGACATAGCGGTTCTCGACGATGTCGGCGCGGCCGATGCCGTTGGCACCGGCCACCTTGTTGAGGTGCGCCATCACCTGGCCCGGAGTCATGGCCTTGCCGTCGATGGCGACGATGTCGCCCTTCTTGTAGGTCAGCTCGACGTAGGTCGGGGTATCCGGGGCCTTCTCCGGGGAAACCGACCAGCGCCACATGTCTTCTTCCGGCTCGCACCACGGGTCTTCCAGCACGCCGCCTTCGTAGGAGATGTGCAGCAGGTTGGCGTCCATGGAATAGGGCGACTTCTTGCCCTTCTTGGCGAAGTCCACCGGGATGTTGTGCTCTTCGGCATAGGCCATCAGCTTTTCGCGCGAGGTCAGGTCCCATTCGCGCCACGGCGCGATCACCTTCACCTCCGGCTTCAGCGCATAGGCGCCCAGCTCGAAACGCACCTGGTCGTTGCCCTTGCCGGTGGCGCCGTGGGAAATGGCATCGGCACCGGTTTCGTTGGCGATCTCGATCAGACGCTTGGCGATGAGCGGACGGGCGATGGAGGTGCCGAGCAGGTATTCGCCCTCGTACAGGGTATTGGCGCGGAACATGGGGAACACGAAGTCGCGCGCGAACTCCTCGCGCAGATCATCGATGTAGATTTCCTTGACGCCCATGGCCTGGGCCTTGGCGCGGGCCGGTTCGACCTCCTCGCCCTGGCCGATGTCGGCGGTGAAGGTCACCACCTCGCAGCCGTACTTGTCTTTCAGCCACTTGAGAATGATGGAGGTGTCGAGGCCGCCGGAATAGGCCAGGACCACTTTCTTGATGCCGGACATGAGAGACTCCCCGAAAGATGTGTGCCGTACGCCGCCGCCCGGCGGCGCAAAGGGAAGCAATTATAACCGAGACGCCGCACCGCCATGGCAAAAAATGGCGCGCAAACCCAGCGGCCCAAGGGGTTATTGGGTCAGCAGAACGATGACTCGGCGATTGACCGCGCGGCCGCTATCGGTGCGGTTGCTGGCCAGCGGCTTGGCCTCGCCCTGGCTGCGCAGGGTGAATTTCTCGCGGGCGATCCCTTTTTTCACCAGATAGTCGCGCACCGCCTCGCTGCGCTGGCGGCTGAGGCGCTCGTTGTAACGGCGGAAACCGACATTGTCCGTGTGCCCCTCGATCAGCACCCCGCTGACCGCCGGGTCGGCCAGCAGATACTCGGCCACCCGGTCGAGCACGCGGCGCGCCTCCGGCCCCAGGGCGGCACTGCCGAAGGCAAAATTGACCAGCGTCTTCTGTACCGCGCTGAAATCATAGCTCAGCAGCCCGTCGAGGCAGCCGAGGAACTCCCCGAGGGCGGACTTCACGTTGACCGCGGAGATGGCCACCGTCACCTCATCTCGGCCATCGGCCCAGTCCTGGTAGGTGAAGGTGGGAAACATCCCCTTTTCCAGCTCGGCCAGCAGACGCCGTGCCAGCGGCCGGTCGAAGCGGATGGGCTCGGCGCTGTCGGCGACCGACACCTGCCCGAGCGCCAGAGCAGGGGTATCGTGCTTCCAGGCCGGGGCCAGGGAGGCCAGCTGCGCCACCCCGGCCTTCGCCGGACGGCGCAGCACCTGCACCGTGAAATCGAGCCCACCACCGGCGCGTCCCTCGAAGCGCACGGTGCCGTAGAGAGGGATGGTGTGGCTCAGGGTGCAGGCCATGCGGGTGGATTTGACCTCCCAGCGCGACTCGTGCAGGGCGGCGCCGTAATACTGCGAGCCGGCCAGCACAGAGCCGGCCGGGCACAGCCCGACGCACAACACCAACCATTGCCGCAGAAATAAGGTCACGCGAATATCCGCCATTACCGGTTTACCCGCTTTGTCGGCGGTGCAGACGGAAACTTGACCCCTATTTCACGGGCTCCAGGCGCAGCAGCTGGCCGGAGTCGTGGTCGGTGAGCAGCCAGAGGCGGCCGTCCGGTCCCTGGCGCACGTCGCGGATGCGTCGCCCCAGATTGGTCAGCAGTTGTTCCTCGGCCACCACCTTCTCGCCGGCCAGGGTGAGGCGCGCCAGATGCTCGCCGGCGAGGGCGCCGACGAACAGATTGCCGCGCCAGCGCGGGAACACCTCGCCACTGTAGAAGGCCATGCCGGAGGGGGCGATGGATGGCGTCCAGTGATACAGCGGCTGCTCCATGCCCTCCTTGTGGGTGCCGATGCCGATGGGCAGGTAGGTGTAGTCGACGCCGTGGGTGATCACCGGCCAGCCGTAGTTCAGGCCCGGGCGCACGATGTTGATCTCGTCACCGCCGCGCGCGCCGTGCTCATGCAGCCACACCGCGCCGGTATCCGGATGCAGGGTCATGCCCTGCGGGTTGCGGTGACCGTAGCTGTAGATCTCGGGACGGACGTCCTTGCGGCCGAGGAAGGGATTGTCGGCGGGGATGCGGCCGTCGTCGTGCAGGCGCAGCACCGAACCGGCATGGTCATCCAGCTGCTGGGCGCGCTCCATGTCGCCGCGATCGCCCACTGTGATGTAGAGAAAACCCGCTCGGTCGAATACCAGGCGCGAGCCGAAGTGATGGGTGCGACGCGAGCGCGGCAGGGCCTCGAACAGCACCTGCACATCAGCGAGGGCCAGGCGCCCGGCGTCGAAACGGCCGCGGGCGACCCGGGTGGTGTAGCCGCCCTCCCCCGCCGCGGCGTAGGAAAAGTAGATCAGGTCATTGCTGGCGAACTGCGGATGCGGCACCACATCGAGCAGGCCACCCTGGCCGCGTGCGGCGATCTGCGGCAGACCGCTTACCGCCTGCGGCAGCAGACGGCCGTCGCGCACCACCCGCAGCCGCCCCGGCCGTTCGCTGACCAGCAGCGTGCCGTCAGGCAGAAAGGCCAGCGACCACGGATGCTCCAGACCGTCCACCACGGTCTCGACGCGAAAGCGCTGCTGCGCCGACTCGAACACCGGCTGCGCCTGGGCAGGCAACACCAGCCACAACAGGAGAGACAGGATTAAGGAACTTCCCGTTCTGATCCTGCATCCGCAGGACCGATGCCCAGGACGGGAAAAATGAATCGACCGAGCATGACCACGGGCTTCGCGAAATACACCAAGGCGACCGAGCACCAGGCGTTTCTGTCCGACCCAATGACCGAAGGTGCCCTGTACGACTCGCTCAGCATGCGCGCCTTCGCCGGCAGCGACCTGGGCATGCCGCCGGTGCCGGATGAAACGACCCTCCGCCGCCTCCGCCACCTGCTGGGGCGGCATGGCCTGGGCCGCAAGCCGTTCACGCAGATGCACCAGTACCTGCAGCGCCGCGGCTTCAAGCCGGGCACCAGCACCATCGTCGACGCCCCCCCTCATCAGTGCCCCGTCCTCGACCACGAACTCCCCCGAACGCCCCGCTGCTGCGGCAAACGATTTGCCGTGAATCTGATTAGAGCGCCTCCCGAAACCAACCATCGATCAACGCTCCCGTCCGGCCTCATCCAGGGCTCGACTGATGGGAGAGAGAAGAAACTCCAATACGCTACGTGTTCCAATCTGTATTTCGGCCGTTACTACCATGCCGGGGCGTAACATAAATTTCTGCTCGCCTTTCTCCAGAAACTGGGCCCCCAACTGCAGATAGGCGCGATAACCCGTATTGGCCTGCCCGCCATCTTCGTTCCCAACCGAGTCGGCACTGATGCTTTCCACGCTCGCTTCCAGGAGGCCATAGCGCTGAAACTCGTAGGCGGCAAGCTTGACACGTGCCGTCTGCCCCTGCTGGACGAAACCGATATCCTTGTTATCAAGATAAACCTCGGCCTTGAGCGGCTCATCGGCAGGCACGAGGGTCAGCAGCACAGTACCTGACGGCACCACGGAGCCTGTGGTGTGAGTTGCCAGGTCCTGGACATAGCCGTCCTGGGGGGCAACCAGTTCCTGCAGGGCATTGCGGTATTGCTGCTTGTTCCAGTCCTGCTCCAATTGCTCCACGGCGGCTTTTACCTGGGCATGCTCGGACAACAGCCGCTGGCGGTAGGCGGCCTTGATGCTTCGCATCCTGGCCTCCGCCTCTCCTATTCTCGATTGCAGGGATTCGATAGTCCGCTCCTGTGCGGACAGTTCCCGTTCCACCTCAATGCGCTCCTTCTGCTTTTCGAGAATGGAAATCTTGTTTACATAACCATCTGCCGACAAGCGCAGCAAGGCTGATTCGTTCTCCCTGTATATCGGCAGCGTTTCCGCCAGTTTTTTGCGAATTTCGTCCGCAGCTTCGAGTTCCTGTCGGGATCGCCGGATGACCGCCTGCTGTTCCTGAATCGCCGCGGCCAGAGCTTCCCTGTTGGCACGGTACTGCGCATCGACGCGGGCGTACAATCCAGGCTCAACCCCTTCCGGCCGGGAAAAATTGCGACCGGAAAGTTCCGCCTCCATACGCTGCAACTGAAGCCGCGACATATCCAGCTCCACCTGCAACTTGGCGGTATCGGCGGCCGACAGGCGGGTGTCCATCACCAGCAATACCTGTCCGGCGGAAACCAGTTGCCCCTCTTTGACCAGAATCTTCTCTACACGTCCGCCCTCAAGCGGCTGAACCACCTGCAAGCGGGAAGTCGGCAATAATTTCCCATCTGCACGGGCCACGATATCCAGCTGCCCGAGGGTGGCCCATGCCAGGAGCATCGCCACAAGGGCAACAAGCACCCACAACACAGCCCTTGGCATCGGCGAAGGGGGAGCATCCTGCAGGGCCAGAAGGCGGGGAGAAAAATCGTTTTGAGTCGTCATCGTGTGAGCCAAACAACCTATTTTGCTGCTTCAGGAGCCCGGCCCTTGTTCAGAAAGGCCGGGCTCCGGACCATCGTGCACCATCAATTCCCCGGGCCGGCCTCATCCTCCAAGAGATTGCGGCTGCATTCCCAGTTTCGGATCGCGCAGATTCCCCAGAACGGCAGCGAGAGACATTGCAGAAACATCCTCTCCGAGACCATAACGGTAGGCGAGCTCGCCGCCCAGAGCGTCACCATCCGATGTCTCCAGGTGCGCATCAAGGGCGCTGTCCACAGCATCCCAACGGGACTTGTTGGACATTTCGAGATCCGCAACGATGTCCGCCAGGTCATACCGTTGTATGCTGGCATCGGATATGAGCTGCAGTGTCACCTGCGGGCGCAGAAGAGTATCGGTCTCAAACCAGTCCTCGATAAGGATCTGATCGGAGGGTTTGTTGCGGCCACGCTTCCCGCAGCCCCCGCCTGAACCTGCCAGTTCGAGGACCAGGTCATCCCCGCTGCGCACCAGCGCCAGCGACTCCAGATCGATCCCGCCACCGAGAGAAAGGGTAAATGACTCGGTTCCGGACTCCATGACGAGGCGATCCATGCCGCCGCCGCTGTTGAACATGACGATGTCTCCAGCGCCGGCCAGGGTCACCCCATCATTCCCTGCCCCACCTGCAAGAATATCGGCACCTGCGCCGCCGGTCAGACTGTCCTCGCCATCGCCGCCCAGCAACAGATCGTTCTGACAATCACCAGACAGCGTGTCATC
>JBFLWM010000043.1:0-73367 GCA_040755915.1 Pseudomonadota bacterium | reverse complement strand
ACGCCAAACGCGGCCAAAAGGCCGCAGGGATGAGCAAATACCGGCCTTGCCGGTGCGATTCGGCGCGTGATGACTCGCTGGGAGCGACGATTTTCTCATGGTTGGTTACTTATTCAGAGCATCCTTAGAACACGTCGAAAAGCAAAAATTCCACGTCCGGCGCAGGGACAAGGAGCGGAACAATGGAAAAGGGAAAAGCGAAAACGGTTATCCGCCCCACGGCTGCCGTGTGACGTTACCTCGTGACGGGCTTCCTCAAATGGTGTCCGAGGAAAACCCCTGTGCTTCCATGATCTTGCGCAAACGCTTCAGGGCCTCGATCTGAATCTGGCGCACCCGCTCGCGGGTGACGCCGATTTGCTGACCGACATCCTCCAGAGTGGTGACATCGTGGCCATTGAGGCCGAAGCGCCGCTCCACCACTTCACGCTGCTTGTCGGTCAGCTCATCCAGCCACTGCTCGATCTTGGCGCGCATGTCGTCATCCTGCAACAGCTCCACCGGGTCGAGATTGTTCTCATCCGGAATGGAGTCGAGCAGGGAACGATCGGCATCCCGCCCCACCGGCACATCCACCGAGGTCACGCGCTCGTTCAGGCCGAGCATGCGCTTTACCTCCTCCACCGGCTTGTCCAGCATTTCGGCAATTTCTTCCGGGCTGGGCTCATGGTCGAGAGTCTGGGTCAGGTGGCGTGCCGCGCGCAGGTAGACATTGATTTCCTTGACCACATGGATGGGCAGGCGGATGGTACGGGTCTGATTCATGATCGCCCGCTCGATGGTCTGGCGGATCCACCAGGTGGCATAGGTCGAGAAACGGAAACCGCGCTCCGGGTCGAACTTCTCCACTGCGCGGATCAGGCCGAGGTTGCCCTCCTCGATGAGATCGAGCAGCGGCAGGCCGCGGTGCAGATAGCGGCGGGCGATCTTCACCACCAGGCGCAAGTTGCTTTCAATCATGCGCTTGCGGCCGGCCTCGACACCCTTCTGCGCCAGGCGGGCGTAATACACCTCCTCCTCGGCGGTCAGCAGGGGTGAAAAACCGATTTCCCCCAAGTAGAGCCGCGTGGCATCCAGCTCCAGTTCCGGGACAGCCATCGGGGTGTAGTCGTCGAGGGGATTGTCCTCCTCCACGGCTTCTTCGCCGCCAGCGGAAAACTCTGCGCCGTCTTCGGTTTCCAGCAGTTCCTCACTCTCCTGCTCGAGACCGAACTCCTCCTCGCTATCCGTGTTGGTGTTGTGCTTGCCCATACCCTCGTCCTTCATCTGTTTTGTTTCGGCAGATACCGTATGGGATCCACCGGTTTGCCTTCCTGGCGAATTTCGAAGTGCAGCAGCGCACCATCCTTGGCGGTCTCACCCATCTCTGCAATCATTTGCCCGGGTTTGACCTTTTGTCCTTCCTTTACCAGCAACCTGCGGTTATGGCCGTAGGCGCTCAGAAACGTATCATCATGCTTGATGATGAGCAGATTGCCATAACCTACCAAACCGCTTCCACTGTATACCACATCACCGCCGGAGGCGGCATAGACCGGCTGTCCGAGCCGACCGGCGATATTAATCCCCTTTTTACTGGCAGAATTATTGAAGCCCCGCTTGACGCTGCCGGCGGTGGGCCACTGCCAGCTGATAGGAGACTGATGCGGGCGTGACACCGGCTTTTCAACGGGCCTGACAGGTGTGGTTTTTGCCGTTGCAGGAGGGGGGCGTGATGCAGACGGGGATGCCGCAGCAGAACGCGAGGCGGCGGGACGCTCCTCCACCGCCGCGCCACGGGTCGTCGGCACCACCAGCAACCGTTGGCCGGGATAGATGCGGTAGGGCCAACCGATACGATTCCAGGAAGCCACCTCGCGGTAGTCGTAACCATAACCCCAGGCGATGGAATACAGCGTGTCGCCGGGGCGTACCGTATGGTAGGCGGCATAGTTTTTCCGTGGCGGAGGCCCCAGTTCGCCACAACCGGCCAGTGCCAGCAGAAGCGCCAGCAATAAAACGGCTGTATGGCGGATGGACACGGTATCAACCATTGCTGACGATGATATACCCGGCCACGGCGGCCAGGATGACCACCCAGCCGATGCGATCGATATACAGGCGCAGACTGCGCTCCATGGGTTCGCCGCCCCATACCATCAACCCTGCCACCAGGAAAAAGCGTGCCCCGCGGCCGATGAGCGAGGCCAGCATGAACAACGGGAAATTCATGGCGATCACCCCGGCCGAGATGGTGAACAGCTTGTAGGGAATGGGGGAAAATCCGGCCAGAAACACCGCCCAGAAACCCCACGCATCGAACCACTCCCGGGCACGCTCGTAGCGTTCCCAGTAACCGGCCTCACGGATCAGCGGCTCGACCAGTTCAAAGGCGAAATAGCCGATGAGGTAGCCCGCGGCCCCACCCACCACCGAGGCCAGGGTGGTCAGCAGGGCGTAGTACCAGGCGCGGTCCCGCCTTGCCAGCGCCATCGGCGCCAGCATCACGTCGGGGGGGATGGGAAAGAACGAGGACTCGGCGAAACTGAGCGTGGCCAGATAGCGGGGGGCATGGGGGTGCGCAGACCAGCGCATCACCCGGGCATACAGGGCGGAAAACAGCTTCATCGCAACCTCATTGACTGGCCCCCGGTACCATCGGCACGAATGAGACCATTTCCAGAACGTCCTGTTTCAACTCGCCGTTGCTGCGGCTGACCAGCAACAGCTGCTGGTTGCCGCGATTGCCCACCGGCACGATCAGGCGGCCTCCTTCGGCCAGCTGCTCCAGCAGCGCCGCCGGCACCTGGGTCGGTGCTGCGGCGACCAGAATGCCGTCGTAGGGGCCATGCTCGGCCCAGCCGGCATAGCCGTCGCCGTGACGCAGGCGCACGTTGCGGATATGCAGGCGCTGCAGCCGCTCGCGCGTGCGGCGCACCAGGTCACCTATGCGCTCCACGCTGAAGATTTCGTCTGCCAGCGCTGCCAGCACCGCGCTCTGGTAACCGCATCCGGTTCCCACCTCCAGCACCTTGCGCGGCCGCCCGCCGTTCAGCAGGGCCTCGGTCATGCGTGCCACGGCATAGGGCTGGGAGATGGTCTGGCCGCTGCCGATGGGCAGGGCGGTGTCCTCGTAGGCGCGGGTGGCCAGGGCCTCGTCCACGAACAGGTGGCGCGGCAGGGTGCGCATCACCTCAAGCACGCGCAGGTCACGTATGCCCTGCTCCATAAGCCGCGTCACCATGCGTTCGCGGGTGCGCTGCGAGGTCATGCCGATACCGGCGCTCTCGCGCATCACAGCGGGCAGCTCCGCAGCCAGTCGGCCACATTGGTGATGGCATTGTGGCGGGTCAGGTCCACCTGGATGGGCGTGACCGACACCCGATTGTGGCGCACGGCATGGAAATCCGTGCCGGGCCCGGCATCCTGCTCGGCGCCGGCCGGGCCAACCCAGTAGATCGGGCGGCCACGCGGGTCCTGGGCGCGGATCACCGCCTCGGACTTGTGGCGCTGGCCGAGGCGGGTCGCCTCAAGTCCTTCCAGCTGCTCCCACGGCACGTCGGGGACGTTGACGTTGAGGATGGTGTCCTTGGGCAGCGGGTTGGCCAGCAACTGGCGCACCAGGCAGACGGCGACGCGGCCGGCGGTGGCAAAGTGCTGCGGCTTGTGGCTGACCATGGAGATGGCGATGGCCGGCAAGCCGAGGAAGCGCCCCTCCATCGCCGCCGCCACGGTCCCGGAATAGATCACGTCGTCCCCCATGTTGGAGCCGGCATTGATGCCCGACACCACCATGTCCGGCTCGGTATCAAGCAGGCCGGTGATGGCCAGATGCACACAGTCGGTCGGGGTGCCGTCGACACGGATCACGCCGTCGTCCATGACCACGGCACGGATGGGGTTTTCCAGGGTGAGGGAGTTGCTGGCCCCGCTGCGATCACGCTCCGGTGCCACCACGGTAATGTCGGCAATGGCACGCAGGTGCTCGGCGAGACAGCGGATACCCGGAGCCTGGTAACCGTCGTCGTTGCTGATGAGTATCTTCATTGTTGTGTAATGGCGGGCCGTCGAATCGGGCCCGCCTACTATACCCCAAGCCGATGCCGGGGCGGCAGTTCCCTCTGGTAGACTTCCCGTCATGCGCAAGAAACCCGCACCGCTCAGCCACGAGGAAAGCGCGCTGTTCCGCTCCGCCGTGGCCGACGTGCGCCCGCTGGACTCCGATCGGCTGCCGGTCATGGCCCCGCCGCCACCCCCGCAGCCGCAGAAGCGGCAGGAGGACGAGCGCCGGGTGTTGCAGGACATGCTGTCCGATCCGGAATACCCGGAGCTGCTGGAAACCGGGGAGGAACTGCTGTTCGCCCGCAGCGGCCTGCAACACAACGTGCTGCGCAAGCTGCGCCGCGGCCAGTACGCCATCGGCGCCGAACTGGACCTGCACGGCCTTACCGCCGCCGAGGCACGCGAACAGCTGGCGGCCTTCCTCATCGCCGCACGCCAGCGTGACGTTCGCTGCGTGCGCATCATCCACGGCAAGGGCAACGGCTCGCTGCAGCGCCGCCCGGTGCTGAAAGGCAAGGTCAACCACTGGCTGCAGCAGCGCGATGAGGTGCTGGCCTTCTGCTCGGCCCGGCCGATGGACGGCGGCACCGGTGCGGTATATGTGTTGCTGAAACGCGCCCACATGTAGGAGCCGAGTCCTCTCGGCGAAAGGGTGCCAGATTCAGCGCCAGGTTCGCCCACGGAGTGGGCTCCTACGATTCGGTGTTCGCCACCACCTCGCGCAACACCGTCGTGGCATAGGCCCCGGCCGGCAGATGGAAGGTCAGTGTCAACGTCCCCTGCATCTCATCCAGCGCCCACTCCAGCGCCTGCGGCCGCAGGCACAGGGCGCGGCGCTCCTGCTGCAATCCCGCCGCCTCCAGGCCACGGCACCAGGCCGCATATTCGGCCAGCGCCGCCTGCTCCAGCTCCCGCACCGCACCTGCGCTGAGACTCTGGCCGCGGCCCCACAACGGGCCGGTGAGTTGCAACTCGCCGCGCGCGATACGCTCGACGATCGCCGGCGTGGGCGCATCGCAGGTGACCAGGCTTTGCGTATCTCCCACCTGCACCACCTCGCCCGCCAGCGGCGTCTGCCAGTTGCCCGCCGCCACCCGCGCCGACAACACGGTATTGAACAGCAGCGAGCGGGCGGCCGAGATATACAGGCCGCGCTTGTGCCGATCGGGTTCCTGCCGCCGCCCGGCCAGCAGCGCCTCCGCTGCCGCCAGGTTGCCGCCGTCGATGCCAAAGCGCTGGGCGCCGAAATAGTTCGGCACCCCCTGCTCCCGCACCCGTTGTAACCGAGCATCCAGTCCCGCGAGATCGCCTTCCAGTTGCCGCACCACCAGATGGAAGCGGTTGCCGCGCAGCTCGCCACGGCGCAACTTGCGACGGTGCCGCTGCCTGTCCAGTATCTGCACACCGGCACAGTCAAATCGACGCCAGTCGGGTTCCGCAGCGGGCAAGTGCAGGCTGAACCACTGCGTGGTCACCGCATGACGATCCTTCAGGCCGGCAAATCCCACATCCGCCGCCTTGATGCCGGCAAATGCCGCCAGCTCGCGCGCCAGCCACTCGGTGTTGGTGTCCCGTTTGCGCACCTGTAGCAGGACATGATCGCCGCAGCCGTCCGGCGCATGGCCCAGGTCCTCCTCGACGATGAAATCATCCGCCGTGCTGCGCAGCACGCCGCGCACCGTCGGCGTGCCATAGGCGCAGGCCCAGTGCGGCAGACCGGAGCCTTGTTCAGGGAGGGGGAAGGTCATAAGCGTTGGTTACGCAGCAACGTCGTGCGCCGGTTCCGATCTACAGCGCTTCCAGCAGCACCACCGCATGGGCGGCGATGCCCTCCTCGCGCCCGGCAAAGCCGAGGTGCTCCGTGGTGGTGGCCTTGACGTTGACCTGGCCAACGGGAATCTCGAGGTCCTGTGCCAGATTGGCGCGCATCGCTTCGATGTGCGGCGCCATCTTCGGGGCCTGGGCGATGATGGTGCCGTCGACATTGCCGACACGCCAGCCGTGCTCCCTCAGCAGCATCACCACGTGCCGCAGCAGCTTGCGGCTGTCGATGCCCTTGTACTGCACGTCACTGTCGGGGAAATGACGGCCGATGTCGCCCAGCGCCGCGGCGCCGAGCAGCGCATCGCACAGCGCGTGGATCAGCACATCGCCATCGGAATGGGCCTTGAAGGCCTGGCGGTGGGGAATACGGACGCCGCCGAGCACGATGTGATCGCCGGCGGTGAAGGCATGTACGTCATAGCCGTGGCCGATGCGCAGGGTCATGGTAGAGACTCGTATGACACAGAGGGCGCCATTGTAGCGCGCCCGGCCCGGCACCGAAAATTTACCGGCGCCGCCGGCTGTGTTCTGTTAGACTGCGCGCCTGCGGTGCTTTTCCCAGTCTACGCACCGCTGCCTTCCTGGCTTTCCCTAATCCGTCCGCCTATGACTGGCGCCCCTACCTGGTGGCGACAGGCCGATGTTTACCCTTTGGAGTTGTTATGTCCTTTTCCACCCTCGGCCTGTCCGAAGCGATCGTCCGTGCCGTCACCGAGCGCGGCTATAGCGAGCCCACCCCGATCCAGAAGCAGGCGATCCCCGCCGTGCTGTCCGGCGGCGACCTGCTGGCCGGCGCCCAGACCGGCACCGGCAAGACCGCCGGCTTCGTGCTGCCGATCCTGCAGCGCCTCACCGACACCCCGGCCAAGGCCCAGCCGCGCGGCTTCCCGCCGGTGCGCGCCCTGATCCTCACCCCCACCCGCGAGCTGGCGGCCCAGGTGGAGGAAAGCGTGCGCCACTACGGCAAGTACCAGAAGCTCACCTCGATGGTGATGTTCGGCGGCGTCGGCATCAATCCGCAGATCGACAAACTGAAGAAGCGCGTCGACATCCTGGTGGCCACGCCCGGCCGCCTGCTCGACCACGTGCAGCAGCGCACCGTCGACCTGTCGCACGTCGAGATCCTGGTGCTGGACGAGGCCGACCGCATGCTCGACATGGGCTTCATCCGCGACATCAGGAAGATTCTCGCCCTGCTGCCCAAGCAGCGCCAGAACCTGCTGTTCTCCGCCACCTTCTCCGACGAGATCAAGGCCCTGGCCGACGGCCTGCTGGACAAGCCCGCCCTGATCGAGGTGGCGCGCCGCAACGCCACCGCCGACACCGTGGCGCAGAAGGTGTATCTGGTGGATCGGGAGAAGAAACGCGAGCTGCTGGCGCACCTGATCAGCGAAAACAACTGGCACCAGGTGCTGGTATTCACCCGCACCAAGCACGGCGCCAACCGCCTGTCCGAACAGCTGAGCAAGGGCGGCATCCCGGCCCTCGCCATCCACGGCAACAAGAGCCAGTCGGCACGCACCCATGCCCTGGCCGAATTCAAGAAAGGCAGCCTGCAGGTACTGGTCGCCACCGACATCGCCGCCCGCGGCATCGACATCAGCGAACTGCCCCACGTGGTCAACTTCGAACTGCCCAACGTGGCGGAAGACTACGTGCACCGCATCGGCCGCACCGGCCGCGCCGGCGCCGAGGGCGAGGCGGTATCACTGGTATGCGTGGACGAGCATCAGCTGCTCAAGGGCATCGAACGCCTGATCAAGCGCGAACTGCCCAAGGAGATCGTGCCCGGTTTCGAGCCGGACCTGAACGCCAAGCCGGAACCGATCCAGAACGGCCGCGGCCCGCGCCCCGGCGGCGGCAATCGCGGCGGGCAGCGGGCGGGCGGGCAGAAGCCGGCCGGGAGTCGCCCGGCACGCAAGCCGGCAGCCGCGAGCGGCGACGGCAAGCACGGCCACCAGCAGCCGAAGCACCGCTCGGGCGGTCGGCATCAGTAGGAAGAGCCGCACGCGGCTTTGTGTTTGGAAACGACGGCGCCTCAGGGCGCCGTTTTTATTTGCCCGCCCCCCGTACGCCCCCTCGTACTGCCAACGCGTCACTCAGGAATTGAACGGTACACGCGCTTGCCATTCCGGTTCCGTATGCTGGTAGGATCACGGTTCCGGCGCCTGCGGCCCGGATATTTCACTGGAAGCACGCCACAACAATAAAGGGATTTTGCCATGAATATTGCCTTGCCCCGCCCGCCCTTCGCCCGGAAAGCAGCCTCATTCCTCCTGGCCAGCCTGCTGTTGCTGGCAAGCCCCTTTCTGCAGGCCGCCAGCTTCGACTGTGACAAGGCCGTTTCTGCCATCGAAAAAACTGTTTGCGGCGACAAGACGCTTTCCGATCTCGACAGCAAACTGGGCGGACTCTACAACGACGTCATGGCCGGGAGTTCCGGGCAGGACGCGGAAAGGGTGAAGAGTCTCCACTGGGTATGGATTCAGCAACGCAACCGCTGCAACGACAACAGGTGCCTGACCGACAGCTACAACAAGCGCATTGGCGAACTGAACAGCCAGTATCAACAGGTCATCTATGCCGGCAAGGATATCGAGGTCACCTCCGCCCTGGAGCAGAACTACGACAACGCCGCCTCCATCGTCATCCGCTTCAATGTCCCGGTCGACCGCAACGCCGACTTCCGGCGTTACCTGGAGATCAGTACGGAGACCAGCGCGCTGCCGACCAACAACTGGCTGATCAACGACGACGGTTTCCTCGCCATCTATCCTTTTATCGAGCCCGCGACCAAGTACACCGTCAAGGTCAAGCCGGGACTCAAGGCAATCAATGGCCGCAGCCATTCCGGCAACCGTGAATTCACCATTACCAGCCGCCGCAGCGAACCGAGCGCCTCATTTGCCGGCAGCGGAGAGGTGATGAGCACAAAGATGAGGCGTGCCCTGCCGGTCACCACTCTCAACGTGGACG
Organism: Pseudomonadota bacterium; assembly: GCA_040755915.1. Taxonomy (GTDB): domain Bacteria; phylum Pseudomonadota; class Gammaproteobacteria; order Thiohalomonadales; family Thiohalomonadaceae; genus Sulfurivermis. Next base: position 64,526 of record JBFLWM010000043.1, on the reverse strand, counting down.
AGGTGGATCTGGATTTCTTCCACATCGCCCCCGAACATATCCCGGCCTGGAGCCAGTTCAGCGGCAGTCAGCGCAACAATTACTACCGCATGAACGCCTTCTCCCAGAAACACCCGCTGGTGTTCAGCGCCCGCTTCCCCATCAAGCACCAGCGCAACCAGCGCACCACCACCAACCTTGACCTGAGCAACATCCCGGCGCTGGCCAAGAGCGGCGCCTATCTGGCGGTGCTGCGCATCCCCGGCAAGTACAGCTACAACGTTGAAACCAATTTCTTCACCGTGAGCGACGTCGGTATCCAGGTGCGCCGCACCGTAAAGGGGATGCATGTCTTCAGCAATTCGGTGACCTCGGGCCAACCGCTGGCCGGGGTGGAGATATCGCTGTTCAAGGGCAACGACCTGAAGGCGAGCCAGACCACCGACAAGGACGGCATGGCTTCTTTCAGCAACTGGTTCGAGGAAACCAACACCCTGATTGCGCGCAACGGGGACGATTACACCGTGCTGCGCCTGACCCAGCCGCTCGACCTCTCCGGCATCAGCAATGCCACCGCCCGTTTCCAGGAAATGCAGTTGTTCGCCTGGGGACCACGCGACCTGTACCGGCCCGGCGAGATGTTCGAGACCTATGCCATTCTGCGTGACCACGACGGTCGCCAGCTGCGCGACGTTCCGGTACGCGCCAGCCTCTACGATGCCACCGGCAGCCAGGCCGCCAATGCCACCCTGAACCGTGACGACAACGGCACCTACCACTACACATACCAGTTGACCGATACGGCCAAACCGGGCGAATGGAAGCTCATCTACCGCAATCCCGGCAACAACGAGGTGCTGAGCGAGTACAAGTTCTCCGTCGAGGAATTCATGCCCGAGCGGATGGACCTCACCCTCTACGATGGCGACCCGCTGCGCCACCGCCTGTTCTATGACGAGAGCACACTGACCATCCCGATCAGCGGCAAATACCTGTACGGCGCACCGGCCTCGGGCAATCGGGTAGACGGCAACCTGCTGGCGGAACTGGATCGCCACCCGTTCGAGCAGTGGAAAAGTTACAGCTTCGGCATCGACGGTGAAAATATCCCGACGCCCCGCATGGCGCTGTCCAAGGTGGATCTGGATGGATCGGGTGCCGGCGAATGGAGCATCGATCTCGGCAACTGGAGGGGCGTCGCCTCACCACTGGCACTCACCGCCACCGCCAGCCTCTACGAGAGCGGCGGCCGTCCGGTGACGCGCAGCTTCAGTGCCACGCGCATCACCCAGAAAAAGCTGGTCGGCATCGAGCCCCAGTTCAACAAGCAGGCGGACAACAACAGCCGCGCCGGATTCAAGCTGGTGCTGACCGACGGCGAAGGCAGGCCGCTGTCCGGCAGCTATCAGTACGTCCTGATCCATGAAGACCGCAACTACTACTGGACCTACAGCGACAGCAGCGGCTGGAACTGGCATTACGATCCGATGGAGTACGAGAGCTTCTCCGGCAAGCTGAAGTTTGACGCCGACAAGCCCGTCTCCATCGCCGTGCCGATCAAGTGGGGCAACTACCGCCTGGAGGTTCGTGACGGCTCCAACCAGAGTGTCAGCAGTTACCGCTTCCGCACGCGCTGGTACTGGTGGGGCAACAGCGCCGACGGCGGCGCCCTCAAGCCCGATCAGGTCAACATGGGCTTCCGCGAAGAAAGCTACCGCGCCGGCGATACCGCCCACCTGCTGCTCTCCCCCGCCACCGCCGGCCTGGCCACCATCACGGTGGAGAACAACGACACCGTATTGTGGGTGGCACAGCGCAGCGTCGACGCGCAGAAGACGGTCATCGACATCCCGATCAGGAGCGACTGGTCGCGCCACGACATCTACGTTACCGCCACCATCCTCAGCCCCGGCGACATGAAGCACAGCGTGGCGCCAAAGCGGGCGTTCGGCTTCGTCAACCTGCCCCTGCGCCGCAGCGATGCGAAATTCGACCTGGTCATCGATGTGCCGGAGAAGATCGCGCCGGAACAGAAGATCGATGCCGTGGTAAGGCTCAAAGGCGCCGGCGGCCCCATCCCCGACAATACCTACGTGACCCTTGCCGCAGTCGATGTCGGCGTACTCAACATCACCCGCTACAAGACGCCCGATCCGGTCGAGTATCTGTTCAGTCCGCGCCGCTACGAGGCCAACCTGTACGACGTCTACGGCCAGATCATCGAGAACGCCGGTTTCAATTACAGCCGCTACCGCTTCGGCGGCGACTTCGCACAGTCCGAGGCCGAGCTCGCGCGCGGCGGCGACAAGCCGAAGAACGACGTGCGCATCGTGTCGCTGCAATCGGCGCCGGTACGCGTCGGCAAGGACGGCACCGCGACGGTGACCATGGACATCCCGCAGTTCAACGGCAAGCTGCGCTGGATGGCCATCGCCTGGTCCGACCAGACCTTCGGCAGCGCCGAGTCCAACACCACGGTGGCCGACAAACTGGTGACCCAACTGTCCAAACCGCGCTTCCTCGCCATCGACGACAAGTCTGAACTCACCCTCGACCTGAGCAACATGAGCGGCTCACAACAGCAGCTCAGCGTCGCCATGAGCACCGGCGGCACCCTCGCCCCACAGGTGTGGGATGAACAGGTGGCGCTGGAAGACGGCAAAAAGCAGACCCTGCGCTTCCCCATCACCGCCACGGCGGCGGGCGAAGGCCGGATCGAGTTGATCGTCAGCAACAACAAACAGGGCAACGACGCCATCGCGCTGCAACGCAACTGGACCCTGGGGGTGCGCCACGCCTATCCGGCAGTCACCCGCAAGGAGGCGACCGTCATCAACCCCGGCGCAGCCTGGCAACCCAAGGTGGAGATCGCCGATCTGGCGCAGGCCAGCGTGCAGGGGCAGCTGATCCTCTCCAACCAGCCGCCCATCGACGTCAACTCGCAGTTCCGGCACCTGCTCCACTATCCCTACGGCTGCACCGAACAGAGCACCAGCTCGGGTTATCCCTGGGTGCTGGTGGATCTCGACGCGGCCCAGCGCATGGACCTGCTGCCGCTGATCCGCAGCGAGTTCAAAACCGACTACACCGAGGCATTCCGCAAGGAACAGATCGAAAAGGCGGTCAAGCGCGTCCTGCCGCGACAGAACAGCTCCGGCGGCTTCACCCTGTGGGACGGCAACAGTGACGAACTGAGCTGGCTGACCGTCTACGTCACCGACTTCCTCACCGATGCGAAGCTGGCCGGTGCCGCGGTCGATGGCGAGGCGGCGAACAAGGCACTGAGCCGTCTCGGCGAGTACCTGCGCGAACAGGCGCCCATCGCCCAGCGCTGGAGCAGCGACAGCAACGTCTACAACTTCGCCACCCGCGCCTATGCCGCCTACGTGCTGGCCAAGGTCAACCGCACCAACCTGTCTGATCTGCGACGGCTGTACGATGCCGCCGACGGCAAGTTCGACGACTCGCCGCTGCCCTGGACGCAGCTGGGCTATGCCCTCGATCGGCAGGGCGACGCCACGCGGGCCAAGGCTGCCTACGACAAGGCGCGGCAGCTGAAGTTTGCCGAGCGCTACATCGGCTACTACGACAGCAACCTGCGCGACCTCGCACTCACCTACGCCATCCTGGCATCGCGCGGCGAGGCCCGGGCGGACATGCTGCTGCAGCTGTTCGAACTGACCAGGCAGCGTCCCTGGCTCAGCACGCAGGAACGCAATGCCCTGTTCAAGGCGGCGCTCGCGTCGAAGACCGCCACCGGCGAAAAGCTGCTCGCGCTGATCGAAACGACGGCGAACAAGCAGAACATCGCCCAGGAGAAACCGTTCAAGTCGATACTGGGCTACGACCAGCTCGCCTCCATCGAGTCGATAGGCGCGGGCGAAAACACCGTGTACGCCAGCCTGGAGATCATCGGCAACCAGGCGGGCGTGCCGGCGCCCTATGGCGACGGCTTCACCATCCGGCGCGACTACTTCGACATCGACGGCAAGCCGCTCGATCTGCAGTCGCTCAAGGGCGGCGAACTGGTGGTGGTGCGTCTCGCCGTCACCGCCAGCAAGTACACGCCGGACGGCCTGGTGGTCGACCTGCTGCCCGCCGGCCTGGAACTGGAAAACCAGAACCTGGCCAACGCCAGCGTCGACCTGAGCAAGGTGGCGATCAACGGCAAACAGCTCGCCGACTGGCGCGACCGGGCCGACGTGGTGCACGTGGAATATCGTGACGACCGCTTCGTCGCGGCACTGGCGGTGGAGGAACACGGCTCCAGGGATCTGTTCTATCTGGCCCGCGCCGTCACCCCCGGCGAATACCGCGTACCGCCGCCGTATGTCGAGGATATGTATCGCCCCTACCACCACGCCGTCGGCGCCACGGTAGAGACGCTGCGTATCACGCGGTAACCGGTGCAACCGGCGGCAGCACTCGGCAAACGGGTCTGGCGTTACGCCAGGCCCGTTTTCATCGCAGCAGTCGTTCTCGCGTGCGCATTCCTGGCCATCGACCTGCTGGCGCCGGTCGACCTGCAACCCCTCAGCGCTGCACGTGTGGTGGTCGACAGCCGCGGCGAACCGCTGCGCGCCTTTGCCGACCGCAACGGCGAGTGGCGCTATCAGGTCAGCCTCGATCAGGTTTCGCCCTACTATTTGCAGGCGCTCATCGGCTACGAGGACCGCTGGTTCTACCGCCACTTCGGCGTCAACCCGCTCGCCCTGCTGCGCGCCGCGTGGCAATGGCTGCGTCACGGCCACATCGTCTCCGGCGGCTCCACCCTCACCATGCAGGTGGCGCGCATCCGCTATCCCGGCCGTGGCGGCATAGCCGACAAGCTCCGACAGATAGTGCGTGCCATGCAGCTGGAACTGCACTACAGCAAGGACGAAATCCTCACCTACTACATCAACCACGCCCCCTTCGGCGGCACCCTGCAAGGTGTGGAGGCGGCCAGCCGCAGTTACTTCGGCTATCCCTCCGCCCGGCTGACCCGCGCCCAGGGTGCCCTGCTGGCGGTACTGCCGCAGGCCCCCAGCCTGTACCGTCCCGATCGCTATGCGGAACGCGCGCGCATGCAGCGCGACAAGGTGCTGGACCGCCTGGCCGGGTTCGGCCTGATCAGTCAGGCGGACGCCGCCGATGCCAAGCTGGAGAGCGTCGCGGCGACACCGCCGCATCTCAAGCCACTCGCACCATTGCTGGCGCGGCGTCTTGTCGAGCGCAACACCGACGACCACCGCATCACCACATTCATCGACCGCCAGTTGCAGCGCCGCCTGGAAACGCTCGTGCGCGAACAGCTCCACCTGCTGCCGCAGCACGCATCGCTGGCCATCGAGGTAATGGAGCACGGCAGCGGCAAGGTAGTGGCCTATCTCGGCTCCGCAGGCCTGGGCGACATGGAACGTTTCGGTTACATCGACATGGTCACCGCCGAGCGCTCCCCCGGATCGACACTCAAACCGTTCATCTACGGCATGGCCATGGACGCAGGGCTGATCCACAGCGAGAGCCTGCTGCTGGATACCCCGCTCGCCTTCGGCGACTACCGTCCGCAGAATTTCAGTCGCGGCTTCTCCGGCCCGGTCAGCGTCAGCCATGCGCTGCAACTCTCGCTCAATGTACCGGCCGTCCAGGTGCTGGAACGGCTCGACCCCGCCCACTTTTTCGCCCACATGCAGACCGCAGGCGCCGGACTGCGCCTGCCGCCGGGCGCCGTACCCAACCTCGCCGTCGCGCTGGGCGGCGTCGCCACCAACCTGGAACGTCTGGTGGCGCTCTACAGCGCCCTGGGCAACGACGGCTATGCCATCGTCCCGCGCCTGGGCCCCGACGACCCGTTGCAGAAGCGCAGACTGCTCAGTCCCGGCACCGCCTGGATCATCCGCGACATTCTCTCCCACCGCCGCGAGGAGACCACCTGGCAGCAGGGACTGGCGATCAAGACCGGCACCAGCTACGGCAACCGCGACGCCTGGGCCATCGGCGTCGGCAGGCACCACACCCTCGGCGTCTGGGTCGGGCGCCCCGACAATGCCGCCATGACCGGCCACTACGGCAGCTACACCGCCGAGCCAATCCTGCGTGCTGCCGCCGCCATCCTGCCCAACAGCGGCCCGGGCCTCCCCGCCAGGCCGGCCAACGTCAGCCGCAAGAGCATCTGCTGGCCCACCGGCCAGGAGACAACGCAGCTGTGCGACGAAGAACGCCCGGCATGGATCGTGGACGACGTCATCCCTGCCACATTCATGGGCACCGTCGAGCAGTCACCGCTGATCCCCAACCCCTACATCACCCTGCGCCTGGCCGGCGACAGCGGACTGCGCAGCGCCCTCGGCTGCAACGTCGCCGCCACCGAACAAACCCTCCCCATCTGGCCCGCCCCCCTGCAAAGCTGGCTGCCCGCCAAATGGCGCACCACCCAACGCATTCCTCCGCTCGATCCCCGCTGCAAACAAAACGCCGGCCTGCTCAGCGAAACCCCTGTGCAGATCATCGGCCTCGACAACAAGGCGCGCCTCAAACGCCACGCCACCACGGCGGAACAACCCCTGCTCGGCTTCCGCGCCGTCGGCGGCCAACCGCAGTGGTACTGGTTCCTCAACGGCGAACTGCTGGAAGGCCAGGGCGATATCCTGAAGCTGCCGATGCCCGAACCCGGCAAATACCAACTGGCCGTAACCGACCAGGCGGGGATGAGTGATACGTTGGAATTTACCGTGGAGCCGGAGGAGAATTTCCGGTGATATATGGTGGTTGCCTATCGCCGCAAGGATATGAAGCAGTAGCCGCGATGGCCCTGATGTAGGGTGGATAAGCGGAGCGCATCCACCCGTCGAACTTAACGGGGCAGCGCCAAAAACGATGCTGCGGAAAGCTCGCAGCTTGCGGAGATAGCGCCATGCAACGTATATAAACGCGGCAAATCTCGGAAACCGAACATGCGATACACAAAATAATTAGACGCATGTCGCTCGGAAACAGAAACTTCATTTCTTGAAACAAAAAACGGTGTTTCCTTGCCGTACTTTGTTGTCTTTACCTCAATGAGCCGCTCCGCGCCGCTTTCCTCAAACGATAGAACATCGTAACCCTCGCAATCACCACGAACCTGTGACGTATGCTCGATTCTATCTGCCAGCCTCTCGCACCCAGCCTTTATAAGTCTGGCGCGCTCATACGCTAGAACAAATTCTTCGCCGGCAAGACCAAGCGATCTGTTGCGCGATTCACGCTCGATGTAGTTCGTAGTAAATCTTGCAGACAGCATTGATGGTTCGGCAACCTTCGGGCGGCTTGATACCGAGTGAGGAGCATCAGTCATGGCGGACAGGATATCGAACATGTCCGGCACTACCATTGGACGATCGGCGTCAGATGCAGCAATTTCCTGGAGAATCCTGTTAACGGAAAGCTGCTCTGACACTACCTCAATCAAGAGATGTTGGTAATTCGAACGCGGCTTGTATCCAGAAATGTAAGGAAACCCAAGCTCGAGTAAAGCAGCACTGATATTGGCGTGCTTATACTCTATTGATTGCTCAGATCGTCCGGTGAGCAACGACATCAATTGACGCCGATGAACCGCCTTGCTATAGGGCATTCCAGCCAGTTCAAACGAAAGCATGGCGAGGTAATCGGAAACGATCGCCTCAACTTCCATTCGTGTCCAATCCGTCCCAGCCACTGACATCCCTTCTGTTTCCGCAATAGCGACTTGGCCAGGTTATATGAATTGCACAAGAAAATAAATTGAGATACCGACAACCACCTAACGTCATATAAAGAGATCGCGGATACGATCCGCTCCTACAACAGCCTCTCCCGCGATACTGAGAGGTATTGACCATCAGCGACTGAGAAAGAACTCCGCCAGCGCCAGATCCTCCGGCCGCGTCACCTTGATGTTGTCGGCGCGCCCCTCTACCAGCTTCGGCCGCAACCCGGCATGTTCCACTGCCGAGGCCTCGTCGGTGACGACGAAGCCGTCGGCCAGTGCACGTTCCAGTGCCTGAGTCAGCAGGCCCAGCCGGAACATCTGCGGCGTCAGTGCGTGCCACAGCGTGGTGCGATCTTCGGTGGCGCTGATGCGCCGTTCCCCATCGGCGCGTTTCATGGTGTCGCGCACCGGCACGGCAAGAATGCCGCCGACTTCGTCGTTTTCCAGTTCGGCACAGAGTTTGTCGATATCGCTACGGGCGAGACATGGCCGCGCGGCATCGTGCACCAGCACCCAGTCGTTTGCATCGGCGTGCTGCGCCAGCAGACGCAGCGCATTGAGCACCGAGTGGCAGCGCTCCTGGCCACCGGCGGCAACGTGCAGAGGTATGGCGGAATCGATGTGCAGTTCAGGCCAGTAGGGATCGCCCGGCGACAGCGCGACGACGATGCCGCTGATGGCGGGATGATGAGTGAAACAGGCCAGGGTGTGTTCGATGACGGTCCTGCCGCGCAGCGGCAGGTATTGCTTGGGACGATCGGCCTTCATGCGCGCGCCGACACCGGCGGCGGGGATCACGACCCAGTGGCGCGGCGAGTTCATTGACTGGCCTCGGGAGTCTTCGGTTCGTCGATGATCTGAAAGAAGGTTTCGTCCTTCTTCACCATGCCCAGCTCGGTGCGGGCGCGTTCCTCGATGGCCTGCAGACCCTGCTTCAGATCGATGACTTCCGCTTCCAGGGCGCGGTTGCGCTCCAGCAGACGGGCGTTTTCCTGTTTCTGCGCCTCCAGCGCTTCGGACAGCTGCCACATCTTGACCAGGCCGCCGTCGCTGAACCAGAGACGGTACTGCAATACCAGCAGGAGGATGACGAGGATGGCGACGAGGAGCCGCTTCATGATGGGGACCGGACTGTCCCGGCCGTCAGGCCGGGACAGTGACGGTGGATGTTACCGCTTGAACGCGTCGCGCCCGGCATAACGCGCCTTGCTGCCCAGGGATTCGGCAATGCGCAGCAGACGGTTGTACTTGGCGATGCGGTCGGAACGGGACAGGGAGCCGGTCTTGATCTGGCCGGCGCTGGTGGCCACGGCCAGGTCGGCGATGGTGGTGTCCTCGGTCTCGCCCGAGCGGTGGGAGATCACGGCGGTGTAGCCGTTGATCTGCGCCATCTTGATGGCGGCGAGGGTCTCGGTCAGGGTGCCGATCTGGTTCACCTTGATCAGGATGGAGTTGGCGATGCCCTTGTCGATGCCTTCGGACAGGATGGCGGTATTGGTGACGAACAGGTCGTCGCCGACCAGCTGAATCCTGTCGCCCAGCTTGTCGGTGAGCAGCTTCCAGCCTTCCCAGTCGCTCTCGTCCATGCCGTCCTCGATGGAGATGATCGGGTACTTGTCGACCCACGCGGCGAGGTAATCAACGAACTCGGCGGAGCTCAGGCTCTTGCCTTCGGAGGCCAGCACGTATTTGCCGTCCTTGTAGAACTCGGAGGATGCCGCGTCGATGGCGATCATGATGTCGTCGCCCGCCTTGTAGCCGGCAGCGGCAATGGCCTCCAGGATCACTTCCAGCGCTGCCTCGTTGGACGGCAGGTCGGGGGCGAAACCGCCCTCGTCGCCCACGGCGGTGTTGAGGCCCTTGTCGTGCAGCACCTTCTTCAGCGCGTGGAACACCTCGGCGCCGTAGCGGATGGCATCGGCCATGGTCGGCGCGCCCACCGGCACGATCATGAACTCCTGCAGATCGACGCTGTTGTCGGCGTGGGCGCCGCCGTTGATGATGTTCATCATCGGCGTGGGCAGCAGCAGGTCCTTGTTCTCCAGCGCGGTGGCCAGGTTGCGGTACAGCGGCAGCTCCAGCGCGTTGGCCACGGCCTTGGCGGCGGCCATGGACACGGCGAGGATGGCATTGGCACCGAGGCGCGCCTTGTTGGGGGTGCCGTCCAGGTCGATCATCGCCTGGTCCAGCGCAGCCTGCTCCACCGCATCCATGCCAATCAGCTTCTGGCGGATCTCGCCGTGGATGTTGGCCACGGCCTTCAGCACGCCCTTGCCGCCATAGCGCTTCTTGTCGCCGTCGCGCAGCTCGATGGCCTCGCGCGAACCGGTGGAAGCGCCGGACGGCACCGCGGCACGGCCGATGTGGCCGGAGGCGAGGATCACGTCGGCCTCGACGGTGGGGTTGCCGCGCGAATCGATGATCTCGCGGGCGCGGATGTCGGTGATTTGGGTCTTGAACTCAGCCATGGTACTCCACTCGTTAAATGTCGCTATTTGAATTCTTGCCTGCGGCACAGCGGGCGCCATGCTGCCCCGATGCGCCGTGGTGTCCTGTTATTGCTGTTCCAGCCAGCGGCGCTGCTTGACCTGTGTGTCGATGGCCTGCAGGCCTTCGAGCAACTCCTCCATCAGGTGCAGCGGCCACATGTTGGGGCCGTCGGAGAGTCCCTTGTCCGGGTCGGGATGGGTCTCCATGAACAGGCCGGCGATGCCGCTCGCCACCGCGGCACGCGCCAGCACCGGCACGAACTGACGCTGGCCGCCGGAGGCACCGCCGAGGCCGCCGGGTTGTTGCACCGAATGGGTGGCATCGAACACCACCGGGCAGCCGGTCTCGCGCATGATGGCAAGGCCGCGCATGTCGGAGATCAGGGTGTTGTAGCCGAAGGACACGCCGCGCTCGCAGGCCATGATCTGCTCGTTGCCCGTTGCGCGCGCCTTGTCCACCACATTCTTCATGTCCCAGGGGGCAAGGAACTGGCCCTTCTTGATGTTCACCGGCTTGCCCTGACGCGCCACGTTCTGGATGAAGTTGGTCTGGCGGCACAGGAAGGCCGGTGTCTGCAGCACATCCACCACCGCGGCCACCTCGGCGAGCGGCGTATCTTCATGCACGTCGGTCAGCACCGGCAGGCCATATTGCTTCTTCACCTGCTCCAGGATGCGCAGCCCCTGCTCCAGGCCGGGACCGCGGAACGAACCACTGGAGGTGCGGTTGGCCTTGTCGAAGGAGGCCTTGAAGATGTACGGCATGCCGAGCCTGTTGCAGATCTCCTGCATGCGGCCGGCGATATCCAGCACCAGCTGCTCACTCTCGATGACGCAGGGACCGGCGATGAGGAACAACGGGTGTTCCAGGCCGGCATCGAAACCACACAGCTTCATCAGGACGCCGTCCTCGCGCGCTGCTCCACCGCCGCGTGTACGAAGCCGCTGAACAGCGGATGGCCATCGCGCGGCGTCGAGGTGAATTCGGGATGGAACTGGCAGGCGATGAACCAGGGATGATCCGCCAGCTCAATCACCTCCACCAGGCTGCCGTCCATGGAGGTGCCGGCGAATTGCAGGCCGGCCTTTTCCAGGGAATCACGATAGCCGTTGTTGAATTCGTAGCGGTGGCGGTGGCGCTCGACGATCACATCCTTGCCGTACAGGCCGCGCACGCGGCTGCCGTCGGTCAGGCGGCACTGCTGTCCGCCGAGGCGCATGGTGCCGCCCAGATCGGAATCGGCGCTGCGCTTTTCCACCCTGCCCTCGGCATCGGTCCATTCGGTGATCAGGGCGATTACCGGATGCGGCGTGTTGGGGCGGAACTCGGTGCTGTGGGCGTCCGTGAACCCGGCCATGTTGCGGGCATACTCGATCACCGCCACCTGCATGCCGAGACAGATGCCCAGGTACGGCACCTTGTGCTCGCGCGCATAGCGCACGGTCTGGATCTTGCCCTCGACGCCGCGCTCGCCGAAGCCGCCCGGCACCAGGATCGCGTCCATGCCCTTGAGGCAGTCGGTGCCCTTCTTCTCGATCTGCTCGGAGTCGACGTAGACGATGCGCACCTTGGTGCGGTTCTTGATGCCGGCGTGGATCAGCGCCTCGGTGAGCGATTTGTAGGATTCGGTCAGGTCGACATACTTGCCCACCATGGCGATGGTGACCTCACCGTTGGGATGGGTCATGGCGTCGACCACGGCATCCCACTCGGCAAGATTGGCCGGCGGGACGTCCATGCGCAGCTTGTCGACCACGATCTGATCCAGACCCTGCGCGTGCAGCAGGCCGGGGATCTTGTAGATGGTGTCCACGTCGAGACAGGCGATGACCGCCCGCTCCTCGACATTGGTGAACAGGGCAATCTTGCGCTTCTCGTCTTCCGGGATCGGGCGATCGGCGCGGCAGATCAGCACATCGGGCTGGATGCCGATGGAGCGCAGTTCCTTCACCGAGTGCTGGGTCGGCTTGGTCTTCAGCTCGCCGGCGGTGGGGATGTAGGGCAGCAGGGTGAGATGGATATAGAGCACGTGGTCATGACCCAGCTCCACCCCCATCTGGCGGATGGCTTCCAGGAACGGCAGCGACTCGATGTCGCCCACGGTGCCGCCGATCTCCACCATCGCCACGTCGTAGCCTTCGGCACCGGCCTTGATGCTGCGCTTGATCTCGTCGGTGATGTGCGGAATCACCTGCACCGTGCCGCCCAGATACTCGCCGCGGCGCTCCTTGCGGATGACGTTTTCGTAGATGCGGCCGGTGGTGAAGTTGTTGCGCTTGGTCATGGTGGTGCGGACGAAGCGCTCGTAGTGGCCCAGATCGAGATCCGTTTCGGCGCCGTCCTCGGTGACGAACACCTCGCCGTGCTGGAACGGGCTCATGGTGCCCGGATCGACGTTGATGTACGGATCCAGCTTGAGCAGGGTGACCTTGAGACCGCGGGCTTCGAGGATGGCGGCAAGCGAGGCGGAGGCGATGCCTTTGCCCAGGGAGGACACGACACCGCCTGTAATGAAAATGTACTTAGTCATCAATGAGTTTCGATGGTAAGGGAGGGAACGGGTGTTCAGGCGCGCGGCCGCGACAATTGTCGTTGTTTTCGCCGCCGCTTGCAATGTCCGCCGCGGCAAACACGTCACAACTCAGCGCCTCTTCGCCGGGCGCAGCCGCATGGGAGGCACAGGTCCAGTAGCCCACCACCTGGGCCAGGGCGTCGCCGACGAACAGCAGCGGCACCCGCTCGCGCTCCCACGGCGGTACGCCGGCTTCCTGGAACAGCTTTTTCAGCTCGTGGCCATGGCCGCGCCCAACCGGGGCGCAACGCTCGCCGCCGGCGCGAAAACGTACCGTGACACGCGCCGCGGCCAGGCGTTTCACGCTGACTCCCCCGCCTACGGCCGGAGCTGCCACAAGACAGCGCCCGTCGGGCAGGGGCAGGGGCTGCGCCAGGTCCCAGGACAATTCGGTATCCGGTACGGACGCCAGCGGCGCCATGGCATACAGGTCGTCGCGGTAGCGCCGCACCTCGGCCCCGGGCCAGTCCACCCGCGGCCCGGCGTCGGGGCGGGCCGGCAGCACCTCCTGCTCGATGCGATGCAAATGCGCGGTATCGGGCAACGGCAGGCCCAGATCGCGCAGCCAGTGGCGCAGCAGATTGCGCCGGCGCGCCACGGCCAGACTGTTGAGGGCGGCAACGGACAGGGTACCGGCACGGCTGCCGTGTGCGGTGGCCAGATCGGCGGCGGCCAGCCCGGCCATCAGTTCCCCCGCCTCCGCCAGGTGAGCGGCCGTACGGGCCAGGGTCCGCTCCAGCGCCGGCCAGCGCCGGCGCAATACGGGCAGCACCTCATGGCGCAGGTAGTTGCGGTCCAGGCCGGTATCGAAATTGCTCTCGTCGTCGACCCAGGACAGGGCATGGGCCACGGCATAGTCATGCAGCACCGCACGCGGCAACCCCAGCAGCGGCCGCCCCAGCAGGCCAGGGCCGAAGGGACGCACGGCCGGCATGGCGGCCAGCCCGGCGATGCCGGCACCACGCATGAGCATCAGCAGCAGGGTCTCGGCCTGATCATCCTGGTGATGGGCGGTGAGCAGCATCTCCCCTGCCCCCAACGCCTGCACGAGGGCAGCGTAACGGGCATCACGTGCCGCCGCCTCCACGCCGCTGCCGCCATGGCGCACCTGCACACGCACCACCGTGCAGGGCACCTGCAATGCGGCGCACTGGGTCCGGCAATGCTCCGCCCACAGGTCGGCATTGCGGCTGAGGCCGTGATGGACGTGCACCGCGGCCAGCGTCACGCCAAGCCGGCTCAGCGCATGCAGGAGAACGTGGGAGTCGAGACCGCCGCTGTAGGCGACGACATAGCGCCCGGCGGGAGGCTGGGTCTGGAGAAAACGGCGGAGGTGGTCGGTAATGTCCACGCTTCAACGTAGGATGGGTGGAGCAACGAGCAACCCATCAATCAAGCAGAAATGAAACCACGCGATGGGTTGCGCTCCGCTACCCATCCTGCCCGTTGCGTTGCAGGTCCACTCAACCTTCCATGAAGTTGCCGAACCCCATCAGGCGCTCGTAGCGCTGGTCCAGCAACTTGGGCAGAGAAATCTTGCACAGTCCGCCCAGGCTCTCCAGCAGGGCAGCCTTGATGTTGGCGGCAGCGGCATCGATATCACGGTGGGCGCCGCCCAGCGGCTCGTCGATGATCTTGTCGATGAGCCCCAGCTCCTTCAGGCGGCTGGAGGTGATGCCGAGGGCCTCGGCGGCCTCCGGTGCCTTCTCGGCGCTCTTCCACAGAATGGAGGCGCAGCCCTCGGGGGAAATGACGGAATAGGTGCTGTACTGCAGCATCATCACGCGGTCCCCGACGCCGATGGCCAGTGCGCCGCCGGAGCCGCCCTCGCCGATGACGGTGCAGACGACCGGGGTCTTGAGACGCGCCATCACGTACAGGTTGCGGGCGATGGCCTCGCTCTGGCCGCGCTCCTCGGCGCCGACGCCGGGATAGGCGCCGGGGGTGTCGATGAAGGTGAGCACCGGCAGCTTGAACTTCTCGGCCATCTCCATCAGGCGCAGTGCCTTGCGATAGCCTTCCGGGCGCGGCATGCCGAAATTGCGGCGCACCTTCTCCTTGGTGTCGTGGCCCTTCTGGTGGCCGATGACCATCACCGGCTTGCCGTCGAGGCGCGCCACGCCGCCGACGATGGCCGGGTCGTCGGCATAGGCCCGATCGCCGTGCAGTTCCTCGAACTCGGTGAAGATGCGCTCGATGTAATCCAGGGTATAGGGGCGCTGCGGATGGCGCGCCAGCTGGGAAATCTGCCAGGAAGTGAGACTGGCGAAGATGGACTTGGTGAGGGTCTTGCTCTTGCTCTGCAGACGGGCGATTTCGTCGCTGATGTTGATCTCGTTGTCGTCGCCGACGAAACGCAGCTCCTCGATCTTGGCCTCGAGTTCGGCGATGGGCTGTTCGAAATCCAGGAAGTTCAGGTTCATGGGAAATTCAGTGGTGAACTGTCGTTATTTGAATGGTTCGCGCTAGTTTAGCGGTTTCCGTGGGGGCCGTATACGGACCCCTTCACATCCACGACGCCCCGGCCGGTCCGCTGGCCCCGGCCCGGGCACTAGTATTCAAGCCGGACCCCCTCCGGGCCGGTGAGCTGCTGCAGGCGGTGCAGCAACTCCTCGCTGGGACGCACGCGCCACTGCTCCCCCAGGGTCATGCGGGCGCGGGCCCGGCCGTTGGCATAGTCCAGCTGCACCGGGCAGCGTCCCTCGCAGTACGGTCCGAGCACCCGCTCCAGGGCATCGGTGAAGCCGTTGCCGGCCTTGTCGGCGTCAACACTGACCACCAGGCGCTTGGCGTAGTGGTTGCGCGCCAGTTCCAGGTCGAACACCTCCTCGGCACGCAGCACCAGACCGCCGGAATAATCGTCGTGGCGCACCTCGCCCTGCACCACGATCACCTTGTCCTGGCTGATGAGGTGCTGGAAACGGGCGTAGCTGTCGCCGAACAGGGTCACTTCCAGGCGGCCGCTGCGGTCGTCCAGGGTGACGAACCCCATGCGGTCGCCGCGCTTGGTGGGGCGGGTGCGCAGGGCCACCACCAGCCCGGCCACGGTCACCGCGCGCGGCCGGTCGGCGGAAAGCTCGGCCAGGCGGCAACTGGTGAAACGGGCCAGCTCAGGCAGGAAACGGTCGATGGGGTGGCCGGTGAGGTACAGGCCCAGCGTCTCCTTCTCGCCGTTCAAGCGGATCTCGTCATTCCACTCCGGCACCTCCTCGTACACCGCGGGACCGGAGGTATCGGCCTCCCCCGCCGGGGCGAAGCCGAACAGGTCCTCCACGCCGGCCTGATGGTTCTGCAGGTGCTGCTCGGCCACTTGGAGAGCCTGCGGCAGCGCCGCCATCAGGGTGGCGCGATTGGGGCCGAGGCCGTCCAAGGCGCCGGCACGGATCAGGGCCTCCAGTACGCGGCGGTTGGCCTTTTTCAGGTCGATGCGCTTGCAGAAGTCGAACAGGTCGGCATAGGGACCATGGGCCTCGCGCTCGCTGACGATGCCCTCGATGGCCCCCTCGCCCACCCCCTTGATGGCGCCGAGACCGTAGACCACGGCATTGTCGGCGCGGACGGTGAACTTGTACTGGCTGGTGTTCACCGCCGGCGGTACCACGGCGAGCCCCATGTTGTTGCACTCGTCGATGAGGGTCACCACCTTGTCGGTGTTGTCCATATCCGCCGACAGCACCGCCGCCATGAAGGCCGCCGGATAGTGCGCCTTGAGCCACATGGTCTGGTAGGACACCAGGGCGTAGGCGGCGGAGTGCGATTTATTGAAGCCGTAGCCGGCGAACTTCTCCATCAGGTCGAACAGCGCGCCGGCCTTGTTCTGATCAAAACCGAGCCGCTCGGCGCCTTCCATGAAGGTGGTGCGCTGCTTGGCCATCTCCTCCGGCTTCTTCTTGCCCATGGCGCGGCGCAGCAGGTCGGCGCCGCCCAGGGTGTAGCCGCCGATCACCTGGGAGATCTGCATCACCTGCTCCTGGTAGACGATGACGCCGTAGGTGGGCTTGAGGATCGGCTCGGTTTCGGGGAAGGGGTACTCGACCCTGGCGCGGCCATGCTTGCGGTTGATGAAGTCGTCCACCATGCCCGACTCCAGCGGGCCGGGACGGAACAGCGCCACCAGGGCGATGATGTCCTCGAAGGTATCCGGCTGCAGGCGCTTGATCAGGTCCTTCATGCCGCGCGATTCGAGCTGGAACACGGCGGTGGTCTGGCAGGCCTTGAGCAGATCGAAGGACGGCTTGTCGTTCAGCGGGATGGCGGTAATGTCGATGGTCTCGCCGGTCTGCTTCTGGATGTTGCCCAGGGCCCAGTCGATGATGGTCAGGGTGCGCAGGCCGAGAAAGTCGAACTTCACCAGGCCCACCGCCTCGACGTCGTCCTTGTCGAACTGGGTCACCACGCCCTGCGCGCCCTGTTCGCAGTACAGGGGGGCGAAGTCGGTCAGGGCGGTCGGGGCGATGACCACGCCGCCGGCGTGCTTGCCTGCGTTGCGGGTGATGCCCTCCAGCTGGCGCGCCATGTCGATGAGATTGCGCACCTCCTCGTCGCGTTCGTAGCGCTCCTTGAGGGCGGGTTCCTTCTCCAGGGCGTCGTCCAGGGTGATGCCCAGCTCGAAGGGGATCAGCTTGGCGATCTGGTCCACAAAACCATAGGGATGCCCCATGACACGCCCCACGTCGCGCACCACCGCCTTGGCCGCCATGGAGCCGTAGGTGATGATCTGCGACACCTTCTCGCGGCCGTAGTGCTCGGCGACATACTCGATGACGCGGTCGCGGCCCTCCATGCAGAAATCGACGTCGAAGTCGGGCATGGAGACGCGTTCCGGGTTGAGAAAACGCTCGAAGAGAAGGTCGTAAGCCAATGGATCCAAATCAGTTATGGTCAGCGCATAGGCCACCAGCGAGCCGGCGCCCGAACCACGCCCCGGCCCTACCGGTACCCCGTTGCGCTTGGCCCACTGGATGAAGTCGGCGACGATGAGGAAGTAGCCGGGGAAACCCATCTTGATGATCACGTCCAGCTCGATCTCGAGCCGTTCGCGGTAGGGCCGGCACTGCTCCGCATAGTCGGGGGCCTGCGGATCGAACAGCCGGGGCAGACGCAGCTCCAGCCCCTTGCGCGACTCGTCGCGGAAGAATTCGTCCATGGTCATGCCCGCCGGGACCGGGAAGTCCGGCAGGAAATACTTGCCCAGGGTCAGGGTCAGGTTGCAGCGGCGGGCGATCTCCACCGAGTTTTCCAGCGCCTCGGGGATGTCGGCGAACAACTCGGCCATCTCCTCCGGGGTTTTCAGGTACTGCTGCTCGGAGTAGCGCTTGGGCCGGCGCGGGTCGTCCAGGGTGCGGCTGTCGTGAATGCAGACGCGGGCCTCGTGGGCCTCGAAATCGGTGGGCTTGAGGAAGCGCACGTCGTTGGTGGCGACCAGCGGGACATTCATCATCCCGGCCAGACTGACGGCGGCATGCAGGTAGCCCTCCTCCCCCTCGCGACCGGTGCGGGTCAGCTCCAGGTAGTAGTTGTCGCCGAACAGGCGCAGCCAGTCGGTGATGAGCTGGGCGGCGAGGTCGCGGTTATCGCCCAGCAGGGCCTGACCCACATCGCCCTCGCGCCCGCCGGACAGGGCGATCAGACCCTTGAGGTGGCCGGACAGCCAGCCGCGCTCGATGACCGGCACGCCGCGGTGCTGGCCCTCGATGTAGCTGCGGGAGATGAGTTCGGACAGGTTGCGATAACCCTCCGCGTCCTTGCACAGCAGGGTCAGGCGTGTGGGCGGGGCACCCTCCTGGCTGCCGGCAACCCACAGGTCGGCGCCGACGATGGGCTTCACCCCCTCCCCCTGCGCCGCCTTGTAGAACTTCACCATGGCGAACAGGTTGCTCTGGTCGGTCACCGCCACCGCCGGCATGCCGGCGGCGGCCGCCGCCTTCACCAGCGGCTTGACCCGCACCAGGCCGTCCACCAGGGAGTATTCGGTGTGGACGCGGAGGTGGATAAAGGACGGTTGCATGGGCGGCAAGTGTCGGGAGTTGGGCCGGGAGATGCAAGTCTTGACAGGTCAGTGTCGAACGGCAGGGGCCGGCTTCGGCCGGCAAAACGCCGGCGGTACCGGGGCGCCGGCGGGTTGAAACCCGCCCTACAGCAGCTTTTTCACCGGCCCGAAGGAACGGCGGTGGATGGGAGTCGGCCCCAGACGCTCCAGCGCCTCGATATGGGCCTTGCAGGGGTAGCCCTTGTGACCGGCCAGACCGTAACCCGGGTAGAGCGCGTCCATCTCGACCATCTCGCGGTCGCGCGTCACCTTGGCCAGGATCGAGGCGGCGCTGATGGCCGGCACCTTGCCGTCCCCCTGGATGATGGCCTCGGCCGTGCACGGCAGTTTGGGACAGCGGTTGCCGTCGATGAGGGCGTGCTGCGGCGCCGGCTCGAGTGCCGCCACCGCCCGCTGCATGGCCAGCAGGGTGGCCTGCAGGATGTTGAGACGGTCGATCTCCTCCACCTCGGCACGGCCGATGGCCCAGGCCAGCGCCCGTTCCTTGATCAGTTCGGCCAGCGCCTCGCGCTTCTTCTCGCTCAGCTTCTTGGAATCTGCCAGCCCGTCGATGGGCCGCGCCGGATCGAGGATCACCGCTGCCGTCACCACCGGGCCGGCCAGGGGGCCGCGGCCCACCTCGTCCACCCCCGCCACCAGCAGCGCCGTGCTGCCGAACTCCAGACCGTATTGCTGTTCCATAACCACCTGCAGAATCTGTGAAGCGGCTAGCATACCGGGCGCCTGGCATGCCGTCATGTCGCAGCGCCGTTCATTGCTTTGGCGGACGGTAAATGCGACCATTTGCGGCTTCATTTCAGGGGCTCTTTCGCCCGGACGGAAACGCAATGGACAAGATCAAGACCGCCGTGGTCGGCGTCGGTTACCTGGGCCGCTTCCACGCCCAGAAATACGCCGCACTCCCCAATTCCGAACTGGTGGCCGTGGTGGACGCCAACGCCGAAACCGCCGCCCGTGTCGCCGCCGAATGCAAGACCACCGCCCTCACCGATTACCGGGAACTGGCCGGCAAGGTGCAGGCGGTGAGCATCGTGGTACCGACCCAGCGCCACTACGAGGTGGCGAAGTTCTTCCTCGAAAGCGGTATCCACGTCCTGCTGGAAAAGCCGATCACCGTCACCGTGAGCGAGGCCGACGACCTGATCGCCATCGCCGCGCGCAACAAACTGGTATTGCAGGTAGGTCATCTGGAGCGCTTCAATTCCGCCGTGCTGGCGCTGAGTGGTGTACTGGCCGAGCCGCGTTTCATCGAGTCCCACCGCCTCGCCCCGTTCAACCCGCGCGGCGCCGACGTCAACGTGGTGCTGGACCTGATGATCCACGACATCGACGTGATCCAGAGCCTGGTGCGCTCGCCCATCAAGCACATCGACGCCGACGGCGTCTCTGTGCTGACCCGTGAAGTGGACATCGCCAACGCCCGCATCAAGTTCGAGAACGGTTGCGTCGCCAACGTCACCGCCAGCCGCGTCAGCATGAAACCGCAACGCAAGATGCGCATCTTCCAGAACGACGCCTATATCTCGGTGGACTTCCAGGACAAGATCCTCAGCGTGCACCGCAAGGGCGAGAAAGAAATGTTCCCCGGTATCCCCGAGATCAAGTCCGAGGAGAGCATCTTCGAGAACTCCGATGCCATCAAGGCGGAGATCATCGCCTTCCTCGATGCCATCAGCACCGGCAGCAAGCCGCCGGTGACCGGCGAGGATGGCCGCGACGCGCTGGCCACCGCCATTCAAATCAGCGAATTGTTCCAACAACAGTCCGGCCTCTAACGGAGAGTATGCAATGATCCCAATGGTAGACCTCAAGGGTCAGTACCAGTCCTTCAAGGATGAAATCGACAGCGGCATTCTGCAGGCGCTGGAGAACACCCAGTTCATCCTCGGCCCCAACGTGCAGGCCTTCGAAAAAGAGGCCGCCGAATATCTGGGCGTCGAGCACGCCATCAGCTGCGCCAACGGCACCGATGCACTGCACCTCGCCGTGCGCGCCGCCGGTCTGAAGCAGGGTGACGAGGTGATCACTTCCCCCTTCACCTTCATCGCCACCGCCGAGGCCATTGCCTACGTCGGTGCCACGCCGGTGTTCGTCGACATCGACCCGCGCACCTTCAACCTCGACATCAATCTGGTCGAGGCCGCCATCACCCCGCGCACCAAGGCGATCATTCCGGTACACCTGTTCGGTCAGCCGGTGGATATGGCGCCGCTGATGGCGCTGGCAGAAAGGCACAACCTGCAGGTGATCGAAGACTGCGCCCAGTCGTTCGGCGCCGCCTACGGCGACAGGATGACCGGCGCCATCGGCCTGGCCGGTTGCCACAGCTTCTTCCCCAGCAAGAATCTGGGCTGCTACGGCGACGGCGGCATGGTCACCACCAACGACGCCCAGCTGGCCGAAACCCTGCGCATGCTGCGCAACCATGGCAGCAAGGTGCGCTACCACCACGACATCATCGGCTACAACAGCCGTCTGGATGAATTGCAGGCGGTGATCCTGCGCGTGAAACTGAAACGTATCGAACAGTTCAACGAAGGCCGCCGTCATGCCGCGCACCGCTACAGCGCCGGCCTGGCACAGATGCCGGACGTGGTACCGCCGTTCGAGGATGGCAAGGGCCGCCATGTGTACCACCAGTACACCCTGCTGTCGCCCAAGCGCGATGCAATCCAGAAGGCGCTCAACGACGCGCAGATTGCCAACGCCATCTACTATCCGATCCCGCTGCACCAGCAGAAGGCCTTTGCCGACACCTGTCAGGGCGTCAAGTTGCCGGTGAGCGAACAGGTCGCCGCCCAATGCCTGTCGCTGCCGATCTTCCCCGAGCTGAGTGATGCCTCGGTGGATCAGATACTCGACGTCATCCGCGGCGCAGTAACGAAGTAATACCCGCCCTACCGTCACCGGCACGGATGGTTTACCACTCTGACTTCGCTTGCACAGTGGCCCGCTACAGCGGGCCACTGCGGGAAGCGCGACACGCCCCAA
This sequence comes from Pseudomonadota bacterium, assembly GCA_040755915.1. Lineage (GTDB taxonomy): Bacteria > Pseudomonadota > Gammaproteobacteria > Thiohalomonadales > Thiohalomonadaceae > Sulfurivermis. The sequence goes on along the minus strand of JBFLWM010000043.1, from coordinate 42,731 downwards.
GCCATCCCGGCAGCACACTATGAACAAAAAGATCATGATCATCGCCGGCGAGGCCTCCGGCGACGCCCGTGCCGCCGGCCTGGTACGAGCGGTAAAACGCCAGCAACCGGATATCCAGTTTTTCGGCATCGGCGGCGATCAACTGCGCGCCGAAGGGGTGAAGACGCTGGTCGATTCTCGCGTCATGGCCGTGGTTGGTCTGTTCGAGGTGCTGGCGCACTTCCCCACCATCTACGGTGCCCTGCGACTGATGCGGCGCAAGCTGCGCGAGGAACGGCCCGACCTGTTGATCCTGGTCGACTATCCCGACTTCAATCTGCGCCTGGCCAAGACGGCAAAAGAGCTGGGGATCAAGGTGCTGTATTACATCAGTCCGCAGATCTGGGCCTGGCGCCAGGAGCGCGTGCACCACATCCGTGAGCTGGTGGATCACATGGCGGTGGTATTCCCCTTCGAAGAACCGTTCTACCGCAACGCCAATGTCCCGGTGACTTTCGTCGGTCACCCACTGGTCGAAGAGGTCCACAGCAGCTTCGATCGCGTCACTGCCTGCCGCGAGTTCGGACTCGATCCGGAACGCAAGGTGTTGGGCCTGTTCCCGGGGAGCCGGCGCAGTGAAATCAAGCGACTGCTGCCCGTGCTGCTCGATGCCGCAACACGGCTGCACGAAAAACACCCCGACCTGCAATTCATCCTGCCGCGCGCCTCGACCCTGAGTGAGGCCGATTTCGCACCCCACTTTGCCGGTTGCACTGCGCCGATCACCGTAGTTTCCGGCCGTGCCTACGACGTGATGGCTGCCTGCGACGCGATCGTCAGTGCGTCAGGTACTGCCACCCTGGAGATTGCCCTGATGCGCACGCCGCTGGTGGTAATCTACAAAATCGCCCCACTCAGCTACCGCATCATGAGCCGCATGGTAAAAGTTGACCACATCGCCCTGTGCAATATCGTCGCCGGTGAACGCATTGCACCGGAACTGATCCAGCATGACGCCACGACGGACAGGATAACGGACGAGGCGGAAAGCCTCCTGTTCGACGCGACGCGCAACACACAAATGCGCGAAAGACTGAAACTGGTGCGGGAAAAGCTGGGGGCGGCCGGCGGTTCGGACAACGTCGCACGCGTAGTGCTGCAGTTGCTTGCTATCCCCACGACCTGATAACTCGAACACCCGGAACGACAACACTTAAAGCAAAAAGCGCCAGGGACCGAAATCCTCCTGGCGCTTTTTTATCCAGGTGTCCCGCTGTCAGCGGATGATGCTGCGCTTGGAGTTGTCGAGGAAGTCGACGAAGATCTTCAGTTCCGGACAGGTCTGCGCCATTTCCTTCAGGCGCACCGTCGCCTCTTCCAGCGGCAGGCCGGTGCGATACAACACCTTGTAGGCCTGGCGCAGTGTCTGGATCGACTGCGGGCTGAAGCCACGACGCTTGAGACCTTCCTTGTTGATGCCATGCGGCTCTGCCGGATTGCCCGCCACCATCAGATAGGGCGGTACATCCTTGGAGATGGCGCTGCCCATGCCGGTAAAGGCATGATCACCGATGGAACAGAACTGGTGCACCAGCGTGAAACCGGACAGGATCACCTGATTGCCCACATGGACGTGGCCGGCCAGGGAGGCGTTATTGGAGAAGATCACCCGATCACCGATCTGGCAGTCATGAGCCACATGAATGTAGGCCATGAACAGACCATCACTGCCGATACTGGTGATGCCACCGCCACCCGGTGTGCCACGATTCATGGTCACACACTCACGGATGATGTTGCGATCGCCGATGACCAGCTGCGTCGGCTCACCGTTGTATTTCTTGTCCTGCGGTGCCTCACCGAGGGAGGAAAACTGGTGAATCTTGTTGTCGCGGCCGATACGGGTCGGCCCGTTGATGACCACATGCGGCCCGATCCAGGTGCCCTCACCGATTTCGACGTCGGCACCGATGACCGAATAGGCACCGATGCTGACACCGGCACCAATGCGTGCCGTGGGATCAACTATGGCCGTGGGATGAATGCTCATGCCATCACCTGCTCCGCGCACATCAGTTCCGCACTGGCCACGACCTTGCCGTCAACCTTGGCTTCGGCACTGAACTTCCAGATGTTGCGCTTGGTAGTAAGAAGTTTGACCTCGAGAAACATCTGATCGCCCGGCTGTACCGGCTGCTTGAAGCGGCAATTGTCGATGGCAGCAAAGTAATACAGAGAGCTTCCATCCGGCTTTTTGTCCTGGGTCTTGAACGCCAGCAGGCCGGTGGCCTGGGCCAGGGCCTCCATGATCAGCACGCCGGGGAACACCGGACGCTGCGGAAAATGTCCCGGGAAGAACGGTTCGTTTACCGATACGTTCTTTACGCCGATGAGATACTCACCGGGCTTGTAATCAACAACCTTGTCCACCAGCAGGAACGGATAGCGGTGCGGCAGGTATTCGAGAATCTCGTGTATGTCCATCGTGTTCAAGGCACTACCCTTTCTTCAGTTCTAGCAGTTCTTTTTCCAGCTGTTTCAAGCGTCGCGCCATGTCATCCAGCTGCCGGAAACGCACGGCATTCTTGTGCCACAGCTCGCTGCTTTCCAGCGGCGTACCGGACGAATAGACACCCGGCTCCTTGAGTGACTTGGTTACCATGGACATCCCGGTGACTGTCACGCCATCCGCTATCTCCAGGTGGCCAACGACACCGACACCACCGGCAAATGTGCAGTTCTTGCCGATAACAGTACTGCCGGCGACACCCACGCAGGCAGCCATAACGGTATGTGCACCGACGCGCACATTGTGCGCTACCTGGATCTGGTTATCCAGTTTGACACCATCCTCAATGATGGTGTTTTCGATGGCGCCACGATCGATGGTGGTGTTGGCACCGATCTCCACATCGTTACCGATATCGACCGCCCCCAGCTGCGGCACCTTCACCCAATTACCGCGTTCATTGGCAAAGCCAAAGCCATCCGAACCTATGACCGCACCGGCATGAATCAGGCAGCGCTCACCGATACGGCAACCGTAATAGACGGTGACATTGGCGACCAGACGGGTATCGGAACCGATGCTGACACCATGCTCCAGCACGCAACCTGCTCCAATTACGGCGCCCGCACCGATGACACAATCAGCGCCGATGACACAATGCGCCCCGATACTGGCAGCGGCATCGATGCGGGCAGATTCGTCCACGACGGCCGAAGGATGGACTCCTGGCGATGCATCCAGGACAGGCGCAAAGAGCGCAGCAGTCCGTGCATAGGCGACATGGGGGTTGCCGACCACAAGGGCATTCGTCGGACAAAACTCGAGATCGTCCTCTCTGAGAAGGACCGCAGAGGCCTGTGTGGTCTGAAGATGTTTGCGATAACGGGGGTTGGTAAGGAAGGTAACAGTCCCGGGGCTTGCACCTGTCAGAGTGGCCACGCCGTCAATGACGCGCTGCCCATCCCCCACCAGCCGCGCCCCCAGGCGCCGGGCGAGTTCCGCGAGAGTGATGCTCACTTGGTTTTTTTCTTGTTCTGGGCTTCAAACTGCTGGCGCAACAGGCCCAGCACCCGCTCGGTCAGGTCAACACGCTCACTGGCGTAAACCACGCCGGTTTCGAAAATCAGGTCGTAGCCATCCTGCTTGGCAATGGCCACAATGGCATCCCCCACCTCGCGCTGCAGACGGGAGAACTCCTCATTGCGGCGCAGATTGAGCTCCTGCGTAAAGTCCTCACGGGAACGCTTGAGGTCGCGCTCCTGCATGCGGACGTTGATTTCAAGCTTGCCGCGCTCTTCGAGCGTCATGAGGGCACCGTCCCGCGCCAGCTTTTCCTCCTGGGCCTTGAGGTTTTTCTGGGCGGCAGCCAGCTCACTTTCCCGGGGGGCAAACTCCTGCTCCAGACGCTCGCTTGCCAGCTTGGCCTGTGGCGCCAGTTCAAGCAGGCGCGGGGTATTGACGAACCCGATCCGGGCTTCGGCAGCCAGAACAGACGCAGTTCCCAGCAGCAGACACATACCCAGCGCAGTCAGGAAGAATCTGTTCAACGTATCGCTCCTTAATAGAGGGTTCCCAGATTGAACTGGAAGCTTTCGGTCTGATCTTCCGGCTTGGCATTAAGGGCCTTGGCCACCGTAAAGGTCATGGCCCCCACCGGCGTCATCCAGTAAAGGGTCAGGCCGGAAGCATAGCGCAGCTCGCCCAAATCCACAGATTCCTTGCTGGTATCGTACACATTACCGGCATCCAGGAACACGCCCACCCGCGTCGAGTTGCTATTCTCCCCAAAGGGTCCGGGCAAAATCAACTCCAGATTACCCAGCACCCGGGCGTTGCCGCCGACCGGATCGCCGTAGTTGTCCTTGGTGGCCGCCGAACCCAGGCTGCTGGATTGGTAACCGCGCACGGTACGTGCACCACCGGCGTAGTAGCGCTCGAAGGGCGGCAAGGTGCCTACCGTATCACCATAGCTGTTGCCATAGGCCAATTCGCCACCGGCCGAGAAGGTCACCGACCGGCTCAGCGGCGCATACAGCTTGTGGCGGTAGCTCAGCTTGTAGAAATTGAGACTCCCCGCCGGCAGGGCCAGCTCCGTTCCCAGGCTGATCTGCTGACCGGACGAGGGGAACAGATAACGGTTGCGGGTATCGCGCGTCCAGCCCAGTTCAAGCTTGTACGCCTCGTGGGTATCGCCATTATCGGCCACGAAGTCCTGAATACGCTGCGAGGACTGTGCCACATTCTTGAGATAGGTGTGCTCATAGGCCCCCCCCACGCGCACCGTGGTGAACTCGGCCACAGGAATACCAAACGCGACACCGGCACCATAGGTATCGGTCCAGTAATCGGCCACACTCGCTTCGCCGGCATCGGTTGTGCGGTAGAAGAAGTTCAGGCTGCGGCTGATACCGTCCATGGTGTAATACGGGTCCACCACGTTCAGGGCATAGACGGTGGAGGACTTGCTGTTGTTGACGTCGATGGAGTAACGCTGACCGGTACCAAGGAAATTATCCTGCGACACACTGGCATTGAACAACACGCCCTGGGCATCGCCATAGCCGACACCGAAGCTCAGGCTGCCGAAGGCATCACGCTCGTGTATGGTGTAGTTCACATCCACCTGATCGGCCGTTCCTGGGACTGCCGGCGTTTCCACGCTGACACCCTCGATATAACTGAGACGTTCCAGGCGCATGCGCGAGCGTTTGACACGTTCGGTAGATATCCAACCACTCTCCATCTGGCGCAACTCGCGCCGTATAACCTCATCACGGGTCTTGGCATTGCCCAGGACATTGACCCTGCGCACATAAACACGCTTGCCGGGATCGACAAAGAAAGTCAGAGTCACTTCCTTCTTCTCCTCATCCAGCTCGGGCATGGCGTTGATATTGGCGAAGGCATAGCCTTCATTCCCCAGGCGATCACTGATACGCGTCGTGCTTTCCGTAATCTGTTTGCGTGAGAAAGTATCCCCGGCCTGAATGCTGATCAACTCGCGCAACACCTCATGCGGCACGATGCTGTCACCCGCCATTTTCACGTCGTGCACCGTGTACTGCTCACCCTCGCTGACATTGATGGTGACGTAGATGTGTTCATAGTCAGGCGTAATGGAAACCTGGGTAGAGTCGATCTTGAAGTTGATATAGCCGCGGTCCAGATACCAGGAGCGCAGGGTCTCCAGATCGCCCGCCAATTTCTGCTTGGAATATTTGTCCTTGTCGCTGAAGAAGGAAAAGGCCGGACGCGGCCCGAGCTGAAACTGGCGCAACAGCTCTTCGCTGGAGAAGGCCTTGTTACCGACGATATTGATACGGTAAATAGTGGCAACATCGCCTTCGGCGACATCGATGTGTATGGCGGCACGATTGCGCTCTTCGGGCGTAATGGTGGACTTCAGCTCCATGCCGTACTTGCCCATGGCCAGGTACTGACGCTTCAGCTCCTGCTCCACCTTGTCCAGCATCGAGCGGTCGAACACACGCCCCTCCGCAAAACCGATGAGCTTGAGATTTTCCAGCAACTGCTCGGTGGGAATGCTCTTGTTACCTTCTATACTGATGCTGGAAATCGCCGGCCGTTCGGCGACGAATACAACCAGGGTATCGCCCTCCCGCTCCAGCACCACATCCTTGAAGAAACCGGTGCGATACAGCGCCTGAATAGCCTCCACGCTCACCTTGTCATCGAACTGGTCGCCACGCTTGAGCGGCAGATAATTGAACACCGTACCGATGGAGATACGCTGCAGCCCCTCGACACGGATGTCATCAATGACAAAGGGGTCCAGGGCCCAGGCAGACAATGGCAAGGTGGCACAGGCCAGCGCTATTGCGCGCGCCAGGTGCGGGCTCTTCTTCTTCATTCTCCCCCCATCAGGCGTGCCACATCGTTATACATGGCCAGGGTCATCAGCAGCAGTATCAGCGCGATGCCGATGCGGGCTGCCAATGCTTCAGTCTGTTCCGAAACCGGACTGCCCTTGATTGCCTCAATCAGATAGAACAGCAGATGACCGCCGTCGAGAACCGGTACCGGCAGCAGGTTCAATACACCGAGACTGATGCTGACCACTGCCAGAAAGGCCAGAAACTGCGCGAAGCCGGCCAGGGCGGAACTCCTGGCGTAGACCGCAATCGTGATCGGACCGCTGATGTTTTCCGTCGACACCCGCCCGATCACCATTTCGCCCAGCATGCGCACGGTCAGGGCCGACATGTCCCAGGTCTTGTGCAAGGCTGCACCCAAGGCGTCCACGGGGCCGAGACGCCACTCGCTGCGCAGGCGCTCCGCCAGATGCGGGTCAAGGCGGACGCCGGCACCGATGCGCCCCACTGCCCCGCCTGCGGTGCCGTGCGCCTGCGGGCGTACCAGCACTTCGAACTCATCGATTCCGCGCCGCACCAAGAACTTCAGATCGACATCGGGATGGTCACGCACCTTGAGAACCAGCGCCTCCCAATCGACGACGGCCACGCCATCGACGGCAACAATTTCATCGCCCGCCTGCAGGCCCGCACGGGCGGCTGCGGACCCGGCCACTACCTCGTCGAGAACCGCCGCGATATGCGGGCGGTAGGGTTGCAGGCCAATGACCTTGCTGAAGGTGCCGGCGTCCATCTCGCCCTGCAATTGGTCGAGAGGAAGCTGATAACGGTATTCGACGCCGCCATCATCCACGGTGACAGATACCGCCTCCTTGCGCAGGGCGTAGGGCAACAGCGACTCCAGCACCGCCCCCCAGGTCGGCGTGGCGCGCCCGTCCACCGCCAGCACCTCCTGTTCGCTGCGCAAGCCGGCCTGATAGGCCAGGCTCGACGGCGCCATCTCCCCCAGCAGCGGGCGCATACCCGGAGTACCGGCAACAAACATCAGCCAGTAGGCCAGCACGGCAAACAACAGGTTGAACAACGGACCGGCGGCAACGATGGCAGTACGCTTGCGCAACGGCTGACGGTTGAAGGCACGGTCCTGCTCGTGCAGGGCCACCTCGCCTTCACGCTCGTCCAGCATCTTGACGTAGCCGCCAAGCGGAATCGCGGCAATGACATACTCCGTTTGATCGGGTCCGCGACGCCACAGCCACAACGGCTTGCCAAAACCGATGGAATAACGCAGCACCTTCACACCCATGCGCCGTGCCACCCAGTAGTGACCGAACTCGTGCACCGCAATCAGCACACTGATGGCGAGAACGAACAGCAGCGGTGTCAGCAGAAAATCCAGCATCAGTGCCTCAGACTCCGCATCGCCACCTGGCGTTCCGCTGCCATGCGCGCAGCGGCGTCATCGGCAAGAATTTGCTCCATGCTGTCGGCGGCATGAGCCGTGGTTTCCGCCAGTACCGTCTCGATCACCTGAGGGATGGCGGTATAGGCGATACGGCGCTGCAGGAAAGACTCCACCGCTATCTCGTTGGCGGCATTGAGGATCGCCGAGCTGGTTCCACCGGACTCCATCGCCTCCACGGCGAGGCGCAGACAGGGAAAGCGGTTCAGATCGGGGGCACTGAAATCCAGCCGCGCCACACTGAAGATATCGAGACTGCCGACACCGGACTCCATGCGCTCCGGCCAGGCCAGGGCGTGTGCGATGGGTGTGCGCATGTCCGGATTACCGAGTTGCGCCAGCACCGAACCGTCGACATACTCGACCATCGAGTGGATCACGCTCTGCGGATGCAGCACCACCTGCACCTGTGCGGGTGTGGTGTTGAACAACCAGCAAGCCTCGATCACCTCCAGCCCCTTGTTCATCATCGTGGCGGAATCCACCGATATCTTGCGCCCCATGCTCCAGTTGGGATGGGCCACCGCCTGCTCCGGAGTAACGGCAGCCAACTGCTCGAGCGGCGTGTTGCGAAACGGACCGCCTGAGGCAGTGAGCAGGATGCGGCGTACACCGACACGTTCGAAACCATTGGAAAAACCCGAGGGCATGCACTGGAAGATGGCATTGTGCTCGCTGTCGATGGGCAGCAGCACGGCATTGTTCTGCTGCACCGCCTCCATGAACAGGCGGCCCGACATTACCAGCGCCTCCTTGTTGGCCAGCAGCACATGCTTGCCGGCGCGCGCTGCGGCCAGTGTCGGCAACAGACCGGCCGCACCCACGATGGCCGCCATGACATACGCAACCTCGGGCAGGGCAGCCACCTGCTCCAGGCCGGCAGTTCCCGCCAGCACCGTAATATCCGGCGCGCTGTCACGCAGGCGGGCCGCCAGCCGCTCGGCGGCCGCCGCATCAGCCATCACGGCATAGGCGGGACGAAACTCCAGACACTGCTCGTACAGCTTCTCGACCTGACAGTTGGCGGTGAGGGCCACCACGCGATAACGATCACGGTGCCGTCCCAGCACATCCAGCGTGCTGCGTCCAATCGAACCGGTGGCGCCGAGTACGGTAACACCGATCATGACAGTGCATGCCAGAGGAAGAATCCAAACACGAACACCGGAGCCGCCGCAGTGAGGCTGTCGATACGGTCGAGCACACCGCCATGTCCTGGCAACAGACCGCCGCTGTCCTTCACCGCAGCGAGCCGCTTGAACATGCTCTCGGTCAGATCACCAACGATCGACGCGGCCACCACAACCAGGGCAAGGGGCAACATCCAGGAAAGCGCCGTCAGCGGCAAACCAAGCAGCGGAGTGCCGATCAGAGTGATGACCAGGGTCGAAGCCATCGCACCGCCGACACCAGCCCAGGTCTTGCCGGGGCTGACCTGCGGCGCCAGCTTGCGCCGACCGAAGGCATGGCCGGCAAAATAGGCACCGACATCCGCGCCCCAGATCAGCAGCATGACGAACAAGGCGTGGCGCGGCCCGGTGTGCCACTGCAGGCCGGCCAGACTGACCCAGCCCGGCAGCAGGGTCAGCATGCCGGCAAAACTCACCAGGCTGGGATACCGCTTCCACAGCGTGCTGCCGTGCGGAAAACGCAGCACCAGAACCAGCGCCACACACCACCACAGCACGCCGGCGGCGGCGACGAAGAACAACAGATAGCCGATCGTGTCGCGATTGAGCAGCGCAATCATGACACCAACGAAGACCGCCACATAAAAGTGGCGCAGGACCACGTGTTGCAGGCCAGCCAGGCGTGACCACTCCCAGGCGCCCAGAACGAAAATGACACCGAGCATGGCCGCAAACCAGGGGCCAGGCAGCGCCAGCGTAGCCCAGATGGCCAGAGGCGCCAGAACCAGCGCCGTGATTACACGCAACTTAAGCATCGAGCAATTGCTCCACCTGCTCGCCGGTGCGACCAAAACGCCGCTGCCGGCTGGCGAAGGATTCCAGTGCTGCAGCGAAGGCCTGATCGTCGAATTCAGGCCACAGCAGCGGGGTGAAATAGAGTTCGGTATAGGCCAGTTGCCAGAGCAGGAAGTTGCTGATGCGCTGCTCGCCGCCGGTACGGATGAACAGATCCGGTTCCGGCAATCCCGCCAACGAGAGGTGTGTTTCGATGACTGCCGGAGTGATGGCATCGGCCGCCAGCTCACCGCGCGCCACTTGCTCGGCCACTATGCGGCAGGCCTGGGTGATATCCCAGCGCCCGCCGTAATTGGCGGCGATAATCAGGGTGAGGGCAGTATTGCCGGACGTGAGTTCCTCGGCAGCAGCGATGCGTTTCTGCAGCTCGGGGGCAAAGGCACTGCAATCGCCGACGATGCGCAGGCGCACACCGTGCTTGTGCAGCTTCTTGACCTCCATGTCGAGGGCGGTCATGAACAGATTCATCAGCAGCCCCACTTCTTCCGCCGGACGGCGCCAGTTTTCGCTGCTGAAGGCAAACAGGGTCAGATATTCGATACCCTGGGCGAGGCACACCTTGACCATGGCACGCACGCTGTCCATGCCGGCCTTGTGGCCGGCAAAGCGCGGCAGGCCGCGCTTGCGTGCCCAGCGCCCGTTGCCATCCATGATGATGGCCACATGGCGCGGGAGTTTGCGGGCATACAGTTCGGAGTCGGACATGGAACGATAGTTACAAGTTTCAAGTTGCAAGTTTCAAAAAGAAAAACCCCGTTAGTTGAACACCCGCCAGTGACTTTCCCTCTTGTCACTTGCCACTTGTAACTTGGAACTCAAATTTCCATCAGGTCCTTTTCCTTGCCCTCCAGGACCTTGTCGATTTCGACAATGTAGCGGTCGGTGAGTTTCTGGATTTCATCCTGGCCGCGGCGTTCGTCGTCCTCGTTGATCTCCTTGGCCTTGAGCAGCTCCTTGAGATCATTGTTGGCATCACGACGGATGTTGCGGACGGCGACCTTGGCACCTTCACCTTCGTGACGCACCACCTTGATCAGCTCGCGGCGGCGCTCCTCGGTGAGCGGCGGCATCGGGATGCGGATCACGGTGCCGGCCGAGTTGGGATTGAGTCCCAGATCGGAAGTGAGGATCGCCTTTTCCACCACCTGGATCATGTTGCGCTCCCACACGGTAATGGTGAGGGTGCGGGCGTCTTCCACACCGATATTGCCCACCTGGCTCAGCGGCACCATGGAACCGTAATAGTCAACGGTGATGTGTTCGAGCAGGCTGGGATGGGCACGGCCGGTACGCAGCTTGGTCAGTTCACCCTTGAGCGCATCCACGCTCTTCTTCATGCGTGTCTCGGCGTCTTTCTTGATGTCGTTGAGCATGCGTTTCCTCCAAAGCCTCAGGCTTCGACCTGGGTACCCTCGTCCTGACCCAGCATGATGTTCATCAGGGCACCCGCCTTGTTCATGTTGAACACGCGCAGCGGCATGGCGTGATCACGACACAGCACGATGGCGGTGGCATCCATCACCTCCAGCTTGCGCGCCAGTACCTCGTCATAGGTCAGTCGGCTGTAGCGTGTCGCGCTCGGATCTTTCACCGGATCGGCGCTGTAGACACCATCCACCTTGGTGGCCTTGAGCACCAGGTCGGCATTGATCTCGATGCCGCGCAGGCTGGCCGCCGAGTCGGTGGTGAAGAAGGGGTTGCCGGTACCGGCGGCAAAGATCGCCACCCGCCCCTTTTCCAGGTGGCGGATGGCCTTGCTGCGCACGAAATCCTCGCACACGGCGGGAATCGGCAGGGCCGACATCACCCTCACCTGCACCCCCTCCTTCTCCAGCGCCCCCTGCATATTCAGGGAGTTGATCACCGTGGCCAACATGCCGATCTGATCGGCCGCCGCACGGTCCATGCCGGACGACGCCAGACTGACGCCACGGAAGATATTGCCGCCGCCAATCACCACGCCCACCTGCACCCCGGCCCGCACCACGGCGGCGATCTCGCCGGCAATGCGGCCGGCGACTTCGGGGTCGATACCGAACCCCTGCTTGCCCATCAGGGCCTCGCCGCTCAGCTTGAGCAGAACGCGGCGGTAAACCGGTTTGGCGGCGTCTCCCATGGCTTACTTGCTCGTGGCAGCAGCCTGGGCGGCAACTTCCTCGGCGAAGTTGACGGTCTTCTTCTCGATGCCTTCACCCACCTCGAAGCGGGTAAAGCCGATCACCTTGGCACCGGCATCCTTCACCAGCTTCTCCACGGTGACGTCCGGGTTCTTGACGAAGGGCTGGCCCAGCAGGGTGACTTCCTTGAGGAACTTCTTGATGCGGCCATCGACCATCTTGGCGATGATGTCGGCGGGCTTGCCGCTGTCGGCGGACTGCGCGGTGTAGATCTCGCGCTCCTTCTCGATCAGCTCGGCCGGCACCTGCTCCTCGGACACGCACTGCGGACGGCTGGCGGCCACGTGCATGGCGATGTCGCGGGCCAGCTCGGCACTGCCGCCCTGCAGCTCGACCACCACGCCGATGCGGGTGCCGTGCAGGTAGTTCACCAGAATGTTGCCGCTGTTGTAGGCCACCATGCGGCGCACGGCGGAGTTCTCGCCGATCTTGGCGATCAGCGCCTTGGTGGCGTCAGCCACGGTGAGGCCGTCGGCCATCTTGGCAGCCAGCAGGGCATCGATATCGTTGGCACCGGAGCTCAGGGCCACCTCGCCCACCGCATCGGCGAAATTGCGGAAGTCATCACCCTTGGTGACGAAGTCGGTTTCGCAGTTCACTTCCACCATCACCAGGCGCTTGCCGTCGGCAGCGGCCTTGACGATGATCAGGCCCTCGGCGGCGGTACGGCCGGCCTTCTTGTCGGCCTTGGCCATGCCGGCCTTGCGCATGTGCTCGATGGCGGCTTCGATGTCGCCGTTGGTTTCCGTCAGGGCCTTCTTGCACTCCATCATGCCGGCGCCGGTGCGCTCGCGGAGGTCCTTGACCAGGGCAGCAGTAATTTCAGCCATCTTGTAATCCTCGCTAGAAAATCGGAAATCTGTCGGCGGCGCGGCCGCCGGTTCGGCAATGCATTCAAAAAAGGGGGCCTGGCCCCCTTTTTTTGTTTTCAGGTCGCCTCCCGGCTTAGCGGGCGGCTTCTTCGACCTCAACGAACTCGTCCACGGCACCGGCACCGGAGGCGCTGCGGCCTGCCAGAATGTTGTCGGCGGCGGCCTGCACGTACAGGGTGATGGCACGGATGGCGTCGTCGTTGCCGGGGATGACGTAGTCGACGCCGTCCGGGCTGTTGTTGGTATCGACCACGCCGATCACCGGGATGCCCAGGGTCTTGGCCTCGGCGATGGCGTTCTTTTCATGGCCGACGTCGATGATGAACAGGGCGTCCGGCAGGCTGGCCATGTCCTTGATGCCGCCGATGGAGCGCTGCAGCTTGTCGATTTCGCGGCGCATCAGCAGGGCTTCCTTCTTGGAGACGCGGTTCATGCTGCCGTCCTGCTCCATCGTCTCCAGGTCCTTCAGGCGCTTGATGGACTGCTTGACGGTCTTGAAGTTGGTCAGCATGCCGCCCAGCCAGCGGTGATTGACGTAGGGCATGCCGGCACGCTGCGCCTCGGCGGCAATGATGTCGCGGGCCTGGCGCTTGGTGCCGACGAACAGGATGTTGCCGCGCTTGGCGGCCATCGAACCCAGGAAATTCATCGCGTCATTGAACAGCGGGACGGTCTTTTCCAGGTTGACGATGTGGACTTTGTTGCGGGCGCCGAAGATGAAGGGGGCCATCTTCGGGTTCCAGTAACGGGTCTGGTGGCCAAAATGAACACCGGCCTCCAGCATCTGACGCATGGTCACGTTTGCCATTTCAAACTACTCCTACTAGGGTTGGGCCTCCACGCACCCCGCTGGCCGACCTCCGGGTGATGCACCCAGGAGGCACCCCGGCCAGTGTGACGGTACGTGTGCGGATTTAAAAAACCAAAAACTCAATAAACGCGGGTTTGCCTATTGAAGCCGCGCTTTATACCATAATCACCGTTCCGCAACAACGGCATACCCGCCCCGATATGGCCGTCCGACGGCCGCAACCCCCCAGGAATCGCTGCATGAGCGTCACCATCAAGACCCCGGAAGAACAGGACAAAATGCGCGTGGCCGGCCGCCTGGCCGCCGAGGTGCTGGAAATGATCGCGCCGCACGTGCAGCCCGGGGTGAGCACCGACGAGCTGGACCGGCTGTGCCACGACTATATCGTCAATGTGCAGCAGGCCGTCCCGGCGCCGCTCAACTACCACGGCTTCCCCAAGTCCATCTGCACCTCCATCAACCACCAGGTCTGCCACGGCATCCCCAATGACCGGGAGCTGAAGGATGGCGACATCGTCAATCTGGACATCACGGTCATCAAGGACGGCTACCATGGCGACACCAGCATGATGTTTCTGGTGGGCAAGCCGGCCATCAAGGCCGAGCGCCTGTGCCGCATCGCCCATGAATGCCTGTTGGTCGGCATCCGCCTGGTGCGGCCGGGGGTACGCCTGGGCGACATCGGCCACGCCATCCAGCACCATGCCGAGGCCAACGGCTACTCCATCGTGCGCGAATACTGTGGCCATGGCATCGGCAAGGACTTCCACGAGGAGCCGCAGGTGCTGCACTACGGCAGCCCAGGCACCGGACTGGAGCTGACCCCGGGGATGACCTTCACCATCGAGCCGATGGTCAATGCCGGCAAGCGCCACATCAAGCTGCTGCCCGACGGCTGGACCGTGGTGACCAAGGACCGCAGCCTGTCGGCCCAGTGGGAGCACACCATCCTGGTCACCGAAAGCGGCTGTGAGGTACTGACCCGGCGCTCCAACGAGGTCATATAACCCACTGATGGAAAAGGACATCCTTTTCGACGGCGCCGCCTTCGACACCGCCCTCAACGGCGACACCCCACCCCTCACCCTGTTCCGCGACGCCCTGCGCCAGGCCCATGCCGTACTGGCACGGCGCTTCGAGCGCGGCGCCCCCATCGTCCAGCTGGTGCGCGGCCGCGCCTGGGTGGTGGATCAGCTGCTGGCCCGCGCCTGGCAGCGCCTCATGCAAACGCACGAGCAGCAGGCCGCCCTGGTGGCCGTGGGCGGCTATGGCCGCGGCGAGCTGCACCCCCATTCCGATGTCGATTTGATGGTGCTGCTGCCGCTGGGCGAACTGCCCGCCCTGCACCAGGCCCTGGAGGGCTTCCTGCTGTTCCTGTGGGACATGGGCCTGGAGGTGGGGCACAGCGTGCGCTCGGTGGCCGACTGCGAGCGCGAGGGCCAGGCCGACATCACCGTGGCCACCAACCTGATGGAATCGCGCCTGCTGGGCGGCGATGCCGGCCTGTACTACGCCATGCGCCAGGTGGTCGGCCCGGACCGCATCTGGCCGGTACGCGAGTTCTTCGCCGCCAAGTGGCAGGAACAGATCGCCCGTCACCGCAAGTTTCACGACACTGCCTACAACCTGGAACCCAACGTCAAGGAAGGCCCCGGCGGCCTGCGCGACATCCAGATGATCGGCTGGGTGGCCAAGCGCCACTTCGGCGGCCAGACCCTGGACGACCTGGTCGGCCACGGCTTCCTGACCCCCGGGGAATACCGCACCCTCATCGACGGCCAGAACTTCCTCTGGCGCGTACGCTTCGGCCTGCACCTGCTGGCCCGTCGCCGCGAAGACCGCCTGCTGTTCGACCACCAGCGCGCCCTCGCCCGCCAGTTCGGTTACCAGGATGAAGATGCCACCCTGGCGGTGGAGCAGTTCATGAAGCGCTACTACCGCACGGTGATGGAACTGGGCCAGCTCAACGAAATGCTGCTGCAGCTGTTCCAGGAAAAGATCCTGCTCGTCGACGAGCCCGCGCAGATCGTCCCCATCAACCGCCGCTTCCAGGCACGCAACGGTTTTCTCGAGGTCAGCAACGACCTGGTATTCCGCCGGCAGCCCTTCGCCCTGCTGGAGCTGTTCCTCCTGCTGGCGCAGCACGAACACCTCAAGGGCATACGCGCCGAGACCATCCGCCTGATCCGCAGCCACCTCCATCTCATCGACGACGAGTTCCGCGCCGACCTGCGCTGCCGCAGCCTGTTCATGGAGCTGCTGCGCCAGCCGCGCGGCGTGCACACCGCCCTGCGCCACATGAACCGCTTCGGCCTGCTCGGCGCCTACCTGCAACCGTTCGGCCGCATCGTCGGCCAGATGCAGCACGACCTGTTCCACGTCTACACCGTGGACGAACACACCCTGTTCGTGCTGCGCAACGTGCGCCGCTACGCCTACCCGCAGTACAAGGCGGAGTTTCCGCTGTGCAGCGAGCTGATGGACCAGATCCCCAAGCGCGAGGTGCTGTACGTCGCCGCCCTGTTCCACGACATCGCCAAGGGCCGCGGCGGCGATCACTCGGTGCTGGGGGCCGAGGAGGTAACGGAGTTCTGCCGCAGCCACCAGTTGTCCGACTACGACACCCGCCTTGCCGCCTGGCTGGTACGCAACCATCTGCTGATGTCGGCCACCGCCCAGCGCCAGGACATCAATGACCCGGACGTAGTGAACGCCTTTGCCGCCGCCGTGGGCGACCGCGTGCATCTGGATTATCTCTATCTGCTGACCATTGCCGACATCCGCGCCACCAGCCCCGCGCTGTGGAACTCCTGGAAGGGCACCCTGCTCAACACCCTGTACAACAGCACGCGCAACGCCCTGCGCCGCGGCCTCACCAATCCCATCGATGCCGATGAACTGATCGCCGAAACCAAGGAAGAGGCGCGCAAGCGCGTGCGCGACCGTGCCGTCTCCGCTACGGCCATCGACACCCTGTGGTCGCATCTTGATGATGACTATTTCCTGCGCTATACCATCGACGCCATCGCCTGGCACACCGAGGCGATCATCGCGGCCCGTGACGCGGCCCTGCCGTTGATCCTGATCCGGCAGCAGACCCAGCATGGCGGCACCGAGGTGTTCATCTACACCCCGCGTCACGACAACCTGTTTGCCCTCGCCACCAGCACTCTGGATCAGATGGGCCTCACCATCACCGATGCCCGCATCATGACCTCGCGCGACGGCCACACTCTGGATACCTATATCGTGCTGGAGGAAGACGGCGCCCCGGTGAGCGATGCCTGGCGCATCCAGGAACTGGAATCCACACTGCACGAGGTGCTGGCCCAGCCCGAACTGCCGCCGCAAAAGGTCGAACGCCGCCTGCCGCGCCAGCTGAAACACTTCACCATTCCGACCCAGGTCATCTTCCAGCCCGATCCCTACAATGACCGCACGGTGATGGAGGTGATCAGCTCCGACCGGCCCGGCCTGCTGTCACAGATCGGCAAGGCATTGATGGAATGTGACGTACGTCTGCAGAATGCAAAGATCGCCACCCTCGGCGCGCGCGTGGAGGACATCTTCTTCATCACCGACGCGGCCAACCGCCCGCTCCAGGATGTGACACAGATGGAACGGCTGCGCCAGCGTATTACTGCCCTGCTGACAATGTGAGACGGACAGGGTAGACACCATGCCACCGCACGAAGCTGCCAACCTGGCCTGCCCGCTGGATGGCCTGCCGCTTGTGCTGCGCGAGCGCCAGTTGTGCTGCGCCGGCGGGCACAGTTTCGATATTGCACGCCAGGGCTACGTCAACCTGCTGCCGGTACAGAACAAGAAATCCCGCGAACCCGGTGACAGTGCCGAAATGGTTGAAGCACGGCGCCGCTTCCTTGATGCCGGCCTCTATCGGCCCATCGCCGAACGGCTCACGGCAGTGGTACCGCAGTTTATGCCCGCTGCAGAACCGTGCATCGTGGACGCCGGCTGCGGTGAAGGCTATTACCTCGATCAGTTGAGCCGGACACTGGCTACCAGTCGCCGCAACGCCATCCTCATCGGCCTCGACATTGCCAAACCCGCCATCGTCGCCGCCTGCCGACGCAACAGGCAGATCACCTGGCTGGTGGCCTCCAACAACAACCCGGCCGTGATGCCGCACACCGTCGATATGGTCCTGTGCATGTTCGGCTTCCCGGTGTACCCCGCCTTTGCCTCCATACTGAAGCCAGGCGGCAGACTGCTGCTGGTGGATGCCGGCCCCGACCATCTGCTGGAGCTGCGCAACGTGATTTATCCCGAGGTACGCAAGTCGCCGCCGCCTCCGCTGGACAAGGCCGCCGAGTTCGGTTTCACCCTCATCGACAGCCAGTCGCTGAACTACACGCCCCCGGAGTTGAACCGCGAGCAGATCGCCGATCTGCTGCTGATGACGCCGCATCTCTACCGCGCCACCCGTGCCGGCAAGGAAGCGGCGGCCCGGCTGCACAGCCTGCATCTGACTGTGGACGTGGTGTTCCGCGTTTTGGAAAAGACCAACTAACTAGGTGTCGGCACCGCGGGAAGCCATTCACCCTTTCTGCAGGGAAAACAGCCAACCGGGCACATCGATGCCGAGATTCTGCCGCAACACGGCGCCCTCCTCTGCCCGCACCGCGAAGCCATGCCGTAAGGCCAGCGCACGCACGTACGCCGCATCATGGGCATAGCGCCCCGCCTCACGCAGCACAAAGCTGCCACAGTCCGCCTGCTCCACGGAAAACAGCAGCCAGCCGCCGGGATGCAGGGCCTGATACGCTGCCGCGAACACCGGTGACAGGTCACCGAGATAGACGAACACGTCGGCAGCCAGCAGCAGGTCCAGGGATTGCGGCAATGTTTGCAACGCCGCCACGGCCTCACCCGTCTCCAGCGCGTCATAGATGGCCCGTTGGCGCGCCTTTTCCAGCATGCGGACGGACAGGTCGATCCCGGCAAGATGTGCCGCCACATCACGAAACGCCATGCCGGACAGCCCGGTACCACACCCCAGATCCAGTACCCGCAGACCACCGCCACCACCGCAACGGTCGAACAGTGCACGCAGCATCAGCGGGGTGCGGTAACCCAGCGTACCCGCCAGATGCGCGTCAAACCCATCGGCATACTGATCGAACAGCGCGGCCACGTATTCTTGCGGCGCTGCAGTGGGCGGCGTGGCATCCCGCAATGCCGCCATCATATACGCCACCTCGGCATAGTCCGGCTTGAGGCGCAGGGCCTCACGGTAATGATGCAGCGCACCCTCGCGGTTTCCAGCAGCCTCCAGCAGCCCGCCATAATTGCGATGGGCTTCGGCCAGCGCAGGTTCGGCCTGCAAGGCCGCCCGGTAACAACGCAGCGCACCGTCGAAATCATCGGCTGCCTGCAATAGCGCGCCCAGGTTATTGCATGCCGGCGCATGCTTTGGCTGCAGCTGCAGAACCCGCCGATAGGCAGCGATGGCTTCATCACGCCGGCCTTGCTGTTGCAGGGCCAGCGCCAGATTCATCCACAGTGCTGCATCCGGCGGCGCCAAGTCCACCGCCTGGTGATAGCAGCCTGTGGCTGCATCGAGGTCCCCGGCCTCTTCCAGCGCCAGGCCGAGGTTGTTGTGATAGTCGGCTTCATCGGGCTGCAGAACCACCGCCTGCCGGTAACTGGCAATGGCCTCCGCCACCGCACCGGCATCGCGCAGGACGTTGCCCAGGTTAAAGTGAAACACCGCAGCGTGCGGCGCGACCGCCACTGCCTCGCGGATCCACTCTGCAGCAGCGACGAAATCGCCGCGGATGTAGTGCACCAACCCGACTAGATGCAACGCGTCACCGTGGCGAGGCTGCACAGCAAGGATCTGTCGATACAAAAACTCCGCCCCGGCGATGTCCCCGGCCTGATGTCGCCGCACCGCCTGTTGCAGCCAGTCATCCACTGCGGACGGCGCCATGCTCAACGGTCGCCTGCCCAGTGCTCTCCGGGCGTGGCGGCAAGAAAGCGCTCCACCCACCGCGGACACATCGGGTCACCCTCCGCCGGTGCCCATGCTGCGAAGTCCTTGTCCGACAACTGTGCATACGGTCCCTCTTTGAACTCGAACAACACTGTGCCCGAAACCCGCGCGACAACGGTATGCCAGACCCCGGGGGGAAGCTCCACCGCGCGCACGCTACCGCCGGCATCCAGCTCGACACGTTCCGTCACCATGCCGGCATCATCAAACAGCAGAATCACCGCAGCACCTTGCATTATCACAAACAGCTCCCAGCGCAAGGGGCTGCCATGACGGTGCGGCCGGACATAGCTGCCGGGCTCGATGGCATTCAGGAAGCGCTGCACGGGATCCGCCAGTTGCGGGTGCAGATTGAAATTGCTGCGGCCGCGGTCGCTCGCAGCCGCCCGTCGCGACAACTCCGCCATGAGTGAAGCAGTGATCAGCTGCATGCGATTCTCCATGGTGGACCTCATATCCGCACCGGCAATGCCACGTCCAGCGACACGCCATGTGGTGATACTGTGGCGCGGTATGCCAGCGTCTCCACGCCGGCCGCCACCGCTGCACGCAAGGTTTGGCCGTATAGCGGATCGATTTCATCCGCCGGGCGTACCGCCCTGGCGTCGCCGCGCTGCACACAAAACAGAAGCACTCCGCGTCCGCCCTGCGCCACCACCTGCATCAGCTCACGCAGATGCTTGCTGCCACGCGCGCTCACAGCATCGGGAAAGAATGCTGTACCCACTGCGTCGACGGCGGTGACGTTCTTGATCTCCACATGGCAGGCCGGTCGGCCGTTACCTTCCAACAGCAGATCGATGCGGCTGTTCTCGTTGCCGTAGCGAACTTCCTGGCGCAGCGTGGCATAGCCCTGCAGTTCGGCGATCACACCACTGGCGATGGCCTCAGTCACCAACCGATTCACCACGCCGGTGTTGATTCCGACCATTACCCCGGCACTGTTTTCCACCAACTCCCAGGCGTGGGGATACTTCCGCCTGACATTGTCCACCACCCGCAGCCATACACGACTGCCCGGCTCGGCGCAGCCCAGCATGCTGCCGGTATTCGGGGTATGGGCGGTGATGATGCTGCCGTCGGCCAGGCGCACGTCGGCCAGAAAGCGCTTGTAACGCCGCAACAGCGTTCCGGTTATGAGGGGGGTCTCAAATTTCACAATCGCCCAAGGAACTATATTGTTGCCTGTATCGTGTAACTCGCCGCCGGCAACCGCCTTCAATGAATCCGCCGCCGCGCCTCGGTGACGTTGGGCAACTGACTGATGCGGCCCAGCACACGCGACAGCTCATCGATGTTGGCGATTTCCAGAGTCAGCTGCATGCGCACACTGTAATCCTGCTTGTTGGTCTGGGTATTGACCGACAGCACGTTGACCTTGTCGTTGGACAGGATCGAGGTGATGTCGCGCAACAGGCCCTGACGATCGAACGCCAGTATCTCGATATCCACCGGATAGGTCTGGCGCTGCTTGCTGCTCCACTCCACCTCGATGAGACGCACCCGTTTTTCCGGGGCGATGTTGAGTATATTGCGGCAATCACTGCGGTGGATGGTGACGCCACGTCCCTGAGTGATGTACCCCACCACCGCATCGCCCGGTGCCGGTTTGCAGCAGCGCGCCATGGTGGTGAGCAGATTGCCGACACCGCGGATATGGATCCCGCCCTCGCCGCCGCCCTTGCCCGGCGTGGCGGGCGCGGTGATCGGAAGGGCCTCCTCCTCGGTCTGCGGCGGTGGCACCACCTGCTTTTGCAGGGCGCGCACGATCTGGCTGGTGTTGATGTCTCCACGGCCGATGGCCAGCAGGAAGGGATCGAGCTGTTCGAAGCCGAACTGTGCCGCCAGTTGCTCCAGCGGCAGGTCGGAGACACTGAAGCGGCGCAGTTCCTTTTCCAGCACTGCACGCCCCTCGGCCAGATTGCGCTCCAGCGCCTGCTGGGTGAACCAGTGGCGCACCTTGGCACGGGCACGCGAAGTCTTCAGATAGCCGAGATGGGGATTGAGCCAGTCGCGGCTCGGCTCACCCTGACGGGCGGTCAGAATCTCCACCTGTTCGCCGCTTTTCAGTTCGTAGGTGATCGGCACCATGCGTCCGTCGACGCGCGCACCGCGTGCGCGGTTGCCCACCTCGGTATGGATGTAATAGGCGAAATCCAGCGGCGTGGCGCCTTGCGGCATATCCACCACCTCGCCCTGCGGTGTGAGCACATAGACGCGATCCTGGAACACCTCGGACTTGAAGCGGTCGATGAAGTCGCCGGCACTGCTCTCCTCGTCCTTCCATTCCAGCAGCTGGCGCAGCCAGGCCACCTTCTGTTCGAAATCGCGGTTGCTCCTGCCGCCCTCCTTGTAGCGCCAGTGCGCCGCCACGCCCAGCTCCGACTCCTTGTCCATCTCGAAGGTACGGATCTGCACCTCCACGGTCTTGCCCTCGGGACCGACCACGGCGGTATGAATGGAGCGGTAACGGTTCTCCTTCGGCGTGGCGATGTAGTCGTCGAACTCCTTGGGGATGTGCGGCCACAGCATGTGCACCACCCCGAGGGCGTGATAGCAATCGGGGATGGTATCCACCAGGATGCGCACTGCACGCACGTCGTACAGCTCATGGAAACTCAGCCCCTTGCGCTGCATCTTCTTCCAGATGCTGTAGATGTGCTTGGGCCGGCCCTTGACGTCGGCCTGGACGCCGGCCCGCGCCAGCTCCTCGCGCAGGGTCGCCAGCACCTTGTCGATGTAGCGCTGGCGATCGACACGGCGTTCGTCGAGGGACCTGGCGATCTCCTTGTAGGCCTGCGGCTCCAGATAGCGGAAGGCCAGATCTTCCAGCTCCCACTTCACGTGCCAGATGCCGAGGCGATTGGCCAGCGGCGCATAGATGTCCAGCGTCTCTCGCGCTATGCGCTGCTGCTTGTGCGACGGCAGGTGTTGCAGGGTGCGCATGTTGTGCAGGCGATCGGCCAGCTTGATCAGCACCACGCGCACATCCTCGGCCATGGCCAGCAGCAGCTTGCGCAGACTCTCCGCCTTGACCTGTTCCTTCTTGTTGCCCTGCTCCGCCGCCTGGTATTCGCCAATCACCTTCATCTTGGTGAGGCCGTCCACCAGATGCGCCACTGCCGCACCGCAGGCCTGTTCGATGTCGGCGACGGTGATCTCGGTGTCCTCCACCACGTCGTGCAGGATGGCGGCGGCCAGGGTCTCGTGGTCCATGCGCAGGCCGGCGAGGATATCGGCCACCGCTGTGGCATGGGCCAGATAGGGTTCGCCGGAGGCTCGCGTCTGCGCGCGGTGGGCCCGCTCCGCCAGATCGAGGGCGCGGCGGATGAGCGCGATCTCTTCGGGCTTGCGATCCGCAGCCAGCCCCTCCAGCCAGGCATCACGGGCCGCCTCCTCATGCAGGGAGCCGTCGCCGAATTTGGATTCCACGTAGACCATGCTGTCGTTGTCGAATAAGTTGCAGGTTTTAAGTATTGCTGCCGCGGGCGCATTGTGCGAGTCCGCCATGCTGCGCCAGGCATTGCTGCAACGCCTCCGCCGACTGGCGTATCAGGCCGCGCAGCCACTGGTGGGCACCGTCCTGCTCGTTGCGCCGGTGCCAACTCATGTGCACCTCCAGCGCCGGTACCGGAAACGGCGGCGGCGCCCAGGCCAGGCCGCGCATCAGGCTGCGGTCCAGCATCGAGGGCGCAATGGCCAGCAGCGCCGTACCACGCATGAAACTGGGGATGCTGGCCACATTGTCCACCACCACGGCCACCGTGCGGTGGATGCCGCGGGCGCGGAAGCGGTTTTCAAAGTCGGCCCGTTCCGAGTCGTCGAAACGCAGGCCGATGTGGCGCGCCGCCAGGTACTGCTCCATGTCGGCCGGCGGTTCGCTGTGGGCCGGGTCGTAGTAACAGACCAGCTGATCGGCCACCAGATGCTCGCTCACCACATCACTGCCGGTGGGCGGCTCCGGGGAGATGATCAGGTCGCAATAACCCTCGCGCAGCTGCTCGACCGTGGGGATCCCCGCCGGCACGATGCGCATGCGGACGCCGGGGGCATGGGTGCACATGGTCTGCAGCACCGGGGGCAGCAGCAGGTCGCGCTGATAGTCGTTGGCGGCGATGGTGAACTCGCGCCGGCTGCTGGCGGGATCGAAACGCGGTCCCAGCGCCAGGGTGCGCATGCCGTCGAGCAGTACCCGCACCGGCTCGGCCATGGCCTGGGCGTGGGCAGTGGCGGCGATGCCGCGTCCCGCCTTCACGAACAGGGGATCACCGGTAATTCCCCTGAGTTTGTCCAGGGTATGGCTCACCGCCGACTGGGTCGTGCCCAGATATTCCGCCGCCGCCGTGACCGACCCCGTCTCCAGAACGGTGAGAAACACCCGCAGGGCGCGGCCATCCAATCCCAAATAATCGAATTCGTTCATGGATCACATCATAAACACCCTGTTTATCTTTATAAACAATTGACCCACTATCCTCCTCTTCTTTCGGCCAGCCTCCGGGCGGGTCCGGCTAAACTCAACTCGTAACTCCAACGACGGATCGGACAAGATGATCAAGCGTATCGTGATCGTGCTGCTGGCCCTGGCCGCAGTCCTGGGCGGCATCTTCGGGATGAAGGCCTACCAGTTCCGCATGATGCAGGCGCAGTTTGCCCAGCCCATGCCCCCCACGGTCATCAGCGCCACTGAGGCGCGCGAGGAACAGTGGCGGCCGCGCCTGCAGGCCGCCGGCAGCCTGATGGCGCTGAACGGTACCGACGTCACCACCGAAATCGGCGGCATCGTCAGCGCCATCCGCTTCGAATCCGGCCAGGCCGTCAAGGCCGGCGATGTGCTGCTGCAACTGGAAGCGACCGTGGACAAGGCCGCCCTGGAAGGCGCGCGCGCCGAACGTCGCCTGGCCGAGGTCCAGCTCGAACGCGCCAAGGACCTGATCAAGCGCAACGCCATCTCCTCCTCGGACTACGATGCCGCCAAGGCCTCGTTCGATGCCGCCGAGGCGCGCATGGCGGAAAAGGCCGCCAAGCTGGCGCAGAAGACCATCCGTGCCCCCTTCGACGGCCTGCTCGGCATCCGCGGCGTCAATCTGGGCGAATACCTCTCGCCCGGCACCCGCATCGTCAGCCTGCAGGCCCTCGATCCCATCTATGTGGACTACGCCCTGCCGGAGCGCCATCTGCGTGAACTGGCGCCCGGGCAGGCGGTGGAGGTGCGTATCGCCGCCTACCCCGAGCAGGTGTTCCGCGGCAGCCTCCAGGCGGTGGAATCCGGTGTCGACCGCCGCACCCGCTCCATCGCCCTGCGCGCCATCCTCGACAACAGCGCGGGCCTGCTGCGTCCCGGCATGTTCGCCGACGTCGCCACCGTGCTGCCCACGGTCGACACGGTCATCACCGTGCCGCAGACCGCCATCAGCTTCAACACCTACGGCAACTTCCTCTATGTCATCGAAAAGGCTGAAGGCGGCAAGCTGCTCGCCAAGCGCCGCCAGGTGGAAACCGGGCGCAGCCATGAGGGACGCATCATAGTCAGCAAGGGGCTGAAGGCCGGCGAGCAGGTGGTCCGTGCCGGCCTGGTGAAACTGCGTGACGGCATGCCGGTGGCCATCGACAACAAGGTCGAACTCAACGACGGCGAGGTCCGCCAGGAATGAACTTCACCGACATCTTCGTCCGTCGCCCGGTCCTGGCGACGGTGATCAGCCTGCTGATCCTGATCGTCGGCCTGCGCTCCCTGCAGGAGATGGAGGTACGCCAGTATCCGGAGATGCGCAACACCGTGGTGACGGTGACCACGGCCTATCCGGGCGCCAGCTCCGAGCTGGTCAAGGGCTTCATCACCACTCCGCTGCAGCAGGCCATCGCCGAGGCCAACGGCATCGACTTCATCTCCGCCACCAGCACCCAGGGACTGTCCAAGATCGAGGTCACCATGGAGCTGAACTACGATGCCAATGCGGCCGTGGCGGAGATCCAGGCCAAGGTGGCCAGCAAGCGCAACCAGTTGCCCGCCGACGCGCAGGACCCGGTGATTGATTCCACCACCGGCGACTCCACCGCGCTGATGTATATCGCCATCTTCAGTGAGACCATCCCGCGGCCGCAGGTGGCCGACTACGTGCTGCGCGTGGTGCAGCCGCAGCTGCAGGCACTGCCCGGCGTGGCCAAGGCGCGCATGTTCGGCCAGCAGTACGCCATGCGCATCTGGCTCGACCCGCAGCGCATGGCGGCGCTCAACGTCACCGCCAGCGATGTCGCCAACGTGCTCACGCGCAACAATTACCTCGCCGCCGTGGGCGCCACCAAGGGCAAGTACGTCAGCATCAATCTGACCGCCAGCACAGACGTCAGCACCGTGGAGGACTTCGAGAATCTGGTGGTACGCGACGAGGGCGGCGCCCTGGTGCGCCTGCGCGACGTGGCCTCCACCGAACTGGGCTCCGAGGACTACGACTCCACCGCCTGGTACCGCGGCAAGCCCACGGTGTTCATGGCGATGGAACAGGCCCCCGGCGCCAACCCCCTTACCGTGGCCCAGGCCATCAATGCCGAGGTGCCGAAGATCCGCGCCCAGTTGCCCGAGGGCATGGAAGTAATGGTGCCCTATGACGCCAGCCGCTTCATCGAGGACTCCATCAACGAGGTGTACAAGACCCTGGGCGAGGCGGTGCTCATTGTATTGCTGGTCATCTTCCTCACCCTGGGCTCGCTGCGTGCCGCACTGATCCCGGCGGTGGCGGTGCCGCTGTCGCTCATCGGCGGCGCCTTTGTGATGCTGCTGCTCGGCTATTCGCTCAACCTGCTCACCCTGCTCGCCATGGTGCTGGCCATCGGCCTGGTGGTGGACGATGCCATCATCATCGTCGAGAACGTCCACCGCCACATCGAACAAGGCGAAAGCAAGTTCCAGGCGGCGATTCACGGTGCGCGCGAGATGGCCATGCCGATCTTCGCCATGACCATCACCGTGTTCGCGGTATTCGTGCCCATCGGCTTCCAGGGCGGCCTGGTCGGCACCCTGTTCTCCGAGTTCGCCTTCACCCTCACCGGCGCGGTATTCATCTCCGGCGTGGTCGCGCTGACCCTGTCGCCGATGCTCGCCTCCAAGGTACTCAAACCGCACGGCAACCAGGGCCGTTTCGAGCAATGGGTGGAACATGCCTTCGACTGGCTGTCGCACGCCTACCGCCGCGGCCTGCACGTTGCCATGGAGTCGGTACCGGCGACGCTGATCTTCACCGCGGTGCTGCTGGTCGCCATCGTGCTGATGTTCATCACCAGCCGCAGCGAACTGGCCCCCACTGAGGATCAGGGCATCCTGTTCTTCCAGGCCTCCGCGCCGCGCACGGCGACGCTGGACTATCACCAGACCTTTGCCGCAGAGATTCAGCGCCGCTTCGAGAGCGTGCCCGAGTACAACGACAGCTTCATGATCCTCGGCATGACGCCGGACACCACCTTCGGCGGCTTCAAGATGAAGACCTTCACCCTGCGCGAACGCAGCCAGATGGATGTACAGCCGCAGGTACAGGGGCTTCTCGCCGGCGTGGCGGGCTATCAGACTGCAGTCTTTCCGCGCCCCAGCCTGCCGGGCGGCGGCCGCGGTTTCCCCATCGAGATGGTGCTCACCTCCGATCGCAGCTATGAGGAACTGGCCGGCTTCGCCGATCAGATCGTCGGCACCGCCATGGGCAGCGGCCAGTTCATGTTCCTGCGCAAGTCGGTGGATATCGACCTGCCGGCCATCAATGTGCTCATCGATCGCGATCGCGCCGGTGACCTCGGCATCAGCATGGCGGACATTGGCCGCAACCTCGGCACCATGCTGGGCGGCGGTTACGTCAACCGCTTCAATCTGGAAGGCCGCAGCTACAAGGTAGTACCGCAGGTGGGCCGTGAGTCACGCCTGACTGCGGAGATGCTCAACGACTACTACATCCGTACCGGCAGTGGCGAACTGGTGCCGCTGTCTGCGGTGGCGCGTCTGGAACAGTCGGTGGAACCGTCCAGCCGCACCCAGTTCCAGCAGCTCAACGCCATTACCGTCGAAGGCGTAATGATGCCCGGTGTGGACCAGGGCACAGCGCTGGGATACCTCGGACAGATCGCCCGCGAGATCCTGCCCAAAGGCTACGATGTCGACTACAAGGGCATCTCGCGCCAGTACGTGCAGGAAGGCAGCGCCACACTGATCACCTTCGCCCTGTCCCTGGTGTTCATCTACCTGACGCTGGCGGCGCTGTATGAAAGCTGGCGCGACCCGGCCATCATCCTGGTGACCGTGCCGCTGTCAGTGTTCGGCGCAATGATCTTCATCACCCTTGGTCTGTCCTCGGTGAACATCTACACCAAGGTCGGCCTCATCACGCTCATCGGCGTGGTGGCCAAGAACGGCATCCTCATCGTGGAGTTCGCCAACAAGCTGCAGATCAGCCAGGGACTGTCCAAGCGCGAGGCGGTGGAACAGGCGGCGGAGATTCGCCTGCGCCCGATCCTGATGACGGCCTCGTCGATGGTATTTGCCATGCTGCCGCTGCTCACCGCTGCCGGTCCCGGCGCGGTCAGCCGCTTCGACATCGGCCTGACCATCACCGCCGGTCTCGCCATCGGCACGCTGTTCACGCTGTTCGTGCTGCCGGCCTTCTACCTGGTGCTGGCGCGTGATCACGCCAGGGCGGAACAGCAGCTGCACGCGGCAGAACAGGGACTGTAGTGAAGAGCGCGCCGCCGCCGGCGGCGCCGGCTCAGCGACGACGCCCGGCAGGTTTCTGCCGGGCGTTTTTCTTTGCTGGCTGCGGCGCCGTGCGTGACGGATATGCGCGGGTGACGGCGACCCTGGCACCGGTGCCTTCCGGCTGCCAGGCCGGTACCAGATGGCGCTTGCCGTTGCCGATGAGATCACTGCGCCCCATGCGCTTCAATGTCTCGCGCAGCAGCGGCCAGTTCTCCGGGTCGTGGTACCGCAGGAAGGCCTTGTGCAGGCGACGCTGGCGCAGACCGCTGGGCACTTCGATACCCGCGCTGTCGCGCCGCACGCGTTTCAGGGGATTGCGCCCGGTGTGATACATGGCAGTCGCCATGGCCAGCGGCGTGGGCAGGAAGGTCTGCACCTGATCAAGGCGGAATCCGTTGCGCTTGAGCCAGAGTGCCAGTTCCAGCATGTCGGTGTCCGAGGTGCCGGGATGGGCAGCGATGAAGTACGGAATCAGATACTGCTCCTTGCCCGCCTCCTTCGAGGCCTGTTCGAACATCGTCTTGAACCGGTCGTAGGTGCCGATGCCCGGCTTCATCATCAGGCTGAGCGGTCCCGCCTCGGTGTGTTCCGGCGCGATCTTGAGATAGCCGCCAACGTGGTGCGTCACCAGCTCCTTGACGTATTCCGGCGAGCGCACCGCCAGGTCATAGCGCAGGCCGGAGGCGATGAACACGCGCTTGATGCCGGGCAACTGGCGCACGCGGCGGTACAGATGGATCAGCGGTGTGTGATCGGTCTTCATGTTGACGCACACATCGGGAAACACGCAGGACAGGCGCCGGCAGGCGGCTTCGATCTGGGCATCCTTGCAGTGCATGCGATACATGTTGGCGGTGGGCCCGCCAAGGTCGGAGATGACACCGGTGAAACCGGCGACCTGATCGCGGATCGCCTCCACCTCGCGCACGATGGAGTCCTCGGAACGGTTCTGGATGATGCGGCCTTCGTGCTCGGTAATGGAGCAGAAAGTGCAGCCGCCGAAGCAGCCGCGCATGATGTTGATGGAGAAACGGATCATCTCCCAGGCCGGCAGGCGTGCATCACCATAGGACGGATGCGGCGCGCGGGCAAAGGGCAGATCGAAGATGGCATCCATCTCCCTGGTGCTGAGCGGAAGCGGCGGCGGATTCAGCCACACCTCGCGCTCGCCGTGGCGCTGCACCAGGGCACGGGCATTGCCCGGATTGGTCTCCAGATGGAACAGGCGCGAGGCATGGGCATACAGCACGGCGTCATCGCGCACCTGCTCGTAGGACGGCAGGCGCACCACACTGCGCTCGCGCACCACGCGCGGCTTGCGCTGCAGGCTCGCCGGCTGCCCCGCCGTGACCGTACAGGTCTTGGCCTCCGCATAGGGATTGACGTGCACCGGCGGCGCACCCGGTGTATCGATGTCGCCGGCATCCACCTCCACCCAATCATCCGGCACGGACTTGCGCAAAAAGGCGGTGCCGCGCACATCGGTAATCCCGGCGATGGGCTCGCCCCTGGCCAGGCGATGCGCCACCTCGACCAGGGCGCGCTCGGCGTTGCCGTACAGCAGCAGATCAGCCTTGGCATCCAGCACCACCGAACGGCGCACTTTCTCCGACCAGTAATCGTAATGGGCAATGCGGCGCAGGCTGGCCTCGATGCCGCCGATGATCAGCGGTACATCGTTGTAGGCCTCGCGGCAGCGCTGGCTGTAGACGATGACCGAACGATCCGGCCGTTTACCGCCCTCGCCGCCCGGCGTGTAGGCATCGTCGCTGCGGATGCGCCGATCGGCGGTATAGCGGTTGACCATGGAATCCATGTTGCCGGCGGTGACACCGAAGAACAGATTGGGCCGTCCCAGACGGCGGAAATCCTCCGCCGAGGTCCAGTCCGGCTGGGCGATGATGCCGACGCGAAAGCCCTGCGCCTCCAGCAGGCGGCCCACCATGGCCATGCCGAAACTGGGGTGATCCACATAGGCATCTCCCGTGACCAGGATCACATCGCAGGAATCCCAGCCCAGCTGCTCCATTTCGGCACGCGACATGGGCAGGAACGGCGCGGTACCGAAGCGCTGCGCCCAGTATTTGCGGTAGGAGAAAAGTTCGCGTGCGGCGTGCATAATGTGGGGTATCGAATGAGGTTTTACTCTGGTGGAGCCAGTGCAGTATATTGGGTCACAAGGACCATAACCGAAGACGACGATCAAGGAGCCGAATCATGCGTCCCAGCCATATCCGCCTCATTGCCATCCTGCTGGCCGCCGGCAGCGCCGCCGCCCATGGCGATGAGGTACAGATGCCGCCCGCAGCACCGGAAGACAGCGCTGCCATGCAGCCCGCCCCGGCCCCCATGGAACTCCCCGTTCGCGGCATGAGCATGCAGCAGGTGGAGACCCGCTTTGGCGCGCCGCAGGAAAAACTGCCTGCCGTGGGCAAACCGCCCATCACGCGCTGGATTTATCCGGATTATATCGTCTATTTCGAGAGCCAGTACGTAATTCACAGCGTGCTCAAGCGTAAATAACGCCCCCGCCAGCCGCTGTGGTTGCCACCGTGCAGCCACAGCTCTTGTGATATCCCATGCAGACATTGCCCGCAGAATGGTCGCCGCAAAGCGCGGTGCTGCTCACCTGGCCCCACCGGCACGGTCCGCTGGGGCGCATCCTGCAGCAGGTGGAGCAGGTATTCATACAGATTGCCAGGGCGGTTGCTGCCCATGAGCGGCTGATCGTCTCCTGTCTGGACGACGAGCATCGCGCCCATGTCCAGACTCAGCTGGCGGTCGCCCGCGTCGACCTCGGCCAGGTGCACCTGGCCGTCGCCCCGTCCAATGATGTCTGGGCGCGTGATCACGGCCCCATCACCGTACTGCGCGACGGCCAGCCGCTGCTGCTCGACTTCGCCTTCAACGGCTGGGGCCGCAAATACCCCTACGATCTCGACAACGCATTGACCCGTACCCTGCACCAGCAGCAGGTATTCGGCACAACGCCGCTGGAAAGCATCGCCCTGATCCTCGAAGGCGGCAGCATCGAAAGTGACGGCCGGGGCACCCTGCTCACCACCCGCCACTGCCTGCTCAACCCGCAACGCAATCCCGAATACGACTGCGTCGGCCTGGAAGGCATCTTCGCCCAGGTGTTCGGCAGCCGGCGCGTACTGTGGCTCGACCACGGCGAACTGGAGGGCGATGACACCGACGGCCATATCGACACGCTGGCCCGCTTCTGCGACGAACACACCATCGCCTACGTGCGCTGCGACAACCCGCACGACAGTCATTACGCCGCCTTGCTGGAAATGGAGCGTGAACTCAAGGCCTTCCGCGACAATGAAGGCCGGCCCTACCGTCTGGTGCCGCTACCACTGCCCTCCCCCAAACGCAACGAACACGGCCAGCGCCTGCCCGCCACCTACGCCAATTTCCTCATCATCAACGGTGCCGTGCTGGTGCCGGTCTATGACGATGTACTGGATACGGTGGCGCTGGAACGGCTGGCCCCCTGTTTCCCCGGCCGCGAGATCATCGCCATCAACTGCCTGCCCCTGATCCAGCAATACGGCAGCCTGCACTGCGTCACCATGCAGTTGCCCGCCGGCACCCTGTAGAGGAAAGCACCATGAAACAGCGCAGCCTGCGTGTCGGCCTGGTCCAGCAACCCTGCAGCGAGGATCGGGAAACCAATCTCTATTACAGCTCACTGGAGATCCGCGCGGCGGCCGCCGACGGCGCCGAACTGGTGCTGCTGCAGGAACTGCACAGCGGTGTGTACTTCTGCCAGTCGGAAGACCCGGCACGCTTCGATCAGGCCGAGCCCATCCCCGGCCCCACCACCCAAGCCCTGTCCGAACTGGCGCAGGAACTGGGGATCGTCATCGTCGGCTCGGTATTCGAGCGGCGCGCCCCCGGCCTGTACCACAACACCGCCGTGGTGCTGGAAAAGGACGGCAGCATCGCCGGCATCTACCGCAAGATGCACATCCCGGACGACCCCGGCTATTACGAAAAGTACTATTTCACCCCCGGCGATCTGGGCTTCACCCCCATCGACACCTCGGTAGGCCGGCTCGGCGTGCTGGTGTGCTGGGACCAGTGGTATCCGGAAGCGGCGCGTCTGATGGCCATGGCCGGTGCGGAGATCCTGCTCTATCCCACCGCCATCGGCTGGGACGAGCGGGCGGAGCTGGATGAACAGCTGCGCCAGCGCGATGCCTGGGTCACCATCCAGCGCAGCCATGCCATCGCCAACGGTGTCCCGGTGGTCGCCTGCAACCGCGTCGGCCATGAGCCGGACCCGTCGGGCCTGACGCCCGGCATCAACTTCTGGGGCTACAGCTTCATCTGCGGCCAGCAGGGCGAGATCCTCGCCCAGGCACCGGAAGACGATCCCACCTTCCTGGTGGCGGAAGTCGATATCGGCCGCAACGAACAGGTGCGCCGCGCCTGGCCCTATCTGCGCGACCGCCGCATCGATGCCTACGCCGACCTGCTGCGCCGCTACCGCGACTAGAAACCTCACACAGTCCGCAAATGAACGCAAATTAACTCGAATGTAGTCAGCGCGGGAGCATACAATGAATGCCGCACAGCTCATCGATACCCATGGTCGAGCCTGTACGTTCTGGCGAGAGAATCACTAATTTCCTGGCATAATAATTTGCGTTTATTCGCGTTCATTAGCGGACTCATAGAGGTGAACCCACAATGATCATCATCCTGCAACCGCACGTCACCACGCAGAGTCCGGAATTCGA
The DNA here is from genome assembly GCA_040755915.1 of Pseudomonadota bacterium. Lineage (GTDB taxonomy): Bacteria > Pseudomonadota > Gammaproteobacteria > Thiohalomonadales > Thiohalomonadaceae > Sulfurivermis. Next base: position 9,599 of record JBFLWM010000043.1, on the reverse strand, counting down.
AAGCCTGCGCACCTACATCGCCAACCTGCCGCGGGTGCAGATGCGCGTGCACGAGGAGCACGGCAGCCAGCAGACGCTGACCGAGATCTATCTCATCGGCGACACCGCCGCCCTGGACAAGGATGACATCGCCAGCCTGGCCGGCGTCGAGCGCGTGGTACGCGTGTCGCGTGAATACCGCGTGCTCGGCCGTCACCATGACGACCAGCGCCCGAGCTATTTCGAGTACAACGGCGTGCGCTTCGGCCAGGACAACTTCAACGTCTTCGCCGGCCTGTGCGCCGTGGATACGCCGGAACACGTGGAGATCATGATGCGCACCCTGCGCGATCATGGCCAGGTGTGCACACGTATGGGCGCCTACAAGCCGCGCACCAATCCCTACGCCTTCCAGGGCCACGGCAAGACCTGCCTGCCCTATGTGTTCGAGCTGGCGGGGAAATATGGCATCAAGGTCATCGCCATGGAGGTCACCCACGACAGCCATGTACACGAGATTCACGAGGCACTGCATGCCGCGGGCAATCCCACCGGCGTGATGCTGCAGATCGGCACGCGCAACACGCAGAATTTCGAATTGCTCAAGATCGTCGGCCGCCAGCGCGAATTCCCGGTGCTGCTCAAGCGCGGCTTCGGCATCACCCTGGAGGAGTCGCTCAACGCCGCCGAGTACCTGGCCTCGGAGGGCAACCGCAACGTGGTGTTCGGCCTGCGCGGCATGAAGACCAACATGGGCGACCCGCACCGCAACCTGGTGGACTTCGCCCACGTGCCGGTGGTCAAGCGCCTGACGCGCATGCCGGTGTGCATCGATCCGTCCCATTCGGTGGGCTCACGCGAGCGCACCCCGGATGGCCTGCTCGACGTTTTTCACGTCACCGCCCAGGGCATCATCGCCGGCGCCAACATGGTGCTGGTGGATTTCCATCCCCAGCCGCCCAAGGCCCTGGTGGACGGCCCGCAGGCGCTGCTGCTGCCGGAGCTGCCGCACTTCCTGGAGGATGTGGCCATCGCCCGCGAGGCCTATGAAAAACGTGTGGCGGCGGCTGCCCGGTATGCGGGCTGACACAGGTGTCGCACACGACAGACCTGACAGTTGACAGTCAATGACATGTCAGCTGCCGAACGGGAGAATTATTAACGTACTGATAATTAATGATTATTCATATGGCACGCATATTGCCATATGAATTGTGTGGAGCAATTCCACCGGCTCTGCGGAGTTGGTGGTGGATTCCCCTCCTTCCACACTGTGGTGTTTTTAGCCGCGCCCGAAATGGCGCGGCTTTTTTATTTCCACCACCCGGCTGCCGGCCCCATCAATTGCCGCGCATGCGCTCCACATAACGGTACAGGGTGCGCTCGCTGACGCCAAGACGCTGTGCCGCACGGGCACGGTGGCCGTCGCAGGTCTCCAGGGCGTGCATCACCTCATCGTCGGTGAGACGGCCATGACGCCGCTGCAACAACTTGCGGCTGCTGCCTTCCAGCAGCCCCCGCTCGCCACCCGGCTGCTGCACATCCTCGCGCCGCGGTCCCTCGAACACCAGATGCTCCGGACGGATGATGTCCTCGCCATAGGCCAGGATCGCGGCACGCTCGATGATGTTGCGCAACTCGCGCACATTGCCCGGATAATCGTAGGTCATCAGGGTCTCGATCACCTCGGGTGACAAGGGCACGAAGCGATCGCCGTCATCGCTGTTGGAGAGGAAATATTCCGCCAGCGCAGCGATGTCGTCGGGGCGGTCGCGCAGCGGCGGGATGCGTACCGGGAAGGCGGACAGGCGGTAATACAGGTCCTGGCGGAACTCACCGCGCTCCACCATGCGCTGCAGGTCGCGGTGGGTGGCGGCGATAACGCGCACGTCGACGTTGATGTATTCGGTGCCGCCGAGGCGGCGGATGGTGCCGGTCTCCAGCACGCGCAGCAGCTTGGTTTGCAGCGCCAGCGGCAACTCGGCGATTTCGTCGATGAACAGGGTGCCGCCGTGGGCCACCTCGAACAGGCCCTTCTTGCGCCCCGCCGCGCCGGTAAAGGCGCCCTTCTCATGGCCGAACAGCTCGCTCTCGATCAGGTTCTCGCCCAGGGTGCCGCAGTCGACGATGACGAAGGGCCCGCCGCTGCGCGGTGAATATTCGTGTACATACTTCGCCACGCACTCCTTGCCGACACCGCTCTCGCCCAGCAGCAACACGGTGGTGGTGGTGGGTGCGACGCGCTGCAGCAGGCTGGTCATGCGCACCATCGGGCGGGAACGGCCGATGAGCAGGGTGTCCTGCTGCTTCTGGGTGATGGGGAAGATGTACTCGCCCACGTACAGCACCTTGCCGTCGTCGTCGAACAGCGGCGTCGACTGCAGCTGCACGTACTCCTCGTGGCCGTTCATGTCGTAATGGACATGCATCACCTGGGTCGACTGGGCCGTGCTGAAGACGATCTCCAGCGGGCAGTGCTCGCCGTGCTGGCTGCAGGGGGCGTCCACGCGATGGGACACCTCGTAGCAGTAGCGTCCCACCACATCCTCGCCGTTGGTCAGACCGTAGCGCTTACGGTACTGGGTATTGGCCGCCATGATGCGGTAGTTGCGATCGATGACCACGAAGGGGTCGGGCAGGATGTTGATGATTTGCTCGCAGGACGGCTTGGCGATGCTGTTACAGGCCATTTTTACCCCTCCGGTCAATATGTTAATTTATTGTTATTTTTGGCAGGCTATGTCATGACAGTGTCCGCCTGTCATGCTGACATGTCAACCCTGCCTGTCTCCTGCAAAAAAAACGGCGGGGACCTGCCCCGCCGTTTTTGATTCCCCTCTGCGACGACCTTACTTCAGGCGTTCGATGCCCAGGGCCTTGAGGATGTACTTCTCGAACAGGGGCTCGGAAGAGCCCTTCTTCATCTTGTTGATGAAGTACTTTTCGAAGGCCACCTTGGCCATGTGCACCCACTTGCCCTTCTTCATCCAGGACACGTTGCGCGGCGGGATCTGCGGCATGGCGACGAAGGCCACGCCGGTATCACCCATGTCCGCCAGGCAGATGGCGTTCCAGGTGCCCTTCTCGTCCGGGTCCTTGCCCTCCAGGGCGTTCTTGATGTTGTGGGCGGTGGCCGAGACCATGGACTCGATCATGTAGCCGGTCTTGGGGGTGCCGGTCGGTACCGGGGTGGCCTCGACGGGCGGGATGGCGATGCACACGCCGACGGAGTAGATGTTGTGCCACTTCGGGTTGCGCTGGAAGGCGTCCACCTTGACGAAGCCGCGCGGGTTGACCAGGTCCTCGCCCACCTTCATCACCGGGTCGATGCCCTTGAAGGCCGGCAGCATCATGGAGTACTTGAAGGGCACCTCGTGTTCCTTGACGACCTCGCCCTTGTCGTTGTGCTCGGCCACATGCATCTTGCCGGCCTCGACCTTGGTGACCTTGGCGTTGCAGATCCACTTGATGTGGTTCTGGCGCAGCTCCGACTCCAGCATGCCCTTGGAATCGCCCACGCCGCCCAGGCCCAGGTGGCCGATATAGGGCTCGGAGGTAACGAAGGTCATCGGCACCTTGTCGCGAATCTTGCGCTTGCGCAGATCGGTAGCGTAGATCAGCGCGGTTTCATAGGCCGGACCGAAGCAGGACGCGCCCTGCACGGCACCGACGACCAGCGGCCCCGGCTCCTTGACGAACTCCTGCCAGGCCGCATAGGCCTTCTCGGCGTGGTCGGTGGTGCACACGGAATGGGTGTGGCCGCCGTGGGGGCCCAGGCCCTCGACCTCCTCGAAGGCCAGCTTCGGGCCGGTGGCAATGACCAGGTAGTCGTACTTCACGGAACTGCCATCCTGCAGCACCAGGGTGTTCTCTTCCGGCTTCATCTCGGTCACCGGCTGGGCGATCAGCTTGATATCCTTCTTGGCCAGATAGTTGGCCATCGGGAAGGTGATCTCCTTGCGGGTACGCCAGCCCACGGCCACCCACGGGTTGGACGGGGTGAAGCTGAAGTGATCGGAACTGTTGATCACGGTGATCTCGTGTTCGCGCCCAAGTACGTCGCGGAAGTCGTAGGCCGCAGGCAGACCGCCGATGCCGGCGCCCATGATTACGATATGTGCCATATGCTCTCTCTCCTGTAGTGTGCTTGTGCCGGCGGGGCCGGCTTTTATCATCTTCGCGCAATCATAAGGCAATATTTATGCCATCAATCACGACTCCCCCAGGTCTGGTTTTGTTGCCCCTCGCGGTGATGCCTATACAATAGCCCGCTTTTCCGTTTCGACATCCCGCCGATGACCGACCGCTATCTCTCACCGCTGCACCCCATCCCCGCCCGCCGTCCCGGCGAGCGCCTGCGCTGGGGGCGCCTGTACGGCAGCAGCTACGGCCTGGCCATCGCCTCTGCCGCGCGCGAACAGGACGGCATGGTGCTGGTGGTCACCGCCGACGCCCCCACCGCCTCCCGGCTGGAATACGAACTGCGCTTCTATCTCGGTGACGACGACGCCCTGCCGGTGCTGCACTTCCCCGACTGGGAGACCCTGCCTTACGACGCCTTCTCGCCGCACCAGGACATCATCTCCGAGCGCCTGGCGACGCTGTACCGCCTGCCGTCCATCAGCCGCGGCGTGCTGATCACCCCCATCGCCACCCTGATGCACCGCCTGCCGCCGCGCGAGTATCTGGAGGGCCACAGCCTGGTGCTGGACGTGGGCCAGCGCATGGACCTGGAGCAGATGCGCCTGCGCCTCGACGCCAGCGGCTACCGCTGCGTGTCGCAGGTGATGGAGCACGGCGAGTTTGCCGTGCGCGGGGCCCTGTTCGACCTGTTCCCCATGGGCAGCGACGTGCCCTACCGCATCGAGCTGTTCGACGACGAGGTGGAGAGCATCCGCACCTTCGACCCGGAGACCCAGCGCACCCAGGACAAGGTGGAGTCGGTGCGCCTGCTGCCGGCGCGCGAGTTCCCCCTCGGCGACGCCGCCATCAAGCAGTTTCGCAGCGCCTGGCGCCTCGCCGTCGAGGGCGACCCGCAGCGCAGCCTGATCTACCGCGACGTCAGCAACGGCTTCGCCCCGCCGGGCATCGAGTATTACCTGCCGCTGTTCTTCGAACGCACCGCCACCCTGTTCGACTACCTGCCGGGACAGACCCTGGTGCTCAGCACCGAAGGCGCCGAGGATGCCGCCGACGGTTTCTGGGGCGAGTGCAAGGAGCGCCACGAACAGCTGCGCCACAACATCGAACGGCCGCTGCTGCCGCCTGACAGGGTGTTCCTGCGCGGCGACGAGGTGTTGGGCGCCCTCGCCGCCTATCCGCGCACCCAGCTGCAGCACTTCGAGCTGGAACCCAGGGCCGGCCACCTCAACTTCGCCTGTGATGCACCACCCAGCCTGACCCTGGACGTGCGCTCCGAGCAGCCCACCGCCGCCCTGCGCCGCTTCCTCGGCGAATTCCCCGGCCGCGTGCTGTTCGCGGTGGAATCGGCCGGCCGCCGCGAGGCACTGCTCGACCTGCTCGACGGCGCCGCGATCAAGCCGAAGGCGGTGGAGTCGTGGCAGGAGTTCCTCGACGGTAGTACCAAGCTCGGCCTGCTGGTGGCGCCGCTGGAACAGGGCCTGCTGTTGCAGGACCCGCCGCTGGCGGTCATCGCCGAACCGCAGCTCTACGGCGAACAGGTGATGCAGCGGCGCCGCCGCAAGGTGCGCGCCACCCGCGACTCCGATGCGGTGATCCGCAACCTGGCCGAACTGCAGCCCGGCGCCCCGGTGGTGCACGAGGAACACGGCGTCGGCCGCTACCTCGGCATGCAGACCCTGGATGCCGGCGGCATCGCCCAGGAGTTCCTGACCCTGGAATATGCCGGCGGCGACAAGCTGTATGTGCCGGTGTCCTCGCTGCACCTGATCAGCCGCTACACCGGCGCGGCGCCGGAATCGGCCCCGCTGCACAAGCTGGGCAGCGGGCAGTGGGAAAAGGCCAAGCGCAAGGCCAGCGAAAAGGTGCGCGACGTGGCGGCGGAACTGCTCGCCATCTACGCCCAGCGCGCCGCGCGCAAGGGCCACGCCTACAAGATGGACTGGGCCGACTACCAGGCCTTCGCCGCCGGCTTCCCCTTCGAGACCACACCCGATCAGCAGGCCGCCATCGACGCGGTGCTCAACGACATGGAGACGCCGCAGCCCATGGACCGCCTGGTGTGCGGCGACGTCGGTTTCGGCAAGACCGAGGTCGCCATGCGCGCCGCCTTCGTGGCGGTGATGGGCGGCAAGCAGGTGGCCATGCTGGTGCCCACCACCCTGCTCGCCCAGCAGCACTACGAAAACTTCCGCGACCGCTTCGCCGACTGGCCGGTGCGCATCGAGAGCCTGTCGCGCTTCCGTACCAAAAAGGAACAGGACCAGGTCATCGAGGGACTGCAACAGGGCAAGGTGGACATCATCATCGGCACCCACAAGCTGTTGCAGGAGAATATCAAGCTGGAGCGCCTCGGCCTCGTCATCATCGACGAGGAGCACCGCTTCGGCGTGCGGCAGAAGGATCGCTTCAAGGCGCTGCGCGCCGAGGTGGACGTGCTGACCCTCACCGCCACGCCGATCCCGCGCACCCTCAACATGTCGCTGGCCAACATCCGCGACCTGTCCATCATCGCCACCGCGCCGGCGCGCCGCCTCGCCGTGAAGACCTTCGTCACCGAATGGCAAAAGCCGCTGATCCACGAGGCCTGCCTGCGCGAGATCAAGCGCGGCGGCCAGGTCTACTTCCTGCACAACGACGTGGATACCATTGAGAAGATGGAGCAGGACATCGCCGCCATGATCCCCGAGGCCACCGTGCGCCACGCCCACGGCCAGATGCGCGAGCGCGAGCTGGAACGGGTGATGTCCGACTTCTACCACCAGCGCTTCAACATCCTGGTGTGCACCACCATCATCGAAACCGGCATCGACATCCCCAGCGCCAACACCATCATCATCAACCGCGCCGACCGCTTCGGCCTGGCCCAGCTCTACCAACTGCGCGGCCGCGTCGGCCGTTCGCACCACCGTGCCTACGCCTACCTGGTGGTGCCGCCGCGTCGCCAGATGACCGACGATGCGCAGAAACGCCTGGAGGCCATCGAGGCCATCGAGGAACTGGGTACCGGCTTTACGCTGGCGACCCACGACATGGAGATCCGTGGCGCCGGCGAACTGCTGGGCGAGGAACAGAGCGGCCAGATGCAGGAGATCGGCTTCAGCCTGTACAGCGAACTGCTGGAACGCGCCGTCGCCGCCCTGAAGGCCGGCCGCGAACCGGAACTGGATCGCCCGCTCGATCACGGCGCCGAAGTCGACCTGCACATCCCCGCCCTGATCCCCGACGACTACCTGCCCGACGTGCACAGCCGCCTGATCATGTACAAGCGCATCGCCAGCGCCGAAAGCCTGGAAGAACTGCGTGATTTGCAGGTGGAAATGATCGACCGCTTCGGCCTGCTGCCGGAGCCGACCAAGAACCTGATCCGCGTCACCGAGCTGAAACTGCACGCCACCCCGCTCGGCATCCGCAAGATCGAACTCGGCCCCGCCGGCGGCCGCATCACCTTCAACCCGCAACCCAACATCGACGGCATGAAGATCATCCAGCTGATCCAGACCCAGGCCAAGGTCTACAAACTGGACGGGCAGGAGCGGTTGCGTATCGTTATGGATATGCCGGATGCGGAGAGTCGGTTTGAGTTGTTGGAGGGGTTGATTAAGCGCTTGGGCAGCTGACGATTGGTCTACCCTGTCGCTGGATTGAAGGTTCCCTCTCCCTCAGGGAGAGGGACAGGGTGAGGGGTGATTAGTTATGCGCTACGCACGCTGACTTAGGAGGGGGATTCCGTCCCCCCTACTCCGGATGGTGCGCGCTATCGCGCGGATTGATTTTGGTGCGGGGAGCCGCCCCGCGCGCGGGTTACTTTCTTTTGAGCGGCCAAAAGAAACTAACGAAAGAAAAGGCCGCCCGACTCCCGCGCCCTGCGGGTTCCCTGCGCTTCTCGCCCGAATCGGCGCTCGCCTACGCGCCATCCCTGGCGCGAAGGCGAGGACCCTCCATCCCTGGAGGGTCCCCTTCGGGCTTATCCCGATTCGGGCTGCGATGCTCGGCGTGGCAGACGGGATCTCAACCGGCTCGCCTTCGGCATCGCGCTGGATGGCGTGCGCTACGCGCACGCAAAAACCAAATGCGGGTTGGGTTAGCCGAAGGCGTAACCCAACGGTAAACTCCCCCCCCGATTACACTGTTAAACGGCGATTTGCCAGATATGTAGTGTTATATGGCAAAGTTGCAGTATATTTCCCCATGGGTTCCCTCAGCGCAGGATGCCTTGACCCGTGAAAATAATAAGTTGCATGAAATGGATCACTTCCCGGCCCGTCATAATCTGGCAATGGGCCGTTCATTTATCGTTATGTGCTCCGGGAACGTTATGGAAGAGATTAGAGAGAAGCTGAAGCGGCCGGCCATCGTCTTCGAGATCGGCGGGTTCAAGGCATCCGATGACCCATTAGAAAGCTGGTTCGGAAAAGTAAACGTCTGCTCCCCGGGGGAAGTGTGGCCATCCATGGATGGCGTTCCGATGCGAGCGCTTTGCCAGATCAACCTAGCCAACCTACCTTTTCGCCCGTCGCGGCTGACAGACATCGAGTTCATCACACTGTTCATCGGCCCAAAAGAACTTCCCTCGAATGCGCCCAACGGACAAAACTGGTGCCTCAGGACATACCAATCGCTGTCTGCGCTAGTTCCTATTGGCCAGCCAGATACGAAATCGATGGTCAAGGCGTTTCCGATGCGGCCTCGAGTAGTGGAAGAGGACTTCCCGTGCCGGGAAGACCTACCATTTGATCTCCCTGAGAGCGTTCAAGACAACTATGAAGATTTGTTTTCGAATGTGTCTGGCTTAAAGCTTGGCGGGTGGCCGACACTGATCCAATCGGAGATATTCTGGGCTCCTTGGAATCAGCATCCGGCGGCTCCGGAGTACGTATTTCAAGTTGACTCCGAACCGAAGGCTAATTGGAGCTGGGGCGATGGTGGGGTTGGCTATTTTGGCCGAGGAACTGCCAAAGGCAAAGAAGAAGATTGGGCGTGCGAGTGGCAATGTTACTAAGTCCGCACATAACCAAGCGCTCCAAGCGGCGGTCAAAAGGCTGTCGCCTTTCGCCCGCGCTTGAGCTTAGTCGTTAGGCAGGAACATGAAGAAGACCCTTTACGACATGGAAACAACCGGGGACAGACCACGGTATTCCCCATCCCGCGTGCGCGAAGCGCACGCCACTCGCGCGATGCCGCCAGGCGAGCCCGCCTTTGACTTTCAAACCCCTCTGTCTCGCCGAGCAACGCAGCCCGGGGCGGAATAGCCCGCAGGGGGCGCGCCATGGATGGCGCGCATTTCTCCGTCGGCACACGGACGTGCCGTCGGAGAAACCCGTCCCGGACGAGTAGCGCAGGGAACCCGCAGGGCGAGACATCGGGGCGGTGTACGGGTCAAGGACATAGGTAACAAAAAAGTCCAAGGACATGGGTTACACCTTGATCGTCCAGTAGGGGGTTTTACCGCCCTTCTTGTCTCGTATATCGAAGCCACC
>JBFLWM010000042.1:0-85930 GCA_040755915.1 Pseudomonadota bacterium | reverse complement strand
GGCGAGACATCGGGGCGGTGTACGGGTCAAGGACATAGGTAACAAAAAAGTCCAAGGACATGGGTTACACCTTGATCGTCCAGTAGGGGGTTTTACCGCCCTTCTTGTCTCGTATATCGAAGCCACCAAGTCGCACAGGGCCGAAGTAGATATCCCAAATGCCATCGTCGACTTCTTCCAGGCCGACCTGCTCGCCGCCGAGTAGATGTGAGACGTAGACTTGGCCGTTGTGGAGATAGATGACGCCGGTGGCGTGGACCTGTTTGGTGTCGTAGTACGCGGGGTAAATGAGCGGCGGCAGATTTTCAGGATAGGGTCGCGGGGAATGGTGGTAGTGGCTTGTCGGCGGTGTTTGTCCCAGACCCTCATGTGGCCGCTCTTGGTTGTAGTGATGCTGGAAGGCATCGAAGCGGCGTTGTTGGCTGGTAAAGCTGGCGGCAGCCGGACGGGTGGTGGCCTGTTTTAGCGTGCGATGCATGCGCTCGTGACGGCCGTTCTGTTGTGGTTTTCCCGGTGTAATGCGTTCTGGCAGGATGCCGAGGCGTATCCACCAGACGGACAGTCGAGACAGGCCACCGGCGGCCTTGCTGGCGAAGGGCACGCCGTTGTCGGTGCGGATCCGCTCGGGTAGGCCGTATTCACGAAACAGGCGGATAAAGTAGCGCTGTGCGTGTTCGGTATCAGTGCCGGTGATGCCGCGGCAGCCCAGCAGATAGCGGCTGTGGTGGTCCATCACGGTCAGGGGATAGCACCACTGGCCGTTGCCCAAGCGGAACTGCCCCTTGTAGTCGGCACTCCACAGCTCATTGGCTTCATGCACCGGAGCAAACGGTTGCAGGTAGGGACTGACGCGCTGACGCTTCTTGCGCGGCTGGGTCAGCCCCTCGGCGGTGAGGATGTTATAGAGACTGCTCTTGGAGGGCAGCTGCTGGCCGGGAAAGCGCGGGGCCAGCAGTGCCAGGATTTTCTTGGGCCCCAAAGGCTCATGGCTTTTCTGGCGCAACTCGATAACGGCCTTGCGCATGGCATAGGGGATGGCCGAGGGGCTGTGGTGGGGGCGTCGGCTTTGCTCCTCCAGCCCCGCCAATGAGTGCCCATGATAGCGCTCCAGCCACTTGTAGCCCGTCTTGCGGCTGATGCCGTAGCGTGCACACAATTCGCTGTGGCTGTACAGGCCACGGAGGTGGTCGGCTATGAATAGTACTTTTTCATCCATCGGTCGGATCTCGCGCCAGGGCATGGGGCACCTCCTGCTCAGTGGTGCCTCCAGCATAGGTAAACTGTTACCTATGTCCTTGGACTAATCTGTTACCGATGTGTATAGACCGTACACGGCCTTTTCTTTCGTTACTTTCTTTTGGCCGCGCAAAAGAAAGTAACACGTCGTACGGGGGCGGAACCCCGACCCAATTAAACCGCGCGACAGCGCGCACCAACCCGGCGCAGAGGACCGAAATCCCCACCAAAACAAGCGCCCCGGATTGGTATACTCCCCCCATCATGCCCAACACCTGGTTCGTCTACCTGCTGCGCTGCGCCGACGACACGCTGTACACCGGCGTGACCACCGATGTGACGCGCCGTGTGGACGAGCACAACCATAGCGATAGGCTGGGTGCCCGCTATACCCGCGCACGCCGTCCGGTAAAGCTGCTGCACTGCGAGCCGGCCGTCAGCCGTTCCGCTGCGTGCAAACGCGAGGCGGCTATCCGCAAGCTGAGCCGCGCCGCCAAACTCGCCCTGGCGCAAGATATGCCGACATCATGACCACGCCCCTGCTCTATTCCATCGTCGAGGCGCCGCAACACCCCAATTGCACGGCGCTGTATCAGCGCCTCGGCTTCGACGAGCAGCGCTTCGACAGCCAGCGCAAGGCACTCGCCGCGCTGAAGAAACAACCGCCGGCCTTCGTGATTGCCGACTTCATCTATGCCTTCAGCACCTACTACCAGGCCACCAACATCAGCAATCTGGATGTGCTGCTGCACTCACTGGTCAAGTATGCCCCCGATGCCAGGGTCATCGTGCTGGCCGCGAGGGATGACCTGCCCCACGTCGACAAGCTCAACGGCATTCATCCGCTGCATGCGGTGCTTGCCTATCCGGTGAGCGAGGCGCAACTGCAGGCGGTGCTGACGACATGACCACGCCCGATACCCTGGTTCTGCGCTACACCCCTGAGCAGGTGGAACAAATCTGCCGCCACCTCGCCGTGCACGCCCCCGGCAGCGAACAGCACCTGGCTGCGCTCGCCGCATTGCAGACCTTCATCGCCGCCGGCGCCGACGCCGGTGAGCAGGCGCGCGCCGTCTATCAGGCGATCCGCCACACGCTGCAGCAGGCACAGGAGCAGGCCCGTGCGGCACTGCTGCAACGCAACGTCCACCAGCTGGCCCTTGCCCTGACGCGACGCGATGTTGCAGCGATTGCCGTGCTGTACCGGCCGCTGTCGCGCAGCGGCTTCTGGGAGGCATTGACGCATGCCACTGCGGAATTTGAGGGGCCGACGCTGGCCGCACTCGCCGTGTGGGCAACGGCGTGGGTCAGCGACGCCCGGCAACGCGGCGAACAGGCGAGCGGCTGCCCCGATGCCATCGACTTCCACCAGGCCGGTATCGACGTCACCGAATACTCCGCCATGAACGACATACAGCGTTTTTTCGGCGAGCGGCAGTCATGACCCCCGCCATCAATGCCGCCAGGCGTGCCGGTATCAGGCACACCATCCACAGCTACGAGCACGACAAGGCCGCCGCCTCCTATGGCGAGGAAGCAGCGGACAAGCTGGGCCTGAGTCCGGCGCGCGTGTTCAAGACGCTGCTGGCACAGATCGACGGCAAGGAACTGGTCGTGGCCGTGGTACCGGTGGCGTACCAGCTCCATCTGAAACAGCTCGCCAGCGCACTGGATGCGCGCAGCGCCGAGATGGCCAGGCCGGCCGATGCCGAGCGCGCCACGGGCTACGTGGTGGGCGGCATCAGCCCGCTGGGACAAAAAAAACGCCTGCGTACCGTGATCGACGAGTCGGCGTGCATGCATCCGACGATCTATGTCAGCGCCGGCCGCCGCGGCCTGGAGATCGAACTGGCCGCCGCCGATCTGGCCGGACTCACCCAGGCCCGCTTCGCCGCCATCGCCCGCTGATACGCGGCACTGGCAATCACCGGTCCTGCGGCCAATAATGCCTAATCAACGACGCACACCACCATGACCGCCCACGCCGAGCCACCGTCGACACGCGTCACGCCCGCCTTTGCCGCGGCGCTGGACAAGTTCGCGCTCGCCACGCTGGAGAATGAACCCGGCGCCGTCTACGCCCTCGACCGTGATCTGCGCCTCTGCTATTTCAATCCGGCCTGGTTCCGTTTTGCCGAGGCCAACCGGGGCGAACCCGGCATCTCCACGCGCTTTCCGCTCGGCACGCCGCTGGCCGCTGCAATCAGCGGCCCACTGCAGACGTTTTATCTCGCGAGCTACACCCAGGTGTTGCAGGACGGCACACCGTGGCAACACGATTACGAGTGCTCCAGCGACACCGTACTGCGCCGCTTTCACCAGCGTTGCTATCCGTTGGCCAACCGGCAGGCCATGATCATCATCAACAGCCTTGCCGTGGAACAAGCGCACCCTGTTGCCGCCGAAACGCATGTGGCCGATGAGGCCTGTTACCGCAATCAGCACGGCCTCATCGTGCAATGCAGCCACTGCCGCCGCATCGAGCGTGCAGCCCAGCCCGGCCACTGGGACTGGATCCCGGTCTGGGTAGCGGCGCAACCGCCGCACACCAGCCATTCCCTGTGCCCACCCTGTTACGACTATTACTACCGTTTCCGCCGCGGCACGCTGCCGCGGCCGCAGTGAGCACCACCGTGCCGAAGCGATTTATACTGCCGCCATGACACCCGACCAACTGCACCAGGACTTCATACCCATCGCCCGTGAACTGACCGGCATCGACCTGCCGGTCTACGAGGAATACGGCAAGAACCCGCTTGATCCCGTCATCGGCCTCGGCGCCCCCGACGTGCGCGTCGCCTTCTTCGGCCGCGACCCCGGCCGTGACGAGGTGCAGCACAACCTGCCCTTCATCGGCGCCGGCGGCCAGAAGGTGCGCGGTGCACTGTACCGGCATCTGTACGGCAAGGCGCTGCCCGATTTCGCCGCCTCGGTGGAAGTGGGCAAGATGTTCTTCTGGGCCAACACCGTGCCCTACAAGCCCGTCGGCAACAAGGCCTGGTCCGGCAAGGTGAAGAAGCAGTTCCAGCCCCTGGTGGCCGACCTGCTGCTGCACACCTGGCGCGGCCGGGACATCATCACCCTCGGCCGCGAGGCCTTCCTGTGGTTTGCCATCAATCAGGACAAGGCGGTGAAGGCTCAGCTGGAAGAGTTCTGGGAGCGCGACGATCGCTTCGAGACCAGCACGGCGATGACCCTCACGGCCCGCGACGGCACACGGCGCGAACTGCGCCTGCACCCGCTGCCGCACCCCTCGCCGCTCAACGCCACCTGGTACAAGCGCTTCCCCGACCTGCTCATCGCGCGCCTGCGGCAATTGCAGGTAACGACCGATAACTGGCGTATCGACTAAGGAGACCCGCACCATGAGTGACAGCCTGGAAGACCTGCGCCAACGTCTCGCCCTGTTCGCCAAGGTGCGCGACTGGGAACAGTTCCACAACCCGAAGAACCTCGCCATGGCTCTCATCGCCGAGGCCGCCGAGCTGGTGGAACACTTTCAGTGGCTCAGCGCCGAGCAGAGTGAAAACCTGAGTGAGGACAAGCTGGACGAGGTACGCCTGGAACTGGCCGACATCCAGATCTATCTGATCCGCATCGCCGACCGTCTCAACGTCGATCTGATCCGCGCCGTGAAGGACAAGATGGCCCGCAACGAGGAACGCTATCCGGTGGACAAGGTGAAGGGCAGCGCCAGGCGTGCTGCGGAATACGGCAAATCAGATACAAGTGACAAGTGACAAGTGACAAGTGACAAGTGACAAGAAAATAATCTCGCTGCGCGCATGCTGTTTGATCTGAGCAACCGTGCGTACAGCGCTCCCTCCCCTTGCATCTTGCCTCTTTGCTTTTGTATCTGCCCGTTACAGATTCCTCACCGTCGCAAAGAATTCCTCCATTGGCAGATAGTGGCTCCCATCGCACGAGAAGGTCATGCCGATGAGGCCATTGATCAGATTGAGCGAGCCGTTGCGCAGATAGACCGACTCATCCTTGAGGCGCAGGCGGCGAAACTCCGCCAGGATCGCCGGCACCGTTTCGGCAGCGATGAGCGGCTTGTCGATGGCCACCACCTGATCGAAACCACGCAGGAAGTCGGCGGCGAATACCTCCTCGCCGACAAACACCCGGTAACGGTAGGGATCGTTGTACAGCCAGCAGGTGAGCTGGTTGCTGGAGAAATGAATCTTGGCGTGAAATACCCCGTGGCGGGTGAGCAGGGCCGTCACCGTCGCCATCAGTTCCTCGATGCGGGCATCGAACAGACTGGCCGTGCGCGTCTGCTCGAAGACGAAACGGCGCACCGAGGGGTCGCCCTTGATCTGCAGCCAGTGTTCCGCCATCGCCGTTCCTCCGCCACCCCACAGGGTGACAACGGTTTTTCCAAGCATTTTCCGCGCCAGTGGCGCGCACATGGCGTTTCTTGCGTTCTGCCGGTATCCTTCCTGTGTGTCCTGCGGGAGGTAATGCCATGTCTGAACGTATTGCAGCGCCCCATGTTGGTGCGCCCGATCCGGAAAAGCGCACCTCACCCATCCTGGAAGAGACCGATGACCGCTACGCCGGGCGGGTCCAGCAGCTTGGCGACTCGGCGGCCTGTTACTTCAACGATGTCGCCTACCGGCGCGGCGAATATGTGTGCAGCGGAGATGAATTGCTGCATTGTCGGGACGGCCTCTGGCTGCGCCAGGGGTCCTGCGACCCCATCAATCCCTGAACAGGCATCATGAGCGGCGACAGCACAGCGGCCCACAACGAACACGACATCGACTTCAAGGCGGTACGCCACCGCTTTCTGAAGCTCAATCACGCCCGTCTGGAGCGGGCCCGCGATGCCCTGCGCGAGCGCCAGCGCGATGTGCTCGACGTGTTGCCGCTGCTGTTCCATATCAACCACGCCATGCTGCCAGGCTTCGTCTCCAAGGACACGCCGGCCGGCATCAGCGGCCATGACCCCTCGCGCCGCGAACTGGAGGTGGGCAAGCGCCTGGCGCGCAGCTTCGAATACAAGCGCCTGCGCCAGCGTCATTTCCCCATCCTTGCCCTCTACATGATCGGCAGCCCGGGCAGCATCGCCTACTCGGACGAGAGCGACTTCGATATCTGGGTATGCCATGACCCGGCACTGCCCACGGCAGAGCTGACGCTGTTGCAGCAAAAGGCCAGTGCCATCGAAGCCTGGGCGGCAACGCTGGACCTTGAGGTTCATTTCTATCTGGTCAACGTCGAACGCTTCCGCAGCGGCGAAGTACTGCCCCTGTCGGAGGAAAGCTCCGGTTCCGCGCAGCACAACCTGCTGCTGGAGGAGTTCTATCGCACGGCCATCCTCATCGTCGGCCAGGCGCCGCTGTGGTGGCTGGTACCACCATCGCGGGAGGGCGACTATGACGACTATGTACGCGAGTTGCAGGAAAAGCGCTTCCTGCATGCCCGTGACCACCTCAACTTCGGCGGCCTGACCCATGTGCCGGCAGAGGAATTCTTCGGTGCTGCGCTGTGGCACATCTACAAGGGCATCGATTCACCCTACAAGGCCGCGCTGAAACTGCTGCTCATCGAGAGCTACGCCAACGAATATCCACACATCGACCTGCTCAGTCTGCGTTTCAAGCAGGCGCTGTATCGCGGCGAAGACAACGTCAGCCGCCTTGATCCCTACCTGATGATGCTGGAGAAGGTGGAGGAGTATCTGCAGCGGCAGAATGACAAGCCGCGGCTCGAGTTCGCCCGCCGCGCCTTCTATTTCAAGGCCGGCGAGCACCTGAGCGAGGAGCAGCGCGACGACACCTGGCAACGCGAACTGCTGCTGTCGCTGGCGCGCAACTGGGGCTGGCGTCAGGCTGACCTGACGCTGCTCGATTCGCGCAACACCTGGAAGGTGCAGCGGGTGGCGGAAGAGCGGCGCACGCTGTTCGACGCGCTGACCACCAGCTACCGCTTTCTGTCCGACTTTGCGCGCCGCTACGCCGGACTGTCGCTGATCAGCCAGCGCGACCTTACCGTGCTGGGACGCAAGCTGTACGCCGCCTTCGAGCGCAAGGCCGGCAAGGTCGAGCTGCTCAACCGCGGCATCAATGCCGACCTGCGCGAGGCCGCGGTGACCATCGAGGAGTTGCTGGATGATCAGCAACAGGCCGGCTGGCTGCTGTACCGCGGCACCCTCACCAGCGAGGAGATGCGCCTGGCCACGCCGCTGAAGCGGGCGCGCAACATCATCGAGCTGGTGGCCTGGTGCTACTTCAACGGCATCATCGACCGCCACACCGTGGTGGTGCTGTATCCCAGGGTCACCCAGCTGACCTCCAATGAGCTGAAGGCCATCGTCGAGCGCATGCAGGCACTGTTCCCTGCCGGCTGTCTCGATACCCGATCGCTGGAAGAGTACGCCGGCCCGGCGCGCATCGTGCACAGCGCGCTGTTCGTCAACAACGAGCTGGACTCGTTCACCTCGATCAGTCTGGGGCAATCCATTTCCAGCGGCCGCCCCGACGCCCTGAGTTACGGCGGCACCGGCAAGAATCTGGTGCAGAGCATGGATCTGGTGATCGTCACCAGCTGGCGCGAGGTACTGACCTATCACTTCCGCCGCGGCAAGGGTCTGATGGACTTCTTCTGCGAATACTTCAAGTGGGCGCCGCCCTCACGTGGCGAGGCGCCGCCGCGCATCCAGGTCTACGGCACCAGCGCCCAGCGCGGCCACATCGCCGCACAGCGCATCGACAAACTGTTCCATGATCTGGTGTCAACCTGGTACGGCGCCAAGGCCCTGCAGGGCGCACGTTATGTGGTGGCGGTGGGACGCGGCTATTACCTGCTGTCATTCGAAGGCGACACACTGCAGTACGAAGCCCTGACCGGCGAGGGTGGCCTGTATACGGCACTGGGACGTCCCAGCGGCAGTTTCCGCCCCATGGTGCTGGACCCGCACACATTGAGCGATTCCATGCTGCCGCTGATCTACAGCCGCAATCGCAATGGCTGGGTACAGTTCTTCTACCGCCCGCTGGGCGAGATGGTGGAGGTTTACGTGCTGGACGAGCGCGGCTCGCTGTTCCGCGAGACGCTGCCGTTCTTCGATGCCAGGCTGCTGCTCAGCCAGTTCAGCCGCTTCTTCGACGCCGTGCTCAACCGCATCAACTTCCTGATGCAGGAAGGCCAGCAAACCAGCGCGGCGGAGGGCGTGGAGTTTTTCCTCATCGGCCGCGACAGCGAAAACCGCTACCGGCTGGAACGGCAGATGGCGGAGTTCCGCAATAGCTATCAGCAATATCTCAGCCTGCAGGTCATCGTCGATCACGACGAGAACGGCAAGACCGTATTCACCCTGTATTGCGGCGAGCGCGAGTTTTCCACCCTAGAGTACGGTTCCGAGCTGTTTACCGCCGTGGTGCGCCACGTGCTGGAACTGCGCCGCAGCGGCCAGCACTATCCCATCTACATCACCGACATCGGCATGTCGCGCGCGGTGCTCGGCGAGCAGGGCGTCAGCAAGGTACAGACGATCCACTTCCTCAACTACAAGCGCCGCATCGAGAACGAGCTGAACCGGGTGTTGCTGGAGGAGTCGTAGGAGCGAATCGCATTCGCGATAACCCGCGCAGGTCGCGAATACGATTCGCTCCTACATCATTCTCCCTTCCGCACCTCTTCCAGAATCGCGCGGTACTCCACGCTCCAGCGCTGGAACAGCTGCTTCAGCTCGTCGTTGTGCGCCAGGGCGTGCAGCTCGGCCGGATTGGCGGTAACCAGCAGGGTCTCCTCGCCTTCGGCGAAGATGGTAATCGGCCAGGGCAGGTAGGGAATGAGGTGAGGATAGCGCTGCGACAGGTCGCGCAACTCGGCCGGCTTGGCGAAAAACACCAGGCGATACATGTCGGTCTTGAAGCCGCTGTCGGTCAGGCCGATGTCCACGCGCTGCACGCGCGAGACGGTGTAGCCATGGCGCGTAATCACCTCCTGCAGGGTGGACATGGTTTCCGGGAAGGCATGACTCGAGCGCACCATGAACAGCTCGTCCGCAGCGACACCTGCGCTCAGTCCGAACGTCAGCAGCAGCGACAGCAACAGCGATCGGCAGCGCATCATAGCGAGGCCTCCTCCATGATGCCCATGTACACCTGGTACATCTCCTCGCACGGCTTGTCGAGTTCGGCGTTGTTGAACAGGCGGCTCAGATACTTCGGATTGATACTCATCATCTTCACCTGGCCCTCGCGCTCCACCACGGTGATGCGGCAGGGCATGAACAGGCCGACGCGGGGGTCCAGCGCCAGCGCCTGGTTGATGAAATTGAAATTGCAGAAGTAGACGATGTGCGCCTCTCTGGTCTGCTCCGTCTCGGCGAACAGACCATTCTCCAGCGACTGTTCACGGATGATGCGGAAATTCTTGCCCACCGCGGCGCGCTTCACCGCCTCCACCGTTTCAGAAAACGTATAGGGCGAGTCCATCTCCAGCATCGGCGTATCGTCGTTGCCGGGCTTCCAGCCGGGACCTTTGGCAAAGGAACGCACATAGCTCACGATGTCGTCGATGTCGCGCTCCTGCAGGCCCTGCTTGAGAAACGACACCATCGGCGTACCGTCACGGCCGTTCATCAGCGTGGTCTTGATCATCTGGTCGGAGGCGGAGGCGAGGAAACCGGGATTGTTCAGCGCCGGGGCAATGATGGGCAGGTCGCGCGGACGCGAGAAGGTCACGCCGGTGCCGTGGCCACCTTCGCCGCGGGGGCCGTGGCACGCCGCACAGCGCTCGGCGAACAGTGTCTTGCCGCGCGCCGCATCCCCCTTTACCGGGCCGGTCGCCAGCTTGACCACGGTACTGCCGGCCGGCATCCAGCTGCGCAGGTGGGCGACGATGGCTCGCACCTCGGCATCGCTCAACTGGCTGAAGGCAGGCATCACGCGGCCGGGGCGGCCATGCCGAATGGTGGCAATCAGGTAATCGTCGCTGACGCTGGGCAGGAAACTGGGCAGGGCCAGCGGCACACCGACGCCACCGCGGCCGTCGGCACCGTGGCACACGGCGCAGTTCTGTGCATACAACTCGGCACCGTGCGGCGCCGCCGCCAGTGGCAAAGCCAGCAGAGCCAACAGCAAAAACGAGACAAACCGCATCACATCGTCCCCGTATTTCTTTGTGCGCCCGGCATGGCAACAAGGCCGCGGGCATTGAGTTATATCCCTGGGGCACCCATTGTCGAACATCAGCAACCAGGGATACAAGCCGATGAAGCCCGTCGCCGACTCATGCCTGCAAAACCGCGCCCCGATCCTCGCCGTGCTGCGCGAGGTGCTGGACGGCCGGCGCCGCCTGCTGGAGATCGGCAGCGGCACCGGCCAGCATGCCGTCTATTTCGCCCCCGAGTTTCCCTCCCTCGCCTGGCAGACTTCCGATCTGGCGGATAACCACCCGGCCATCCACGCCTGGCTCGCCGAGGAGGGCGCCCCCAACATCCTGCCGCCGCTGGCGCTGGATGTGCGCCGCAGTCCCTGGCCGATGGCGGCGGTGGATGCCGTATTCAGCGCCAACACCGCCCACATCATGGGCTGGGATGCGGTGGCGGCCATGTTCACGGGGGTGGGACGGGTGCTGGAGCCGGGCGGAATCTTCATCCTGTACGGGCCGTTCAACTACGGCGGCGAGTACACCGCTCCCAGCAATGAACGCTTCGATGCCTGGCTGCGCCAGCGCGATCCCGCCAGCGGGGTGCGTGACTTCGAGGCGCTGGATGAACTCGCGCGCCAGGCCGGCATGGGCCTGTGGCGTGACTATGCCATGCCGGCAGACAACCACACCCTGATCTGGCTCAAGCCGCACAGGTAGGAGCGGACCGTGTCCGCGATGCAGCCGGGCCGCGCCCGGTTCGCGAATACGATTCGCTCCTACAGGGCCACGCTCTCGCCGCATTGCGCGGCCAGCAACTCCTCCAGCAGCGGCCTCAGACCGGCGCCATCGCTGTCGCGCACCCACCCCTCCGTCGCCGCATCCCAGTTGAAGTGAAAGCCGCCACTGCGCGCCGCCAGCCACAGCTGCCGCACCGGCGTCTGACGGTTGAGGATCAGCTGCGTACCGTTGTCGCACCGCAGGGTGAGGATGCCGCCGCTGTTCTCGTAATCGAGGTCACTGCCGGCCGCGTCCAGCGCCGCCTCGATGGCGCGCAGGGTATCGTCGATGCGGCGGTTGAAATCGGATTCGCTCATGGTTTCCATGGGGATGTGGCTCCTGAAATCGGTATCGCGTTGCAGGTATACTAGCCACTTTCTGCCATCGAGGTTTGCCCGTCATGCGTTTTTGCTGGGGACAATACGCCCTGTGGGCCGTCATCGCCGTACTTGCCGTCATGAGCATGCTGGGCGGCTGCGGCGCGCGCGGCGATCTCTACCTGCCGCAGGACACGCAACAGCAAGAATCACAATAACCCGGAACCCCTGCGCGCTATGGACCATTTCACCTTCCGCGACGGCCGCCTGTACGCCGAAGAGATCGACGCTGCCACCCTGGCCGAGCGTTACGGCACCCCCTGCTACGTCTACTCCCGCGCCACCATCGAGCGCCATTTCCGCGCCTTCGATGCCGCCCTGGCCGGCGTCGAACATCTGGTGTGCTATGCGGTGAAGGCCAACTCCAATCTCGCCGTGCTCAATGTGCTGGCGCGCCTCGGCGCCGGCTTCGACATCGTGTCGGTGGGTGAACTGGAACGCGTGCTCGCCGCCGGCGGCGACCCGGCCCGGGTGGTGTTCTCCGGCGTCGGCAAGCGCGCCGATGAGATGCGCCGTGCACTGGAGGTGGGCATCCACTGTTTCAACGTCGAATCGGAACCGGAGCTGGAACGGCTCAACCGGGTGGCCGGCGAGATGGGCCTGCGCGCACCGGTGTCGCTGCGCGTCAACCCGGACGTCGATGCCAGGACCCATCCCTACATCTCCACCGGCCTGAAGGAAAACAAGTTCGGCGTCGACATCCAGGCTGCGCCCGGCGTCTACGCCCGCGCCGCCGAGATGCCCCATATCGAGGTCATCGGCGTGGATTGCCACATCGGCTCGCAGATCACCGAGACGCGCCCCTTCGTCGATGCGCTGGAGCGGGTGCTGGCGCTGGTGGATACCCTGTGCCAGCGTGGCATCGCCGTGCGCCATATCGACCTCGGCGGCGGCCTCGGCATCACCTACCGCGACGAGACCCCGCCCCTGCCCGGCGACTACGCCGCACCGCTGCTGGACCGCCTGGCCGGCCGTGACCTCAAGGTGATCATCGAACCGGGCCGCGCCATCATCGGCAACGCCGGCCTGCTGCTCACCCGCGTCGAATACCTCAAGCACACCCCGCACAAGAACTTCGCCGTGGTCGACGCGGCGATGAACGACCTGATCCGCCCCACCCTGTACGAGGCGTGGATGGACATTGTTCCGGCCGTGCCGCGCCATGATGTCGCGGCGCAGCACTACGACATCGTCGGCCCCATCTGCGAGACCGGCGACTTCCTCGGCAAGGACCGCGCGCTCGCCCTGCGCGAGGGCGACCTGCTCGCCGTGCGCTCCGCCGGCGCCTACGGCTTCTCCATGAGCTCCAACTACAACACCCGGCCGCGTGCTGCCGAGGTGATGGTGGATGGCGGCCAGAGCTTCCTGGTGCGGCAGCGCGAAACGCTGCCGGCGCTGTATGCCGGCGAAAGCCTGCTGCCGGAATGATGGAGCGCATCGCCGAACCCGAACTGATGGACGAGGCGGCCCAGGCGCGTGCCTATGCCGAGGCCGACTTCAGCGCACCGCACCAGCGCTTCATCGAACTGTTCCGCGAGCAGTTTCCCGCTCTTGCGCCGCAGGGCTGCGTGCTCGACCTCGGCTGCGGGCCCGGTGATATCACGCGCCGCTTCGCCCGCGCCTTCCCGTCCTGCATCGTGCACGGCATCGACGGTGCGGCAGCGATGCTGCGCCACGCCGAAGCGATGCAGGCGGGCAGCGGCCTGGAAGGGCGCACCCGCTACATTCACGGCTACCTGCCCGGTGCGGAGCTGCCTCTGCCGCACTATGACGTCGTGATCAGCAACAGCCTGCTGCATCATCTGGCCGATCCGCTGGTGCTGTGGCACAGCATCATTACCCACGGCGCACGGGGTGCGGCAGTATTCGTCATGGACCTGATGCGTCCGGACAGCCGGGCAGCAGCGGAGGCCATGGTGGAGCAGTACGCCGCCGCCGAGCCGGACGTGCTGCGCCATGATTTCTTCCACTCCCTGCTCGCCGCCTACACACCGGAGGAGGTGGCGGCACAGCTCGCCGCCGCCGGCCTCGCTCTTGCCGTCACCGTCGTCAGCGATCGCCACTTCACCGTCAGCGGATATCTGCCATGACCAGCCGTTTCGAAAACCCCTCCCGCGAAGAAATCTGCCGGCGCCTGCGCCAGATACACACCGTGGCCGTGGTGGGCCTGTCGCCCAAGGCCGCTCGCCCCAGTTATGTGGTGGCGCAGGCGTTGCAGCGCTTCGGCTGCCGCATCGTGCCGGTGCGCCCGGCGGTGGATACGGTATTGGGCGAGCCCGCCTGTGCCGACCTGCAGGCGCTGCCCGGCCCCGTCGATCTGGTGGACGTGTTCCGCGCCCCCGAATATGTGGACGAGATCGTCGATGCCTGCATCGCGCTGAAGGTCCCGGCACTGTGGCTGCAGGAAGGCGTGGTCAATGAAGCTGCCGCGCTGCGTGCCCGCGCCGCCGGCATCTGGGTGGTGATGGACCGCTGCATCTACAAGGACTGGCTGGGCTGCGGCGACGCCCTTTCCAACGACGCCGACTAGGGGTAACCTGAATCGCCATGCGCCTTCCCTTCGTCAAAATGCACGGCCTGGGCAATGACTTCGTGGTCATCGATGCCTATCGCCGCGACGTCCGGCTCAACAGTGCACAGGTGCGTTTTCTCGCCGATCGCCGTTTCGGCATCGGCTGCGATCAGCTGCTGATGGTGGAGAAACCCACGCAGGGCGGCGTCGACTTCCGCTACCGCATCTTCAATGCCGACGGCGGCGAGGTGGAGCAGTGCGGCAACGGTGCGCGCTGCTTCGCCCGCTTCGTGCGCGACGAGGGACTCACCGCCAAGGACGCCATCGTGGTGGAGACCGCCTCCGGCGTGATCACCCTCTATGTGGAGGCCAGCGGCGAGATCCGCGTCAACATGGGCGCGCCGCGCTTCGACCCGCAACAGATTCCGTTCACCGCCGACGCCGAGGCGGACAAATACCCGCTGGAAGTCGGCCGCGAACCGCTCGCCATCGGCGCCGTTTCCATGGGCAACCCGCATGCCGTGCTGCGCGTGGAAGACGTCGCCACGGCCGAGGTGGAGCGGCTCGGGCCTCTGCTGGAATCGCATCCGCGCTTTCCGCGCCGGGTCAACGTCGGCTTCATGCAGATCGTCGATCGCCGCCATATCCGCCTGCGCGTGTTCGAGCGCGGCGCCGGCGAGACCCTGGCCTGCGGCACCGGTGCCTGCGCGGCGGTCGCCGTGGGACGGCGCTGGGGCGAACTGGATGAAACGGTGCGCGTCGACCTGCCGGGCGGCAGCCTCACCATACGCTGGGACGGCGGCAACCAGCCGCTGTGGATGACGGGACCGGCGACACGGGTCTTTCAGGGGGAAATCGAGCTGTGAGCACACAACCGGATATCGACAGCACCGCACTGAGCGACGCCAGCGTCGCCGACTACCTGCGCCGCCACCCCGACTTTTTCCTGCGCCACGACTATCTGCTCACCGACCTGGAACTGCCCCACGACGCCAAGGGCGCGGTATCCCTCATCGAACGCCAGGTGGCGGTGCTGCGCGAACAGCGTCAGGACCTGAAGCGCAAGCTGCAACACCTGACCCAGACCGCACGCGACAACGAGCACCTGCTGGAGCGCATCGAGCAGCTGATCCTCGGCCTGCTGGAGGCCCGCGGCAGCGAGGCGCTGCTGCGCCACCTGCGCGAGGGGCTGCGCGAGGACTTCCATGCCGATGCGGTGGAGCTGAAGCTGTTCGGCGGCGACAGCGCGAAGGAGCGCGAGCTGTTTGCCAGGGTCATCGAGCGCGGCGAACCGGTGTGCGGCCACATCGCGCCGGCGCAGGGACAGTTTCTGTTCGGCAAGGCGGCGGATGAACTGGCCTCCGGTGCGGTGATCCCGTTGTTTGCGGCAGAGTCGCAACAGTGCCTCGGCGTGCTCGGCATCGGCAGCATCGACCCGCGCCGCTTCCACGCCGAAATGGGCACCACCTTTCTGCGCTATCTCGGCGCCGTGGTGGCGCGGCTGCTGCATCCGGATTCCTCGGACTAGCCCGATGCAGGAAGCGGCGCTGGACTGGATCGAGCGCTACGCGCAGCATCTGCGCCACGAGCGCCGCCTGTCGCCCCACACCCTCGACAACTACCTGCGCGACCTGCGCCATCTGGGCGAATTCTGCGACCGTCAGGACATCGCTGACTGGGGCGCCCTGCAGGCACCGCAGATACGCGCCTACGTTGCCTGGCGCCACCGCTCCGGCATCGGCGGCAGCAGCCTGCAGCGTGAGCTGTCCGCCATCCGCAGCTTCTTCAACTACCTGCTGCGCGAGGGCGTCGCCGGCCACAACCCGGCGCAGGACATCCCCGCCCCCAAGAGCCCGCGCACGCTGCCTCAGACCCTCGACGTGGATCAGACGGCGCGCCTGCTGGAGATCCCGGGTGACGACGACGATGCCGTGCGCGACCGCGCCATCATGGAGCTGATGTACTCCTCCGGTCTGCGTCTCGCCGAGCTGGTCGGTCTCGACTGCAACGATGTCGACATGAGCGACGCCACCGTGCGCGTCACCGGCAAGGGTGCCAAGACCCGCGTGCTGCCGGTCGGCCGCAAGGCCCTGGCGGCGCTGCAGGACTGGCTGCAACGGCGCCACCTGCAGAAGGGGGCCGCCGGAACCACCGCCCTGTTTCTCGGCCGCGGCGGCAAGCGCATCGCCGCCCGCACCGTGCAGGAGCGGCTGCGCCGCCACGCCCTCGCCCAGGGACTGGCGGTACCGGTGCATCCGCACATGCTGCGCCACTCCTTCGCCAGTCACGTGCTGGAATCCAGCGGCGACCTGCGCGCGGTACAGGAGCTGCTCGGCCACGCCAACATCGCTACCACGCAGATTTATACCCACCTCGATTTCCAGCATCTCGCCAAGGTCTACGACGCCGCCCATCCGCGTGCACGACGCAAAAAAGACGAATAGCCGTGTCTCGCGGCTGTCATGCGTTCATGGCATCATAGGCCATCACGCCCAACCGATCGCATGCCATGAAACGACTGCTCCCCGCCCTGCTGCTGTGCACGTCCCTCGTCACCTCTCCTGTACTGGCCTCCGGCGGAGGCGGCGCCCCTGCCGGCCCCTACCTGGCACTGGAACCGGCCATCGTGGTCAACCTGCGCAGCGAAGGGCGCGTGCGCTTCATGCAGGTGAAGGTGCAGGCCATGAGCCGTGATCCCGCCGTACTGAGCGCCCTGAAGGAACACACCGGGCCGGTGCGTCATGCCCTCATCACCCTGCTGTCGGCGCAGACCGTGGACCAGATGTACGACGTGCAGGTGCGGGAGCAGGTGCGCCTGCAGGCACTGGAGGAACTGCGCAGCGTACTGGAGACCCACGCCGGTCTGAAGCGTGAGGCACTGGAGGCGCTCTACTTCACCGATTTCGTCATCCAGTAGAAATCGGACCCCCACAAAAACAAAGGCCGGGGTAACCCGGCCTTTGTTTTTCGCGATGCTGACAGCGCGCTTATTCGCCGCCGCTCACCTCGAACATGACGGTGTTGGCCTCCGGCACCACCGTCGGCATGCCCAGCACCTTCCACATCTGCATGCCGCCGCGGTAGTAGTGGATGCGCTCCTTGGGATAGCCCAGGTTCACCAGGTTCTTGATCGCGCGGGGCGACTGCCCGCACCAGGGGCCGTTACACCACAACAGCACTTCCTTGGCATTGGTGAAGTCCCAGTAGGCCGTCTTGTGCTGACCAAACCAGTCGCTGAAGTTGCGCTCCAAGGCGCGGCGGAATCCGCCGACATTGGGGCGGCGCACGGCGCCGAGCAGCTTGAAGGCCTTTTCCACGTCCGCCGCCGTGGGGATCTCGCCGAACACGGTGAAGGGAATGTTGACCGAACCCGGAATGGTGCCCGCCAGATACCAGGACGGCAGGCGTGAATCGATCAGCACGCCCTTGCCGGTATTGACGAACTTCTCCATGAAATCGAGCACCTCCAGCTCGCCCACGGCATGGATGCCGGGCAGCGGCACGTTCGGCTGCAGACAGAAGGGCGGGCATTTGCGTGAGGTCTTGCCCCAGGCCGTGTCCACGACGTGGTTGGGATCCTGCTCGCGCTGGATCACGTAGGGCTTGCCGTGGTGCTGTACGGTTACCGTTTCCTTGCTTTCGGTGATTTTCACCTCCAGCGCCTGGGTGTTGGCTGACAGTACGCCCATCAGCAGCACAAAACCCGCACTCAGCAAAATTCGCATCTTTGCCATCCTCATTCCCCTGACCTCTGGTCTGCTATTTCTTCAGCAGGTTGGTAGTCGTGTCCCGGATATGGGAGATCTGGGCGTTGCTTTTGTAGGCCTCGTACACCTTGGCCTTGTCGGCATCATTGAGCTTGTTATAGAACACGAAGGTTCCGAAATAACTGCTCTTCAGTGCCGCCTCGAACTGCTCCTGCGACAGGTTGGTGGGCAGCTCTTCCGCCAACCCCTGCCCCGAGGCAGACCAGCCCTGCGGCTTGCTGTCGCCCGCCGACGCCGGGGGGGATGCGGCCGAACCCGCGGCCTCGCCACTGGTGATTGCCTGGGTTTCCGCCTGCAGCGCCTTGAGATAAGCGTCGTCCGCCCCATGGACGCTGGCAACCATCCCGATGCCGGCCAGCAACACCAGCAGTTGCCTCGCCGTGATCATCCGCATGTGCGCCCCCCTCCTTTTTATGTGAACGGCTTAACACTAAAGCTAGCAG
This sequence comes from Pseudomonadota bacterium, assembly GCA_040755915.1. Classification (GTDB taxonomy): domain Bacteria; phylum Pseudomonadota; class Gammaproteobacteria; order Thiohalomonadales; family Thiohalomonadaceae; genus Sulfurivermis. The sequence goes on along the minus strand of JBFLWM010000042.1, from coordinate 67,710 downwards.
TGTATTTGCGCAATATTATTAGTAAACATCAAAATGCTTAAAAGGCTGGCACCCATATCGATACGGGGCGCGGCACCGGCGCCGTCCCGGGGAAAACGGCAGCACCGGCATCGTGTGCCGCGCCGCCTTGCGCTGTTACTGGTGGTACGGCGCACTCAACTGGTGCACGGCCTCGACGAAGGCAGCCGCATGCTCGGGGTTCACGTGCTGGTGGATGCCGTGGCCCAGATTGAACACATGACCGCTGCCCTTGCCATAGGCGGCGAGGATCGCCGCCACCTCGGCGCGGATGCGCTCGGGCGCGGCATACAGCACGCAGGGGTCCATGTTGCCCTGCAGGGCCACCTTGTCGCCGACGCGGGCACGCGCGGCACCGATATCCACCGTCCAGTCCAGGCCCAGCGCGTCGGCACCGGCCCCGGCCATTGCCTCCAGCCACTGGCCGCCGCCCTTGGTGAACAGTACCACCGGCACCTTGCGGCCGTCGGCCTCGCGCTTGAGGCCAGAAACAATTTTCGCCATGTAGCGCAGGGAGAACTCCTGGTAGTCACGCGGCGTGAGCGAGCCACCCCAGGTATCGAAGATCATCAATGCCTGGGCGCCGGCATCCACCTGCGCGTTGAGATACTGTGTCACGGCATCTGCCGTCACGTTAAGCAGCTTGTGCATCAGTGCGGGCTGGTCGTACAGCATGCCCTTCACCTTGGCGAATTCCTTGGAGGAACCGCCCTCCACCATGTAGGTAGCCAAAGTCCAGGGGCTGCCGGAAAAGCCGATCAGCGGCACGCGGCCGTTCAGCTCGCGGCGGATGGTGCGCACCGCATCCATCACATACTTCAGCTCGCCTTCCGGATCGGGCACGAACAGCTTGTCGACATCGGCCGCCGTGCGCACCGGGCGATCGAAGATCGGCCCCTCGCCCTCGGCGAAGCGCAGACCGAGTCCCATGGCATCGGGCACGGTGAGGATGTCGGAAAACAGGATGGCGGCGTCGAGGGGGAAACGCTCCAGCGGCTGGATGGTGACCTCGCAGGCCAGCTCGGGATTCTTGCACAGATCCATGAAGCTGCCGGCCCTGGCACGGGTGGCCCGGTATTCCGGCAGGTAACGCCCGGCCTGGCGCATCATCCACACCGGGGTCACGTCCACCGGCTCTTTGAGCAGGGCGCGCAGGAAACGATCGTTCTTCAGTTCAGTCATAAAGCGTTTTAACCGCAAAGGACGCGAAGGAGCGCAAAGTTGGATACTCTGGTTTCTCTTGGCGTGCCTTTGCGTCCTTAGCGGTTGGAGGGCTTAGACGTTGAGGAAGTCCAGGATGCCTTCGGCGGCCTGGCGGCCTTCCCACACGGCGGTGACCACCAGGTCGGAGCCGCGCACCATGTCGCCGCCGGCGAACACCTTGGCGTTGCTGGTCTGGTACTTGTACTGGCCGTTGGCCGGCGCCTTGACGCGGCCGCGCTCGTCCACCTCGATGCCGTGCTGGGCGAACCAGGGCTGCGGGTTGGGACGGAAGCCGAAGGCGATCAGCACGCGGTCGGCGGGAATGATCTCCTCCGAGCCTGCCACCACCTGCGGGGTGCGGCGGCCGCGTGCATCCGGCGGGCCCATCTCGGTGGTCACCACCTTGACGCCCTCGACGCGATCCTCGCCGACGATCTCCACCGGCTGGCGGTTCCACAGGAACTGCACGCCCTCTTCCTTGGCGTTGGCCACCTCGCGCTTGGAACCGGGCATGTTGGCCTCGTCGCGGCGGTAGGCGCAGGTCACGGCCTTGGCGCCCTGGCGGATGGAGGTGCGGTTGCAGTCCATGGCGGTATCGCCGCCGCCCAGCACCACGACGCGCTGGCCCTTCATGTTGATGTAGTCGGCCGGGCTCTTCTCGTAGCCGTGGCAGTGGTTGACGTTGGCGATGAGGAAGTCCAGCGCGGCGTGCACGCCGGGCAGGTCCTCGCCGGGGAAGCCGCCCTTCATGTAGTTGTAGGTGCCCATGCCGAGGAACACGGCATCGTATTCGCCCATCAGCTGTTCGAAAGTGATGTCCTTGCCCACCTCGACGCCGAGACGGAACTCCACGCCCATACCCTCCATCACCTCGCGGCGACGCTTGACGATGGTCTTCTCCAGCTTGAATTCGGGAATACCGAAGGTGAGCAGGCCGCCGATCTCCGGATGACGGTCGTAGACCACCGCCTTGACGCCGTTGCGCGTCAGCACGTCGGCGCAGCCGAGGCCGGCGGGACCGGCACCGATCACCGCCACGCGCTTGCCGGTGTCCTTGACGCGCGACATGTCCGGACGCCAGCCCTGGGCGAAGGCGGTATCGGAGATATAACGCTCCACCGCGCCGATGGTCACCGCACCGAAACCATCGTTCAGGGTGCAGGCACCTTCACACAGGCGATCCTGCGGGCAGACGCGGCCGCAGATCTCCGGCAGCGAGTTGGTGCGGTGCGACAGCTCGGCCGCCTCGTTGATGTTGCCCTCCGCCACCAGCTTGAGCCAGTGCGGGATGTAGTTGTGCACCGGGCACTTCCACGAGCAGTACGGATTGCCGCAGGCCAGGCAGCGGTCGGCCTGCGAGGCCGAACTGTCCTGGTCGAACTGGCCGTAGATCTCGGCGTATTCCTTGATGCGCACCTCGACGGACTTCTTCTCCGGGTCGATGCGCGGCACTTGCAGAAATTGGAAAACGTTACCCATGACTATTCGCTGTTCCCGTATCAGTTACGCCGCGCTCAACAGCGTGCCCAGCAGGCTGTCGATCTCCGAGGCCTTGGGCTTCACCAGCCAGAACTTGCCCACCATATCGGCGAAGTTGTCCAGGATGTGCTGGCCCCAGGCGCTGCCGGTCTCGGCCACGAAGGACTCGATCATCTGGCGCAGGTGGGCACGGTGCGCCTCGGTCTTCTCGGTACCGACACGATGGATGTCGATCAGTTCGTGGTTGTAGCGATCGACGAAGCCGTTATCGAGATCCAGCACGTAGGCGAAGCCGCCGGTCATGCCGGCGCCGAAGTTGAGGCCGGTCTGACCCAGCACCGCCACCACACCGCCGGTCATGTATTCGCAGCCGTGATCGCCGACGCCTTCCACCACCGCATGGGCACCGGAGTTGCGCACGGCGAAACGCTCGCCGGCCAGGCCGGCGGCATACAGCGTGCCGCCGGTGGCGCCGTACAGGCAGGTGTTGCCGATGATGCTGGTTTCCTGCGTCTTGAACATGCTGCCCCTGGGCGGGTAGATCACCAGCTTGCCGCCGGCCATGCCCTTGCCGACGTAGTCGTTGGCATCGCCTTCCAGCACCATGTTGAGGCCGCCGGCATTCCACACGCCGAAGCTCTGGCCGGCGGTGCCGGTCAGGCGCAGGGTGATGGGGGCGTCATTCATGCCCAGGTTGCCGTAGCGCCTGGCGATCTCGCCGGACAGGCGCGCGCCGATGGAACGGTTGACGTTCTTCACCGTGTAGTGGAATTCGCCGCCCTTCCTGCCGTCGATGGCGGGCAGGCAGTCGTGCACCATCTGCTCGGCCAGCTCCGCCTTGTCGAAAGGCTGGTTCTTCGGCGCGGTGCAGAAGCGCGGCTTGTCGGCCGGCACGCCGCCGTCGGACAGCAGCGGCTGCAGGTTCAGGCGCTGCTGCTTGGCGGTAGTGCCCTGCATGATCTCCAGCAGGTCGGTGCGGCCAATCAGCTCTTCCATGGAACGCACGCCAAGCCGGGCCATCCACTCACGCGTCTCGCGGGCGATGAACTTGAAGTAGTTCATCACCATCTCGGGCAGGCCGATGAAGTGCTCGGAACGCAGCACCTTGTCCTGGGTGGCGACGCCGGTGGCGCAGTTGTTGAGATGACAGATGCGCAGGAACTTGCAGCCCAGCGCCACCATCGGGCCGGTGCCGAAGCCGAAGCTCTCGGCGCCCAGCATCGCCGCCTTGACCACGTCGAGGCCGGTCTTGAGGCCGCCGTCGGTCTGCACGCGCACCTTGTCGCGCAGGTCGTTGGCACGCAGGATCTGGTGGGTTTCGGTCATGCCCAGTTCCCACGGCGAGCCGGCGTACTTCACCGAGGCCAGCGGGCTGGCACCGGTGCCGCCGTCATAACCGGAGATGGTGATGAGATCGGCATAGGCCTTGGCCACGCCGGCGGCGATGGTGCCGACACCGGCCTCGGCCACCAGCTTCACCGACACCAGCGCCTGCGGATTGACCTGCTTGAGGTCGAAGATCAGCTGCGCCAGGTCCTCGATGGAATAGATGTCGTGATGCGGCGGCGGTGAGATCAGCGCCACGCCGGGCATGGCGTAACGCAGCTTGGCGATCAGCTTGTCCACCTTGTCGCCGGGCAGCTGGCCACCCTCGCCGGGCTTGGCGCCCTGGGCGACCTTGATCTGCAGCACCTCGGCGTTGACCAGGTAGTGCGGCGTGACGCCGAAGCGGCCGGAGGCCACCTGCTTGATCTTCGACATCTTCTCGGTGCCGTAGCGCGCCGGGTCTTCACCGCCCTCACCGGAGTTGGAACGGCCGCCCAGGCGGTTCATGGCCGTGGCCAACGCCTCGTGCGCCTCGGGCGACAGCGCACCCAGCGACATGCCGGCGGAGTCGAAGCGCTTCATGATCGCCTCTTCCGACTCCACCTCGTCGATGCTGATCGGCTTGAGGTCGCCGCGCACCTTGAGCAGGTCGCGCAGCATCGCCACCGGACGCTCGTTCACATGCCGGGCGTATTCCAGGTAGTCCTCGTACTTGCCGCTGCGGACCGCCTTGTGCAGCGCCTGCACCACGTCCGGGTTGTAGGCGTGGTACTCGCCGTTGTGCAGGTACTTGAGCAGGCCGCCCTGCTGGATCGGCTTGCGCGGATTCCACGCTTCCTTCGCCAGCAACTGCTGATCATCTTCCAGATCGGCGAAGTGGGTGCCGGACAGGCGGTTGGTGGTGCCCTTGAAACACAGTTCCACCACATCCTCGTGCAGGCCGACGGACTCGAACAGCTGCGAGCCGCGGTAGCTGGCGATGGTGGAGATGCCCATCTTGGAGATGATCTTGTACAGGCCCTTGTTGATGCCCTTGCGGTAGGACTCCATCAACTTGGCCGGCTCCTTGCCGCTGATCTCGTTGCTGCGCACCAGATCGAGCAGCACCTCGTAGGCGAGGTACGGATACACCGCGGTGGCGCCGTAACCGATCAGCACCGCAAAGTGGTGCGGGTCACGCGCCGTGCCGGTCTCCACCACGATGTTGGCATCGCAGCGCAGGCCTTCCTTGATCAGGCGATGGTGCACCGCGCCGGTGGCGAGCAGGGCGTGGATCGGCAGCCTGTCCTCGGACAGCGCGCGATCGGACAGCACGATGATCACCTTGCCGGCCTTCACGGCGGCGACGGCGCTGTCACACACGGCGGTGATGGCAGCCTTGAGATCGGTGCCCCTGGCGTAGTTCAGATCGATGCGCGCATGGGCGTAATCGGCGCTGTCCAGGGCCAGCAGGCGGGCGAACTTGCCGCGCGACAGCACCGGCGAATCCACCAGCAGGCGCGCCGCATGTTCCGGCGTCTCGGCGAACAGATTCTTCTCGCGGCCGAAGCAGGTCTCCAGCGACATGACGATGGCTTCGCGCAGCGGGTCGATGGGCGGATTGGTGACCTGGGCGAACTGCTGGCGGAAGTAGTCGTACAGCGAGCGCACGCGGGTGGACAGCACCGCCATCGGCGTGTCGTCGCCCATGGAACCGATGGCCTCCTGGCCGGCCTCGGCCAGCGGGCGCAGCACCTGATCGCGCTCCTCGAAGCTGACCTGGAACATCTTCTGGTGCACGTCGAGCGCGTCCTGCTCCAGCTCGGCGCCGTTGGCGGCCTCGTTCAGCTCGGACTCCAGACGCATGACATGCGCGTTCATCCACTGCTTGTAGGGCTGGCGGCCCTTGAGCATGGTGTCGACGTCCTGCGGCAGCAGCAGCTTGCAGGCGAGGGTATCCACCGCCAGCATCTGGCCCGGCTTCAGGCGGCCCTTGGCCACCACGTCGGCCGGCTGGTAATCAAACACGCCGATCTCGGAAGCGAGGGTGATGATGCAGCCGCGGTAGTCGCCGCTCTCCGGAGCCTTGGCATTCTCACCGCGGGTGATCACCCAGCGCGCCGGGCGCAGGCCGTTGCGATCCAGGGTGCAGGCGGCGTGGCGGCCGTCGGTCAGCACGATGCCGGCCGGGCCGTCCCACGGCTCCATGTGCATGGAGTTGTATTCATAGAAGGCGCGCAGATCCGGGTCCATGGTCTCCACGTTCTGCCAGGCGGGCGGCACCAGCAGACGCATGGCGCGGAAGATGTCCATGCCGCCGGCGAGCAGCGCTTCCAGCATGTTGTCGAGGCTGTTGGAGTCGGAACCGGTCATCGACACCAGCGGGCGCACGTCGTCCATGTTGGGGATCAGCGGCGTCTCGAACTTGTGGCCGCGCGCCACCGACCAGTAGCGGTTGCCCTGCACGGTGTTGATCTCGCCGTTGTGGGCGAGATAGCGGAACGGCTGCGCCAGGCGCCACTGCGGCCAGGTGTTGGTGGAGAAGCGCTGGTGGAACACGCACAGCGCGGAGGACAGACGCTGGTCATTCAGATCGGTGTAGAACACCGGCAGATAGGCCGGCATCACCAGGCCCTTGTAGGACACCACGCGGCTGGAGAAGCTGGGCAGATAGAACACCGGGTCACTGGACTCGATGGCCTTCTCGGTGCGGCGACGCGCGATATAGAGATGACGCTCGAAGGCGGCCTCGTCCATGCCGGCGGCGGCATTGATGAAGATCTGCTCGATGCGCGGCAGGGTCTTCAGCGCCTCGGCGCCGCAGGCGCTGCTGTCGGTCGGCACCACGCGCCAGCCGGCCACCTGCAAACCTTCCTGCGCCACTTCCTGCTCCAGCTGCCTGCGCGCCTTGTCGGCCAGCGCGGCATCCTGGTTGAGGAACACCATGCCCACGGCATAGTTGTCGGTGAGGGTGAAGTTCAGCTCTGCCGCCACGGCGCGCATGAACGCGTCGGGCTTCTTCATCAGCAGGCCGCAACCGTCGCCGGTCTTGCCGTCGGCGGCGATGGCGCCGCGGTGGGTCATGCGCGCCAGCGCGCCGATGGCGGTATCCACCAGCCAGTGGCTGGCAGCGCCATCCATGTGGGCAATGAGGCCGAAGCCGCAGTTGTCCTTCTCGAATTCGGGGCGGTACAGCCCGCCAAGCGTATCTTGTCTGTCGTTCACGGCCACAAGTCTTAAGTGAGGTTCTCGCGGAAAACCGGGCGAAAAATGACGATTTGCCCGGACCCCGGGCAAAAAGGGTCAAGAAGTATACTGCCCTCGGGGGGGAGGTTCAATGCAAAGAAGCCATGCGGGACGGGAGGTTAGCGGGGCTTCACTTGCCCGGGGGATAGGTGGGGGTCGTAGGAGCGAATCGTATTCGCGATACGGTGCCGAAATTGATCGCCGTTCGCGAATACGGCTCGCTCCTACCTTGCGACCCCGGCGTTCAGCTCGGCGTGCACGTCGGCAAAGGGGCGGATCCAGGGTGACACCCGCTTGAGCGGCCCCGGCAGGGCGGCCACGGCACGCTCGGCGGCGGCACGGTCGGCAAAATTGCCCCAGAACAGCACGAACCAGGGCTTGCCGTCGCGCTGAACGGTGATCAGGGCAATATCACCACGCACATCGTAGCCGCGCAGGTGGGCGCGCACCGCCTCCTCCGTGCCGGCGCCCACCAGTTGCACACTGAAATGGCGCGGCGCCTGCGCCTGCAACCAGGCGGCATCACGGAACCCGGCCACGGCCGGCTGGGCCGCTGCCGGCGCCGGGGCGGCGGCAGGGGGTGCTGCGGGTGCAGCCGCCGCCTTGACCGGCGCGGCGACCTTGAACTGGAACGGTGCCGAGAGCCGGCCGTCGGCCCCGGCCACCACCACCGACCAGGTATCCGGCGTGGTGCCGGTGGTGACGGTGATGGCGATGCGCTCGCCGTCCAGCACCTGAACCTGGCCGGCCGTCAGGGTCTTGCGCCGGCCGCGCCAGCTCACGGTGACCTGGCTGTCCGGCGTGAAATACCTGCCGTGCAGGGTCAGGGTCTGCGCCTGGCGGCTGCCCGGGGCCGGGTCCGGCTCGACCCGCTCGATGACGGGTGTCGGCACAGCGGGAACAGGTTCCGCCGGGACGGCGGGTTCGGCTGCAGCGGGGGCGGGCTCTGCCGCCGCAGGTGCAGCGGGCGGCTCGACGGGTGCGGGCGGGGCCACAGGCTCGGCGACCGGCGCCTCCACCGACGGCGCGGTGCCCGGCTCTGCGGGTGCGGGTTCAGTGGCGGGCGGCGCTTCCGCCACCGCAGGGACGGGCTCCGCGGGAACGGTCATCGCTGCAACGGGGGCCGCAGGTGCGGCCGGCGCCTCGGCCGGAACGGGCTGGGCCGGTGGTGCCGTCACCTCCGGCTGCGGCTCCGGAGCCGCAGCCGAAGGCTCGGCGACGGGGGCCACTTCACGCAGCATCGGCTGCGGCAACGGTTGCGGTGATTCGGCGACCGTCGGCGCCAGGCAGGTGATCTGCACCGTCTCGCCGCTGCGCACCGTCAGCGCCGACGGCGCCGCCCCCGCCGGTTCGGCATAGCGCACGATGGGCCGTTCCGGCGCCGCCGCCACCGGCGACGGAGGCGGAGTGACGCTGACCGGCGGTACATGGTCCCCGCCGGAGAACTGCAGCCAGGTACCGGCAGCGGCCGCCACCGCCAGTGCGGCAACGACATAGGGCCAGGGGATGCTGCTGCCACTGCGTTTGCTCATCAAAACCTCATGGGCCTGTACGTTGATGCCGCCGGGCCAGCCCAGCGACTGCTTGTGGATGCGCTTCAGGTCGCGCGGCAGGAACAGCGGCCCGCCGGCAAATCCGGCGGTGGCCAGGCGGTGCTGCAGATAGGCGATGGTCTGCGCCTCGTCCAGCGGCTTGAGGTCGAGGCGGTGCGGCCGCGGCCCGGAGGCGAAGCGGGCACTGTCGAAACGCGGCAGGATGGCGCTGTCGGCGAACAGGATGACGCGCACCAGCTTGCCGTGCTCGCCGGGCAGCTCGGCCAGGCGCACCACGATCTCCAGAGCGTCGTCGGACAGACGGTCGGCATCGTCCACCACCAGCACCGGCGTCATGGTCTGCTGCAGATGATTGAGATGCTCCTGCAGCGCACCGAGCAGGGCGTCGGACGCAACACCGTCGGTATGCAGACCGAAGCAGCGGGCGGCGGCCAGGAACAGGGCGGCGGGATCAGGGGTTTCGGTGGCGCTGACGCGGCACACCTTCCAGTCCTCGTCGGCGCGCGTCAGGTACTGCTCCAGCAGGGTGCTCTTGCCGCTGCCGGCCGGCCCCGTCACCAGCAGCAGCTCCTCGCTGTACTGGGTCAGGTGTTGCAGCATGTTGAGGGTTTGTGCGCGCTCGGGGTCGGCGTAGAAGAAACGGGCGCCGCTGGCGAAGGGGCTCTCGCGCAGTTTGTAACGGGAAAGATAGGGTGGGGCAGCCAGCGGGTCCTTGTTACGGCGTAGGGCCCGCATCATCTGGGTCGCTCCTGGTCCGCCTGTCCCCGACGCGGACCGTCGCCTGCATCCCTGTAGGTGTCACCCTGCATGAACATCACGCGATATCCCCGTTTGAGCTGCGCATCACGCCCGCTGATGATGGCGGACTCGGCCGCCTCCCGGGTCGCGAAATGGTCGCGCACCACGCGCCCGGAAGCCCCCTGGAAACCCCATTCACGCACCACGCTCCAGCCACCGAGCAGGTCTTCCTGCAGAAACAGGTGGTAGTAGCGCGGCGGGCTGTCATCGGTGACGGGTGTCTGCATGTAGATACGCATGTGCCGATGACGCGGGTTCCCTGTGTGTTGTTATGTCAGCCCCCGGAGGAGCTGCCCGTGATTGGGCGAAAGTATGCCGCCAAGACGCTGATTTCTCAAGGTAGAAACGCCAATAAGCGCACAAGATGTGGTACTGCGGAGGGGCAACGAACACCAAAAGGTGTGTTGGTGGGCGCTCGCTTCGCAAAACAGGGGGGCCAGGGGCCGGCCGGCGGGGCGACCCCGCCGGCCCTGGCTCAGGTCAGCTCGGTGGGCGTGAACAGCTTGCTGTGCTCGGCGATGGCGTAGCGGTCGGTCATGCCGGCGATGTAGTCGGCCACGGCGCGGGCGCGGCCGGCGGGGCCCTGCTGCTGCTCCAGCACGGCGACGTTGTGCTGGTGCGGCACCGGCAGCAGGCGCGGGTCGTCGAAGATGGCGCCGAACAGGTCGCGCACGATGCGCTGCGACTTCACCGTCATGCGGTGCACGCGGTAATGCTGGTAGAGATTGACGCGCAGGAAGCGCTTGAGGGTCTGGTGCTGCTGCTGCATCGCCTCGCTGAAGCGCAGCAGCGGCTCGCTGCGCGCGCGCACTGCGTCGACATCGGCGGGGGCGGCCTCGTCGATGAGGCGGCGGCTGGTGTCGAGCAGGTCCACCACCTGGCGGTTGATCATGCGGCGGATGATTTCGTGGATCAGGCGGCGGCCGTCGAGGTCGGGATAGGCCTGGCGCACGGCGGCGTGCTGCGCCGCGAACAGCTCCACCTCGCACAGCTGCTCCACCGTCAGCAGCCCCGCGCGCAGGCCGTCGTCGACGTCGTGATTGTTGTAGGCGATGGCATCGGCAATGTTGGCGATCTGCGCCTCCAGGCTGGGCTGGCCTTTCTCCAGAAAACGTTGCCCCAGTTCGCCGAGCTGGCGCGCATTTTCCAGCGAGCAGTGCTTGAGGATGCCCTCGCGCGTCTCGAAGGTGAGGTTGAGGCCGCGGAATTCGGCGTAGCGATCCTCCAGTTCGTCCACCACGCGCAGCGACTGCAGGTTGTGCTCGAAGCCGCCGTAATCGCGCATGCACTCGTTGAGCGCGTCCTGGCCCGCGTGGCCGAAGGGGGTGTGGCCGAGGTCGTGGGCCAGGCTGATGGCCTCGGTGAGGTCTTCATTGAGATGCAGGGCACGGGCGATGGCACGGCCGATCTGCGCCACCTCGATGGAGTGCGTCAGGCGGGTGCGGAACATGTCGCCTTCGTGATTGACGAACACCTGGGTCTTGTACTCCAGGCGGCGGAAGGCGGACGAATGCACGATGCGGTCGCGATCGCGCTGGAATTCGCTGCGGTACTGCGGGGCGGGTTCGGGAAGACGGCGGCCGCGGGAGTGGGTGCAGACTGCTGCGTAGGGGGCCAGACCGTCCATTCAGAAAACCTTTGACTCAATCCGATTGATAAAAAACATGTCCGCAAATGAACGCGAATAGACGCAAATAAAATCTTCAAAGCGCTTGATTGTCATCATGCCCCCAAACAATGCGCCATGTATTGACCAATGAACTCACCCTTGTAACTGACAGACAAGCCCCGTTGTCTATCAAAGCCGATTACCCGTTCGGAAATCCTTTTCCTATTTGCGTCAATTCGCGTTTATTCGCGGACTGAATAGATCAACTCGCTGTGCTGCGATGCAGGGCGATGCCGGCGCTGATCTGTTCCGGCGTCGCGCTGTCGCTGATCACTGCCTGGCCGATGCCGCGCAGCAGAATGAGCCGCAGCTTGCCCGCCAGCACCTTCTTGTCCACCGCCATCAGTTCCAGGAAGCGGGCGGCATCCAGTTCCGTCGGCGCCTGCACCGGCAGGCCGGCGGCCTGGATCAGCTTGCGCGCCCGCGCCACGTCGCCGGCCGCCATCCAGCCCAGGTGCTGCGACAGTTCCGCCGCCATCACCATGCCGGCGGCGATGGCCTCGCCGTGCAGCCACTCACCGTAGCCCATGCCGGTTTCGATGGCGTGGCCGTAGGTGTGCCCCAGGTTGAGCAGGGCGCGCACGCCGCCCTCGGTCTCGTCGGCGGCGACGATGGCCGCCTTGTCGCGGCAGGAGCGCTCGATGGCGTAGCTCAGCGCCTCCGGCTCGCGCGCGAGCAGCGCGTTCATGTTCTGCTCCAGCCAGGTGAAGAATTCCGGATCGTTGATCAGGCCGTACTTGATCACCTCGGCGATGCCGGCGCGCAGCTGGCGCTCGTCCAGGGTGTTGAGGGTGTCGGTGTCGGCCAGCACACAGCGCGGCTGGTGGAAGGCGCCGATCATGTTCTTGCCCAGCGGATGGTTCACGCCGGTCTTGCCGCCCACCGAGGAGTCCACCTGGGACAGCAGGGTGGTGGGGATCTGGATGAAGGACACACCGCGCTGGTAGCAGGCGGCGGCGAAGCCGGTCATGTCGCCCACCACGCCGCCGCCCAGGGCCACCAGGGTGCACTTGCGATCGAAACGGTGGGACAGCAGGCCGTCGAACACGCTGTTGACCGTTTCCAGGGTCTTGTACTGCTCGCCGTCGGGCAGGATCACCGCCTCGGTGCGGATGCCCTTGAAGGCCGCCAGGGTGCGCTCCAGGTACAGCGGCGCCACCGTCTCATTGCTGACGATCATCACCTGCGTGCCCGTGAGGTGGGGCAATACCAGGTCGGCACGGCCCAGCAGGCCGGGGCCGATGTAAATGGGGTAGCTGCGTGCCCCCAGGTCGACGTGTAGGGTTTTCATGGGCGGAATATCAAGGAAAACAGGCGGCTACTATACCGGATGGGGCCGCCCCGCCTCCAGCGCAAACGGCGCCAGCACCCATTCGCCGAGAGGACTCGGCTCCTACAGTTCGTCTCCGTGTCCCCGACCGGCGCCTACATACGCTTGACCGTATATATGGATCGGCGTATGTTTTGCCGCCATGCCGCTGACCACCGAAGCCCTGTTCCGCGCCCTCGCCGACCCCACCCGTCTGCGCTGCCTGCTGCTGCTGCACGGCCAGGGCGAGCTGTGCGTGTGCGAGCTGACCCACGCCCTGGGCGAGATCCAGCCCAAGATCTCGCGCCACCTGGCCCAGCTGCGCGAGGCCGGCATCGTCACCGACCGGCGCCAGGGGCTGTGGGTGTACTACCGCCTGCACCCGGAACTGCCCGCCTGGGCACGCGAAGTGTTGCGCATCACCGCCGACGGCGTCGCCGGCCAGGCACCCTACGCCACCGACCGGCAGGCGCTGGCGGACATGCCTAACCGTCCCGGCGCTGCCTGTTGCGCCTGAAATGCTTGAGTCCGCAAATGAACGCAAATGGACGCGAATACTTGGAAGCACTCCACCCTGCATAACGCAGCTGTGAGGAATTGATTTGCGTTCATTCGCGTTCATTCGCGGACCAAATAGAGATCAACGTTTTTCTCCTTAAAATGTGGAAACCAATGATGAGCAAGCAACTCAACCTGCTGTTCCTCTGCACCGGCAACTCCTGCCGCTCGCAAATGGCCGAAGGCTGGGGCAGACACTTCGGCGCGGGCCGCATCGAGGTGCAGTCAGCCGGCATCGAGTCCCACGGCAAGAATCCGCGCGCCATCGCCGTCATGAACGAGGCCGGCATCGACATCTCCGGCCAGGAGTCCACCAAAGTCACTGATGCGATGATCGATGCCGCCGACGTGGTGGTCACCGTCTGCGGCCACGCCGACGAGCATTGCCCGGCGCTGCCCGCCAGCGTGCGCAAGATCCACTGGCCGCTCAACGACCCGGCCAGGGCCAGCGGCACGGAAGAGGAGATCATGGCGGTGTTCCGCGCCGCCCGCGACGACATCCGCGAGCGCGTACGCGCGCTGGTCGACGAACTGGTGAAATAGCACCATGTCCGCACAGTGTGAAACCACGGCGAAGAAAGCCGCCGGCAGTCCGATGGGCGTGTTCGAGCGCTATCTGACGCTGTGGGTGTTTCTGTGCATCGTCGCCGGCATCGCGCTGGGGCACTTCTTCGCCGCGCCGTTCCAGTTCATCGGCGGGCTGGAGCTGGCCCAGGTCAACCTGCCGGTGGCACTGCTCATCTGGCTGATGATCATCCCGATGCTGCTCAAGATCGACTTCGCCGCGCTGGCGCACGTGAAGGAACACTGGAAGGGCATCGGCGTCACCCTGTTCATCAACTGGGCGGTGAAGCCGTTCTCCATGGCGCTGCTCGGCTGGCTGTTCATCCGCGTTGTGTTTGCCGACGCGTTGCCTGCCGATCAGCACGACAGCTATATCGCCGGCCTGATCCTGCTCGCCGCGGCGCCGTGCACGGCGATGGTGTTCGTGTGGAGCCATCTCACCCGCGGCGAGCCGCACTTCACCCTGACCCAGGTGGCGCTCAATGACGTCATCATGGTGTTCGCCTTCGCCCCCATCGTCGGCCTGCTGCTCGGCCTCGCCGCCATCACCGTGCCGTGGAGCACGCTGCTGCTGTCGGTGCTGCTGTATATCGTCGTCCCGGTGCTGTTTGCCCAGTGGTGGCGCCGGAACGTATTGCAACGCGGCGGCCAGGCGGGGCTGGATGCACTGCTCAAGCGCCTGCATCCACTGTCCCTCGGCGCCCTGCTCGCCACCCTGGTGCTGCTGTTCGGCTTCCAGGGCGAACAGATCCTGGCGCAGCCGCTGGTCATAGCCATGCTGGCGGTGCCGATCCTGATCCAGGTGTACTTCAACTCCGGACTGGCCTACCTGCTCAACCGCCAGCTCAAGGTGGCGCACAGCGTCGCCGGCCCGTCGGCGCTGATCGGTGCGAGCAATTTCTTCGAACTGGCGGTCGCCGCCGCCATCGCCCTGTTCGGTTTCCAGTCCGGCGCTGCGCTCGCCACCGTGGTCGGTGTGCTGATCGAGGTGCCGGTCATGCTGTCGGTGGTAAAGATCGTCAACGCCAGCAAGGACTGGTATGAGCGGCCGCAACGCAATCAATAACGAGAGACATCATGCGCACAATTCTGTCCCTGCTGTTACTGGCAACCAGCGCCGCCACCTCCGCGGCGGAATTGCTCACGGTGCAACACGTCGCCGGCCCCGCCTACGCCATCATCGGCCCCACCGGCGGGCGTACCTATGACAACTACGGCCTCAACGCCAATTTCGGTTTCGTCGTTACCGACAAGGGTGTGGTGCTGATCGACTCCGGTGCCTCCAGCAGCGGCGCACAGGTCATCGAGCAGGCGGTAACACGCGTCACCAACAAGCCCATCACCCACGTCATCAACACCGGCAGCCAGGACCACCGCTGGCTCGGCAATGGCTACTTCGCTGCCAAAGGCGCACAGATCATCGCGTTGCAGCGCACCGTGGCAACGCAGCAGCAGTTCGGCGCGCAGCATCTGCAGCAGCTCGCGCCCGAACTGAAGGAACGCGTGGCCGGCACCAAGGCCGTTACCGCGCCAAAGCCGCTTGCTGGCGATGCAAACACCCTCACCATCGGCAACATCACCCTTGAGCTGCGCTGGCTGGGCGACGCCCACTTCGCCGGTGATGCGGTGGTGTGGCTGCCGCAAGAGCGCGTGCTGTACAGCGGCGATCTGGTCTATGTCGATCGCCTGCTCGGCGTGCTGCCCTGGTCGGATCTGGTCAGCTGGCGCGACACCTTCCACCAGATGGAGCAGCTGCAGCCGCAACACATCGTGCCGGGACACGGCGGCGTATGTGACCTCGCCAAGGCGCAGCGCCAGACCGGCGCCTACCTGGACTGGCTGGCGCAGGAAGTCGGCGCGGCCGCCGACAACTGGGACCCCATCGACGAGGTGGTGGAGCGTCTGAGCGATGCGCCGGCCTTCCGCGACCTCGCCAACTACGATGAGCTGCACCGCGGCAACGTCAACCGCAGCTACGTGCAGTTCGAGAATCGCCGCTAGTCACGCTGACTACGCACCGACCGATGAACACTGCCAGCGACACCGCTACGCGCCTGGAGCAGGCCTGGCACGCTCATGCGCCGGAACTGCGCCGTTTCGTGCGCCGCCGTATACGTGATGATTCCATCGTCGATGATCTGGTGCAGGAGGCGTTTCTGCGCCTGCATCAGGGCGTGTGGCCGGACAACGTGCGGGCCTGGCTGTTCCAGGTGGTGCGGCACCTGTTGATCGACCATGTGCGCCGCCGGCATGCGCATGTGCCACTGCCCGCTGAACTGCCCGAAGAGCCCGGCACAGAACGTGAACAGCCCTATGCCGCGCTGGAAACCTGCCTGCCGGCCATGTTGTCCCGTCTTCCGGCAACGGACCGTGAATCGCTGACGCTAGCCGAACTGGACGAGGTACCGCAAAAGCGGGTTGCACAAACACTCGGCATCTCGCTGTCCGGCGCCAAATCACGGGTACAGCGTGCCCGGCGGCGACTGCACAAGGTGCTGGCCGCGTGCTGTCATCTCTACACCGACCGAGCCGGCCGCCTGCTCGAGGCCATACCGAAAGATACAGATAGTTGCGTCTTTTTCCCGGCACCGCCGTCTTCCTTGCTGGAAACCCCAACCCAAGGAGACATCATGAAAAAGGTAACTGTCGAATGGCGCCACCTGGAAGTCGGCGGCGCGACCTGTGAACGCTGCGGCGACACCGGCGAAGAGGTACGTAACGCCGTGGCCGCATTGAATCAGGAGTGCCTGCCCAGGAACGTCTGGTTCGAATTGCGGGACACGCCGCTGAGCGCGACGGAGCTGGCGCAGTCCAACAGCCTCCTCATCGACGGCCGCCCCATCGAGCAGCTGCTGCCGGATACCCGGGTCGGCCGCAGCGACTGCCTTAGTTGCGGCACCCTGGTCGGGACGGATGCCGTGTGCCGCACCCTGGAACAGGACGACACCCGCTACGAGACGATACCCGCCAGACTGATCCGCGATGCCGCATGCCGCGCAGTAGATTGCTGCACGGCAAGCTGTGGCTGCAGCTGACACGTACCGGCGGGCCATCAATTTGCGGTGGCCCGCCGCAGTCCCGATTGATAACAGGTAACCTATCGTCATGTTTGATGCACTCGCCAGTCTCATCGTCTATCAATGGATGGCCCTCGATCCCGCCAGCCGCCTTGGCAGTGCCGTGCACTTCTTCGTCATGGACACGGTGCAGATCTTTGTCATGCTGGTGGTGATCATCTATGTGATGGGGCTGCTGCGGGCCCTGCTGTCGCCGGAGAAGGTGCGCGACTACGTGCGCGGCAAACCGAAGTGGCTGGCGCGCAGCTCGGCCGTCACCCTCGGTGCCATCACGCCGTTCTGCTCCTGCTCCTCGGTGCCGCTGTTCATCGGCTTCGTCGAGGCCGGCATTCCGCTCGGCGTCACCTACTCCTTCCTCATCGCCTCGCCGATGATCAATGAGGTGGCGGCGGTGATCCTGCTCGGCATCCTCGGCTGGGAGCTGACCCTGATGTATATCGCGGCCGGCCTGACCGTGGCCTACGTCGGCGGCATGGTGATGGAGCGCTTCAAGCCGGAGCGCTGGGTCGAGGACTACGTGTGGAACATCCACATGGGCAAGATGACGCTGCCCGAACCGGACACCTCGCTCGCCGGGCGTCATCGCTATGCCTGGAGCGAGGTGAAGATCCTCGTCGGCCGGTTGTGGCGCTGGGTCATCGCCGGCATCGCCGTCGGCGCGTTGTTCCACGGCTACGTGCCGGAGGGCTGGGTAAGCGAACACCTCGGCGGCAAGGACAACTGGCTGGCGGTACCCGGTGCGGTACTGCTCGGCATCCCGCTGTACTCCAACGCCACCGGCGTCATCCCGGTGGCCGAGGCCATGCTCGGCAAGGGCGTGGCCGTCGGCACCACCCTCGCCTTCATGATGAGCATCGCCGCCCTGTCGCTGCCGGAACTGATCATCCTGCGCAAGGTCATCAAGTGGCCGGGGCTGGCCCTGTTCAGCGGCGTGCTGGCCGTCGCATTCATGCTGGTGGGCTGGGGCTTCAATCTGCTGGCGTGATTCACACAACGCATCGAGGAAACAACCATGAAGAACATCAAGGTACTCGGCTCCGGCTGCCGCAATTGCCAGACCACCTACGAACTCATCCGCAAAGCGGCGGAGGAAAAAGGGATCACCATACAGCTTGAGAAGATCGAGGATATCGGCCAGATTATGGGTTACGGCGTGATGTCCACTCCCGGCGTCGTCATCGACGGGAAGGTGGTGCATGCCGGCGGTGTGCCAGACCGCAAACAGGTCGAATCCTGGCTGACCAACTGACTGAGCCGACATGGCCGCCCTGCCCCGAGACCTCACTTCCGCCCCCGACGCCGTCAACACCGTGCGCGTCGCCTCGCGCCTGAACCGTTTCTGCCTCTGTCCGCAACAGGAGCTGAAGGTGGAGGCCGCCTTTCCGCGCGTAGCGGCGGCACCGCTGTATATTCCGCAGGCCGCCTTTGAAGCGATGCGCGACACGGTTGCCGCCATTCACCGCGTTGCCGCCCTGCCGGGCTGGCAGGCGCAGGCCCTGGCCGAGGCGCCGGCCAGCGCCGCCTTCAATCCGGGTCATCCCGGCGTGCTGTACGGCTACGACTTCCACCTCGGTGCGGAACGGCCGCAGCTCATCGAGATCAACAGCAATGCCGGCGGCGCGCTGATCAGCACCGCCCTGCTCGCGGCGCAGAACTCCTGCTGCCGCGAACTGCACGGCGTCATTCCGTCGCAGGAGGCGGAGGCGGCGGAACAGGCGATCCTCGACAGCTTCCTGCGCGAATGGCGCCTGGTGCGCAACGATGCCCCGCTGCGCCGCATCGCCGTCGTCGACGAGAATCCGCAACAGCAGTACCTGTTTCCCGAGTTCCTGCGCTTCATCGATCTGTTCGCCCGCGCCGGCATCGAGGCGCTGATCTGCGATCCGCGCGAATTGCAGGCCGGCGCCGGCGGCCTTGCCGTCAATGGCGCGCCCGTCGATCTGATCTACAACCGCCTGACCGACTTCTATCTCGAAGCGCCGCACCTCGCGGCCCTGCGCAGCGCGTATCTCGCCGGCCAGGTGGTCCTCACGCCGCACCCGCGCAGCCATGCGCTGTATGCCGACAAGCGCCACCTGGCCCGTCTGTCCGATACCGCCCTGCTGGAATCACTCGGCGCCGATGCCGCGGACATCGCCCAGCTCACCGCCCACGTGCCGCCTGCCCGCCGCGTCAGCCCGGCGCTGGCCGATGAGCTGTGGCGCCACCGCCGCCGCCTGTTTTTCAAGCCGGTGGCGGCCTACGGCAGCCATGGCGCCTACGAAGGCGCCAAGCTGACGCGTACGGTGTTCGAGAAACTGCTGCACGAGGATTACGTGGCGCAGGAGATGGTGGCGCCGTCCGTGCGCCATGCGGTGGTGGACAACGAGGTGGTGGAACTGAAGGCCGACGTGCGCTGCTACGTCTACGACGGAGCCATTCAGCTCATCGCCGCCCGTCTCTACCGCGGCCAGACCACCAACTTCCGCACCCCCGGCGGCGGTTTCGCCACGGTGTGCGTCACGGCGGGCTGATCCGCCGTCAGCACTGTTCCCAGGGCAGGCCGTCGTGGCGCCAGCCGTTGACGGTGCTGCGGTGGTGGTGGTCGTCCAGTTCCCCCTCGAAACCGGCATCAACGTGATAAACGTTGCGGAAACCTGCCTCCAGCAGGGCCCGCCCGGCCTCCTTGGAACGCTTGCCACTGCGGCAGATCAGGATCACCGGAGCACACCCCTCCTCGCCGTCGCACACCACGCCGCCCAGCAACAGCTTGCGCACGTCGGTGACGAAATGGGGATTCACCGTCCAGTCCGGTTCGTCGATCCAGGCGATATGCACCGCGCCGGTGGGATGGCCCACGAACAGGTATTCCATGGCGGAACGGATATCGACCAGTACGGCGCGCGGATCATCCTGCAGCATCTGCCAGGCCTGGCGCGGGGAGAGTTCGGAGGGGAGCATGGGAGCAGGCATAAGGTACCTTGCGTCAAGCGACGGCCGTCATGGTTCTTATCTTCGGCCATCCCCCGACGCGGCGCAACCGATCACAATATTTTGCCTGGCAAAGACTATAGTCATAGGCCGTACCAACCACTATGTAAGGAGCAAAAATCATGAACAAAGGGAAGGTTTTCGCACTGATTCTGGCTCTCGCGCTGCCCGGCAGCCTGCTCGCCGCCGGCCCCGGTGGCGGCGGTGGCGCGGGCGGCGGCATGCCGGCCAAGAGCATGGATAAGGACATGGACCGCGACCAGGATCAGGAAAAGTACCGCGACAAGGATGCGGAGAAGGACAAGGAGAAGGCCAAGGCAAAAGCCAAGGCCAAGGGCGAAGGCGAAAAGAAGGGCCAGGGCATCGGCGAGCAGGTCCGGGAACAGGCCCGCAGCCAGGAGCGTGACAAGGACGGCATGGGCGACCAGGTGCGGGAGCAGGCCCAGGACCGGGAAATGACCCAGGATCGCGAGAAGACCCAGGATCGGGACAGGCAGCAGGATCAGCAGCGCCAGTAGCGGCAGCCTCTGCCGGCCACGTGTACCGGCCGGGGTAAATTGATGCAGATCAAGTCACCCCGGCCGGCCATTACCCACAATGACCACAAGTGCGAAAGGCCATTCCGGCCGCATCATCTATTGCCTACTCCATGGGGGAAACATCAATGAACAAGCAATGGAGCATGTTCGGCCTGGCCCTGCTGCTGCTGGTCATCATCACCGCCATCCTGCTCGGCTTCATGGTCAGCCTGACCAACCCGGTGTCCTGGACCCTGATCGTCGTGCTGGCGCTGGTGCCCTACATCCACAAGCGCATGGTCGCCAACCGATTCGTTGAGTGGCGCGACTCCTACAGCGTCGGCATCGAGGCCATCGACAACGATCACAAGAAGCTGCTCAACCTGATCAACCAGCTGCAGACCGCCGCCCACTACCAGACCGATCCGCAGTACGAGCGCGAGGCCTTCGACGCCCTGGTGGACTACACCAAGACCCACTTCAAGCGCGAAGAGGATCTGATGCAGACCCACGGCTATCCCACCTATGCGGAACACAAGGGAGAGCACGAGGCCATGATCGCCAAGGTGAACGAGCTGATGCAGCGCTACCAGGCCAGGCCGCACGAAACCATCGAGGAGGCGGTGCAGTTTCTCAAGAAGTGGCTCATCGGCCACATCAACGGCACCGACCAGGGCTACAGCCAGTTCCTGCGCGACAAGGGCGTGCGCTAGTAAACTCCCTCCCGTCTCGGTAGGAGCGAATCGCATTCGCGAAACGATGCCGGATTAAGGCACAGATATCGCGAATACGATTCGCTCCTACGGGGATACTTTTCCGCGCCAGGCGGCCAGACGCTCCGCCCACTGCTCGTGCCACGACAGCAGCGCCGGGATCACACCCAGCACCAGCACGGTGGCAAAGGCCAGACCGAACACCAGCGAGATCGCCATCGGGATCAGGAATTGCGCCTGCAGCGAACGCTCGAACAGCAGCGGCACCAGACCGACGATGGTGGTCAGCGAGGTCAGCAACACGGCGCGCAGGCGCTGGCAGGAGGCCTCGACGATGGCGGTGTCCGTATCCATCCCCTCTTCGCGCAGCGTCTGGTAGAAGCTCACCAGGATGATGGAGTTGTTGACCACGATGCCGGTAAGGCCGAACAGCCCGAACAGCGACAGGATGGTCAGTTCCATTCCCATCACCCAATGTCCCACCACCGCGCCGAGCAGGCCGAAGGGGATGATCGCCATCACCACCAGCGGCCAGCCGTAGGAACCGAACACCCAGGCCAGGGTGACGTAGATCATCAACAGGGCGAACACCAGCCCCATCTGCATGTCGCCGATGGTCTCCGCCTGATCGGCGGCGCGGCCCTGGAATGAATAATCGACGCCATAGCGTGCCACCAGCTGCGGCAGCACATTCTCCTGCAGCGAGGCGATGACGCGGCCCGCATTGTTCTGCGTGCGCTCGACATCGCCGAACACGTTCACGGCCAGGCGACCGTCGGCGTGACGCAGCGCCTCAAAGCCCTGGCGCGCCACCAGCTCGGCAACGGTGCCGAACGGCAGGCCGCGACCATCGGGCAATACGATGGCGAAACGTTCCAGGCTGGCCATGCGATGACGCTCGTTGTCCGGCAGCACCACGCGCACCTCGATCTCATCCAGACCGTCCTGATAGATCTGCGCGATGCGCCCGTCGTAAGCGGCACGCAACTGCCGACCGACGGCCTCCACCGACAGGCCGGCGGCACGGCCTTCCGGCGTGAGGCGATAGATCAGCTGCTCGCGCCCGAAGGGCATGTCGTCTTCCACCGCCGACACACCGGGGTAGTCGTTCAGCACCTCGGTGAGATCCAGCGCCGCCGCCTTCAGGCCGGCGGCGTCGGCACCGGTGAGACGGATCTCCAGGTCGCGTCCCGGCGGCCCGCCGATGCGCGCGCCGACCGCGAAGGTCTCCAGTCCGGGCACGCGCGGCAGGCGCGCCTGCCAGGCGCGAATGAACTCGGCATTGCTCACCTCACGCCGATCCGGCGAGGTCAGTTCCACCAGCACCGCACCAAAGGCATCGCCGCTGCGCTCGGAGCCGGGACCGACTGCGATCACGCTGCGCAGGCGCGGCACCGCCGTCTGCACGATGCCGCCGCCGAATTGCGCATCGGTTTCCCACAGGGCGCGGTGCACGTCCTCGACAAAGCCCTCCACCCGCTGCGGCGGCGTGCCGGCGACAAAGGAAACATTGGCATAGAGGATGGTGCTGTCCGGTGACGGGAAGAAGGTGAAGCCGAGGCGGCCGCCGGCAAGCAGGCCGAACGACAGGATCAGCAGCGCCAAGGTGCCGCTCAGCGCAATGCCGCGGTTGTGCACCGACCAGTGCACCGCACGGCGGAAATGGTGGTCGCGGAATCGGTCGAAGGCGGCGTCGAAACGCATGCGGAACGGCCCCGGCACATAACCATCCATGTTCTGCAGCGTCTTGCCGAGCTGCGCCGGCAGAATCAGGAAGGTGATCACCAGGGTAGCGAGGATCACGCAAATCACCACCAGCGGGATGTCGAACAGGATCTGGCCGATGATGCCGCCGATGAGCATCAGCGGTATGAACGCCGCCACGGTGGTGATCGACGACGACATCACCGGCGAGAACATGCGGTGTGCCGCCTCCTCCGCCGCGTGCAGCGTACTGGCACCGCGCTGGTGCAGCGTGTGCGCGTGCTCGCTCACCACGATGGCATTGTCGACGATCATGCCCAGCGCCATGATCAGGCCGAACAGGCTGATCATGTTGACCGAGCCGCCCACCAGCCAGAGCACGGCGAGGGCAGCAGTGAACGACACGGGAATGGTCAGCGCCACGCGGCCGGCGAGGCGGCCGCTCAGGAACAGGTAGAGCATGCCGAGCACCAGCACCAGACCGCCGAGACCGTTGCTGAGCAGCAGATCGATGCGCTCGGCGATCAGCTCCCAGCTCTGATCATAAAGCGTAACGTCGATCCCGGCCGGCAGGCGGGGCCGCCCCTGCTCCATCCAGTCGGCGACGGTACGCGCCGATTCCAGCGCATCGGCGCTCTCGCTGCGCTGCAACTGCAACTCCACCGCCGGCTTGCCGTTGTGGAAGATCAGTTGCTGGCCGTCGCGCGGCCGCCGCTCGATGGTCGCCACATCGCCCAGCGTCACCAGTCCGTGCTGTGCATCGCCGCGCAGCGGGATCCCGGCAAAGCCCTGCAACGTGCGGCGCTGTTCCAGGCTGCGCAACTGGTGCGCCACATCGTCCCGCCCCGCCATGCCGGCGGGCAGGTCGCGGCTGGTGCGTGCGACGCTGTCGGCCACGGCATCCAGACTCATCTCCAGTTCGAGCAGGCGCGCCGTCGGCACCTGGATCGCCACCTCTTCCTTGGGCATGCCGTTGAGCACCACGCGGGCGATGCCGCGGCTCAGCAGTTCCTGCTCGATGCGCCGCACCACCGGCCGCAGCTCGCGCAGGTCCGCCGGACCGCTCACCAGCATACGGCCGATATCCTCGTAGCGGATCACACGGGTGATGATCGGTTCCAGCGCCGTCTCCGGCAGATTGCGCTGCTGCGCCACCAGGTCCTTCACCTGTTCCAGCGCCAGCGTCATGTCGGTCTTGGGATAGAACGCCAGCGTGATGGCCGAGACGCCGATGGCCGAGGTGGAGGACAGCAGCTTGAGGTTGTCCACCGTGCGCAGGTCCTGCTCCAGCGGCACGGTGATGCCGCTCTCGATATCTTCCGCTGAGGCGCCCTGCCACACCACGCGCACGGTGACGAAATTCAGATCGAAGATGGGCATGAACTGCGTGTTCAGCCTCTGCAGCGCCCACAGACCGCCGAGCACCATCAGCAGCATGAGCATATTGGCCGCGACGCGGTGGCGCGCGAACAGACCGATCAGGCCGTGGCTCATCACGCGCTACTCCGCCGCCACCACCCGCAGCCCGTCCATCGCATTGGGCAGGCGGGTGATCACGATGCGGTCGCCGCTGCGCAGTTCCGGACTGCGCAGCAGCAGGCGCGTGGTGCCGTCATCCAGCAAGGTCTCGCCCAGGCGCTCCACCGGCAACGCGGCCATGCGGCCATCCTTGAGGCGATAGATGCGATCGCGCCCATACAGCGCCTCGGGAGGCAGGGCCACCGCCTGCTCGACGGCCGGCAACTGCAGATACACCTCGGCAAAACGCCCCAGCGGCAGCTCCGGCGCACCGGCCACGAAACGCAACAGCGCATCCACCCCGGCACCGCCGGCACCGGCGCGTCCCGAAAGGCCGTTCAGAATCAGTTCATAGGACACACCGTCGATGGAAGTCGTGGCGCGCACCTCGCCGGCATCCAGCGCACGGCGCACGGCGGCCAGCCAGGGCGCCGGCACCGTGGCGCGGATCTCCAGCCCCGCCACGTCATAGATGGCGGCAATGCGATCACCCACCCGCACCCGATCCCCCGGCGCCACATGCAACTCCGCCACCCGCCCGGTGAACGGCGCGATGATCCGCGTCCGCTCCACATCGAGCCGCGCCTGATCCCGCTGCGCCTCCAGCTGCGCCAGCCGCTGCGGATAGTCGGTCACCGCCAGCTCCCGCGCCGCCAGCGACAGACGCTGCCGCTCCAGTGCCGCATTGGCCTCGTCCAGCGCCGACTGCGGCCCCAGACTGCGCGCCACCATCGTCTGCGCCCGCTCCACCGCCTTTTCCGTCAGGCGCAGCAACTCGCGCTCGCGCGCCAGGGCCTGCACGTCGTTGGCATGGCTGCGCTTCGCACTGGCCACCTGCGCCTCGCGCTGCGTCAGCACCAGCCGCGCATCGCGCTCATCCAGCAACACCAGCGGCTCGCCCGCCGCCACCACCGCGCCCTCGCGCACCGGCACCTCGGCCACATAGGCCGCCACCGCCGCCGTCAGTTCCGCCGCCCGCGGGCTGTCCACCACGCCATACAGCGTCAACAGCGGCGCATGACGCGCCGGCGTCACCGTCTCCACCGCCACCGTCCAGGCCCGCTCGCGCACCTCCGCCGGCATCTGCGCCGGACGGGTCACCACCAGCAGCAAAAAACCCACCACACCCACGGTGAGCAGGGCCACAGGCATCAGCTTGGGGGGAATACGCGGCAACTTCATCGACAACTCCGGGAACGGGGGTACGGCAGGCCGATCATTCTACCGGAATGGGGGCGACGGGGAGGGAGGAAAAGGTAAAGAAGTGCGAGGGGTGGGGCCGTGGCGGGCTTCGGGGTGGTCAAACGGAAACCGCGGCAACGCCTACGCCACCCCTGCGCCTGCCGGCAACGGATGTTTCAGGCGGCGGGTTGGGCTGACACAAGCAAGCCCAACAAATCAAACCACACTGTGTATCCTGCGTATTCGATCGCTGCAGCGCGCTGGGCTTCGTACTTCAGCACAACGCCCCCATAACCGGCAGCGAAAGGCGACGCGACGAAGGAGCATCGCTTTTCACTGTCCGGGTTGATGGGTTTGTTAGCCCTCGTAATCGACGATGATTAGGACGCTCTTAGCAGTGTCATAAAGGACAATCAGTGCATAGACAAAAATGCCCGTTATCACTGAATTCACAAGAAGAGGCACGTTTGGTACATTTGCCATCGCGGCTCCTGATTTAATTGCCAGCAGCGAGGTAGCAAACACAATAAGGCCAATTTGCTCCTTTACAGACAGCAACATTTGCGCTCGTGTTTTTTGAAAGAACTCGGACCCTCCGTTTCTATCGATCAGGTCGCGTATCTTCGTAAGAACTATCCCCATAGTTGCTGCATTTATCGCTAGAAGCGCTACCAGAATCGTGATCAGGTTGTCCTCAAAGAACTCGCTCAGAAACTGCGATGACAGCCAGCCATTTAAGAGTTCTGCCAAAAAACCTACACCGAGCGAAATCAATGACGTTTTTAGTACATGGGATATCATTGCAACAGTTCTCTTAGCGCCTGAACAATCTGCTCTGCGCCGCCTTGCATTTCTACTTCGCCGAGCGTTACTTCTTTGACCGTCTTAGATGTCTGATACTTCTTCTTGATGCCATCAATCTTCACTGCAATGTTGCCGCCACCCTCGCTGCTGTAGTTGACCAGCCCTTGAAGGACCCTGTTGCTCTCTTCGAGATGCAGTGGCGCCTCCGGGTCGGATTCAATTTTCAGCCTATTCCTGGTGGAATTTGTTTGCCTGGCAAACTCTTTCAGGTCCTCCGGCAAGGTCCCAGAGATATTCGCCATATTCGGGGTTACGATCTCAAATTCAACGGACTTCACCTTGCCTTGGTATTGGTTAAGGATCGCCCAGAATTGCTTCTTTTCAAAAAGGGGCTCATGAATGGCCCGGAGGTGATGATGCCCAAGCTGATCAGAAAGCTTCCCCAATATCAGCTTAACCACAACTTCGCTTGATGAGAATGCACTCGTCCTCCTTTGAACTGCAATCAACTGCCTGTCAGGCCTGTTCCAAATCCCTACGAGAATTGCAGGCCAATTGTCGATGATTTCGTCCTTAAACTCCTTTGTTTCTCGATGGATAGATCTGTTGTTCGCGATCTTGAAGAGAAAGAAGCCATCCCGCTCATAAAGCCGCTTGGTTACGGTTTCATGCTTCTTGTTCGAAAACGAATTCGTGCCGGACAGTGCCGCGGCGAAGAACTCATTCTTCCGCTCGATTAATTCTTCGACGGTTGCAACGCCAGTTAACAGATTCCCTTGCAGATATCTGTCAATGGGTAAGAGTTGATATCTGAAAAGCTCGAAAATTGTCGACGTCATGTCAATCCTGCTTGCTTATGGGCTTGTTCGCCATATTAAACTCTGAATGGTAGAAAATGGGGACGGAGGGCTTAAACTTTAACCAACCACAATTGCTGGTCAACATTGATCCTTCCGTCCCTTATTCCTTCACCTTGCCAACCACTCCATACGCTTCGCTTCATCTGCCGATGTGCACAGGTTTATCGTCGTGCCGTCCGCAAAATCCATGCTCCAGGTACTGACCTTTTCGACATGTGCGTAGGCGGGGTCGTCGCATCTGAAATGGTTGCCGGCGCCCCCGATGCGAATGGAGTCACCCTCGCCATACTTGACCACCAGATCACGCGATGATGCCACCGGGCGCTCCGGGATCGGCTCTTTGGCGCACCCCGTCAGGAGTACTGTGATTAATACGGGGATGTAGATGCAGCGGCTATGCATTGGCAACCTCCATGTCTGCTGGCAGCAGCGTGATCAACTCAGCGGGAACCCTGCAACTTCGCTCTGCGTCTGGAAAGCGCAATCACCTGCCAGACACCCCACGCCATGATCGCGCCGCCCACGGCGAACATTGCCGCCAGGACGTTGTCGTTGTTGAGCAGGGGGTGGAAGGCATTGCCGTCGGCGGCGAACTTGCCGTACATGGCGAGGCCGACGAGGATGGCGCCGGGGGTGTCGATGATGCTGACCCAGAGCAGCTTGCGTTCGATGTCTTTGGCTTCCCTTTCCCGATCGGGCTGCATACGGAATCCTCCCTGTTCCATTGTTTGAGTTATGTCTGCGCCCTGCCTGGCCATGTGGCCGTGGTCGCGTGGCGCACCGGGTTCTCATGCATTAAGACGCAAATGCCGGCTCAGTTCAAGTTACCGTGGCATAACTCGCTCGATCTGGCCGCGGCTTTATCGACATCTCGCCCTGGCGGCAACCCGACCCGCCGTGCGGTATGATCCATCCAACAATAACCCAAGCAGGAGTTTTCCGTGGCCAAGCAGATCATCCATACCGACAAGGCCCCCAAGGCCATCGGCACCTATTCCCAGGCCGTGAAGGTCGGCACCACCGTTTATCTCTCCGGGCAGATTCCGCTGGTGCCGGAGACCATGGAGGTGGTGCAGGGCGACATGCGCGCACAGGTGCGCCGCGTGTTCGACAACCTGAAGGCGGTGGCCGAGGCGGCGGGCGGGTCGCTGGCCGACGTGGTCAAGCTCAATGTGTTCCTCACCGACCTCACCCACTTCCCGCTGGTCAACGAGGTGATGGCCGAATACTTCGCCCAGCCCTATCCCGCCCGCGCCGCCGTGCAGGTCGCCGCCCTGCCCAAGGGCGTGCCGGTGGAGATGGACGGGGTGATGGAGCTGGGACAGTAATCACCCCGTTGCTCCATACGACCGGATACGCGCCATGCTGACGGACACGCTCAACCGGCTCACCCTGGCGCTCCTGCTGCTGCTGGCCATCGAGTTCGGCGGCGCCGGTCTGCTGTCCACGCTGGAATACCGCTACGGCGATCTGTTGCTGCGCCGGCATGCGGCGCAGCAGCAGCCCGATCCGGATATCGTCATCGTCGATATCGACGAGCGCAGCCTGGATCAGATGGCGCCGCTGGCCGGGCGCTATCCCTGGCCGCGCGCGATCTTTGCCGAACTGATCGAGGGCATGGCGCGGCAGCGGCCGGCTGCCATCGTGTTCGACATCCTGTTCTCCGACGCCGATGTGGCCAACCCGGACGGCGATGCCTGGCTGGCGGAGGTAGCGCGGCAACAGGACAACGTCTACTTTCCCATGCTGCGTCTCGCGGGCGGCGATGCGCAGGGCGTGCCGCTGGCGCAGTACGGCGCACTGCTCGGCATCGAACGCGGACCGCAGGCACAGGAGGCGGCGCGCACTGCCCTGCTGCTGCCGCTGCCGGCACTGGCGGAAACGGGCCGCCTCGGCGCCATCAATTACACCGAAGACCGTGACGGCGTCGGCCGCCGCTACCATCTCTACCTCGATACGCAGGGCTGGCGCATCCCCTCGCTGCCGGCACGGGTGGCAAGGGATTTGGCCTATGCGATCCCGCCGCAGCCCGACCTGCTGCTCAACTGGCGCGGTCCGGCACTGAGCTACACACGCATTCCGCTGTTCGATCTGTACGACGATCTGGCGCGCAGCCAGCCGCAGCGCCCCGCCGACGAGTTGACCGGCAAGATCGTGATCATCGGTTCCACCGCCGCCGGCCTGCACGACCTGCGCAGCACGGCGATGGGCAGTCTGTATCCGGCGGTGGAGATCATCGCCACCGCCCTCGACAACCTGAAAAACGGCGATGCGCTGCGCCCGGCGCCTGCGCCCGTGGCGCCGCTCGCCGCCGTACTGCTGCTCGGCGCGCTGTTCCTCGCCTTCCGCCGCCGCGTCAATCCGCTGCGCATCGGCCTCGGCCTGCTCGTCGCTACGCCGCTGTTCGCCGCCGTGCAGTACGGCGCGCTGCAACTGCGCTGGGTGCTGCCGCTGTTCACCCCGCTGGTGTTCGGCTGGCTGTATTACGTCGCTGCCGCGCTGCACGCCTGGCTGCGCGAGCGGCGCGAGCGCGAGCGCTCGGTGCAGATCTTCAGCCGCTTCCTCGACCCGCGCGTGGTGCAGAATCTGGTGGCGCAGGGCGAATCGGCGCTGACCCTGAAGAGCCAGAGCCGCCAGCTCACCGTGCTGTTCTCCGACATCCGCGGCTTCACCACGCTGTCCGAGCAACACACTGCCGAGGAGATTGTCGATTTGCTCAACGATTACTTCTCGCGCCAGGTGCAGGTGATCTTCCAGCACAACGGCACCATGGACAAATTCATCGGCGACGCCATCATGGCCTTCTGGGGCGCCCCGGTGGACGATCCGAACCAGGCGATCAACGCGGTCAATGCGGCGCTGGCCATGTGCGACACGCTGGAGGCGTTCCGCCGCCACCTCGGTCCCTCCGGCGAGCACTTCGACGTCGGCATCGGCATCCACACCGGCCCGGCGGTGGTTGGCTTCATCGGCTCGGCCAACCGCCTCGACTACACCGCCATCGGCGACACCGTGAATCTCGCCAGCCGCATCGAGGGCCAGACCAAGGGCGTGGCGCGCGTGCTGGTTTCCGCCGACACCCGCGCCCTGTGCGGCGACGCGTTTGACTTTGTCGACCACGGTTCCTATAAGGTGAAGGGCCGCACCCAGGAAGTCCGTTTGTACGAGCCGCAGCGGAAAAATGCAGACACCCATGGATGAATTCACTGCGAACCATTACTCCCCTCACCCCCACCCTCTCCCTGAGGACGAGGGTGTCATTCAGAGGCCCCGGAAGGGTATTAATGCGATGAAACGAAAACTCCTTGCACTGCTCCTGTGCAGCATCGGGCTGGCCGCCCAGGCCGATCCGGCCCATGTCATCCGCGCCACCGAGCTGAAGGATAAACCGTTCAGCGATGCCGCCACGCTGATGCCGCTGGCGGAAAATGCGCCGGTGGATGTGCTGGCGCGCGAGGGCGGCTGGTACCGGGTCAAGGTGAAGAACGCGGAAGGCTGGGTACGCATGACCGCACTGCGCCTCGGCGACGGCAGCGCCAAACCGGGCGACTCCGGCGTCGGCTCGGCGCTGCAGTTCCTCTCCACCGGACGCTCCGGCTCCAGCGGCGTCACCGTCGCCACCGGCGTGCGTGGCCTCGATGCCACCGACATCAGCAACGCCGTGCCCGATCCCAAGGCGGTGGACAGCCTCGACAAGCTCGCCGTCAAACCCGGCGACGCGCGCCGCTACGCTGCGGCAGCCAAGTTGCAGGCGCAGAAGATCGCCTATCTGAAAGAGCCGAAGAAGGCGGCGCAGAAGCAACAGCAGCAGAACACCCCCAGCCCCTTCCCGTGGGAATGACCGTCATGAACAGACTGCACACGTATGTATTCATCGCCGCGCTGCTGGGGCTTGCCGGCAACGTCGGCGCCGGTCCGCTCGACGGCCTGCTGGGTGGTGGAAGCGGCGGCAAGGAGATCGATCTGGGCGGCCTGCTCAAATCGGCCAAGGATGCCTTTGGCGATGTGAAGCCGGAGCAGGAGCGCACCATCGGCCGCGAGGCCGCCGCCGTGCTGCTCGGCGCCGTGCCGCTGGTGAAGGATGAAGCCCTGCAGCGCTACGTCAACCGCATCGGCTATTGGGTGGCGCTGCAGAGCGAACGGCCGAAGCTGGACTGGCGCTTCGGCGTGCTCGACTCCATGGACGTCAATGCCTTCGCCTCGCCCGGCGGTTACGTGTTCATCACCAAGGGCCTGCTGCTGCGCATGGGTTCCGAGGCCGAGCTGGCCGGCGTGCTGGCGCACGAGATCGCCCATGTGGTGGAACGGCATCACCTGCAGGCGGTGCAGAAGGGCGCCCGCCTCGACCTCGCCGTCGGTCTCGCCGGGACCCAGATGGAAGGCGGCGATCGCGAGAAGCTGGACAAGATCGCCGGCGGCTTCAAAGAGCTGTACAGCCGTGGCCTGGACAAGGAGGACGAGCATGCCGCCGACCGCCAGGGACTGGTGCTCGCCGCCCGCGCCGGTTACGACCCCTACGGCCTGCCCGCCACCCTGCAGACCCTCGGCGCCATGAACCCCAAGGACGGCGCCCTCGCCTTCCTGTTCAAGACCCATCCGGCGCCGGGGCAGCGCCTCGATCTCATCGATGCCGTGTTCGCCCCGCTGGAGGCCTATGCCAACCAGCCCGCAGTGAAGGACCGCTTTCTGCGCGAAGTCACCGCCGCACAGAAACGCGGTGCCTTCACGGCGCCGGGCGTGACCTTCAATGCGGCCGTCTCGCCGGCCGCCGCACGGTACCTGCCGTCCCGCGATTGATGAATGCCGGGGCCGGTGCTGATGTCGACGACGTCAGCACCGGCACACACCAACGCATGCAAGCCGCCGACACTCCCCCCGTCACCGCCCTCAAGGGCGTCGGACCGCGCCTGGCCGCGCGGCTGGAACACCTCGGCATCCACACCGTGGAGGACCTGCTGTTCCACCTGCCGCTGCGCTATCAGGACCGTACCCGTGTGGTACCCATCGGCACCCTGCGTCCCGGCGACGAGGCGGTGGTGGAAGGCGAGGTGCTGCTCACCGAGATCAAGTTCGGCAAGCGGCGCATGCTGCTGTCGCGCATCAGCGACGGCAGCGGCGCACTGACCCTGCGCTTCTTCCACTTCAGCGCCGCCATGCAGCAGTCCCTCGCCCGCGGCAGCCGCGTGCGCTGCTACGGCGAGGCGCGCCCCGGCACGGTTGGGCTGGAGATGGTGCATCCGGAGTTTCGCCGCGTCGATGACACCGCGCTGACCACGGTGGAGGATCACCTCACCCCGATCTACCCCACCACCGAGGGACTGCAGCAACCGTCGCTGCGCAATCTCACCAGTCAGGCCCTGCAATGGCTGCACGACGGCCGTCTGCCGCTCATCGATCACCTGCCGCCGGAACTGCTGCATGGCCTCGGCTTTCCCGCCTTGCAGGAGGCGATCAGCTATCTGCACCGGCCGCCGCCCGACGCACCGCTGTCGCTGCTGGCCGAGGTGCGCCATCCGGCACAGCGCCGTCTCGCCTTCGAGGAGCTGCTGGCCCACACCCTGAGCCTGCGCCGCCTGCGCGCGCAGGCGCAGCGGCATCAGGCACCGCCCTTGCGCGGCGACGGCGCGCTGCGGGAGAAATTTCGCGCCGCCCTGCCGTTCCCGCTCACCGGCGCGCAGCACAAGGTGGGCGCCGAGATCGCCCGTGACCTGCAACAGCCGCATCCGATGCAGCGCCTGGTGCAGGGCGACGTCGGCTCGGGCAAGACGGTGGTGGCCGCGCTGGCGGCCTTGCAGGCCGTGGAGGCGGGTTATCAGGCGGCGGTGATGGCGCCCACCGAACTGCTCGCCGAGCAGCACTTCCACAACTTCACGCGCTGGCTCGCGCCGCTCGGCATCGAAGTGGCCTGGCTGGCCGGCAAGCTGAAGACGAAGGCGCGGCGCGACATGCTGCAAGGTCTGGCCGACGGCAGCGCGCGCGTCGCCGTCGGCACCCACGCCCTGTTCCAGGAGGGCGTCGAGTTCCATGACCTCGGCCTCGTCATCATCGACGAGCAGCACCGCTTCGGCGTACACCAGCGCCTTGCCCTGCGCGAGAAGGGCAAGAGCGGCGGGCGCTATCCGCACCAGCTGATCATGACCGCCACGCCGATCCCGCGCACCCTGGCGATGACCGCCTATGCCGATCTCGACTGCTCCATCATCGACGAGCTGCCGCCGGGGCGCACGCCGGTGGAAACAGTGGTGCTCCCCGACAACCGCCGTGACGAGGTGGTGCAAAGAGTGCATTCCGCCTGCCGTGCCGGCCGCCAGGCCTACTGGGTCTGCACCCTGATCGAGGAATCGGAAACCCTGGCCGCACAGGCGGCGCAGGACACCGCCGCCCTGCTCGCCGAGGCCCTGCCCGATCTGCGCATCGGCCTGGTGCACGGCCGCCTCAGACAGGACGAGAAGGAGCAGGTGATGGCCGCGTTCAAGGACGGCCGCATCGATCTGCTGGTCGCCACCACCGTCATCGAGGTCGGCGTCGACGTGCCCAACGCCTCGCTGATGATCATCGAAAACGCCGAGCGCCTGGGGCTGGCGCAGCTGCACCAGCTGCGCGGCCGCGTCGGCCGCGGCAGCGCCGAGAGCCATTGCGTGCTGATGTACCACGGCCCGCTGTCGCTACAGGGCAAGGAGCGGCTGGCGGTGATGCGCGAGACCAGCGACGGCTTCGAGATTGCGCGCAAGGACCTGGAACTGCGCGGCCCCGGCGAGGTGCTCGGCACGCGCCAGACCGGCATGTGGCAACTGCGCATCGCCGACCTGCAGCGCGACCAGTCCCTGCTGGCCGAGGCCAGCCACAACGCCGATGCGCTGATCCAGCGCTGGCCGCAGCAGGCGGCCCTGCTGATCCGCCGCTGGGTCGGTGCGGCGACCCGCTACGGCGAGGTATGATGCGTCACCCGAAGTTGCAGGTTTCAAGTTGCAAGTGACAAGAGTCACCCTCACGCGGAGCATGTCCGCGTCGCTTGCCTGCTTGTAACTTGCCACTTGTCACTTGGAACTGACTCTTTGGACAACTACGGCAAACACAGCACCGAACCCGCCTGGCATGCGCCGCGCCGCCTGCTGCGCAGCGCCGTGCCGGCTGCCATCTGGTCCTGGCTGCTCGACCCCTCGTCGCTGACGCGGCGCCTGCAACAGGCCTGCGGCGACGGTTTCCGCGTCCAGGTCCTGCAACAGCGCTGGGAACTGCCGCAACTGAGCGAGGCGCGCGTGCTCGGCATCAAGACCGGGCGTCATGCCCTGGTGCGCGAGGTGCGCCTGCTGTGCGGCGACCGACCCTGGGTGTTTGCGCGCACCGTGATCCCCGCCGCCACCCTCACCGGGCGTGAGCGCCGCCTCGGGCATCTCGGCACGCGGCCGCTGGGCGGCCTGCTGTTCCGCGAGCGCAGCATGCGCCGCGGCGAACTGGAGGTGGCGCGCATCATGCGCGGCCAGCCGCTGTTCCGGCTTGCCTGTGCCGGACTGCCGGCCATGCCGACGGAGCTGTGGGGGCGGCGTTCGCTGTTCTTCCTGCACGACAAGCCGCTGCTGGTGTGCGAGATGTTTCTCCCGGGAGTGGGCGAAGAATGAAACCACTGGAGTGGATCAAGCCATTGCTGCCCTGGCTGCGCCTGGCGCGGCTGCACCGGCCCGCCGACCTGGGCCTGCTGTGGTTGCTGGGATTGTGGGGACTTTGGCTGGGCAGTGACGGCCGGCCCGCCGTGAGCGCGCTGTTCCTGCTGCTGTTGGCACTGCTCGCCCTGCGTGCCCTCGGCTGGCTGGTGCACGATCTGGCCGCCGCCCTGCTGGCCCATCCGCGCCACAGTGCCGTGGAGGTACTGCGCGGACTGCCCATGCCGTTGCGCTGGCTGGCGGGCGGCGAACTGCTGCTGGCGCTGGTGCCGTTGCTGCTGCTCGGCTGGCCCACCCTGATGATCGCCCTGTGCGCGACAACCCTCGGGATGGCGTTTCTTGTCCTGCGCCGCCGTACCTTTCTCGGCGAACTGCTGCTCGCCCTGGCCCTGGCCTGCGCCACCCTGGCCGGCTTCACCGCCAGCGGCGCCCTGCCCGGCAAGACCGCCTGGCTGGTCTACACCGCCGCCGTGCTGTGGAGTGGCGCGGCCCTGATCCAGTACGCCGCACTGCACCTGCAACAGCACGCCCGCTTCGGCATCAAGAGCATCACCATGCTGTTCGGCCGCGCCGACCGCTGGCTCATCGCCCTGCTCCAGCTCTTCGCCCTCGCCGCCCTCGGCCTCGCCGGACACCAGGAAAAGCTCGGTGTCTTCATGCAACTCGCCCTTGCCGTCGGCCTGGCCCTCGGCCTGTACCAGCAGTACCTCATGGCCGGCGCCAGCGAAACCGGCTACCGCCGCGCCTGGCTCAACAACCTCTGGTTCGGCCTCGCCCTGTTCTGCGGCATCGCCTTTTCCTATCTGTGCCGCTGCGCGCCGTAGCGTTACGCCCCTTTTCTGTAGGAGCCGAGTCCTCTCGGCGAAAAGGTGATGCACCGGGCGCCCAATCGCCCGCAGAGCGGGCTCCTACAATCCGGCCCACCACAGACGCAGCCGCAGTCCCCAGCCGGTGGTGTAGCCGCGGGTGACGAAGCGGATCTCGCCCTGGCCGTCGACTACGAACATTGCCGGCACGCCGCTCACGCCCCACTGCCGCGCGATGTCGCCCTGTTCATCCGCCACCGTCGCCCAGCGCAGGCCATGCTGCGTCAGGTACTGATTCACTTCCGGCGCCGTCCCCGATTGCATCGCCACCGTCAGCAACGGCACATCCTGCGCCAGGGCATCGATGGTCCCCTGTTCGGCGCGGCACACCGGACACCACGTGCCCCAGAAATACACCAGTGCCGGTGCGCCGCGCAGTTGCGCCAGTTCGAAGGCGCGGCCGTCACTCAGTGTTGCCGCCAGCGCCGGCGCCGGACCACGTGCCGCATCGCGGGTGAGATAGGCCTCGACACCGAGCAGCAGGATCAGCAGCAGCAACAGCTCGCCGCCGAGTCGCAGCAGGCGACGCGGGGCGAACCAGTGACGCAGACGAGGCAGCAACGGGGTCATGGTGATACCGGGATACCGACAGGCCGCCGCTAGTCGCGGCGCGGAAACACTGCGAGGTGATCAAAGTCGGGGCGCAGGCCGACGCGCGCGCCGATGACGTGATCGTGATGGCTGGGCGCCTGACAGAGTACCCTGGAGCCATCGGACAGACGCAGGGTGTAGAGAAACACCGCGCCGCGGAAGGCCTTGTCGATCACTTCGGCCTGCAACGCGCTGTCCGGATCAAGCATCAGATCATCGGGACGGATCAAGACATCCACCGCGCAGCCCTTGCGACAGCCTTCCGGTACCTTGCCGGCGATGGGGCCGAGCGGTGTCTCCACCATCGTCTCGCCCACCACCATGCCGGCCAGCAGCACGCCCTGGCCGATGAAGTCCGCCACCTGGCGATCGGCGGGCTGATGGTAGAGGTTGTAGGCGGTGTCCCATTGCAGGATGCGGCCGCCGTGCATCACGGCGATGCGATCGGCGATGGCGAAGGCCTCGAACTGATCGTGCGTCACCATCAGCCCGGTGATGCCCTCGTGCTTGAGGATGGTGCGCACCTCGCGCGCCAGCGATTCGCGCAGCTCCACGTCCATGCTGGAGAAGGGCTCGTCGAGCAGCAGCAGGCGCGGCTTGGGCGCCAGTGCGCGCGCCAGCGCCACACGCTGCTGCTGGCCGCCGGACAGCGCATGCGGATAGCTCGTGCCATACTGCGGCAGGCCCACCAGCTGCAACAGTTCCTGCACGCGCGCCGCGCGCTTGGCGGCGGGCCAGCGGCGGATGCCGAAGGCGACGTTGTCGGCGACGGTGAGATGGGGAAACAGCGCGAAGTCCTGAAACACCATGCCCACCTGGCGCTTCTCCGGCGGCAGGGTCCAGCCGGCGCGGCTCACTTCGTCGCCGGCCAGCAGGATGCGGCCGCGCTGCACCGGCTCGAAGCCGGCGATGGCGCGCAACAACGTGGTCTTGCCGCAACCGCTCGGGCCGAGCAGTACGCCGATGGCGCCCTGCTTCAGGTGCAGCGCGGCGTCGAACACCACGGTATGGCTGCCGTAGCCGACATCGATGTTTTCTACATCCAGCAGTTTGCTCATAGCCATCAATTCATTCTGTACGCGCCGCACCGGGCAGGTTGGGCTGACGCAGGAAGCCCAACATGACGGTATCGGGCACGGGCAAATAGTTGGGCTTCCTTGCGTCAGCCCAACCTACCTCATCCGGTGGCCTCGTGTCCCGGCCGCGAGCGGCCGATGGTGCGCGACAGCAGGATCACCGGCACGATGCCGGCCAGCACGATGGCCAGCGCGGCGCTGGCGGAATCGGCCAGGCGTTCATCGGAGGCCAGCTCGAAGGCGCGCACCGCCAGGGTGTTGAAGTTGAACGGCCGCAGGATCAGCGTCGCCGGCAATTCCTTCAATACATCGACGAACACCAGCAGCAGTGCAGTGAGCAGGCTGCCGCGCATGATCGGCATGTGCACCTCGCGCAGCACACGGCGCGGCGGCAGGCCGAGACAGCGCGCGGCATCATCCATCGATGGCTTGATCTTGCCGAGGCCCGCCTCGACGGTGTTGAGCGAGACGGCGAGAAAGCGCACGCAGTAGGCGAACACCAGCGCCACCAGCGTGCCGGAAAGTATCAGGCCGGTGGAAACACCGAACTGCGCGCGCATGAAGGTGTCTACGGTGTTGTCCAGCCAGGCGAAGGGCAGGATCACGCCGACGGCAATCACCGTACCCGGCACCGCATAGCCCATGCTCGCCACGCGCACGGCGAGACCCACCGGCTGCGACGGCCGCAGGCGGCGGCCATACGCCATCAGCAGGGCCAGCGCTACCGCAAGCACCGCGGTGATCGCCGCCAGCAGCAGGCTGTTGCCGACCAGACCAAAGAATTCCGCCTTGAACCAGGCGTCGCGGGTTGCGAGGGCCCAGGCACCGAGCTGCGCCGCCGGCAACAGAAAACCGAAGGCAACCGGAATGGAACAGCCGATGATGGCGCCGGCACGCCACCAGCCGCGCAACTGATAGCGCGGCAGATGCGAGTAGCGCGTGCTGGTGTGATGAAAACGGGCGCGGCGGCGCGACCAGCGCTCCAGCAGGATCAGCACGAAGACGAAACTCATCAGCACCGCCGACAATTGCGCGGCGGCGGCCGGGTCACCGAGACCGAACCAGGTGCGGAAGATGCCGGTGGTGAAGGTGGCGAGGCCGAAGTACTGCACCGTACCGTAATCGGCCAGCGTCTCCATCAGCGCCAGCGACAGGCCGGTGATGATCGCCGGCCGCGCCAGCGGCAGCGCAACGCGGCCGAAGCCTGTCCACGGCCCGGCACCCAGGGTACGCGATACCTCCAGCACGCAGATCGACTGCTCCAGAAATGCCGCGCGCGACAGCAGATAGACATACGGATACAACACCAGCGACAGCATCAGCACCGCGCCGGGCAGGGTGCGCAGATCGGGGAACCAGTAATCGCCGTAACTCCAGCCGAACCAGTCGCGCAGCTGCGTCTGCACCGGGCCGGCGAAATCCAGCATGCCGGTGTAGGTGTAGGCGATGATGTAGGCCGGCATCGCCATCGGCAGCAGCAGCGCCCACTCGAATACACGCCGCCCCGGAAACTCGCACAGGCTCACCATCCAGGCGGCCGGGATGCCGATGGCGAGCACGCCGACACCGACGCCGAGCAGCAGCACCAGCGAGTTGGTGATGTACTCCTGCAACACCGTTTCCTTCAGGTGCAGCCACACTTCGCCGGCCGGCACGAAGACGAAACTGAACACCACGATCACCGGCAGCGCCAGCAGCAGCGCAGCCAGCACCACGCCGCTGCGCCACGGATCGGGGCGTGACAAGGCTCTAATGGCGGGAAGTGTGGCGCTGATTGAGGTCATGGACGGTCAAGAATACAGGCAGGTGGCAAGGGGACGCGAGAAACGGGAGGTCCGGTGTGCGATGCACACCAGGCCCCTCGCCTCCCGTCACTTGTATCTTGTCACTTGTATCTGCCGTTATCGCCAGCCGGCACGATCCATCAGCCGCACCGCTGCGGCGTTGTGCTCACCCAGCTTCGCCATGTTGACGCTGTCGGCGCGGAACTCGCCGAGGCCACGCAGCGTGGCGCTGAGGGACACGCCGCTGCGCACCGGATATTCCTGATTGGTCCCGGCATACCATTGCTGCGCCGCCGCGCCGGCGAGGAACTCGATCAGGCGCACGGCGTTGGCACGGTTGGGGGCCGCGGCAGTGACGCCGGCGCCGCTGATGTTGACGTGGGTGCCGCGCTCGCTCTGGTTGGGCCAGAACACACCGATCTTCTCCGCCACGGCCTTTTCATCCGCCTTGTCCGATTCCAGCATCTGCGCCAGGTAGTAGGTGTTGGCGATGGCGATATCACACTGCCCCGCCACCGCCGCCTTGAGCTGATCGCGGTCGCCGCCCTGCGGCTTGCGCGCGAAGTTGGCAACAAAGCCCCTGGCCCAGCCCTCGGTGGCGGCCTCGCCGCGGGTGGCAATCATCGAGGCCACCAGCGACTGGTTGTAGACGTTGTCGGAGGAACGGATGCAGATGCGGCCCTTCCACTTCGGCTCGGCCAGCGCCTCGTAGCTGGACAGTTCGGCGGGATCGAGTCTGCCCTTCACGTACATGATGGGACGGGCGCGCATGGACAGGCCGAACCAGTGGCCCGCCGGGTCGCGGAAGGTGGCGGGGATCGCCGCCTCCAGCGCCCTCGATTGCACCGGCTGCAACACGCCGGCCGCCTGGGCCGCGTGCAGATTGCCGGCGTCGACGGTGAGCAACACATCGGCCGGGC
Organism: Pseudomonadota bacterium; assembly: GCA_040755915.1. Taxonomy (GTDB): domain Bacteria; phylum Pseudomonadota; class Gammaproteobacteria; order Thiohalomonadales; family Thiohalomonadaceae; genus Sulfurivermis. The sequence goes on along the minus strand of JBFLWM010000042.1, from coordinate 27,764 downwards.
TGTTGCGCCCCTCGCTCTTCAGGCGCTGCAACAGGGCATCGGCCTTGGCCGACACCAGGTTGACCTTGATGCCGGTTTCGGCGGTGAACGTGTCCAGCAGGGGCTTGATCAGCGCCTCCTGGCGGGCCGAATAGAGATTCACCTCAGCGGCCGCCAACGCGGTGCCGTTGAGGGTGACGACGGCCGCCAGCGCGGCGGCGGAGAGGAACTGACGACGGGAAAATTTCATGGTTTGCTCCGTGGGCCGGGTACGGGCGGGCCTGTCACTGCACGCCCACAAATTAAGTGCGAACCATTCTCATTAACATTGCTGCTGCTGTCAAGCCCCGGCACGCGCCACCGCCCACACCTCGATGCGCTCCGCGCCGCCCCGGCGCAACACCCGCGCCAGCTCGCCCACGGTAGAACCGGTGGCAATCACGTCGTCGATGATGGCCACATGCCGGGCGGCGAGCGGCCGCACCAGCTCGAAGGCGCCACGCACATTGCGCCGCCGCTCCTCGGCGGCGAGCAGCGACTGGGTGGCCGTGGCGCGGGTGCGCCGCACCCGTTCCGGGGCCAGGGGAATGCCGAAGCGGCGCGCCACCGGGCGGGCCAGTTCCAGGGCCTGGTTGTAACCCCGCTCGTGCAGGCGCGCCGGATGCAGCGGCACCGGCACGATCAGGTCCGGCACGGCAACGACATGTTCCACCAGATGCCGTGCCAGCAACTCGCCGAGCAGGCGGCCCGGCGGCAGGCGCTGGTTGAACTTGAAGCCCTGCACCAGCCAGTCCAGCGGTGGCCGGTACAGCAGCGGTGTCAGGGTGGCCTGGTAGGGCGGCGGGTGCTGCAGGCAGTGCCCGCAGGTGCCGGGCTGCGGCAGTGGCGCGGCACAGACCGCGCATGCGGCGCCATTCCACGGCAAGGCATGCAGGCAGCCGGGACACAGATCGAGCCCGCCGCTGCCCGGGGCGCCGCACAGCAGGCAGGTGGAAGGAAAAAAGGCCGTCTGTACAAAATTCATACAGTCGTCAACCCACGACGTCCGTTTCATTTGACAACCCCTCCTGGGCTGGGAATACTGCGTGGCCCTTATTGTATGCGCCTTTCCGGAGAACACCCATGCCCCAGGCCGCCCAACGCCAAGCCGCTTCCGACCTGCGCCACGACTGGAAGGTCGCCGAAGTGGAGCAGCTGTTCCACACGCCGTTCATGGAGCTGCTGTTCCAGGCGCAGCAGGTGCATCGCCAGCACTTCGACCCCTCGGTGATCCAGGCCTCCAGCCTGCTCAACATCAAGACCGGCGGCTGCGCCGAGAACTGCGGCTACTGCTCGCAGAGCGCGCATCACGAAAAGAAGGTCAAGCTGGAACGCGACACCCTGATGGAAGTCGACGTGGTGGTGGCCGAGGCGAAGAAGGCGAAGGACGGCGGCGCCACCCGCTTCTGCATGGGAGCCGCCTGGCGCAATCCGCGCGACGAGCAGCTCGACGTGGTGCTGGAGATGATCCGCCAGGTGAAGGACATGGGCCTGGAGACCTGCGTCACCCTCGGCATGCTCACCACCGAACAGGTGGCCAAGCTGAAGGATGCCGGCCTCGACTACTACAACCACAACCTCGACACCTCGCGCGAGTACTACGACAAGGTGGTCACCACCCGCACCTACGACGAGCGCCTCGATACCCTGGCCGAGGTACGCAAGGCCGGCATCAACGTCTGCGCCGGCGGCATCATGGGCATGGGCGAATCACGCACCGATCGCGCCGCGCTGCTGGCGGAACTGGCCAACCTGCCGGAACACCCGCAGAGCGTGCCCATCAACCTGCTGGTGAAGGTGCCGGGCACGCCACTGGCCGACAGCCCCGACCTCGATATTTTCGAATTCATCCGCACCATCGCCGTGGCGCGCATCATCATGCCGCGCTCCTATGTGCGCCTGTCCGCAGGCCGCCAGAACATGCACGATGAAGCGCAGGCGCTGTGCTTCCTCGCCGGCGCCAATTCGATCTTCTACGGCGATCGCCTGCTCACCACCGACAACGCCACCCTCAATCACGACCGCGAACTGTTCCGGCGTCTGGACCTGACGCCTGCGGCGTAAAGACTATGTAGCCGCAAAGTACGCAAAGTCTCGCCCAGTGAAAGACGTGTTTCTTCACCTTCGCGCTACTTCGCGTACTTTGCGGTTAATCCTCATATGAACGAACTCGAACAGGAACTGGCGCGACGCGAGGCGGAGCACCTGTACCGCCGCCGCCGCGTGATCGACTCGGCGCAGGGCGCGGAACTCGTCGTCGATGGCCGTGCGCTGCTGTCGTTCTGTTCCAATGACTATCTGGGTCTGGCCAATCACCCCGCGGTGATCGCCGCCATGCAGCAGGGCGCGGCACAGTACGGTGTCGGCTCCGGCGCGGCGCACCTGGTTACCGGCCACATGACGCCGCACCACCTGCTCGAAGAGGAGCTGGCCGAATTCACCGGTTATCCGCGCGCCCTGCTGTTCTCCACCGGCTACATGGCCAATCTCGGCGCGGTGAGCGCGCTGTGCGGCGCCGGCGATGCGGTGTTCGAGGATCGCCTCAATCACGCCTCGCTGCTCGATGCCGGCCTGCTGTCGCGCGCGCGCCTGCAGCGCTTTCCGCACGGTGATGTGACGGCGCTGTCCGTACGGCTCGCGGAAAGCAAGGCCCGGCGCCAGCTGATCGTCACCGACGGCGTGTTCAGCATGGACGGCGACATCGCGCCGCTGCGTGAGCTGGCCGCGTGTGCAAAACAAAATGGCGCCTGGCTGATGATGGATGATGCCCATGGCCTCGGCGTGATAGGTGAGCATGGCCGCGGCTCGATGGAGGTATGCGGCCTCACGCCGCACGAACTGCCGCTGCTGGTAGGCACGCTGGGCAAGGGCTTCGGCAGCTTCGGCGCCTTCGTCGCAGCGGAACATGTGCTCATCGAAACCCTGATCCAGCAGGCGCGTCCCTATATCTACACCACCGCCCTGCCGCCGGCGGTGGCCGAGGCGACGCGCGCCAGCCTGCGCGTGATTCAATCCGATGAAGGCGCCGAACGCCGCGCCCACCTCGCCGCGCTGGTACGACGTTTCCGTGACGGCGCGCAACAACTCGGCCTCCAACTGATGGACTCGCCCACCGCGATCCAGCCGCTGCTGGCAGGCGATTCCGCCACCGCCGTGCGGCTGTCGGAGGCACTGCTGGCAAAGGGCATCCTGATCAGCGCCATCCGCCCGCCCACCGTGCCCGAGGGTACGGCACGCCTGCGCATCACCTTCTCCGCCGCCCATACCGCGGCACAGGTGGACGCACTGCTCGATGCCCTGCAACACATCGCACTGCCGCTGCTGCGCGAGGGCCCATGATTTACGTCGAAACCACCGGCCGGGGTCCGGACCTGGTGCTGCTGCACGGCTGGGGCCTGCACGGCGGCATCTTCCGCAGCGTGGTGCCGCAACTCGCCGCACACCATCGTCTGCACATCGTCGATCTGCCCGGCCACGGCCGCAGCACGCTGCCGGACGAGAACTACACGCTGGAGAATGTGGCGCGTCTCGTTGCTGCCGCTGTACCGGAAAATGCCGGCTGGCTGGGCTGGTCGCTGGGCGGCCGCATCGCCCTCGCCGCGGCGGCGCAGGGCGCGGCCATCGCACGCCTGATTCTGGTCGGCGCCAACCCCTGTTTCACCCGGCGCGACGACTGGCCGCACGGCATGCCGGACGCCGAGTTCGAGCAGTTCGCCGCGTCGGTGCGCGACGACTGGGAACAGACGCTGCAACGCTTCCTCGCCATCCAGGCCCGCGGCTCGGAACGGGCGCGAGAAGAATTGCGCGCCCTGCGCCAGGACCTGTTTGCCCACGGCCAGCCGCAGCCCGCGGCACTGGCCGGCGGCCTGAATATCCTGCGCGACGCCGATCTGCGCACGGCACTGCCAGACATCACGCAACCGGCGCTGGTGCTGCACGGCGCGCGCGACACCCTCGCACCGCTCGCCGCGGCGGAATACACCGCAGCCCATCTGCCGCAGGGAAAATTGCAGGTCATCGCCAGCGCCGGCCATGCGCCGTTCCTGTCGCACCCCGACGCGTTCCTGCACGCCGTGGAAGAATTTTCCCATGAGTGATCTGCCGCTGCCCGACAAACGCCTGGTGCGCGCCGCCTTCGAGAAGGCCGCCTCCCGCTATGACGAGGCGGCGGTGTTGCAACGCGAGATCGGCACGCGCCTTTTGGAGCGGCTGGAGTTGATGAAGATCGCGCCCCGGCGCGTGCTGGAGGTGGGCAGCGGCACAGGCTTTTGCAGCACACAGCTGGTGGCGCGCTATGCAACGGCAGAGTTCATCGCCCTCGATATCGCTCACGGCATGCTGCGACACGCGCGCACCCGCTTCGGCTGGTGGCAGCGCCTGCGCCGCCGCCCCGCCTTCATCTGCGCCGATGCCGAATCGCTGCCGCTGGCCAATGCCTCGGTGGACCTGCTGTTTTCCAACGTCACCCTGCAATGGTGCAACAACCCGGATGCGACCTTTGCCGAATTCCGCCGCGTGCTGAAGCCGGGCGGCCTGCTGCTGTTCTCCACCTTCGGCCCCGACACCCTGAAGGAGTTGCGCGCCGCCTGGCGTGCAGTGGACGATGCCATGCACGTCAACGCCTTCATCGACATGCATGACCTCGGTGACGGCCTGCTGCGCAATGGCTTTGCCGATCCGGTCATGGACCGTGAGGACATCGTGCTGACCTATGGCGACGCGCGCACCCTGATGAGCGACCTCAAGACCATCGGCGCGCACAACGTCAATCGCGGCCGCCACGGCGGCCTCACCGGCAAGAACAGGCTCAACGCCATGCTGGCCGCCTACGAACAGTTTCGCCACGACGGCCGCCTGCCCGCCAGCTATGAAATCGTCTACGGCCATGCCTGGGCGCCGCTGACGCCGCAACAACAAACCCAAGATGGCGCCACACACATTTCGCTGGAACAAATGCGTGCCAACTTGGGAGGACCCGGCAAGTGAGCCGCGGCATCTTCGTCACCGGCACCGACACAGGCGTGTCGGCCCTGACACGGGGCCGCGCAGCGGCTAGTCGCGGGAAGGGACGAAACCCACGCCGGCAGCGCGCCCCAACCCTTCATCATGGGGACGGCGTGTCATGAGCCGCGGCATCTTCGTCACCGGCACCGACACAGGCGTGGGCAAGACCTGGGTCAGCGCCGGCCTGATGGCCGCGCTGCAACGGCAGGGCATGCGCGTGCTCGGCATGAAGCCGGTCGCGGCGGGCTGCGAGCAAACAGCGGATGGGCTGCGCAACGAAGATGCCCTGCTGCTGCAGCGGCAGGGCACCCACACGGTGGACTACACCGTGATCAATCCCTATGCCTTCGCCCCGCCGGTGGCGCCGCATCTCGCCGCGGCCCAGGCCGGCGTGCACATCGAGATGGAGCGCATCGCGCGCAACTACCAGACGCTGGCCACCGAGGCCGATGCGGTGGTGGTGGAAGGCGCGGGTGGCTGGCTGGTGCCGCTCAATGAACGGGAGACCATGGCGGACCTTGCGCTGCATCTGGAGCTGGAAGTGGTCCTGGTAGTCGGCCTGCGCCTGGGCTGCATCAACCACGCCCTGCTCACCGCCGAAGCGATCCGCAACCGCGGCTGCAAACTCACGGGCTGGGTCGCCAACACCCTCGATCTGCGCATGAGCAAGCTGCCGCAGAACATCCTCTCCATCCAGCAGCGCATCGACGCGCCGTTGCTCGGCGTCGTGCCCTACATGGACACCTTGTCCGTGGATACCGTCGCCGCGCAGATCACCATCAACCGTTGATCGCCTAGGCCAGCATCACCAGCGTCACCGCCATCACCCCCATCCCCGCGATCAGGCCATACACGGCCTGGTGGCCGCTGTCGTATTTCTTGGCATTGGGGATCAGTTGATCGAGCGAGATGAACACCATGATCCCCGCCACTGCCGCGAACACCAGACCCAGCACACCATCGTCGAGAAACGGCCGCAACAGCAGATAGCCGGCCAGCGCGCCCACCGGCTCGGCCAGACCGGAGAGAAAGGAAAACCAGAAGGCGCGGCGGCGGCTGCCGCTGGCGTAATACACCGGCACGGCGATGGAGATCCCTTCCGGGATGTTGTGCAGGGCGATGGCTATGGCGATGGACACGCCGACCAGCGGATCGGCCAGCACGGCCATGAAGGTGGCCATGCCTTCCGGGAAATTATGGATGCCGATGGCCAGCGCCGAGAGCAGGCCGACGCGGTGCAGTGGATGCAGTCCGGGACCGGTGTCGTCCATCAGCCGGGCCTGGTGGGGGTTTTCATGGGCCGGCACCAGGAAATCGATGGTCAGGATCAGCAGTATCCCGCCGAAGAACGCCGCCACCGCCAGCCAGCTGCCCAGCAGCTTGCCGTGCTGCGCCTGCAACAGCGCCTGGCCACCGGCCAGCAGCTCGACGAAGGAGACATAGATCATCACCCCGGCAGAAAAGCCGAGGGCGGCAGAAAGCAGGGAAACGTTGCTGCGCCGGGCAAACAGCGCCACGGCGCTGCCGATGCCGGTGGACAGACCGGCAAGCAGGGTAAGACCGAAGGCCAACCAGACGTCGTGCTCCATGATATTCACATGCTAGCCCGGCACGGGGCGTACTTCAGCGGACGCCTGCATCACGCCCCGGGCACATAAACCCATATGAGCAATATGGTTATATAAAATATCCTGTTTTGCGATTGCCAAAAAATGTGAACTGGTATAAAAATTCTCCTTACGGATTCAATTGCTCCATGGAGGGGAATTATGCCTGCCTGCCTGCGCATTCGCGTCTTGTTGCCCGCCCTGCTGTTGCTCGCCACCACCACCCTCGCCGCCGCCGGTTATCCCAGCGCCCTGGCCCGGGAAGTGCCGCTGTATCCCCATGCCCAGCTGGACTCCGCCAGCGAAAATGCCAACGGCGCCAGCGCGGTCATCAACACCACCAGTACGGTAGATTACGCCGCCCGCTATTACCGGGATCAGCTTGCCGGCAAGGGCTGGCGCCAGACGGCGGAACTCGCCATCGGCACCGCCCGTGCCCTGGAATTCAGCCGCGACAAGAGCAACATCTCCATCAGCATCATGCCGACCAGCGCCGGCACCACCATCGCGGTCAGTTTCAACCGCTGAGCCCCACAAATGACAACGGCCTCGCGAGGAGGCCGTTGTCGTGTTCACCGGGAAACAAACGCCGTCAGGCTGCCAGCATATTGCGCAGCTTGTTCATGGCATTCTTTTCCAGCTGACGGATACGCTCGGCAGACACGTTGTACTTGTCCGCCAGATCCTGCAGCGTGGTCTTGCCATCCTCCGACAGCCAGCGCGCGGTGACGATATCGCGGCTGCGTTCATCCAGGGTCGCCAGCGCGCTGTGCAGGCGCTGGCTGTTGTCCGCCTCGAAATTGGCGGCCTCCAGCTGCGCCGCCGGCTCGAAGCGGCTGTCGGCCAGATAGGCCGCCGGCGCCATCACCTCGTCGTCGTCATCGGACTGGGCATCGAAGGTGACATCCTGGCCTGCCAGACGCGACTCCATCTCCAGCACCGTGGCGGCGGGAACGCCCAGGTCCCTGGCCACCGCGTCCACCTCCTCCTTGGAGAACCAGCCCAGGCGCTTCTTGGAGGAGCGCAGGTTGAAGAACAGCTTGCGCTGCGCCTTGGTGGTGGCGACCTTGACGATGCGCCAGTTGCGCAGGATGAACTCGTGAATCTCGGCGCGGATCCAGTGCACGGCAAAGGACACCAGGCGCACGCCCTGATCCGGGTCGAAGCGCTTCACTGCCTTCATCAGGCCGATGTTGCCTTCCTGAACCAGGTCGGCCTGGGGCAGGCCGTAGCCGGAATAACCACGGGCGATATGGGCCACGAAACGCAGGTGTGCCATTACCAGGCGGCGCGCCGCCTCCAGGTCGTTATCCTCGCGCAGGCGGACCGCCAGCTCGCGCTCCTCCTCGGCAGTCAGCATCGGGATGCGGTTGATGGCCTGGGTGTAGGCCTCGATGCTGCCGAGCGGGATATTCACTTGCAATTGCAGGGCTTTACTCATCGTTACTCCCCAAATCTCGCGTACACATGCCAGAGTGGCAGGCTCAATTAAAACCAACCATAACACTCAACAATTAGCAGCGCAATCCCCTCAGCCAAATTCTACAGTGGGGTATTTTTAGCACTCTCGGGGTGGGAGTGCCAAGAGGGGGCGGGAGTTCCCGTCAGAGCGCCTGGGACTCCACCGCGCTGATGCTGCCGTCGCCGCGGGTCACGCAGACCCGGTTGCGGCCGGCGGCCTTGGCGCCGTAGAGGGCCTGGTCGGCGATGCCGAGCAGGGCATTGAGATCCTTGCCGGGATGTTCGGCCACGGCGGCAAGTCCCAGGCTGAGGGTGACATCCACATCGGCGGGCTTGAGCTTCTCCACCTCGGCACGCAGGTGTTCGGCACGCGCCGGTACCTTGTCGCCGTGCAGCAGAACGACGAATTCCTCGCCGCCGAAGCGGGCGCACAGGCCGTCGGGGAACAGGCGGTTGAGCATGTCGCCCATGGCCATCAACACCTTGTCGCCGATGAGATGGCCGAAGCCGTCGTTGATGCGCTTGAAGTGGTCGAGGTCGACGATGATGGCCCAGCCCTGCGACGTACGACTGAGGAACCCCTGCCCCTCGTCCACCAGGTAGCGACGATTGCGCACGCCGGTGAGGGCGTCGGTGGTGGCCAGCCGCTCCATGTCGGCGGCCTGGCGGCGGATGGCGTCGAACTGGTGCTTGATGAGCAGCAGCGAACGCACGCGCGCCATCAACACCTCCTCCACCAGCGGCTTGTTGACGAAGTCGTTGGCACCGGCGCGGAACACCTCCACCTGGGTGGAGACATCGTCGTTGCCGGTGATCACCAGCACCGGCAGTTCCTGCTGTGAGTAATGCTGGCGCGCGCGCAGCACGTAGAGCAGGTCGCCGCCGGTCATCTCGCCCTTGAGGAAGAAATCGGTGATCACGAGGTCGAAACCGCGCTCGTCACCCTGCCGCGCCTGACCCAGCAGATCCAGCGCGTCCTCCACCGACAGGGTGTGGGTCACCACCAGGCCGTGCTGTTCCAGCATGCCCTTGGTGACGGCGGCCACGGTGCGGGAATCCTCGACGTAGAGCACACGGCCATACAGCGCGGCGTTGCGCTCGAGAAAGGCCTTGATGAACTGGCCGAAGGCCTGGAAACCGAGGGACTTGTCGAAGTAGTCGGTGACCCCGGCGGCATAACCCTCGCGGATCAGGCGCTGGTCGGCGTCGCTGGAGATGACGATGACCGGGGTGTAGTGATGACGCTTGCTGTGGCGGATGCGGCGGCACAGGTCGAGGCCGTCGGCATCGGGCAGCATCAGGGCGGTGGTGACCAGGGAGAAACGCTCCTGTTCGAGCCGCTCCAGCGCCTCGGCCTCGCTGCCCACGGCAGTGACGCGCGCACCAGGCAGGGCCTCGTCCAGACGGCGGGTGATGAGTTCACGCGACAGCGTGGAACCATCCACCACCAGTATGCTGTTGCTCATCGCTCTCCTCCGCCCCTCGTGTGCTTATCACGCACTGATTGTGTGCTTTTTATACCACAGGCCGGGACAGTTTCGGGTCTCGCGGCGCGCCGCGCAATACGCAGTCCACCTATCCTAGGTCGGCTCAATCTCGCGCAGGTGCCGCCCCACCGCCAGCCAGGAACCCAGCAGGCCGAGCAGGCAGCCGCTGCCGAACAGGGCCAGGGCGGTCAGCAGGTCGAGACCGTGCAGACGGAAATCGCTGCCGTACAGCCCGGCCAGGCCGGCCACCGGGCCGGCGAGGAACAGCAGCGACACCTGGATCATGCCGAGGGCGATGAGGCCGCCGAACAGGCCGTACCAGAAGCCGGTGTAGAGGAAGGGGCGGCGGATGAAGGCGTCGGTGCCGCCGATGAGCTTGATGATGACGATTTCGTCGCGGCGGTTCTGGATGGCGAGGCGGATGGTGTTGCCCACCACCAGCAGCACGGCCAGACCCAGCAGCGACCCGAGCACCCACACGCCGCGATGCACGATGTCCATCATGGCGTAGATGCGCTTGACCCACTGCATGTCCAGCTGCGCCAGGTCCACCTCGGGGCGCGCACGCAGTCGCTCCAGCAGCTGCTCCAGCGCCTGCGGTCCCTGCTCCTGTTCCACCCTGGGAAACAGCACCAGCACCGAAGGCAGCGGGTTGTCTTCCAGCACCTGCAGCACGTCGCCGAACCCGGACAGGCTCTTGAACTCCTCCAGCGCCTGCTCGCGCGAGATGTAGCGGACGGTACCGATCTCCGGCAGCGCGTCCAGCTCGCGCGCCAGCGTCTGGGCGCGCTGCTCGCTCACGTTGCGCTTGAGGAACAGCGATACCTGGGTGGCGCCGTCCCAGCCGCGTGCCACCTGCTGGGCATTGCCGAGCAGCACATGCAGGCCGGCGGGCAGGGCCAGGGCGATACCGATCACTGCGGCAGTGAGGATGGCGTTGAACGGGCGGCGCCAGATCTGGCCCAGGGTGTAGAAGAAGGTCTGCACGTGGCGCAACAGCCAGGAGCGCAGCAGCATGCCGACGCCGACCCTGGCCACGCGCGCGCCTTCCGGCGCATTGGGGGTACGTGTTGTCTCGGCCATCACTGCGCCCCTCCCGTATCACCCACCAGGCGGCCGTGATCCAGGCGCAGCACGCGGTGGCCGAGACGGCGGATCAGTTCCAGATCATGCGAGGCGATGAGTACGCTGACGCCGACACGGTTGAATTCCTCGAACAGCCCCATGATCTCGCGCGACAGCTCGGGGTCGAGATTGCCGGTGGGTTCGTCGGCGAGGAGCAGCGGCGGCTTGTTGACCACGGCGCGGGCGATGCCGACGCGCTGCTGTTCACCGCCGGACAGGGTGATGGGATACATCTTCTCCTTGCTGAGCAGCCCCACCTTGTCCAGGGCGGCACGCACGCGGCGGCCGATCTCCTGATGACTGTGGCCGGCGATGATCAGCGGCAGGGCGACATTGTCGAACACCGTGCGATCGAACAGCAGGCGATGGTCCTGGAAGATGATGCCGATGTCGCGGCGCACGTAGGGGATGCGCCGCCGCCCCACCTTGGCGAAATTCTGGCCGTTGATGATCACCTGACCGTTGGTGGGCCGTTCGATGAGGGCGATGAGCTTGAGCAGGGTGGACTTGCCGGCGCCGGAATGGCCGGTGAGAAAGGCCATCTCGCCGGGCGCCAGATGCAGCGACACATCCGACAGGGCCTCGTAGCCGCCGGGATAGCGCTTGCTGACGTTGGAGAAACGGATCATTGAACGACAGTTCCAAGTTGCAAGTGACGAGTTGCAAGAGGTTTTGCTTGGGACCTGTTACTTGTCACTTGCCACTTCCTAATAGGGCCTCGACGAATTCGCCGGCCTCGAACACGCGCAGGTCGTCGATGCCCTCGCCCACGCCGATGAAGCGGATGGGCAGGCCGAGGCGCTTGGCAATGGCGAAGATGATGCCACCCTTGGCGGTGCCGTCCAGCTTGGTCAGGGCGATGCCGGTGACGCCGATGGCCTGGTGGAACTGCTGCGCCTGCTGCAGGGCGTTCTGGCCGGTGCCGGCATCGAGTACCAGCAGCACCTCATGGGGTGCGCTCGCATCGAGCTTGCCCAGCACGCGCTTCACCTTCTTCAATTCCTCCATCAGGTTGGACTGGGTGTGCAAACGGCCGGCAGTGTCGGCAATCAGCACGTCGATGCCGCGACTCTTCGCCGCCTGCAGGGCATCGAAGATCACCGAGGCGGTATCGGCGCCGCTGCCCTGGGCGATGACCGGGATGTCGTTGCGCTCACCCCACACCTGCAACTGCTCCACGGCGGCGGCGCGAAAGGTGTCGCCGGCGGCGAGCATCACGCTCTTGCCCTCGGCCTGCAGGCGCTTGGCCAGCTTGCCGATGGTGGTGGTCTTGCCGGCACCGTTGATGCCGGCCATCAGGATGACGAAAGGCTGCTGCGTACCGTCGATGATGAGCGGCTGGCTGCTCGGCGCCAGGATGGCGGCCATGTCCTCGCGCAGGGCGGCGAACAGTGCGGTGCTGTCATTCAGTTGCTTGCGCGAGATGCGCTTGGTGAGGTCCTGGATGATGGCGGTGGTGGCTTCGACACCGACGTCGGCCATCAACAGGCGCGTCTCCAGCTCTTCCAGCAGTTCGTCATCGATCTTGCGCCCCACCGGCACCAGGTCGCGGATGTCGGTATTGAGCAGCTGGCCGGTCTTGGCCAGGCCCTGACGCAGGCGCGCCAGCAGGCCGGGCTTGTCCTGCTGTTCTTCCGGTTTTTCGCCGGACTTGTTCTTGCCGAAACCAAACATGGGATAGGAATTCTGTAGGGAACCTGAGCCGGAGGATTGCTGTCCTGTTTCTGTGCAACGCGGTGGTATCCTACCACCTCGCCACATCACACCAAAGCAACAATAAGGCCGAACATGAGATCACTCGCAATTGTCCTGCTTTCCGGCGCGCTGCTGGCCGGCTGCGCCACGACGCCGCGTGCCGTCGAAAGCGAAGGGCCGGTGCATGAAACCACCCTGGCCAATGGCCTCAAGGTCATCGTCAAGGAGGATCACCGTGCCCCGGTGGTGGTATCGCAGGTCTGGTACAAGGTCGGCAGCAGCTATGAGTACGGCGGCCTGACCGGCATCTCCCACGTACTGGAGCACATGATGTTCAAGGGCACGCCCAACCATCCGCCGGGCGAATTCTCGCGCATCATCGCCGAACACGGCGGACGCGAAAATGCCTTTACCGCCCAGGACTACACCGCCTACTTCCAGCAACTGGAAAAGACGCGCCTGCCCATCGCCTTCGAACTGGAGGCCGACCGCATGCGCCACCTCACCCTGGACCCGCAGGAATTCGCCAAGGAGCTGAAGGTGGTGATGGAGGAGCGCCGCCTGCGCACCGACGACAACCCGCAGGCCCTCACCTGGGAGGCCTTCGGCGCCGCCGCCTGGCAGGCCAGCCCCTACCGCCACCCCATCATCGGCTGGATGAACGACCTGGAACACCTGCAGGCCGATGACCTGCGCCGCTGGTACCAGACCTGGTATGCACCCAACAACGCCACCCTGGTGGTGGTGGGCGATGTGGAGCCACACGAGGTCTTCGCCCTGGCGGAGCGCCACTACGGCCCGCTCCAGCCCAGCACCATCGCCCCGCCCAAGCCGCGCGTGGAGCCGCCGCAGCGCGGCGAGCGCCGCATCGTGGTCAAGGCGCCGGCGGAACTGCCCTACCTGATGATGGGTTACAAGGTGCCGACCCTGAAGACGGCAGCGGCCGACTGGAAACCCTATGCGCTGGAGGTGCTGGGCGGCGTGCTCGACGGTGGCGACAGCGCACGCCTGCCGCGCGAACTGGTGCGCGGCAGCCAGATCGCCGCCGGCGTCAACGCCGGCTACACCCTCACCGCCCGCCTCGGCGACCTGTTCGTCTTCAGCGGCACGCCGGCGCAGGGCCATGACATCACCGCCCTCGAGCGGGCCATCAAGGCGCAGATCGAGCGCCTCAAGACCGAGCCGGTGAGCAGCGATGAGCTGGCGCGCATCAAGGCCCAGGTGACGGCGGCCAAGGTGTATGAACTGGACTCGGTGTTCTATCAGGCGATGCAGATCGGCGTGATGGAAACCGTGGGGCTGGACTGGCGCCTGCTGGAGGAATACCCGCAGCGCATCGCCGCCGTGACGCCGGAACAGGTGATGGCGGTGGCGCGGGAATTCTTCACCGACGACAACCTCACCGTTGCCGTGCTGGAGCCGCAGCCGCTGGATGGCGCGGCACCGCGGGCGCCCACCGCCGCTCATGGCCGTCATTGAGGATGCGCCCCCGCGCATCCAACGCACTCCGCTGAATAAGGCTTTCGACATGAGAGTTGTGATACAGAAACTGCTGCCCGTCCTGGCATTGTCGTGCTGGAGCGCCCTGGCCACCGCACTGCCGCAGATCGAACACTGGCAAACGGGCAACGGTGCCCGCGTGTACTTCGTCGCCGCGCATGAACTGCCGATGGTGGACGTGCAGGTGGTATTCGACGCCGGCAGCGCCCGCGACGCACGGCCCGGCGTCGCCAATCTTGCCGCCGGCCTGCTCACCGAGGGCGCCGGCAAACTGGACGCCAATGCCATCGCGGAAAAGTTCGACGCCCTCGGCGCGCGCATCGGCAGCAGTGCCGGGCGCGACTATGCCAGCGTGACGCTGCGCAGCCTGACCGACCCCGCCCTGCTGCAACCGGCGCTGGAGACCCTGTCCCTGATCCTGCGCGCCCCCACGTTTCCCGCCGCCGCCTTCGAGCGCGAACGCAAGCGCGTGCTGATCGGCCTGCGTGCGCAGGAGCAGAATCCCGGCGCCCTTGCCGACCGCGCCTTTTACCGCGCCCTGTACGGCAACCATCCCTATGCCCAGCCGCCCCTCGGCACCGCGCAGGGCGTCGCCGCGCTGCGGCGTGACGATGTGCTGAGCCATTACCGCCGCTACTACGTGGCACGCAATGCCATCGTGATCATCGTCGGCGATCTGCAACGCTCGGCGGCGGAACAGGTGGCGGAGACGCTGGTGGGGCAATTGCCGCAAGGCAGCACACCGGCAGCGTTGCCGGCGGTGGCGGAGGTGAGCGGCGAAGCAGTACGCATCACGCATCCTTCGAGCCAGACCCATATCCTGCTCGGCCAGCCGGTGTTGCGCCGCGGCGACCCGGATTATTTTGCGCTGTATGTCGGCAACCACATCCTCGGCGGCTCCGGCCTGGTGTCGCGCATCTCCGAAGAGGTGCGCGAGAAGCGCGGCCTGGCCTACAGCGCCTACAGCTATTTCCTGCCCATGCGCGAGGCCGGCCCGTTCCAGCTCGGCGTGCAAACCAAGAACGAATCCGCCGCCGAAGCGATGGAGGTGATGCGCGCCACGCTGGAACGCTACCGCAGCGAAGGCCCGACAGCGGCGGAACTCCTCGCCGCGAAGAAGAACATCACCGGCGGCTTTCCGCTCAACATCGACAGCAACAGCGACATCGCCGGTTATCTGGCGATGATCGCCTTCTATGGACTGCCGCTGGATTATCTCGATCGCTTCATCGGCGAGGTGAACGCCGTGACGACCGAGCAGATCCGTGACGCCTTCCGGCGCCGCGTCGACCCGGCGCGCCTGGTCACCGTTACCGTCGGCAACGGCACCTGAACCCTGCGCGAGGAGTCACCATGCCGCCGCGGCACGGACACAATCAACTGCGCATCATCGGCGGCACCTGGCGCAGCCGCCGCGTCAGCTTTCCCGATGTGGAGGGCCTGCGCCCCAGCCCCGACCGCGTGCGCGAGACGCTGTTCAACTGGCTGGCGCCGATCATCGCGGGCAGCCGCTGCCTCGACCTCTACGCCGGCAGCGGCGCGCTTGGCCTGGAGGCGCTGTCACGCGGCGCCGCGGCGGTGACCTTCGTCGACACCGACCGGCGCGTGGTGCAACAGTTGGAGCAGAACCTGAAACTGCTCGGCGCGCGCGGCGCGAGCGTGGTGCAGGGCGATGCGCTGAATTTCCTGCAACGCGCGCCGCAAGCCTTCGACGTGGTGTTCCTTGATCCGCCGTTCCGCCGGAACCTGCTGCCCGCCTGCCTGGAACAGCTGGCGGCCGGATGGCTGGCCGAAGGGGCGCGGGTGTACGTGGAAAGCGAGGCGGAACTGGGCGAGCCGCCCCTGCCGCCGGACTGGGAGCTGCTGCGCAGCAAACAGGCCGGGCAGGTGCGCTACAGCCTGTTGCAGGCCCCCTGAGGCGGGTTCACTCCGGCGCGTAGAAAATGTCGCGGTAGGAGACGTACATCGCCGCCAGCATCACCGGCATCAGCACCAGCAGGCCCAGGCCGAAGGGGATCATCGCCACGATCATCAGCACCAGGGCGATCAGGCTGTAGATGAGGAACGGCAGCACGTTCTTCAGGCAGGCACGGAAACTCAGCCCCATGGCCCGCAGCGGCTTGACGTCTTCCAGCGCCACCAGGGCCGGCGCAAACCAGTAGGCCATCATCAGCGGGAACATCAGCGCCATGGCGATGAGGAAGGCGAGCAGCATCGGCCCCTGCAACATCATGGCCGCCACCTCGGCGTCACTGGCCCCACCCTGCATGCCTGCCGCCATGGCAAACACTGCGCCGCCCACCGTCATGCCGACGATGACGAATACACCGATCATGCCGACCAGGTAGAGCACGCCGACCAGGATCAGGCTGCCGGGGTTGCGCGAAAAACCGGCGAACAGATGGCGCAGCTCGAAGCTGCCGCCCTGACGCTGCTCATGGGCACCGAGCATGAAGCCGGCGGTGAGCACCGGCGTCAGCAGGTTGACTGCCAGCGACCCCAGCAGGGGCACCAGCGACACCACCATCATCAGCACCACCCACACCACCACGGCGCCGAGCCAGGCCAGCGGGTTCTGTTTGAAATGGCCCCAGCCGCCGGCAATCCACTGCCAGCCGTGCCCTGCCGGTACACCGTGCGGCCCGGTCAGCGCCCCGGCATCGTCGCTGCGCGGCGGGGTTACGTCCGATTGCGGCGCGGCGTAGGGATTGCTGTCCTGCGCCGCGGCCTCGGCTGCCAGGCGGGCCTGCTTTTCGCGATAGCGCGAGATGATGATGCCGCAGGCCAGGCAATCATCGCCCTGCACCCGATCCGAGCCGCATTTGGGACAGCGTTCGCCGCTGCCCGCTGCCACGGGGGCCGCCGACTCGATGGCGGCCGCAACCGCCGCCGACTGCAGCGGAGCGGGCGACGACGCTGCCGGCGCGCTTTCCTCCGCAGGCGCCAGGGACAGCCCCGTGGCTCCCGCCACGGCCTCCACCTGCACCTCCATGCCGAGGCGGTCCATTACCTGGCGGTATTTCTCCGCCGCCGCCTGGTCGAGATCGGCCTTGATGGTGGTGGGCCGGGTGATCGCCGCGACTTTGCGTGCATGATCCTCCGGCACCTTGAAGGTCTGCATGAAGGACTGAATGAATTGTTCGGCCTCGACCCCGGCCTTGAGCTTCCCGCTGTAGACGACCTTGTATTTATTGTTCATTTCTCTCCCTCATGCTGTGGACAACGCCCATGTGCCCGCCCTAAGTAGCATGGCGCCCGGCAACGGTCAAACCGGCAGGGTTACATACGGTTAGAGACGACATGGTATGCTTGTGGCCCGTCACTGCAGCGAACGCCCCCATGCCCGTCACGGCCATCTATCCCGGCACCTTCGACCCGATCACCAACGGTCACAGCGATATCATCGAACGCGCGGCACGCCTGTTCGACAAGGTGGTGGTGGCGATCGCCGCCAGTTCGAAAAAGCAGCCGGCCTTCACGCTGGAAGAGCGCGTCACCATGGCGCAGGCGGCACTGGCCGATCTGTCCAATGTCGAGGTGTGCGGCTTCGACACCCTGCTGGCGGACTACGTGCAGCAGCGCAACGCCCAGGTCATCCTGCGCGGCCTGCGCGCCGTGTCGGACTTCGAGTACGAATTCCAGCTCGCCAGCATGAACCGGCGGCTGGCACCCAAAGTGGAAACCCTGTTCCTCACCCCGGCGGAGAACTATGCCTTCATCTCGTCCAGCCTGGTGAAGGAAGTAGCTTCCCTGGGCGGTGATGTCTCCGCCTTCGTTCATCCCGAGGTGCTGGCTGCACTTCAAAACAGATTGCGCTAATATAGTGCGCATCGTATCCATGGGCGCCACGGCGCCCGTCAGCAGGAGGTTAGAAGTCCATGGCACTGATGATCACCGACGAGTGCATCAATTGTGATGTGTGCGAGCCCGAGTGCCCCAACGGCGCGATCTCGCAGGGCGACGACATTTACGTCATCGACCCGAATCTGTGCACGGAATGCGTCGGCCACTACGACACCCCGCAGTGCGTGGAAGTCTGCCCGGTAGACTGCATCCCCCACGACCCCAATCACGTGGAGAGCCACGAGCAGCTGCAGGCCAAGTACGAAAAGCTGCAAAAAGGTTGATCCCCCAGCAATATCGCCAGCAAGGCCCCGCCCGTCGGGGCCTTGTCGTTTCAGGAGGTCCGTGATGCTGCGTCTGCTCCTGCTCCTGCTCTGGCTGCCCCTGGCCCATGCCACGCAGCCGCCCGCCGCCGCCGTGGCCAGCGCCCACCCCCTCGCCACCGCCGCCGGGCATGAAATTCTCGCTGCCGGCGGCAACGCCTTCGATGCCGCTGTCGCGGTGAGCGCCGCCCTGGCGGTGGTGGAGCCCTACAGCTCGGGTCTGGGCGGCGGCGGCTTCTGGCTGCTGCACCGCGCCGGCGATGGCCGGCAGGTGATGGTGGACGGCCGTGAGCGGGCGCCGCTGGCGGCCCATCGCGACATGTATCTGGATGCGCGGGGCGAGGTGGTGCCGGGCCGCTCCATGGACGGCGCCCTTGCCGCCGCCATTCCCGGCGTCCCGGCCGCACTGGCGCATATCGCCGAACACTACGGCCGCCTGCCCCTGGCGCAGAGCCTGGCCCCCGCCATTCAGTATGCCCGCGACGGTTTTGAAGTGAGCGAACACTATCGGCGCATGGCTGGGTTCCGCCTGGAGGCACTGCGTACATCCCCCGCCGCGGCACGGGCGTTTCTGCAAAACGGTGCCGTACCGCCCCTGGGCCATCGCCTCCGCCAGCCGGACCTCGCGACCACCCTGGAGCGGCTGGCCCGCTCCGGCCACGCCGGGTTCTATGAAGGCCCGACCGCCGCGGCCCTGCTCGCGGGGGTACGCCGGGCCGGCGGCTTCTGGAGCGGTGAGGACCTGCGCACCTACCGCGTGGTGGAGCGGGCGCCGCTGCGCGGCCGGTACCGCGACCTGACCATCACCACCGCCGCCCCGCCCTCCTCCGGCGGCGTCGCCCTGCTGCAGATGCTCAACATTCTCGCCGGCTACGACTGGGACGCCCTGGGCGAGGCCGACCGCGTGCACCTCGCCGTGGAGGCCATGCGACGCGCCTACCGCGACCGCGCCGCATTCCTGGGCGACCCCGACTTCGTCAGCGTCCCCGTGTCCCGCCTCACCGACCCGGCCTACGCCACACAGCTGCGCGCCGGCATCGACCCGCAGCAGGCCACGCCCAGCCGCGACCTGCCCGGCGTCACCGCCGCAGCGGGCGGTTTTCACACCACCCACCTGTCGATCCTCGACCGCGAAGGCAACCGCGTCGCCGCCACCCTGAGCATCAACTACCCCTTCGGTGCCGCCTTCATGCCGGAGGGCAGCGGCGTGCTGCTCAACGACGAAATGGATGACTTCTCCGCCAAGCCCGGCGTGCCCAACGCCTACGGCCTGGTGGGCGCCGAGGCCAATGCCATCGCCCCGGGCAAGCGGCCGCTGTCGAGCATGACGCCGACCTTCATCGACGGTCCCGGCGGCACGGCGATCCTCGGCACGCCCGGCGGCAGCCGCATCATCACCATGGTGCTGCTCGGGGTGCTGGAGTTTGCCGCCGGCCGCGAGCCGGCCGCCTGGGTGACGCGGCCGCGCTATCACCACCAGTATCTGCCCGACACGGTGCAGTTCGAGCCGGGCGCACTGAGCGTGGAGATACGGGACGAGCTGACCCTGCGCGGCCACGCCCTGCAACAGGCACAGCAGCCCTGGGGCAACATGCAGGCGGTATGGTGGGACAGGAAGGGTGGCCGCGTACTGGCCGCCAGCGACCCGCGCGGCGAGGGCACGGCCGAGGTGCGATGAGGATACTGCAGGAAGTGCGGGCTCAGCCGGCGGTTTCGGTCACCACTTCCAGTGCCAGCTGCTCCGGTTCGGCGGCATACCAGCGGTAATTGTTTTTGCCGTCACGCTTGGCCTGATACATGGCACTATCGGCCCGCACCAGGGCCTCATCCACGTCACAGCCCGCCTCCATTGCCACCATGCCGATGCTGCAGCCGAGCACGAAGGCGTGTTCGCCCACCACGATGGGACGGGCAAACATGGCCAGCACCTTGTCGGCCACCGCCTCCGCCTCGCGGGCGTCGGCCAGATCATCCAGCACCAGCACGAATTCGTCGCCGCTCACCCGCGCCACGGTATCGCTGCGGCGCACACAGTGTTGCAGGCGCTGCGCCACCGCACACAACACCGCATCACCGGCGTGATGACCATAGGTATCGTTGACCGGCTTGAAGTTATCCAGGTCGAGATACATCAGCACCAGCTGGCGGCGTGAACGGGCCGCTGCCGCACAGGCCTGCTGCACACGATCCTGCAACAGGCGGCGGTTGGGCAGGCCGGTGAGACAGTCATGCAGCGCCAGGCGCTGCGTATCGAACTGGGCCTGGCGCAACCACCAGGTCAGCACACCGCCGAGGACCGCCAGCGCACTGCCCAGCAGCAGCAGCCAGGGCCAGCCGGTGGCGGCAATATCGGCACGCGCGGCCAGTTCCCAGCGCCCGTCGGGCAGGGTGATCACGGTCTGCGCCTGTGCCGCGGCAAACGATGCTGCCGTGCCGGCCAGCAAACGACCGTACTCGTTGCGCACGGCGATCTGCACCACGGCGCCGGGACGCGGCAAACCGGCCTGTGCCAGCAACTCATTGCGATCCAGATCGATTTCCATCATTCCCCACAGGCGGGTTCCGCCACTGTCCGGCAGGGTCACCGGCCGCACCAGGCGCAGTACGGTGCCGGCAGCGGTGGGGGTGAGCCGCGGCGGCGCGGCATACACGTGGCTGGGCTGTCCCTCGCGCAGCAACACCACGCCAAGCAGCAGTGCGTCGTCCTCGGCCAGGCGCTGCAGCAGGGCAGAAAAATCGCGGGCGGAAACATCGGGGTGGGTGGCGACATAGGCGGCGATGCCGCTGCCCAGGTAGAGGTACTTGTCGAGCAGACTCTCGACACGCGCGGTCAACAGGCGCAACTCCTGCACCACAGCGGCCTGCTGAAGCTCAGCCTGCCGTTGCCGCTCCTGCGTATCGAGAATCAGGGTCAGCGCCAGCAATGTCACCGCCACCGCCGCCCCGGACATGAAGGGGGAGATTTTCATCCTTGAAGGCCATACCTGCCAACCATGCAATGGCTGGAGTATAACGCCGCTGGCCCGAAAATAAACCGGGCAATTTGCAGGATTATGTGGCCGGTGGCTTGGCCCATTCGCCGACCGGCGCGCTCACTGCAGCGGGCGCACTCGGCTCACCCACCCAATGCAGACTTTCCGCGGCCCAGCGGATCAGACGCAACTCACCCCGCGGCATCTCCACCAGTGCGCTGCAATGCTCCACCCAGTCACCGGGGTTGGCATAGCACAGCGTCCCTTCCTGCCGCAGGGCCGGCTGGTGGATGTGGCCGCAGACCAGGCCGTCCACGTGATGCCGCTCGGCCTCGTGCAGCGCCGCCTGCTCGAAGCGCTCCACATAGGCCACCGCATTCTTCACCCGTCCCTTGATCCAGGCCGACAGGGACCAGTAGGGAAAACCCAGCCGGCGCCGGGCATGATTGTAGGCGCGGTTGAGCCACAGCAGCACGTCATAAAAACCACTGCCGACATGTCCGAGCAGGCGGTTGCAGCGCACCGCGCTGTCGAATTCGTCGCCATGCAGCAAAAGCAGGCGCTTGCCGGTGGCGGTGACGTGCACCAGTCCCTGACGCACCTCGATGCCGTTGAATTCAGCTCCGGCGTAATCGCGCAGCCATTCGTCGTGGTTGCCCGGCACATACACCACGCGGGTGCCGCGACTGGCCTTCTCCAATAGCGCCTGCACCACCTCGCTGTGCAGGCGCGGCCAGTACCAGCCGCTGCGCGCCTTCCAGAAATCGACGATGTCGCCGAGCAGATAGAGATACTCGCTGTCGGTATGACGCAGAAAATCCAGCAGATGTTCGGCCTGCGCATCACGCGTGCCGAGATGGATGTCGGAGATGAAAATGGCGCGCAACTGCAACCGGCTCATGGCGGCACTCCCCGTGGCTGATGTTGCGCCGACTGTGCCTGCCCGTTGTGACCGCTACGCTACGGAAAGGTTAAGAAATCAAGAAGCAGTACTCCCACCACAACACATGGCCCGACTCGAAACCGCAGCATTTTCGTCATCCCGCCGTCATCCCGACGTTTTACCGTTGCGCCACCATCGTTGATGCCATGGAGAAACATCATGACCGCGTGCGAGCGCGCCCATCCCTTCCGCCTCAACGGCAGCCTGCGTCTTACGCGCCACGCCGAACTCGACCGCCTGCTGGAAGGCACACTGGAACAGGCCAGCGCCCTGGCGCGGCTGGATCGCATGTACCAGGCCCTGCCACCGGCGGCGGATTGCGACGAGTTTCTGCAACAGGCCCTGGACGCCTTCAACATCCGCGTGCACTGCACGACGGAAATGCTGCAGCGCGTACCGGTGCACGGCCCGCTGGTGGTGGTGGCCAACCACCCCTTCGGTGCCCTGGAGGGCGTGATACTCGCGCAGTTGCTGCGTTACGTGCGCCGTGACGTCAAGATTCTGGCCAATCATTTCCTGGAACGCATTCCGGAACTGCGCGAACTGTTCCTCAGCGTTGATCCGTTCGGTGGCGAGGATGCCACCCGGCGCAACCGGCGGCCGCTCCGCCAGGCCCTGCAACATCTGGAGCAGGGCGGCCTGCTGGTGGTGTTCCCCGCCGGCGAGGTATCGCACCGTCACCTCGACGGCACCACCACCGATCCACAGTGGCACACCACGGTGGCACGACTGGTGCGCCGCACCGAGGCGACGGTGCTGCCAGTCTATTTCCCCGGCAGCAACAGCCTGCTGTTCCATCTCGCCGGCCTGGTGCACCCACACCTGCGCACCGCGTTGCTGCCGCGCGAACTGCTCAACAAGCGCAACCGCACCATCGCACCGCGCATCGGCCAGCCGATCCCGTTTGCCCGGCTGAAATCCCTCGACGACACCGCCCTGACGGCACAGCTGCGCCTGCGCTGCTATGCCCTGGCGGCACAACGCGACGCGCGTCCGGCGGCGAACAGCACGCACCCGCTGGAGCCGATCGCCGATGCCGTCGCCACCCCGCTGCTCTGCGCCGAGGTGGCGGCACTGCCGCCGGAACAACAGCTGGATGACAGTGGCGAGCTGCAGGTATGGTATGCGCGCGCCGGCCAGATCCCGTGGCTGTTGCAGGAACTCGGGCGCCTGCGCGAACTCACCTTCCGCGCCGTCGGCGAAGGCACCGGCCGCAGCCGCGACATCGACCTGTACGACGCCTACTATCTGCACCTGTTCATCTGGGATCGCCAGAACCAGCAGGTGGTGGGCGCCTATCGTCTGGGCCTGGCCGACGAGATCGTGCAGCACTTCGGCCTGCACGGCCTCTACACCCACTCGCTATTCCGCTATCACCATCGCCTGCTGCAGCAGATCACTCCGGCCATCGAGCTGGGCCGTTCATTTGTACGACCGGAGTATCAGCGCAGCTATTCACCGCTGCTGCTGCTGTGGAAAGGTATCGGCCAGTTCATCGCCCGCCACCCGCGCTATCACACCCTGTTCGGCCCGGTGAGCATCAGCGGCGACTACGCCAGCCAATCGCAGCAGTTGCTGGTGCAGTTCATGCGCGCCAACAACTCCCTGCCGCAACTGGCGCGCTATGTCCGCCCGCGCCGGCCGTTCCGCGCACCTTTGCGTCCGGCCTGGCCGCAGGGGGATACCCCGGCCGATATTGAGCAGCTGTCGGAACTGGTTTCCGCCATCGAGGCGGACGAGAAGGGTGTGCCGGTGCTGTTGCGCCAATACCTCAAGCTGGGCGGACGGATTCTCGGCTTCAACATCGACGAGGCGTTCAACAACGCACTCGATGGCCTGATCATGGTCGACCTGCGCCAGACCGATGCCCGGGCGCTGGCAAAGTACATGGGAAGGGAGGCGGCGGAGCGCTTTCGCGCCCGCCACGGCGTGCAGGTGGAGACGGCCTGAGCTACAGCCCTGCGCTGCGCAGTATGCTGCGGTAGGTGCGCGCTGCGCCGAGCAGGTTCCACCACTGCACGGCAAAAGCCGTCGCCAGCACGAGCAGTGCCGGATAGAACAGCCACGGCCACACCGTGCCGGGCAACAGCAACACCGTCGCCGTGCCATGCAGGTAGAGATGGCGGCGGGCCTGCCGCTCGGCAATCACCTGACGCATGGTCGGCAACTGGCCCTGCCATTGCCCGGCCTCCTGCATGCGGTTGTTGAGATGCAGCCAGACCAGGAACGGCACGATCTTGTAGAGCATGCCGCTGATCAGTGCGACACCGGCCCCCACCACCACCAGCACACCCCACCACACATTAAACAGCGCGGCCGCCATGACATGCGGCCAGCCCTGATGCAGCGACCACAGACCCGCCGCCGCCAGCAGGCACAACAGGCCGAGATACCAGAAGTCCACCGTCACATCAGGCAGGCGGCGCAGGCGGTGACGCTGCAGCTGCAGCGTCGCCAATGCAAACACCGCAAACACCGCAGCGAGCCCCAATCCCGGCAGCCAGGCGAGGCGCGGCAGATGCAGAAAGGCCAGGGACCAGACAATGAGCAACAGCAAGACGGCCCAGGGCAGCCAGCGGCGCAGGCGGGGTTTGTACTCGGCCGTAATCTGGAACATCGGCACCACCTGATAGGCCACACCCACCAGCAACAGGCCGGCCCAGCCCAGCAGGCCCCAGGACAGATGCAGATCGATCAGCACGGCGCGCGGGCCCAGTTCGCTGTCCACATGCCCCAGCACCAGCCACAGGCCGAGGATCAGGGTGACGCCGAGCGAAGTCAGCGACAGCTTCATGGCACACACAGTATCGTGCACCGAACAGGCATTCCACAGGGCATGCCCGATGACGGCGATAAACGTACCGATGGCCAGCGCCAGCACCAGCGCAGCGGCAATGAACCAGCCGGCGGTATCGCGCAGGAACGCCGTCACCAGCAGCAGCGTCCCGGCCACCAGCAGACCGTGTATCACCCGTGCGATAGGCAAGGGCCAGCGCAGCCGCACACCGACCAGCACCGGCAGCAACTGGAACAGTGCACCGAACATCACCATCGCCAGATAGCCGAGGGTGAGCAGATGGGTAAAGGCCAGCACGCCCGGCTGCCAGCGCGAGCCCATGTGGCCCGGCCCGATCCACAGCGCCAGCAGGGCGGCGGCCAGACCGAACAGCGGCGCCGTGAGAAAAAAACGCAGCGGCACCGCCAGGGGCGGTGTCTGTTCCAGACTGAGGAGTGCGGTACTGGGAGTCATGCTTCAGGCAAGAAAAAAAAGGCGCGGCGGAGCGTCAGTTTGCCGGCCAGGGGGCCAGGGCCGCGGCGGCCGCCTGCGCCGCAGCTTCCGCCACGACATCCCCCTGACGCCAGATGAATACCTCGCACATGCCGTCAACGGTACACCGCGTATCGTGGCCATAACCGCGACATGCCAGCTCGCCATACAAATGGCAGGGCTTCATGCGGTGGTGCATGCGCAGAAATTCACCTGGCTGCAACTGTTCTGCCGCCGCCAGGGTCAGCACCAGCGGTTCGGGTGGACCGAGGGCACTCACATCGATGTTGCGCTCGACACCGCGCGGCATCATCCCCCCATAGACTGCATGCGCTGCAGCACGGCATCACCGCCGTTCAGGGCACGCTCGCTCATGGGATAGAGCATCTGCTCTTCCTTCATGTTGTGCTGCTGCATGAGGATCAGCAGTGTATCGGAGGCACCGAGATACTCTTCCATATCCTTGGCCGTGAGGGCATTGTCCATGCGCTGAAACAGCGAACGCATCTGGCCGTGCTCCATGCGCATCACCTGGGTCGGTCCCAGGGTGCTGCCGGTCGCTGCCTCGAAGGCAGGAAACAGCTCATCTTCTTCCATGCTGAAATGATGTTCGATGGCGTGGTGAAACTTGCCATAGGATTCGGCCGCGGCGCTCCACTCGCCGGCAGCCACCAGCCGTTCGGCCGCAGCGAACAACTCGTCGCAACGGCGATGGTCGTTCTCCATATAGGCGGTGATGGTGGTCATTGCAGGGGTCCTCGACACTGTGGAGAGGCATGATCTCGCCGGCGGGAAGCGCTGTGCATTGATGAAGGTCAAAACACCCGCCGCCGGCGGGGGCGCAGCATAGCCGGCCCGGGAGGAAACGGCAACCGGGACAGGAATTGCCCCAAGATGGTGCAAAGCAGAAAGCGATTTTACGCAAGGAAAATCAACTGCGGCGGATCAGAGACCGCCTATCCAGTGCACGGTGCGCAGGCCTTACAAGGACGGATAGACCTGTTGCAGCCCGGTACCCGCGACACGATCAAAATAACGCGCGCGGTAGAGCAGACGCCGCTCACCCTCTGCCGGGTCGGTAAATCCGCTGCGGTCATGCAACACGTTGTTGCACAGCAGGCCCATGCCCGGTTCTAGACGGGTGCGGAAACGGTAGGGCATGTTGGCGCTGTCGAGCAGTTGTTCGAGGAAGGCCACGGTGTCCTGGGTCATCGAGTCCTGGCTCCATTCGATGTTGCGTTTGCGCGCCGTATAACGCATGTGCAGGCTGTCGCTCGCCGCATCATAGGAGAATACCGGTCCACTGGCCGCATCACGCTCGCCGCCCTCGCCGTCCTTGCCGGGCGGAATGGTCATCACGTCGCCACGCATCAGCACGCGGATGAAATCCGGATTTTCATCGCGCAACAGGATGTAGGCAATCTCCGGATCGATGAGGCCGTTGTCGCCGCCGGCACCGGCCGCATGCACGCAGTGCAGGATCAGGCCGCGTATCTGTTTTGCCGCCGTGTTGTAGTAACCGTCGGTATGCCACTTGATGGGCTTGTTGGTGTAAGGGATGTAGTTGGGGTGCTCGCCTTCCGGATTGACCGTGAGCGAGGTGATGCCGTCGTCATCGGCCAGATAGTTGCTGTCCAGATGCAGCAGGCCGAAGCGGCGGCCCAGTTCGCGCGGGATGGCCTTGTCCGGATCGTCACCGGTGGCTGCGGCATAGATGACCATGTTGGTCTTTTGCAGGCGCTGCTGCAGTGCGGCAAATTCGCCGTCGCTCAAGGCGCGCGGGTCACGTACCTCGACGATGAGTTGCTCTGCCCGCTGCGGATAATCGGCCAGCTTGGCGTCGCGCCAGCGCTGATAAGCCGCAACATCGTTCAGGTCGAACGGCGACCCGGGGGGAACCTCAGAACTCATGCCTGGCCTCGGAGATGGAAAACGGGATGTAGTTTAACAGGGGCCGAAGCTCGCGCGACATTGACCTGGATCAGGAAAAAAGGGCGGGCATTACGCCCGCCCCTGTGGAGCTTAGCGGTTCCAGCGTCCACCCCAGGACCAGCGCCGCAGCTGTTCCTTCTGTTCGGCGCTGAGCTGATCATGGATGCGGTTGCGGGTACGGACCATGGCTTCGATCATCGTCCGTTGCTGCTTGAAGATATCGTCATACACGCCGGCAATGGCCTTCTGATCCCACTGCTCGGCCATTTGCAGCTCGCGCAGACGCCCCTGGGCACCGATCATGGCGGACATCGCGGCCCAATGCTGCCTGTGCTGCTCGGCCATGATGTTGTCGATGGCACGGCGCTGGTTTTCATTCAGATCCAGTGCCCAGACGGGACCCATTCCCATACCAGGCCCCATGCCGTAACCGCCCATCATGCCGGGGCCCATGCCATAGCCGCCCATCATCCCCGGCCCCATGCCCCAGCCCCCCATCATGCCGGGACCGTAACCAACGCCACCGTCATACAGCTGTTGTTCCGGCGGCAGTGCCGCCACCTCGGCGCAGAGCAGCGGGGTGGCG